>CAWHMU010000016.1:0-79023 GCA_963830365.1 uncultured Chlamydiae bacterium
GAAAGCGGTTGCAGTTCGGCGAGCACGCCGGCTTCGAAGCGGCTGGGCGCGGCGCTGGGGGCGACCGCGCTCAAGCCCGAGCAGCAGCGCAGCGGCGGTCCATCGAGAGAATGTCGTCATGGCACCCGCGATAAAGCCGCAAGGCTGAACCGTTCGCAACGATATTCGGGCGCGTCAAAAGCTGGCGTCGCGAGCGACTTGGCGCTAGGGGCGCAGCAACAACGGCCCCTCCTGTAATAGGCGCGCCGGTCACACGGAGTTTTTATGGGTTTCCGCTGCGGCATCGTCGGCCTGCCGAACGTCGGCAAGTCGACGCTGTTCAACGCGCTGACGCAGACGGCGGCGGCGCAGGCGGCGAATTATCCGTTCTGCACGATCGAGCCGAACGTCGGCAACGTCGCGGTGCCCGATCCGCGACTGGACAAGCTGGCGAAGATCGCGGGATCGGCCAAGATCATCGAGACGCAGCTGGGCTTCGTCGACATCGCCGGGCTGGTGCGCGGCGCGTCCAAGGGCGAGGGGCTGGGCAACCAGTTCCTCGGCAACATCCGCGAGGTCGACGCGATCGTCCATGTCCTGCGCTGTTTCGAGAACGACGACATCCAGCACGTCGACAACAAGGTCGATCCGATCGCCGATGCCGAGACGGTCGAGACCGAGCTGATGCTCGCCGATCTGGACAGCCTGGAAAAGCGCGTCCCCGCGCTCGCCAAGAAGGCGCAGCAGGGCGACAAGGAGGCGAAGGTCGCCGCCGCCGTGCTCGGCCAGGCGCTCGACCTGCTGCGCGAGGGCAAGCCCGCGCGGCTGACGGTGCCGAAGCGACGAGGAAGAGGCGCGCGTCTTCGCGCAGGCGCAGCTGCTGACGTCCAAGCCCGTCCTCTACGTCTGCAACGTCAACGAGGAGGAGCGCCGCGAACGGCAATGCCCTGTCGGCGCAGGTGTTCGACAAGGCGAAGGCCGAGGGCGCGGAGGCCGTCGTCGTGTCGGCGGCGATCGAGGCCGAGATCGCGACGATGCCGCCGGAGGATCGCGGCGAATTCCTGGCCGAGCTGGGCCTGGCCGAAACCGGCCTCGCCCGCGTGATCCGCGCCGGCTACAGCCTGCTCGACCTGCTGACCTTCTTCACGGTCGGCCCGAAGGAAGCGCGCGCGTGGACCGTCCACGCGGGTGCCAAGGCACCGCAGGCGGCGGGCGCGATCCACAGCGATTTCGAACGCGGCTTCATCCGCGCCGAGACGATCGCCTATGACGATTATGTCGCGCTGGGCGGCGAAACGCGCGCGCGCGATGCGGGCAAGCTGCGGTCCGAGGGCAAGGAGTATGTCGTCCACGACGGCGACGTGCTGCACTTCCTGCACAGCTGATCCGACGAGGTCATCGCGAGGCTGATCGTCGGCATTAGGTAAAGAACTGCCCTCATGTCTTCGTCACCCCGGACTTGATCCGGGGTCCATGAGGCCTTGCACCGCCCGCTACTGAGAGAGGGCGGATGGATCCCCCTGAGTTCACAAACGAAGTGCAACACCTGACACAGGTGCTGCCATGTCGAAATACCGCCAGCTATCGATTGAGGAGCGCTGCTCGATTGCCCGTCTTCATGAAGCCGGGCAATCGATCCGGCAGATCGCTGCAGCTCTGGATCGCCAGCCGTCGACCATCGCGCGCGAATTGAAGCGCAACTGCGGCGCCAAGGTCGGTTACCGGCCGGCCTATGCACAGGCGCAGACCGAGGCTCGGCGCTGGAGCGGGGCGCGCATGGATCGCGATGATGCCTTGCGCGAAGTGGTCCTCGATCGGCTCGCGCAGGGCTGGTCGCCCGAGCAGGTCGCGGGGCGTCTCGCCCGCGAGCAAGGCCATAAGGTCATCAGCCACGAGACGATTTACCGCTTCGTCTATGCCCAACTCAAGCGCACCAACGACCGCCGCTGGCGCTTCTACCTGCCGCGCGCCAAATACAAGCGCGGCTGGCGCACCAAGGGCGGTTGGCCGCGCTATACCGATCGCCCCTCGATCCACGACCGGCCCGCCGACATCGCCGCCCGCAAGCAGCCAGGCCATTGGGAGGCCGATGCCATGCTCTTCTCCACTCCGGGACAGGCGATCCTCATCGCCCATGAACGCCACTCGCGGATCACCATCGCCCTGCGTCAGGGCAGCCTCAAGGCCGATCCCGTCGCCGACGCTCTCGTGCAGATGCTCAAACTCATGCCTGCCGCGCTGCGCCGCTCGATCACCTTCGACAATGGCACCGAGTTTACCCGCCATCACCGCATCGAACAGCAGCTCGGCCTCAATGCCTACTTCTGCGATCCGCACGCCCCATGGCAGAAAGGCAGCGTCGAAAACGCCATCGGCAGGCTGCGCCGCAACCTCCCAAGAAAAACCAACCTCGACAACTTGTCAGCCAATGACATCGACGCCATCATCGCAAAATACAACAACACGCCCAGAAAATGCCTCGGCTTCAAAACCCCAGCCGAAACCTTCATCCCGTTGCACTTCAAATGTGAATCCACACCCGGATCAAGTCCGGGATGACGAGAAGGAGAAAATCCTCCCTGTCGCGAAGCGATGGGGAGGGGGACCGCTCGCGAAGCGAGTGGTGGAGGGGCAGCGACGGCGGCGCCATAGCCCCTCCGTCAGCGCTTCGCGCTGCCACCTCCCCATGGCTTCGCCACAGGGAGAATCATGATAGCCGCGGTCGGTCGTTCGCTGCTGCTGTTTCGATGAACCGGCGCGCCGCTAAGGCTCAAAAGCCGCCAATATCGGACACGGTTCCTTGTCGCTCGCCGCGCATTGATCCGCCAAGCGCGCCAACGCCGCGCGGGTTTCCGTCATCTGCGCTATCTTTTGGTCGAGCACGTCGATCCGCTGCCGCGCAAGGCTGCGCACGCGCACCCGGTCGTCGCTTTCCTCCAGCGCGAGCAGCTCGGCGATTTCTTCGAGGGTGAAGCCCGACGCCTGCGCCGCGCGAATGAACTTCAGGCGGCGCAAATCATTTTCGTCATAGCGGCGCACCCCGCCGCCCAGCCGTCTCCGCCGCTGCGCGCGGGCGTCTTAAGGTCGCTGGCCACACGCTCCTCAGGCAACGAGCTAAGCCCTGTTGTCGAAGCCGCCCTGAAGCTGATGCGCTGGGGCCAATTTGACCTCGTCTTCCTAGAAACGACAGGCATCGGCCAAGGGGACTCGCGGATCGTCAATGTCTGCGATATCTCGCTCTATGTGATGACAAGTGATTATGGCGCATCCATGCAGCTTGAAAAAATCGACATGCTCGATCTGGCAGATATGGTGGTGCTGAACAAATTTGACAAGCTAGGCTCACAAGATGCCTACGATGATATCGTACATGCCTATGCCAATGCCCATCAGATCCCGATGAAAGAGGCTCTTCAAGGGCATCTGCCCATCTTCCATACCATCGCCTCCGACTTCAATGATTCCGGTGTGACGCGCCTGTTTATCGCACTCATACAGCTGCTCAAAGAGAAAAAACTTTTCTCTACCCCAGGAAATCAGGCGCTAAACATCGAAAGCCTTAGGCAGCTTAATCATCCCCACATGTCCACCATCATCCCGCTGGAAAGAACCTTTTATCTCGGGGAAATCGCTAAAAGCATCAGGCAATACAGACAAGATACCGAAGACATGGCAGAGCTGGCCTCAGCCGCCTATCGCCAAAATACCAGCGAAAAGGAATTACCGCCGGATCTGCACCAGCTACTCAAGCAATACCACGATTTGAAGCACGCCTATGCGCAGGAAGAATTCTCCTATACCGTGCGCGGTAAAACCACCACCCGCCCTCTATTCACCAAATCCCTTTCCAACCTATTCATCCCCAAAATCGCCACCCCGAAGTTTCGCGACTGGGGGGACATCATCGCCTTCATGCGCCTGGAAAATTTCCCCGGCTACTTCCCTTATACCGCCGGCGTCTTCCCCTTAAAAAACCAGGAGGAAGATCCCAAACGCCAGTTTGCCGGCGAAGGCACCCCCGAACGCACCAACCTCAAATTCCACTCCCTATGCCGCAACGACTCGGCTAAACGCCTGAGCACAGCCTTTGATGCCGTCACGCTCTACGGAGAGGATCCCGGTTCTCCTCCCGACATCTACGGCAACGTCGGCAACAGCGGCGTCAGCATCGCCACGCTGGAGGATGTGAAGGCACTATATGCAGGCTTTGACCTCATGGACCCTTTGACTTCCGTCTCCCTGACCATCAACGGGCCGGCGCCGATGATATTGGCCATGTTCTTTAATGCCGCCATCGATTTCGAAGTCAAAAAAATCACCGGCAAAGAACGGCATGAAATCGATCCAAAGCAATACGCCGACATCAAAGCGCGCGTGTTAAATAATGTCCGTGGCACCGTCCAGGCCGACATCCTGAAAGAAGAACAAGCCCAAAACGAATGCATCTTCACCTCCAAATTCGCCCTGAAGATGATGGGCGATATCCAGGCTTACTTCATCCAGGAAAATGTGCGCAACTTCTATTCGGCCAGCATCAGCGGCTACCATATTGCTGAAGCCGGCGCCAACCCCATAAGCCAGCTGGCCTTCACCCTCGCCAATGGCTTCACCATCGTCGAATATTATCTGTCGCGCGGCATGAAAATCGATGACTTCGCACCCAACCTCTCCTTCTTCTTCAGCTGCGGCCTTGATCCCGAATATGCCGTCATCGGCCGCGTGGCACGCAGAATCTGGGCTGTCGCCCTGAGAAAAAAATATGCCGCCAATGAGCGCAGCTGCAAATTCAAATACCACATCCAAACATCCGGCCGAAGCTTGCATGCCCAGGAAATCGCCTTTAACGACATCCGCACCACCCTGCAAGCCCTGCTTGCCACCCAGGACAACTGCAACAGCCTGCACACCAACGCCTATGACGAGGCCATCACCACACCCACCGAGGAATCCGTGCGCCGCGCCATCGCCATCCAGCTGATCCTGACACAGGAATTCGGACCGGGCAAATGTGAAAATGCCTCGCAAGGTTCGTATTTCCTTGAGAGTTTGACAGACCTCGTCGAAGACGCGGTGCTGGAGGAATTCGAATCCCTCTCGCGCCGCGGCGGCGTGCTAGGGGCCATGGAGAAGCAATATCAACGCCACCGCATCCAGACCGAATCGATGAAATATGAGATGCTCAAAGCCAGCGGCGAATTGCCCATCATCGGCGTAAACACCTTCCTTTCCGAAAGCAGCCCTACCGACTATGAACATATCAAAGTGGTGCGCGCCACCAATCAAGAAAAAGACCAGCAGATCGCCCGCACCAAAGCCTTCATCGCCAATGCCGGCGCAAAAAATCAGCAAGCCCTGCAGCGGCTCCGCCATGTGGCCCTGACCGGCGGCAATGTCTTTGAAGAACTCATGGAGACGGTCCGCTATTGCTCCCTGGGTCAGATCAGCCACCTGCTTTATGCCTGCGGCGGCGAATACAGGCGGTCGATGTGATCTGTAAATAAAAGAAATTGCTTATAAATATATTCTGCTTTAAAAGGAGCTTATGGACGTACAACTCTTTCCTTTTGAAAAACTTCATTTTGAAAAACTGACAGATAAAACTTCACGCCGCTATGTCAGCGGGGAAAAAGCCACCCTGGCTAATTTCCAGCTTAAAAAAGGCGCCATCGTCCCTGAGCACCATCACCCTAATGAACAAATCTCCTATGTCCTCAATGGTTGCATCAAAGTCACCGTGCCCGACAAAGACTTCCTCGTGCATAGCGGCGAAGTGATCATCATCCCGTCCAATATCCCCCATCAGTTTGAAGCTGTAGACGATAGCTTGGTCTTGGATGTATTTTGCCCGATCCGCGAAGATTGGATTAACGGCACCGACACGTATCTAAAATAAATCCAAATATCCAGCCTAGTGTCTAATTGCAGAAATGCGTTGACGTATTTTGTCAAAGGCGTAACTAATATGAATTTTTATTTGACTCATGCTTACAGGCTGCATATAGTAAAAAAAGTTAGCAAAATCACCAGTTTAAGAGGATGTATGCAATTTAAAAGAAATCTGGCCTATGCCGCATTTTCATTGATAACCTGCTTATCAACCAGTGCAGTCCAGGCGCTTCCGATAGATTATGAAATTGATGTGACTAATGGATACCGCCAGGACAGACAGTCATGCCTGATCAAAGAATATATCGCTCCCTCCACCTTGATCGGCACAGATAGCCTCAAAGCCAGGAAGATGTCTATTTACCAACTCGGACTTGAAGCGCGCGTGACCCATTGCAACTGGTATGGCAATTGGCTGGCCCGCGCAGACGTTGATTATGGCTGGGGTTGGAACGGCTTCTATAATGAGACCTTCACAACTCCCCTACCGGCCACATTCAGCCAAACCAAAGCTCAAATAAACCACGTAAACGTCCAGGATGGGACCATCGGCGCCGGCTATCTTTTCATCCTGTCTAACTGCAGCTACAAATGCCTGCAGGATTTTGCCATCGGACCTGTCGTCGGCTGGTCATACAACCGTCAGCAATTTAAACTGCATGAAGCCATCACCGATCATGTAGCAGATCCTGTCATTGACGGCATGAAATATACCGAACACTGGCAAGGCCCATGGCTGGGCGTTGATGCCACCTGGGATGTCTGCTGTGCCACTCTTCACGCAGGCTATGAATACCACTGGGCTACGTGGAATGCCACCTGGCAGCTCGCCGGCCCCGATACGGCAGGCGCATTCTCTGACAAACGCCATTCCAGCAATGCCTATGGACAGCTCGCTTATCTCAAAATCAAAAAGTACATCTATTGCGAGTGGAGCATCAGCCTCGGCCTGAAAGCCCAGCATTGGAAAGCCGTTAATGGCAGTGAAAAGCCTAAAGCCAGCAGCTTTGCAGACCTAGGCTTCAATGCTTCAGAAAAAGATAAGGTGAAGAATGCCAAATGGCAATCCTTCTCTGCCACCATCGATATCGGCTACATATTCTAAGCGCGCCCGTGCGCCAGCCCGAATTCAAAAATGCTTAGACCATTTACTGATATGGCCTATACATTCGGGAATTCGGGCTCGGGCTCGCATCCTATCCCCTTAAGTCGTTATATATATCTGCTGCTGAGCTCCTTAGGAGCGGCCATGTTTGTAGCCCACGGTGCAGCGCCAACGGCGCAAACCGTGGGTTACAAGGCACAAACAAACCAGCCCCAAGGGGGCGATATAATTCCTTCGCTTTCATCAACAAAGGTGAAAAATCCGAGAATGCAATTATAACGCCCCCTTGGGGCTAAATTATTGTTTTACTACCCACGGTTTGCGCCGTTGGCGCTGCACCGTGGGCTACAAATATGGCCTCTCCATAGGAGCTAAGCAACATTAGACTGACTTAAGGGGAATAGGATGCGCGCTCGGGCACGTAATTTTAGTTGGGATTCTGTTACATAAGAATTCCGTGATAGCACACACTACCCTCAATAATCCTTCGCTGTCGGCGGACCATAAGCCCGCATCCAATCATGACAGGAGAAATAATCGCAATTACATCTTTGGCAGAGCGGCAGCCATTCCAATGTCGGCACATCAGCCCGCTTGAGGTGCCTGATGGCTACTTGATCAGTCCTGGCGAAAACGAAGTTGAAATAGATTTCGTATTCAGAGGCCCCTGATGACGAAGACAGCAGCTCTTCAGGATCGACACAACTGCAAAAAGCCTGCCAGAACTCCATCTGGTGGGTATCCTTCTGGTGGATATCCTTGACGATGGCAAACAAATCCTCCAGCACACACCGCTGAAGGAGCATGTGGTGGGAAATTCCCGAATATTCAGGAAACAGCCTCTTGAAGCCCGGTATCAGGCGATTGGCATGGTGGAAATAGGGAAGCCAATATTCTCCGCTGGGGTTATAAAGACCTGCCGAAGCTTCACTTTGAAACGACACCGGCTTGATAAAGACGGTGTCTGAATCCAGCACCAGCACATTGGCAGAGATATCCGGAATCACAAAAGTGGCATATAACTTAAGCAGCTGCTGATAGTACCAACCCACCCTTGAACTGGGCTCTGCCATGAAGCACTCGGCAGCCTGCTGGTCGCCTTTCTTCAACCACAAGGCTATATCATATTTGGAAAAAGGATAGAGCTTTTCATCATACCACTCAGCTTCATCAGTCAGAGGCGTTTTGGAAACGACGATGATGCGTCTGATATTACTACCGTTATATCGTATGCCTTCGATGCATGCCTCGAGGATTTCGAGGTCTTTGGCTGTCGATGGGATGACCACATCTATAGGTTCGTCGGTAAAGGCATAGACAACCTTTTCATCGCCGTCAAAAATGTTCGCCTGGACCCCTATGGATATACTGAAACAAAACAACCACATCACACCGATCACAAGCTGCTTAATCATGATACCTCTTGCATTTTAAAGAATTGTGTAAAAGATCTTATACGGATTTAGCGACATTTACGATACATCTTTTGATTTTATATATTTACATGAAATCCATCCGGCTGGCATTTTCAGCCTCTTATTAACTTCAACCTGTTGTTTAAAATGCATAGCTTCATCCTCGCTTGGTTATTTCTATCCTGCCTGGTGCAGCTGCCACAGGTTGAGGCCGCAGCCAATGCTCAGCGGCAGATCGTCACTACCGACTTGAAGAATGGGCAGCTTGGCAACCAATTATTCCAGGTCGCCGCCATGCTGGCCTACGCCTGGGATTACGATGCGGACGCCCTCTTTCCCGATTTGAATAGCCCTGGCGCCCGCCTGTCATACAATAAGGAGAGGATCTTCTTCCGGCTGAACGACTCCCCCATCGCAAGACCGCTGCTGAATACGTATTCAAGAACCCTCCTGGCACAGCGCAGACAGGATCCCCTACCGCGACGACCAGTTGGTGATCGGCTATTTCCAATCCTGGAAACACTTCAACCACCATCGCGAAGAGATTCTTTCCATACTTGCACCCTCACAAACAATTTTGGATAGTCTGTATGCCAAGTATGGCGACCTCATCGCCTCCGAAAACACCGCTTGCATCAATGTGCGCACCTTCAACAAGGGACAGTCCGATTCCAAACGCTGGCCGTTTTTGGGATTGGAGTATTATAGAAAGGCCATGGAAGTGTTTCCAGAAGACACCATTTTCGTCGTCTTCTCCGACCGCATCCAGTGGTGCAAACATCATTTTCCAGCGATGGATCGGCAGTTTGTCTTCATCGAAGGACAGGATGCCATTGAAGATTTGTTTTTGATGTCCATGATGCACGGCCATATCCTGGCCAACTCATCATTAGCCTGGTGGGGGGCCTATCTCAATCCCAAACCGTCTAAAATCGTCGTAGCCCCGCAGCATTGGACACACCCCGATGTGGAAGTGTTCCCCCCACCGCTGCCCAATGATATATACTTCTCCGACTGGATCGTCATCCCCAACAGTTTCGATACCCCTTATCCCCACGACATGCGCTGGTATGATAAAAACTCGCAGTCTGACGATGGCGACAAGCAAGGATGAAGAGAATTAATCCAGGAATTTCTCGTAGATGATGCCGGCCGCATTGTGCTTTAGCTGGTTTTTATAACCATTCCACCAGTCGCAGCACTGCTGACGGCGCCATTCCAAGCCCACAGGATCGTTTATAAGCGCATTCATTAGCGCCGGCGCCTGATCCCAGCTATCGACCACCATGAACGGATGGTCGCCAAAGAACTTGCCGAAATAGTCGATAGGCTGCCTTTCCACGATGGGAATGCAGCCGCATTCCAGCGCCTCACAGAGACGGAAGGAATCCAGATTCCACCAGCCCGTTGGGCTGGGTACAAAGATGGTGTCCAGCATCATATCGCGGTAGGCTAACACCCCAAGCGCATTGGGATCGTTACTGCCCCAGGCGAAGGTCTCGTAGATGTAATATGGACAAACGCTTTTCAGATTTTCTATCATCGACATGCGCGTCGGCTTGCCGCCGATCTGCCCGGCGAAGCACCAGCTGTGCTTACGCCCCTCTGCCGGCCCCGGCTGGGGATGCCCTTCATCTCGCCAGAATCCCGCCTTGTAGCCTAAGGGCAAAATCCAGACGTTGTCCATCGCCAGAAATTTCTTGTGCCAATAGCTTCTGAATACGAAATCGGCATAGGCATAGAAATCCGTGGCGGCAGCATAGGTTTCATCGCTCAAATGGATGATGCCGAAATGATAATTCATAGCGCGCAGCTTTTCAAAATAGGCCTTATGCCTATCCTGACCGATCAGACTGGAAATGATGACGACAGAATTATCAAGAAATATCTCGTAGTTTCCATCAGAGACGACATTGACGCCGACACCGGAGAGTACTTCCATCAGCCAGTCCTCTTCGCAGCGGTACTGCTGGTCGAACTGCCACACCAGATTGATTGTGCCGTCAAAACCTGCGGCAGACACCAACCCAAACTGCAAACACAAAGACAGTACAAAGATTTTCATCGCCTGATACATAATCATTGACCCATAGGGAAAATTTAGGAGATGGTCATCCTAAAATAATCACGGTGTCCCGTCAATAACAATCTCTTCAGTGCATTCCAGGGCATAAGCTAAGCAACAATTCACCACAGAGACACAGAGGCACAGAGAGTGCGCTTGCAGCTTTACTTAGCCGTATCATTGTCTCTATTTAAACAGTCTGTGCATGCGATTCAACAAGAAGAAAGGTAACATTTACAAGAGTGTTTCCTCTGTGCCTCTGTGCCTCTGTGGTGAATGCAGCCAGCCGGCATGGAGGAGGGGAAGGGCGAAAGCTAGGAAGGCATCGAGGTCGGCACAGGCCGAGGTGAGGATATGCTGGCGCTGGCTGAGCAATGCCGCATTCCCCTTAAAGAGGAAACTCATCAGCTGCTTCATCTTATTGATTTTTCCTCTGGCGCTTCCTTCGGCAGGAATTTCGGCCAGATAGACCTTGAAATAATGCACCAGCTGTTCCCATTGCGGAGTGTAGACGTTGCCGGCAAAGTGTGAGCGGATTTCATGGAAGATAAACGGGTTGATGACGCTGCCGCGGCCGATCATCAGCGCATCGCAGCCGGTAGCTTTCAGCATATTGAGCGCATCCTGCACGCAAAGGATATCGCCATTGCCCACCAAGGGGATTTTAAGAATGGCTTTGGCTTCGGCAATGAGCTCCCATTTGGCTGGCGGTCCGTACCCATCGACCTTGGTGCGGGGATGGAGGGTGATATAACGCACACCGCTCTCTTCGGCGGCCTTTAGATTTTCTTTAAACAATGAGGTGTCTTCAAAGCCCGAGCGCATCTTTAGGGTCACGGGCACCTTGACAGCCTTGACCATGGCGCGCGCGATCTGATGCAGCACTTCAGGGTCTTTCAGCAGGCTTGAACCTGCCCCGCGTCCGGTGACGGTATTGGAAGGACAGCCGCAGTTCAGATCGATGCGCGGCGCTCCCCGCTCTTCAATCTCATGGGCCATATCAGCCATGAGATCGGCATCGGCCCCCATCAGTTGGGCGACGAGTGGGATGGGAGCTGTCTCATCGACCATATATTGGCGGGCCAGGCTTTTGACATGGGCATTGGCCGGCACGCGCATGAATTCGGTCACGGCGGCATCGAAGCCGCCGATTGAGGCCATGGCCTTGCGGAAGCAGCGGTCGCCGACGCCCTCCATGGGGGCGAGCAAGAGGTAGGGGCAGCCATTTTTATCTTTAGGCAGGATCGTTGTCATAAGTGGCTAAAGTATAGGGAATAGTGGGAGAAAAGGCAAGCACAAGTCGGGATGAAAAAGTTCAGATGGTCTTTTTTTGTTAGACTGCCTGATGGAGAGTTTTTTTCTTATCTCTTGCAGCTGTTCTTCCTCCATCTCTTCGATGGCGATGAACTCTTTTTCCGTCTCTTTGATCGACAGGATCAGCTCATCGATTTTAAGCTGCAGGGCGATATTCTCTCTGTTTTGCGTATTTTGAATGATAAAGACCATTAAAGAAGCGTTGATGGTGGCGAAAGTATTGATGATGAGCAGCCAGGTATCCGTGAAGCCATAGAGCAAGCCGATCACTGCCCACAGGGAGACCACCATAAGCGCGATCACGAACGTAAGCGGTCTGCCGGCGGCCCGGCACGACCATTTAAGAAAACGGGTCATGGTCCATGCTTGGGATTTCATTAAGGCCTCGCTAGCTATTTATGGTCAGTAAATGCCAAAAACATCTTCCTGTCAAATAAAATATATAAAGAGCGATATACGACTCTTCTATCATTCAAAAATATCTTCCGCTTTATTCCTCAGGTCAGCTATTATTTATGGGATTTCCATAGCGGAAGGGCTTGCATACAAGCAAGGCTAAACATAAAGTCCTTTTAATCAAGTTGAAAAAGAAGAACCAGTCCCTGTAATCAAGTTGAAAAAGAAGAACCAGTCCCTGGTTAGTGTTTGATTTTTACGATACCCATACCTGCGGCTCCGTGCCTCCGCCTTGGTATGGGCTACAAAATGAGAGAAAAAAGGCAAAAAAGCGAACATCTTCTCAAAAAGATTGATGTGATTGCAGTCGGAGAATTGACCTCAAGCCGTGCTGCCGAATCCTGCGACATCCCGGCTATGATTTTGAATTAGCCGGGATGTTCAAAAGGACAAAATTAAAACAAAAGCCGTGCTTTACACCGCTGTCCTGCAAAACCGTAAGTTCTCAAAAACTCATGGCGAGGGTAGTGACTTAAGGATTGGGGTCTGGCTTGTGATTTGTGATTTGAAAGTCCTACAAGGCATTAGTAAGCTAGACTCTTTTCAAATCGCAAATCGCAAGCCTGACCTCAAGCCGTGCTGCCGAATCCTTGCCATGCGTTTTTGATAACTTTCACAAAACCGGCAGAACCGAAATGTATTTAACTAATTAACCATAATATTAATAAAAACTTAACACAGACACGCTATATTTGAACTTAATTACAGAAACTAAGGAGAAGTTTTATGTCTACCATTACAAGTATGCCTGCGCCGACAACGGCAGTGCCAGGCACCACCAATACCAATAGCCATAACCCGATTAACGTTAACGTCAACGTCAACGGTAATCCCGCTGATAAAAAAGATGACAAAAAAAGTGACAGCGGCGGCCATCTGGCCGGACGCTGGCTCTACTTTCTCGGCGAAGGGATCATTCATTATGAAATGCTGAAGCGCTGCAGTCAAAATGGCGACCTATGCGCCCCCATCTACCAAGCGACTTATCTGACAGCTTTAGCCGCGGGCGCCGTTTTTGGCCTTTATAGAGCGGCTTTCAAAGCCGATAAGGAATCCGCCGGCATCGACCAAAGGGCTGTCGCCTTTGCTAAAGCAAACATCGGCACTAAAGCGATCATGGCTGGCGAATTGGCCATCACAGGTCCAGTGGCCCTGGCCGCAGCAGAACGCCTTCCAATCACTGCCGGCATGACGGGCGGCGGCTTCGTGTCAGCCTGGTGGGGCTTCAGCCTCGGCTCAGACGTGGCTAAAACGGCCTATAACAGCACTTTTGCTAAAAAAGCTTAATAATAAAAATCTTATATTGAGGAATTAAATTATGTCTTCAGACATATCATTATCGTCTAGCTCAAGTTCCAGCTCTAGCTCATCATCCGCACTATCTTCCCTGTCAGCTGCCAGCCAAGGACAAAATGTTTTAATCGGGGGATTAACAGTAGCACTTTCGGCTTTCGCACAAATTGCACAAGATGACCTTCCGACATGGGCAGCAATATCAGCATATGCACAAGCCGTTTTAGCTCAAGGGGCTGCAGCTGCGGCCGCTGCCTTACCGGTAGTCGTAGCCGCTGCAGCAGGAGGCGGGGGAGCCCCAGCCCGGGGAGCTGCAGCCGCAGTCGATGGAAAAGCTGCACAGGCTACAAGATTAGCCAGACTTATTGCTTACCTAGCGCCAGCTTGGCCAATAGTTAGCCGTAAAACCTTCTATATTCCTGCGGCAGCCACGGTAATAGTGATTGCATCCAAAGCTGGGGTGATCGCGCCTCTATTTAAATCGCTCGGTAAGCCTGTATTAGAAGAAGGCGCCGAAGTTATAGCCGAGGCAGGGGCCAGCATGGGCGAGGGTTTTGTCAAAGGCATAATGACCGGAGCTGGTAAACTAGCTTCCAATGCTAAGGTATTTACCCCACCGCCAGCCAACACTGCCGGTCCGGTTGAAAATCTCACGGCTTTTGTCGGCAGTTTATTCTCCGCCAGTAGTTCGATCCCTGCCGATAGCGCTGCCGCTGCCGCTGCCGCGAGCGCAGACCTGGGCAACAACGCAAGCTATGTGAAACCGATCCTCATTGGTGCGGCCATCGCGGCCACCACGGCCGCGGTAGCCTACAAGCTCTTTAGCAGCCAAAAAGCCTGCGATGCCATCAAGGGCGCTGCCACGAAGTGCCAGCATGCCGCCATAAGCTGCAGGCAATATGTGTCCAGCTTCTTTAAAAAGGGCGAGCCGAAGGCTAACGCAGCCAAAGCTTTGCCGCAGCCTACAGGCACAGCGCTGCTTAAAGTCTAGCCATAAGGCGCTGCGCTAAGCTTGCTTAAGCGCAGCGCTCCCACGCTTGTAGTGCAGCGCTCCCACGCTTGTAGTGTAGACTGTTCAATCACAATTGACAGCGTCATGACATCTCGGGAAAAAATAGAAAGAGGAACCGGTCCCCGGTTAGTGGTTAATGTTATGGATTCCCACACCTGCGCTGCGCTTAGGTGTGGGCTACATAATGAGAGAAAAAGGGCAAAAAAGAGAACACATCAATCTTAATGCTCTAAATTTTTGTAATAAACATCAAAAGCAGACTGAACAGCTTGTATTTTGAAGACTTTTTGCGCTAAAGGCATTATCTTTTTTGCCCCTTTTCTTTCATTATGTAGCCCATACCTAAGCGCAGCGCAGGTATGGGAGAATCAAGAATATGAGGCTTAACCGGGGACCGGTTCCTCTTTCTATTTTTTGCCCGAGATGTCATGACGCTGTCAATTGTCATTAAACGGTGCAGACTGAAGTCTAGGCTACAAACCTGTTTTTCCCATGCCGTCCATTTCTTCGCGGCAAAAAAAAGCTACTCAACGGCCATGTATAGCCGATGAGTAGCAAGAATGTTTTCATTGAAATGAAAATTTTTTAAGCCGGAAATGACACAATCACGTCATTTCCAAACTTAAAAAACTTAAATCAGCGTCCGGAAAAAAATTAGCAAACTTTCTTGCTACCTTTTTTGCCGAGATGCTTTTCAGCGTATGCTTTGACATCATCATTATGGATGACCCAAGCGGCGCCTTTGCGCTGGGCTGAGAGCTGTCCAATGCGTGTCGCATAGTAGATCTTCTGGGCTGGTACGCTGAGCATACGAGCCACTTGGCTGATCGAATGGAATCCTTTGGCATTGTCGAAAAGCAATTCGCCATTGAAAACGGATTTCGAACGTGAATATTTCTGTTTGCGATACGATTCTAGATCATCGAGATGGATGGTCCAGCGTGTCGTTTCTTTGCTAGCTTTAAGTTTATTCAATTTAATAGCTACGTAAATAGCCTGCCGCGTTACTTTATTCAACTTGGCAGCCTCGGTAATAGAAACCAGCTTGTTTTCTGGAATCACGACTTGATTATTTTTATTTTTAGGCATACTGCCTCCTATGTTATTTATCATTATTTACTAATTAAAGTATACTTGACCACCTTGTCAGAATACTCTGGGGAATGCAGCTTGGTCCCTAGCGGCCCTGTTTTCTACAAATCCCCAATCTTTTGGTGGATCAAAGCAATGATTGTGACATAAAAAAGAATTGAAATCAAGCTTTTCTTTACAGAAATTTAAATTCTTTCTCATATGACATTAGGAACATGCAAAAATCCTTGCTATCGAAGCTCTATTTTTCAGTGTTTGGCAGCGCTGCCATAGATATAGTTAGTCCGAAAATTTCCATAGCACAAAACCATCGCCGCCGTTATAATGCGGCTGGATGTGGTGATTTATAATTTAATGCCGGCTTGAGCATTTTTTAAAGGATTTCTATGCAACGCAAACTTTCCATTTTCAACCTGGTTTTCCTGGCATTTTCGCTGTTTTTTTCTCCGATCAGCAGCCACGCCAAACTCCCCGAGCTCACGCCGAAAAACACCTCTGAAAAAATCAACGAGATCATGAAGGAACATGCCACCTACAAAAAACTCACGCCTGAACTCGTGAGACGCATCCTGAAAAACTATCTGGAAGAACTGGATCCCACCAAGACATACTTCATCGAATCCGATATCCACCAATGGCTAGAGCCGACAGACGCCCTTGTCGACACCATCCTGCAAGAGTTCGATAACAGCGATTTCCATACCTTCGATGAAATCCACACCGCCATGGTAGCAGCCATCCACCGGCGCATGGAACTGCAAAAGGAAATCGACGCGATGCCCTTGCCTAAAGATGTCAAAGCCAAAGAATTCAAAGACATGAAATGGGTCGCCACCCAACAGGAATTGATCGACCGACTGCTCAGAATCAAATCTCTGCAAATCGAAACCGCCTCAAAACTAAACGAAGAGACTAAAGAGAAATCCCTGCAAAGGATCGCCAAGCGCCAGACGAAATACGAAGAAAGCATTTTAACTCAAGACCCCATCCAAAGGCAACGCCTGATGCTCAGTAACCTCCTGAAGGCTACAGCAGCCTCTCTGGACGCCCATACCAACTACCTGACGCCGGACGAAGCCACCCAATTCATGATCAACGTCCAGCAACGCCTGTTCGGCATCGGCGCCCAATTGCGCGATGACCTCAACGGCTTTACGGTAGTCAAACTTGTCGAAGGCGGCCCGGCAGCCCTTAGCAAAGAACTGAAAGCCAAAGACCGCATCATCGCGGTCAATGGCGAACCAGTGGTGGGCATGGACATCACCGATGCCGTCGACCTCATCCGCGGCGAAGAAAACACCCCAGTCACCCTCACCGTCATCCGCCAAAGCGGCGATGACAAAGATAAAAAAGAGGAAAAACTCGACATCACCCTGAAGCGCGCTGAAGTAGTCCTGAAAGAAACCCGCTATGACGACTCCTACGAACCCTACGGCGATGGCGTGATCGCCTATCTCAGGCTGCATTCCTTCTATCAGGATCCCGACAGCTCCTCTGCCGACGACCTTGCCAAGGCTCTCACTAAAATTAAAGAACAACACAATGTCAAAGGCGTCATCCTCGACCTGCGCTTCAACTCCGGCGGCATCTTAGCCCAGGCCGTGAGCGTCACAGGGCTCTTCATCACCAAAGGCGTCGTCGTCTCCATCAAAGATGATGCCGGCAACATCCAGCACTTGCGCGAACTCGAAAGCAAAATCGACTGGGATGGTCCGCTAATAGTATTGATCAACCGCAGCAGCGCCTCCGCCTCCGAAATCGTCGCCCAGACCCTGCAAGACTATGGCAGAGCTATCATCGTCGGCGACGATCACAGCTTCGGCAAAGGCTCGTTCCAGACCTTCACCCTCAATGCCACCAACAAAAACGATGCCGTCAATCCCCAAGGCGAATACAAAGTCACGCGCGGCCGCTATTATACCGTCTCCGGCAAAACACCCCAGCTGACCGGCGTGCTGGCCGATATCGTCGTGCCTGGCCCTCTGAGTGAAGCCGAAATCGGCGAGAAATTCAGCAAATACCCCCTCGATAACGACAGCATCCCCCCCAGCTATGATGACGATCTGATGGACATCCCCTACCTGCAACGCAACAAAATCAAAATCCTCTATAAATATGATCTACAACAGCGCCTCAATAGCTACGAAAAATATATGCCCATGCTAAAAGAAAACTCCGCCCTGCGCATCGCCAACAATAAAAATTACCAGGATATGCTCAAAGACATCAAGAAAAGCGATGACACCGATGTCGAAGAAGAACATCCCGAAAACTACGGCCGCACCGACCTGCAACTGAGAGAAACCTACAACATCATGCGCGACCTGCTCTACTTAGAAAAGAAGTAACTGACCCTGTCATGTTCGCTTATGGGCATGCTGGACCCGATACACACAAGAGGCATGCCTCTCTTTTGGATAAGCGCATAATTATTAAAACTGCGCAATAGTGTTTGGAGCCTCCAAGCGACTTCGTCTCTCACATCAGAAAGTAAATCTCGTAGCGCGGTTAGAAACTGCGCAACGCGTTTGGAGTGCGCAGCTCCTGCTGCGCTTTTCTTGGAATACATGTTGGCAGAAAGTAATGAAATGTTTTATGCAGGCATCTGATACTTGCGACGTGCTAAGCTCTCTCATTCCATTTCACCAATATCCGTTCCTGGAAAAGCGCAGCAGGAGCTGCGCACTCCAAACGCTATCGCGCAGCTTTAATCCTTGCGCGCTTATCCAAAACCGGCGGTATTCATCATGGCCAAGCTTATACTAAGGGAGTCCAGAGGACGAAGTCCTTTGGGGTGGTTTGGGCTTGGAAGATTTGGGGAGATCGTGTAAAATGGTGGTTAGTTTTAACATAAGGGATCGTTTAATCATGACAGTTCGCGTACGTATTGCCCCATCTCCGACGGGAGACCCGCATGTGGGTACGGCCTATATGGCACTTTTCAATTTAATTTTCGCGCGCCATTTTGGCGGCAAGTTCATTTTGCGCATTGAAGATACGGATCGCTCGCGCAGCCGTCCGGAATATGAGCAGAATATCTATAAGGCGCTTGGCTGGTGCGGCATACGCTGGGATGAAGGCCCTGATGTGGGAGGGCCTTACGGACCCTACCGCCAGTCGGAGCGTTTTGACCTCTATAAGAAGCATTGCCAGGATTTGCAGGACAATGGCAAGGCCTATAAATGCTTTTGCACCGCGCAGGACCTCGACGAGATGCGCCAGGTGTTGGCCAAACAGGGCGGACGCCAGGGATATGACCGGCGCTGCCGCAATTTGAGCGAGGCCGAGATTTGCGAAAAGGAAGCTGCCGGCATGCCGTATGTGGTGCGCCTCAAGATGCCGCTCACAGGTGAATGCGTCTATGCAGACGCTATCAAAGGGCGAATCACCTCCCCTTGGGCTGATGTCGACGACCAGGTCTTATTGAAATCCGATGGTTTCCCTACCTATCATTTAGCTAATGTCGTGGACGACCATTTGATGGAGATCACGCATGTCATCCGCGGCGATGAATGGATGAGTTCAACTCCCAAGCATGTATACCTATACGAAGCCTTTGGCTGGCAGCCGCCGGTATTTATGCATATGCCGCTGTTGCTGGGCAAAGACGGTAAAAAGCTCTCCAAACGCAAGAACCCCTGCTCGATCTTTTTTTACCGCGACAGCGGCTTTTTGCCTGAAGCTTTCCTCAATTTCTTGACGCTGATGGGTTACAGCATGACCGGCGACAGGGAAGTTTATGCCTTGGACGATATCATCAAAGAATTTGACGCCTCGCGCATCGGCGTATCGGGAGCTGTCTTCGATGTCCAAAAGCTTGAATGGCTGAACCAGCAATACCTGATCAAGAACATCCCTGAGGACAAGCTGTGGGAGCGCCTCAAGGAATGGACTTTCAATGACGACTATATGCTTAAGCTGATGCCGCTGGTGCATTCGCGCATCAAGACTTTCGGCGATTTCATCGACCTCTGCGATTTCTTATTCATCAACCATCTGAAATACACCCATGAGTTGTTTGCTAATAAGACGGTATCGGCGGAAAGCCTGGCCTTGCTTATCCAAGGGATCATTTGGCGGCTCGATGAGCAGGAAAGTTGGGGCAGCGCCGCCCTAAACCAGGCTTCACGCGAGGTGGCCGAAGCTTTCGGCGTCAACCACAAAAAGGTGATCATGCCGCTGCTATTTGCCTCTATCATGGGAAAACTGCAGGGACCGCCCCTGTTTGATTCCGTGGGTATCCTGGGCAAAGACCGCGCGCGCGCGCGCTTCCTAAAGACCATCGAATTCCTTGGCGGCATCTCCAATAAGAAGATGGACGCCCTAAAGAAGGTTTGGGAAAAGCGCGACTGCAAGTCTTTGATACAAGAACCTGTGCTTGAACAGCTGGCGCAGAAATAAGGCTCTATTTGAAACAAATCGGCATGCTAGCACTGAAGGTCTAGTTATACCATGATAGAGGCGGAAGCATGTAGCCATAGGTGTCAACCTATGGGATAAAATGTAGCATTAATAGAGCCGTGAATACGGCGACAGCAACTTCAAGGGAAGCTAAATTAGATACAATGATTATAGCATATAATATCCTTTAGTCATTGCTGTCGCCGTATTCACGGCTTTGTTTCTAAACATTCGATGACCACATGCTGACGCATGTGGCTACATGCTTCCGCCTCTAGCGAGGCTTTAAAAATGTTCTCATGGCTTGCGCCCTGTCGCTTATATGGCAGCACTAGCTCAACCCCTGCCTTCACAGGGCGAACGTGCAATTTGAAATTTTGTATGATGTGTTTTTGCAACGTCATCGATTAATTTACATAAGGCGAGGGTCTCATTTGAGGGAGCTGCAAAAATAGCGTCTGATGAGTTTTCGGCATTATTTATCTAAATTTGGCGCTCGCTGTAAATCCACATACTCCTAAGAGTAGGGGGTTTACGGCGAGCACCAAATTTAGATAAAGGTGCAAAAAATCATCGGCGGTATTTTTGCAACTCCCTCATTTGTGTGATGAACCAGAAATAAAGGCGTTTAATTGATGTTTGATAACGTATACGATTGCTGTGACTTTACGGTAGCGACCCTGGATGGCGTCTATGGCTGGGCCAGCGAGATGATTGCCATTGTGACTATCGTCTTCGTCTTCACCTTCATTGCAAAAATCGTGCTGCAGCGTCTCCAGCTGCGCTTTGAACAACAGGGAAAGATTTGGAAGGACAGCTTCGTCAAAGCCCTTTATCTGCCATTGAGCTATTTAGTCTGGTTCTTTGCCATCATCCAATCCCTAGCCCTTATCGCCGCGCGCATCTATAAGGAATTCCCCAGCGAAGACCGCCACCTGGTGATCGGTGTCGGTGCCCTATTGGCTTTTACCTGGTTTTTGCTGCGCTGGAAGAATTTTATTGTGCAGCATATGCTTACCCTGCGTATATCCAAAAAAATAGCCCTCGACCGCGGTAAAATTGCAGCGCTGAATAAATTAGCCACCGTCGCCATCATCTTTTTCTCCATTCTAATGCTAATGGAAATCTCCCACCGCAGCGTAACCACTATCATCGCCTTTGGCGGCATCGGCGGCTTGGCCTTGGCATTTGCATCGCAAGAGATCATTGCCAACTTTTTTGGCGGCTTTATGATCTACCTCACACAGCCTTTCACCATCGGTGATTGGATCCTTATCCCCGACCGCAATATTGAAGGCCATGTTGAAGAGATCGGCTGGTATTTAACGCGCATCCGTTCTTTTGACAAACGCCCAATTTATATCCCCAACGCGATCTTTTCCAAACTCATTGTGATCACACCTTCGCGGATGACCCACCGCCAGATCAAAGAGACTATCGGCGTGCGCTGCGAGGATATGCCTAAAATCAAAAAAATCATTCAAGATATCCGAACGATGCTGCAACAGCATCCCGATTTGGATAATCATCAACCCATCATTGCAAACTTCGCAAGCTTCGGACAATTTTCCTTAGATCTTTACATCGATGTCTATACACAGACAATAAACAAAGCCGGCTATTTACAGATTAAAGAAGATGTTTTACTAAAGATCGCCGAAGTGTTAGAAAAAAATGGAGCAGAAATCGCCTTGCCTTTGCAACATATTGCCTTTTCAGAAGGCATTAG
Organism: uncultured Chlamydiae bacterium; assembly: GCA_963830365.1. Lineage (GTDB taxonomy): Bacteria > Chlamydiota > Chlamydiia > Chlamydiales > Parachlamydiaceae > CAWHMU01. The sequence goes on from CAWHMU010000016.1 coordinate 21,748, forward strand.
CCTGCGGCAGGAAAATAAGGCCCCCCCCCCAGGTCTCGTAAGGACTTAACATCGACACATACGCTGCAACGGGATGATAATGGAAAATCTGATAAATTTCGCCTGCATGCATGCCCATTCAGCCCATTGGATCATTTTTGTGCTGTTTCTGCTGTCTGGCATCGGCTTGCCGGTGAGTGAAGACTCTTTGCTCATCCTCGGCGGCGTCATTGCCAGCACATGCATTCCGGAAGAGACCATGTTTTTGTTTGCCTGGCTTTTCGCCGGCAGCGTATTGTCTGCCTGGGAGACCTATTGGATTGGACGCTATTTCGGTCCCAAACTGTATGATATCCATTGGTTCCATTGGCTTGTCACCCCGCAGCGCATCAAAAAGCTGCACCACTATTATGAAAAATTCGGCGTATTCACTTTTATCGTCGGCAGGTTTTGCCCGGGCGGGGTGCGCAATGGCCTGTTCATTTCGGCCGGACTTGGCAAGATGCCCTTTATAAAATTCATGCTGCGCGATACTTTTGCCGCCTGCATCTCGATATCCACCATCTTTTATCTCGGCTTTTACTTCGGCACCAATTACGGGATCATCATGCATTATCTGCATACTTATACCCATATTGTACTTGGTCTCCTGACGGCAGCAGCCGTCGCCGGAGGTTTTTATGCCTGGCGCCAAGCGAAAGGCAATACTCCGGTTTGACACACAACTGCTATTGTATTATGATGTATCATATGTTCACCTTACCAAACATGTTAAGCCTCATGCGTTTTCCGCTGGCGCTGCTATTCTTCCAGGATAATCCCGTCTGGCGTGGCGTGGCCCTTATTTTAGCCATGCTCACCGATGGCTTGGATGGATATGTGGCCCGCCGCTATGGAGCAACCAGCCGCATTGGCACCTTCCTTGACCCCTTGGCCGACAAGTTTTTTGTGATCACCGTCTTAGCTGTTTTAGTCAGTGAAGATAGGCTGGCAGCATGGGAAGCTTTGGCCATTTTATGTCGCGATTTTTCGGTGATCATTTTCGGCATCTATCTGACGTTGAAGGGCACTGTTGCCGAATGGCAATTCCGCTCGATTTGGTATGGCAAGGTTACCACTGCCATGCAATTGGCTGTGCTATTTGGCCTGACTTGCGGCCTTGCGTTCCCCCCCTTTGTTTTCATCTCCTTCATCGCCCTCGGACTGCTGGCGCTGGCAGAACTCTACCAGCAGCGCGCCAAGCTCAAAATCGAAGGCTGATTTACCCTGGAAACGGCAGTTGAGCATGTGAACATCTGCCCAATCTTTTCACATGCTCAACTGCCGTTTCTAGGTTTACTTGCGAATCAAGAGGCGGGGGTTGCCAAGATTATTAGATAGCAGATAGGCCATCGCCCTGCTGGGAAGAAAGAAGCGCAGGAAAATAGCTCCCAGCTTAGTCTTCCAGTCAAAAACATGTCTGGCCTTGCCATTGCTTATCTGCTTCCATAGCTGCTCGGCGGCAAATTCTGCACTCATCGAAAACCTATTCATTGCCCGCACAGGATCTGCTGAAGCGCGTTTTGAAAAGGCAGTAGCTACCTGCCCCGGACAGGCCACCAAAACGCGAATGCCATGCGGCCGAAACTCATAATCAAGCGATTGCGAAAGCTGGCTGACAAAAGCCTTGCTGGCAGCATACACTGCCAGGCGCGGAAATATCAGCATATCCGCAGCTGACGAAACATTTAAAATCGTCCCTTTTTTGTCTTTGGAAAGCAGGGCGCGAGCGCTTTCTAAAGTCAGCTCCAGCACCGCTGCGGCATTGACATCGACAATTTCCATTTGCATTTTCGTGTCATAAGTCAACGCATCCCCATACAACCCGAAGCCGGCATTATTGATCATCAGATCAGGGGTATGTGCATAAATCATGGCTATTAGCCTTGCCCTGGCATCGGCATCGGCCAAATCTGCAATCAGCGTCTTTACGGGAACAATGGCTTTAAGCTCATCGGCCAGGGCGTTTAAACGCTGGCTATCGCGGCCTGTAAGCAGAAGGGGGATGCCTTGGCGGGCCAGCAGACGACAGCAAGCCGCGCCAATGCCGCTGCTGGCTCCGGTGACTAAAGCTAAAGTAAAGGGAGGATTTATCTTTGATCCGCTCTGACCCACCATCATTAGGCATCCACGATCATCGGCACACTTTCCGCTTTCGGCTCTTGGGTGGGATATTTTACACGTGAATGGCCAAAAGCAACCAGTGTTTTGACTAACGTCAATTTTACAATCGCCAACTCTTCAAATGTCAACAAACAATTGTCAAGCTGTCCATCGTCAGCCTTGGCTTTGATGAGGCGATTTGCCAGCTCCATCAGGCTTTCTTCATTGATCTTATCCAACGAACGGGAAGCAGCTTCTAATGAATCGGCGATCATAATGATAGAAGATTCCTTACTGCGCGGCTTGGGGCCGGCATAGCGAAATTCGCGTTCGTCTACCAGCGATTTGTCACCCACCTTTTCCAATTGCTTGCGATAGAAGAAATAGGTAAGCGTCGTCCCATGATGCTCTTTAATAATATCAATAAACTGCTCTGGCAGTCCGGCTTTACGCGCCAACGCCACGCCCTCGCTGACATGGGCGATGATCACCTGCGCCGACTCTTGGGGCGTTAACAATTGATGGATATTCATCCCGCCCTGTTGATTTTCGGTAAAATATTGCGGTGTCACCATCTTGCCGATATCATGATATAAAGTAGACACCCGGCAGAACAATCCGTTGGCGCCTATCGCCAAAGCGGCAGATTCGGCCAAGTTACCCACCACCACCGAATGCTGGTATGTGCCTGGAGCTTCAATAGTCAGACGTCTCAGCAAGTCGTTATTGGGATCCATATATTCCATCAGCGTGACATCGGTCATGATGCGGAATCCTGATTCCAGCAGAGGCAGCAGTCCTACCACGATAATGGCCGTCAGCAGCATGAAAATGGCTGCACTGACGATATCGGTCAGGATGCCTACGCTCCATAAAGTGTTCTGATAAAAATGCAAAGAGAAGATGACCAGAATGCTGCACATCCAGGCTTTGCCGCAGACGATAAAGACTTCTTTGCGCCGGCGCAAAGAGCGCGTGCTCAAGATGGCCACCAGGGCTGCCGCCAGGTTGATGATCATGAAACCCTGCCGTTCGAAGGCCAGCGTCAGTGTGAAAATGATGGTGAGGAAGGCGCAGGCGAAGGTGGCAATATTTGAATTCATCAGGCTGCAAAGCAAGATGGCCGCAAAGGGAACAAGCAAGGGGTAGCGCACGACTTCAATCAGATTCGATTTGGACGTCAACAGGAAAAATTCAACAGCTTTTGACAGGACAAAAGACAGGATGATGATAGTGACAAGTAAAAAGAGTTTGCGGTTCGAAAACAGGATCTGTGGATGGTTGATGCGAAAATATGCCACACAGATACCCGTCAATAGCAGTGTTAAACACAAACTGCCTAAAAGGGTCAATGGATGCCATAGATTGCGTTGCTCGCTCAGCACGACCTTCATGGCCTGGAACATAGCAATATGGCGCGCTGTCACCTTTTCGCCTTGATCGATGATACGGCTGCCTGCACTTACATGCGTATATTTATCGGCTACCTTGCTTTGGATTCGGCGGCGCAGCGCGCGCTCAACATTCAAATCCTCTTCAATCATCCAGCCTTTGGTTTGGAAATAGCCGATGATAACCCCAGATGATCCCTTGTCAAAAGTTTCTTCAGGCATAGACAACTTGGTGATCGCATCCCAAATCTGTGTCGGGAAAATAGCCTCATCCTTCAAATCTGCCGGAGTATAGACCAGGTAATATGTATCGGGCAGCTGCAGTTCGCGGATTTTCTGCAAGGTGCGTGGATCGGTGAATTTTATCTGCGCCAGCACTTTTTCAAGGGCATCGACACCAAGATACATCTCTTCGAAGGTGCTATTGGTAGCATATTTACGCCACTCTTGGTTAGAAACAAGGAAACTTTCAAAGTCGATGCGCCGCTGCCTGATCTCTTTTTCCGAAAGCTGATAAATCTTACCCAGATCGCGCACCGCCTCCTGCCTGAGGATAATGGTGGCCTCCTCATTCAAAAAATCAAAATCGACCTGCGCGACAATATAGCCTGGAGCTATGCTGTTGAGTTCTAAAACTTCCACGCGCAGTTCACGAAAATGCAGGATGGCAAACAGGGAAATGGTAAAAAGAATGCCGATCAACACCCTGATTCCAGTGCTCTTATCAAAATACCCCTGTTCACGGGAGAATTTCAACTCGGTATAATTGGCAACATCGCTAGAATGGTCATTCATCTGGTGTTTATTCCTTATGGAACCTATCCAAAGATTAATATGCCACACGGGGTATAGGAAAAAAAATCCTTATCTTATCAGCGTATCAAATCTATCAAAAATAGTCCCTAATTTTCGGTATGATCTTTCCCGCCAATAAAAAAAGCTATTTTATCAGCTGCCACATAATTTGTACTTAATACCAGCATCTAGTGGAAATTTGAAGTTCGACGCCGCTTATATTGAGCACAACCAAACCGCCCGCGGCACAACTTACTTGTGATAAATTTCCACTTCAAATATACCTATCAGCGACATCTGATATCCTTTTATTGAAATTAACAGACTGATTTTATGCCTATCCGCATCAATACCGATTTAACTGCTGCAGAGAAATTATTGCTCCCGCTGCATACGCCATTTGCTTTGCGCCATTTAATGAAAGCTGGCTATTTAAACAAAGTCATCGGCGTTATAGAACTCTTTCCCGGCATCTCCTTGTTAGCCTCAATCGTTGAATTAGCCGTCCACCATTGTCTTACCCTCATATGGAGTCGACCAACCATGCCTTCAAACATCCTCGTCGCCGGCGGCGCCGGTTTCATCGGCTCGCATGTAGTCAAAATGCTGACCCAACGCGGCTATCATCCCGTCGTATTCGATAATTTATCTGCCGGCAGCCGCCAGGCTGTCACCAGCGGCACCTTCATCCAAGGGGATTTAAACGATCCAACGGCATTGGAAAAGGTTTTTACCGACTTCGATATCGCCGCCGTGATGCATTTTGCCGCGCTGATCGATGTGGGCGAATCCGTGCGCGAGCCGGCTAAATACTATCTCAATAATGTTGCCGGCAGTTTGAATCTGCTTGAAGCCATGCGCCGTCACCGCGTCAAAACATGCATCTTCTCCTCATCCGCCGCCATCTTCGGCCATCCAGAGCAGCCGCGCCTGACTGAAGACCACCCCTGCCAGCCGATAAACCCTTATGGCGAAACCAAGCTCATGGTGGAGAAAATCTTGCGCGATTATGATGCCGCCTATGGCATCAAAGCCAGCGCGCTGCGCTATTTCAATGCCGCTGGGGGCGACCCTGAAGGGGAAATTAAAAATTATAAGCTCAAAGAGACGAATCTTATTCCACTGGTCCTGCGCAGTCTGAAACAGCCGAAGGCAGCACCACTGACGATTTTTGGTACGGATTATGCCACGCCCGACGGCACCTGCATCCGCGATTACATCCATATCGAAGACCTCGGCCAAGCTCACCTTCTTGCAATGGAAAAACTTCTCCAAGGCGGACCATCGACCAATTATAACCTAGGCAACGGCCAGGGCTTCAGCATCCGCGAGGTCATCCAAGCCGCAGAAAAAGTCACCGGCCTTAAAGTCAATGCCATCGAAGGACCCCGCCGGCCCGGCGATCCCCCGGTCCTGATTGCCGACTCCCAAAAAGCCCGCCGCGAACTCAACTGGATTCCCCGTTATTCCGCCTTAGAGACCATGATCACCCACGCCTGGCAGGCCCTGGATTAACCGCGCATGGTATAAGTATTTTTAACCTCGCTCAAGGTAAAAGAGAGGAAACAATATGTTTGTAATGTTCTCTTTGAAACAAATCGGCATTCTAGCACAGAAAGTCTAGTTAGCCTCGATAGAGGCGAAAGCATGTAGCCATAGGTGCCAACCTGTGGAATAAAATGTAGAATATTGAGAGCCGTGAATACGGCGGCAGCAACTTCGAGAGAAACTAGATTCGATGTAACTCTTTTAGAATAATACCTCCAGAGTAATTGCTGTCGCCGTGTGCACGGCTTTGGTTCTAAACATGCGATGACCACACGCTCACGCGTGTGGCTACATGCTTTCGCCTCTATCGAGGCTTTAAAAATGTTTTCATAACTTGTGCCCTGTCGCTTGCATGGCAGCACTAGCTCAACTCATGCCTCATCTCATCGCTACATAGACCATGAGTTCTTCTGCGAACTTGCAGGTCCATCTCTTTGTAGCCCGTGGCTAAGGCTTGCAAGCGCAAGCGAAGACCGGCTTAAGCTACGGGTGCATACATGAAGGCCTTCAACTCCGCAGGAGTTCCTCTCTTTTTGCTTTAATCTAAGGCTAAAAATATTTTAATCTAAATTTCTTTTTTAAATCCAGGCACGGGCATGGGCTCGCCATTTTAGTTAGGCTAGGGGTGAGCCGGGCGCGGGCGTGAAATCGAGATGCCTTTGCAATTCCCTCTTTACCCTTTATCATCTATTCTTTATCCTTTATGCTAAACATCCTTTATCAATGCCCGCGGCACCACTATGTCAAACTATCAAGTACTTGCCAGAAAATACCGCCCACAATCATTTAGCGAAGTGCTTGGACAAGAAGCTATTGTCACGACGCTGAAAAATGCCATCAAATTCCACCGTCTGGCGCATGCCTACCTTTTCTGTGGTTCGCGCGGCACAGGCAAGACCACTTTGGCACGCGTCTTTGCCAAGGCTTTGAATTGCCAGGCTCCAACCGATGGAGAACCCTGCAGCGTCTGTTCCTCCTGCAAAGAAATTGCCTCCGGTCATTCACTTGACGTGCTTGAAATCGACGGCGCTTCCAACCGCGGCATTGATGACATCCGCCAAATCAATGAAACCGTGGGCTACGCCGCCGCCTCCGGCAGATACAAGATCTATATCATCGATGAAGTCCATATGCTCACCAAGGAGGCTTTCAACGCCCTCCTGAAAACCCTGGAAGAGCCCCCCGCCAAAGTCCTATTCCTCTTTGCCACCACCGAACCGCACAAGGTATTGCCTACGATCTTAAGCCGCTGCCAACGCTTCAACCTCAACCGCATTCCGATCGAAAAGATCATTAACAAGTTAAAGCGCATTGCCAAAGAGCTCGGCATCGATGTCGAAGCAGAGGCCCTGCACCTGCTGGCCCAAAGAGCCGATGGCGGCTTGCGCGATGCCGAATCACTATTCGATCAGATCATCGCTTTTCATGAAGGCCGCATCACCGTCAACATTGTGGCCGACGTTTTGGGAGTCATGCCTAAAGATACGCTGTTTGCCCTCGACCAAGCCGGCAAAGAAGGGCGTTTGTCGATGGCCTTTGAAATCTCCCATCAGATATTCTCCCAAGGCAAAGACTTTGTCCATTTTGTGGAAAGCCTCACCGAGCATTTTCGCAGCCTTTTGCTTATCAAATTGTCAGGCCCCGATGCCCCTTTCCTGCTGCTCTCTGAAAGCGATAAACCGCGCTATGAGGCCTCGGCCAAACTATACACGCAGGAACAATGCGTGACCATTCTGGACTTCCTGATCGAATCGCAAAATCAAATTCGCTTCCAGTCCTCAGGCAGGATCGCCGTCGAAGCCATCTTACTGCGCATCATGCGCATCCACCAGCGCCTGCCGGTGGAATTTTTAGTGCGCCGCCTGGCGGAACTGGAACAGGCCATCCAAAGCCCATCCTCACAGCCGGCTGCGGCCTCTGACGAGCCGGCTGAGCAGCCCGTTGAAGAGCCGGTTCAAGAGCCGGTTCAAGAGGCGGCTGAGCAGCCTGTTATCCAAACCATTTCCGAGGCGCCGGCAGCCGCCAGCCGGCAGCCGCCTGCCACGCAAGCTCCCCAGGCAACTGCTGCCGTTGCCGCGGCTGTCATGCCTGCACAAGCTTCCCCTCCGGCTAAGCAGCCAGCATCCCATTTAGGCTCCGTCAGCGAAGATCCCACACCGACACCCCGCGATCTGGGCATCAGAAGCAAACCCAAGGAAACTATTGCTCCGCCTCCTGCCGCCCCACTAACGCCACCACCGCCAATGCCGCCGGCAGCCGTGCCCGATGCCGTGCCCGATGCCGTGGCCGCCAAAGCGCCGGGCGTGCATAAACAACATCGCTATGACACCATCCTTCAATTTGCCGCCATCGAATTGGAAGGCACTGTCCAAAAAAAACAAATACGCTAATTTAAGGAATTGCTATGGGTACAGGATTTTCAAAAAAGAAAAAACAAGCCAAAATGCTGCAGCAGCAGTTCAGCCAGATGCAGGACCAGTTGCAAAAGACCGAAGCCGTAGGTTCGGCCGGCAACGGCCTGGTCACCCTGACACTGACCGGTGAAAACGACCTGAAGAGCATCACCATCAAGCCTGAATGCGTCGATCCCGAAGACGTCGAAGGCCTGCAAGACCTTATCAAAGCCGCTTTTGCCGATGCCAAAAACAAGCTGCAAGCCCAATCCCCCCTGCCCAGCATGTCCGGCGGCGGCATGCCTGACTTAAGCATGTTCGGCCTGTAGGAAATGCAACCATCATTAATTTAAAACGATAAACAGCTATGAACTTTACCATTGCCCCCGGCGTCTTCGATATTATACCACAGGACATCAACGACCCATGGCGCGCCTCGCACCTATGGAATTATGTCGAAGCCATGATAAGGAAGACGGCCGCCGAATATGGCTTCCAGGAAATTCGCACCCCTGTTTTCGAACGCACCGAATTATTTCAACGCGGCGTTGGCGAAACCAGCGACATCGTTTCCAAAGAGATGTACACCTTCCCCGACAAAGGCGGGCGTTCCATGACGCTGCGCCCTGAAGGCACGGCGGCGGTGATGCGCTCTTTCATCGAAAACCAAATGCACCAGTCGGCGCCCATCCACAAACTGTTTTATATCAGCCCGATGTTCCGCTACGAACGCACGCAGGCCGGACGCTACCGCCAGCATCATCAATTCGGCGCCGAGGTGATCGGCAATGCATCGCCTGAACAGGATGTAGAACTCATCGACCTGCTCTACACCCTATACAACCGGCTCGGCTTGAAAAATTTGCAAGTCAACCTCAACTCCATCGGCGACACCGAATGCCGCTTAGCCTTCAAACAGGCACTGTTAAGCTACCTTAAAAACTACTATGACGACCTGTCGGCCGACAGCAAAATCCGCCTTGAAACCAACCCCTTGCGCATCCTAGACTCCAAAGACCCCAAAGACAAAGCGATCACGGCCGGCGCCCCTTCGATCCTGGATTTCCTCAATGCCGACTGCCAGCAGCACTTCCAAACCGTGCAGAAACTGCTCAAACACCTCAAGATCCCCTTCGCCATCAATCCCATGCTGGTGCGTGGCCTGGACTACTACAACAAGACCGTCTTTGAGATTGTCGCCGGCGAACTGGGTGCACAAAACAGCATCGTAGGCGGCGGCCGCTATGACGGGCTGCTCAAAACATTAGGCGGCCCGGACCTGCCCGCCACAGGCTTCGGTTCCGGCCTTGAACGTGTCATCCAGACTATGCTTAAACAGCAGGTATCTCTCCCTGCAGCTTACGCCCCGGAAATCTTTTTGATCGCCATGGGCGACCTAGCCAAAGACGCCTGCTTTACGATCCTGCACGACTTGCGCCAGTGCGGCATCTCCGCCCAGATGGATTTCAGCAGTAAAAAACTTAATAAACTCATGCAGTATGCCAACCAGATCAAGGCGGCTTATGTCGTCGTTATCGGCGATACCGAACTTGCGGCCGGTGAAGTAGAGCTGAAAGATATGGCCAGCGGCGAAAAACGCAAGCTGCCCCTCAACCATATGGCCCAAATCCTGCGCCAGGAAAAGTACAACCAGCAATTTCTTCAGTCGCTGGCAGAGCTGTCAAAACCTTTTGCCACCGCCGGCGAAGCCGACTTCTTCATCAGTACGCTCGGCCAGGCCATCAACGAGACCTCAAAAGTCGCCGACAACCTGAAAAAAGCCATCCACGGCATGCAAGAGCTGCTCGATTGAGATTTAACTTTGCCATCGTTTAGAACCCATATTTAGCATTCAAGGAGTATTATGTTTGATTACCGTAGAACGCACGACTGCAACAGCTTGCAAAAAGACAACATCGGTAATCATGTCACCTTGTCAGGATGGGTCAATCGGCGCCGCGACCATGGCGGCTTCATTTTTATCGATCTACGGGACCGTTTCGGCGTCACCCAGCTGGTCTTCGACCCCCAGAAAAATCCCACTGCCCATGCCGCCGGCGAAAAGCTGCGCTCCGAATGGGTCATATCCATCAAAGGCGTAGTCATCCCCCGCCAGGCGGGCATGCAGAATGCCAAACTTGCCACAGGCGACATCGAAGTGCAGGTGACAGAGCTTGAAGTACTGTCGAAAGCCAAAACCACCCCCTTTTCTATCTGCGATGACACTATCGAAGTCAATGAAGAACTGCGCCTCAAATACCGCTATCTCGACATCCGCCGCGGCGATATCGCTAAAAAACTTATCCAGCGCCATCAAGCCATGCTGCTCACCCGGCAATACCTTGACAAGCAAGGCTTCCTGGAGATCTCCACACCGATTCTAGGAAAATCCACCCCCGAAGGCGCGCGCGACTACCTCGTCCCCTCGCGCGTACACCCCGGCACTTTCTATGCCCTCCCCCAATCCCCCCAGCTCTTCAAACAGCTGCTCATGGTCGCCGGCATGGACCGCTACTTCCAAATCGCCCAGTGCTTCCGCGATGAGGACCTGCGTGCCGACAGGCAGCCGGAATTCACTCAGATCGATATGGAGATGAGTTTCGGCATCCCCGATGACCTCATGGCCATCATCGAAGGGCTCGTGAAAGTCCTATTCAAAGAATGCATCGGCGTGGAGGTATCAACCCCCTTCCGGCGCCTGTCGCACCAATATTGCCTGCAGCATTATGGCTGCGACCGGCCAGACCTGCGTTTCGGCATGGAGCTAGTCGACATCCAGCACATCGCCGCCAGCTCCTCGTTCTCGGTATTCCTGGATCAAATTGCCGAAGGCGGCATCGTTAAAGGCTTTTGCGTTAAAGGCGGCGCTGACATCTCGCGCAAAACCATCGAGGAATACACCGAATTCGTCGGCCGCCTAGGCATCAAGGGCCTGGCATGGATGAAATATCAAGAAGGCGGGCTGAATTCCAGCATCGTCAAATTCTTCTCCGAAGACCTCCAAAAGCTGCTCATCGCCGCCATGCAGATGGAGCCGGGAGATCTGATATTCATGGTGGCAGACCAACCTGCCCGTGCCAACCAGGGCCTGGACCACCTGCGCCGGCGGGTGGCACGCGAGCGCCAACTCATCGCTGCCAAGCATTATGAATTCTTATGGGTCACCGATTTCCCGTTGTTCAGCTGGAACGCCGATGAAAAACGACTCGATAGCGAACACCATCCCTTTACTTCCCCTCATCCCGATGATATCCACCTGCTTGATACCGAACCCCTCAAAGTCCGCTCCTCAGGCTATGACCTAGTCCTCAACGGCTATGAGGTGGGCGGTGGGTCACAGCGCATTCACAATAGCGACTTGCAGCGGCTGATCTTTCAAAAACTCAACCTGACGCCTGAAGAGCTGGAGGCTAAATTCGGCTTCTTCCTGGAAGCCTTGAGCTATGGCACCCCTCCACACTTAGGCATTGCCTTGGGCCTTGACCGCCTGATGATGATTCTAACCCATACCGAGAACATCCGCGATGTCATCGCCTTCCCTAAAACCCAGAAAGCCAGCGATGTGATGCTCGAATGCCCTTCACCCGTGGCGGAGCAACAGCTTAAAGATCTGAAAATTACGACCGAAAACCCTGAATTATCTTGGACCTAAATTACAAACATCTTATAAGATGAGGCATTGAATTTTTTTTAAAAGGAGAAAAATTATGTTGAAGTTACCGAAGACATATCTGTTTGTTTTAGCCGCATCCTCAGTATTGACGGCCTGCAACGCATCGCCCTCAAAAGACACTAAAGCCGAACAGACTAAAGACCACCAAATAACTGCTACTGCCGATACCGGCGATCTGGATATCAAAAAGATTTCCGAAGCTCTAGGTCATTTCATCGGACGCAACTTAAAGGCGCCAGGCATCAGTTTTGACACCGACAGCATCATTAAAGGCATCCGCGAAGGCGCTGAAGGCAAAAAATCTCCGATGAGCGATGAAGAATACGAAAAAGCCATGGCTCAGCTGCAGCAAAAAGCCGTCAACACCCTGGCCGATACCAATATCGAAGCGGCTGAAAAATTCATGAAAGATAATGCCACCGCCCAAGGCGTGGTCGAAATCGTGCCAGGCAAACTGCAGTACCTCATCCTTGAAAAAGGACACGATCCTGTCGTGCCTGAACATGGCACGCCTCAAATCAATTATACCGGAAAATACATTGACGGTACCGTTTTTGGCACCTCGGATAATGCCGGCGGCCCTATCGCCGTGCCTATCGACCAGACGATCCCCGGCTTTAGCAAAGGCATCGCCGGCATGAAAGAAGGCGAAAAACGCCGTCTGTTCGTCCATCCAGAATTCGGCTATGGCCGTGCTGGCCAGCTGCCGCCAAATTCCCTGTTGATTTTCGACATCGAAGTCGTCAAAGCCCAAGCCCCGGCCAAAGAAGCCACGCTTGGTGATGACAGAGATCTCGATGATGAACTAGATACCGACCAGGAATTTGACCAAAAAGCGGCTCCAACTGCAAAAGTTGCGCCTAAAGATGCAACCGTTGCACCTAAAGATGCAAAAGTTGCACCCAAAGACGCTAAAGCAGCTCCTCAACCAGCATCGAAAAAGTAGTCTCACCAAAAGCCAGGCAGATGACAACATTTGCCTGGCTTTCTTATTATGAAAATAATCCTCTTCCAACCCCAGATCCCACAGAATACCGGCAATATCGTCCGCACCTGCGCCGTCACCGGCATGTCCTTAGCCCTCGTCGGACCTTTGGGCTTCAGTGTCACCGACCGCTGGTTAAAACGGGCTGGCCTCGACTATTGGGAAGGCGTAGATGTATCTTTCATCGACGATCTGGAGGCCCATCTCAAGCATACCACGCATAATTTCTATTTCTTTTCCAGCAAGGCCGACCGGCTATATAGCCAGGTGAACTACGGTGCTGATGATCTACTCATCTTCGGATCGGAGACTTCCGGGCTGCCCAGCCAGTTTAGCGCTCAGTGGCCTGAGCGCTGCGTCACCATTCCGATGATTCCCGGCGTGCGCTGTCTCAACCTGGCCACCTCCGTCGGCATCGGCGCCTACGAAGCCTGGCGCCAGCAAGGCTTCGCTATTAGATAAGCGCAGTGAAGGCAATTCACCACCGAGACACAGAGACACAGAGGAGCAAACAGGGCAGTTAAACAAGCCTGTGAATCCATTCCAACGCAGAGCGTGACAGTTCCTTCGCCCCCTATCAGGAATAACATGGAATGCAACACAAAGATAATACATGTATTATGAATTGGTATTTAGGAGTCGCAGAGAACATTGAACGTTGGAAGGTTCGTCTGGAGCCAGTTTTCTTCTATGCTTGCCCCTCTGTGTCTCTGTGTCTCGGTGGTGAATGGCTTCCTTTGCGCTCTTTGCGTTGCATCGCATTTACGGACTATTATAGAAGGATAATGATACACCAGCGTCTTATGCAGCCACAAGATATGGGCGCAAGCGCCTGTGCAGGGCTGCATGCTCGCGGTAAACCTTGCGGTTGCGCCACCAATCAGGCAGATAAGCGCCGCTGAAAAGAGTTAAGAAGAAATTAAGAATATTGCCGACGATAATGCGAACGCGCTCACAGAAAGCCCGCTCCAACTTGTTATTCTCTTTATTTACATCGACTTTCTGGATTTGAAAATCCCGGCATAGGTGCTTGCGTACATGGCAGCTATAGAAGCCATTGCTGCCAAGCGGCGCCAACGCTTCTATAGCCACATGCCTGCCGATCAGACAACGTCCGCTGGATGGCACGATATCGCCTTCATGATCGATATTGATCAGCTTCGCAGGACCGCTGATGGGCGTATCTGGCTGATCTTTGTTCAGCTCGTCCCACTTGTCGGAGGTTTCTTTTGACACGCCGGCAGCGCTGAAGGCATAGGCCGTCGCTATCTGATCATAAAACTCTACCGTCAGGGTATTGACGATGGTGCCTCCCAAGCTATGCCCGCAAAGGTTGGCCATTTTACCCTCCTGTCTCCAACGCCTGAAGATATCCTCAAGCGATTCCTTCTGCACATAATGGCCATTTTCCTTCACAATCGGCCGGCGCACCAACGCCTTGTTGATCACATTCCTGGCCAGGCATTTATGATCCAGGGCATCGGCCAGCATCGATTCAAAACTTCCTAAGCGGTGCTCCCTGCCATCTGATGTGACCTTGGTAAAACGTTGGGTGCCCCTGACGGCAAACCAATTGCATGCTTTGGGGTCTTGGCTTTCCAGAATATAACACGGCATGTCATCGCCCAGGCGAGTGGCTTTGACGATATACTCCACGCTGCGAAAGGCTTTCGTCGATGGATCAAAAAGCGGCAAAGAAATCGGCTTGCCGTCCATGCCTTCAATATAAGCCAAAGAAAGCGATAAAATTTCGGCGATGACCGCTTCATAATAGTCGAAACCGAAATCGCGCAGCATGTGCTGGTGGGTGATCGAATTCTTAAACCATTCGGCATTAAATAAATCAGCCAAGGAACCGCAGAACTCATTGATCAGCTCATAGTCGATCAAATCCAGCATTCTCCAATCTTCTTCATCAAAATCTGCCCTAGTCATCTTAGGATTGTGATTCTTCTCCAGTAAATTGGCCAACGCCTCCAGCTTCTTTTTGCAGGCCAAAATCCCCTGCGCATCGCCATCCAGGTTGGCTTTTTGACAGGCATTGATCGTTAAATTGACCAGATGCAAGGCCTTATCTTGTTCGCTTGCCTTTAAAGGCTTAGTAGACACTTCATTGAATTTTTGAAACTGGTGCAGCCGGCTAACCTTTTCCAAGGTAAGGTGTTCATGTTTGAAACGCACCCTCATGGGCAGGCCTATTTTTTCCCGATGAATGATACCTCCCCAAAAGACCGATAGCGTTTGAAAAAGCAGTGGGATGCCAAGCGTTAGAAAATGCCACGCCACCTGATGGCGATTGGCAAGTTCTGCAGTTTTGGCTGATGAAGTGCAGTCATGATTTGGCGTCTCATGCCAGATGGTCGGTTCATCTTCGATGATGGTAGATGCTGGAGTCACGTACTGATAAAGATGATTCGGTATATATGGACCATTTAAAATTGATATTGGTTGCATTTTTATATACTAAGTAAAATGTTATTTTAAAGTATAATATTTCAACGCTATATTTTATACAACAACAAAACAAAATGGATAAGGCCCGGCGATTGGTACATTTAGTCATTTATTCCATGATCGTTTATTCGGTCGAGAAAGCAAAAAGAGAGCCTTGTTCACCTTCATAGGAAAACTTTCGGTCACGATGATACTATCTTCCCTATCCTCTCTCCGTGCTCTCTGTGCCTCTGTGTTTCAAAAAAATCAAACACAGAGGCACAGAGAGCACGGAGCAAGAAATTGACCGGTTGGGTGAACAACGCCAAAAAGAGAGGAACTCCTGCGGAGTTCCTCTCTTTATACTTCGTGAAGGAATGTTTTTACCATGAAGGTGATCATGCCCACCCTGCTTACCCGTCATCAAGCCTTAAGCACATGCAGCAGTTTCTGGATGCTGCGTGAAAGCTCTTTTATCGAAGGCCCCTTCATCAATTCCATGGTAGGAATCTTGCAGCTTAGCTTATTCTCCATCAGATGCTGCAATTCCATGGCCATCAGCGAGTCCATGCCTAAGGTATTCAATTTGACATCCGTATCAACTTTATGCACGTCCATCTTAAGCGTATGCGCCACCTTGCTGCCGATGAAATCGATTAATGTCGCCAGTTGCGATTCAATATCCATGCCCAGCAGTCGCTGCGCGAAGTCGGAATGCCCGCCCTCTGCCTGAGCTGTCTGTAACGATGCAAATCTAGCCTCCTGCCTTAGCGACGGCAAGGTTGAAAACAGCTTTGGCCAATCCACCTGCATGATGCCATACTGTCCACTTGCAGAAGTCAACACCTGTCCGAGGACTTGCAGAGCCTGCTCAGCCGCTATCGGCGTGATGCCGCTATGCTGCAGATGGAAGGCTAGTGCCGCCTGGCCGGCCAATACGCCGACGTCGGCGATGGCCCCGAAATTGACCGCGTGAGCTGGTAGACCGCGGGCGCGCCGATAGCCGGCAAAGGCATCCAGAAAGGCATTGGCCGCAGCATAATTGCCCTGGCCCGGATTGCCGATCAGCGCTGAGATGGAAGAGTAGAGCACAAAATAATCCAGATCCATATCCTTGGTCAACTGATGCAAATTCCAGCAGCCTGCCACTTTGGGATGCATGACAGCCGTAAACCTGCCGGCATCGAGCTGTCCGATCAGACCATCATCCAGCACCATTGCACCGTGGAAAACCCCTTTGAGGGGCGGACAGCCCGGCAGCAGGCTTTTAAGGGCAGCGGACAGCTGATCAATATTGCCGACATCGACCGCAGCGGTTTTTATGCCGATACCCTGCCGTGCAAATTCCACAACAGCCGCCTTGGCTTTCTCGGTGGCAGCCCCTTGACGACTAAGCAAAATCAAATGCTTGCCGCCATTTGCCACAATCCATCTGGCCGTGGCGAGGCCAAAGCCATGCAGACCACCGGTGACAAGATAGGTGGCATGACCATGAAAAATACCCTCATGCTTAAGCATGGGCAAAGCAGAGATTTTTTCGTGATCGAATTTGACCATGACCTTGCCGATATGCCTGGCCCGTGCCAGCAGGTGAAAGGCCTCATGCACCTGCGCAGGCGGAAAAACCTGGCATGGCAAAGGTTTGAAAATACCCTTTTCAAAATACGTCAGCGTTTCGCGCAGCAGACGGCGGATGATTTTTTTATCTTCGGCAAACGTGCGGTCAAGGTCTATCGCCGCAAACGTGGTGTTCCGCTGAAAGACTTCCATCGGCAGGCCGCTATTTTGGCTGATGTCGCGCTTGCCGATTTCAATGAAACGACCGTAGGGCGCCAGCAAGCGCCAGCTTTTCAAAAGAGCCTCCCCCGACAAGGCATTTAAGATAACATCCACTCCGCGTCCATTGGTCCATGCCAATACCTGGCTGGCAAATTGCAGTGAGCGAGAATCTGCCACCTGCGCAATGCCAAGGGCATGCAGATAGGCGCGTTTTTCTTCACTGCCCGCTGTCGCAATGATATTGGCGCCGACCTGCCGGGCATACTGCACAGCGGCTAAACCTACCGCCCCTGTAGCCGTATGGATAAGCACTGTTTCGCCCTTTTTCAAATTCGCCATATCCTTTAGACCGCGAATCACGGTGATAAAAGGAATATAAACGGGCGCCTCTTCCATAGAAGTGTTGGCAGGAGCCGCACATACCGCCTCGGCAGGCAGTGTCAGAAAGGAACTAAAGGTATTGCGGGCAAAGGCACATACCTGGTCGCCAACTTTACATGTGCGCACGCCTTTCCCAACGGCAATCACGGTGCCGGAGCATTCCATGCCGAAGCTGTTGCCGAAATAGGTGCCTTCAAGCACGCTTTTATCGAGCAAGCCCATCACCTTCATCAAATCCTTGAAATTTAAAGAGGCCGTATGCACCCGCATCTCAACCTCGCCGGCGGCAGGTGCATGGCGCATAGACTGCCTAAAGCGCAGATTCTCGATAGAACCAGGCTGGCTTAATTCAAGTTCAAAGGCATCGTTATCGGCGTTGAGCGGCAACATCTCCTCAGCGGCCTGTGCCCCACTATCCCAGCCCGGCTTAAATCTCGGACCATAAAGCTTACCCTGCCGCAAAGCCATTTCACATTCTGTTTGCCTAGCGCTTAATACCTGCAGCAAATCCTTTCCGGAAAAGGGCTTGCCGCCATCCAAATCCAGCAAGCGGCAATTCAGCTGCGGCAGCTCGCGGCGCAACACCGCCGCAAGCCCCCACAGCGCACTTGCCTGGATCGAAGTCGGCACGTCCTCCGGCACGACTCCCTGCACGCCTTGCGTAACAATCCATAGGTTACAGGCGTGGCCGTGGCGCTGAGATGCAAGCTCTTTTGCCAGCTCCAGCAGCCTGACAGAAAGGGAATAATCAACGCCTTCATCTGCCTGTGCCGGACATAGTAACAGCACGTTTCCAGGCTGACCTGCTGAAAGCTTGTCCACACAATGGGCGCCACACTCGGTTAGCAAAGCATGCAATTGGGCATGCTTAGTTTGATCTGTACAGACTAGCTGCCATTCCTGGCCGGCAAGACTTGGCACTGAAGGAAGTTGAAAGTTGGTAATCTGCTCCCATGTAGCCTGATAGAGCAGTTTGTCCAGATTCGCCTTTAAATCATGCTGGCGCGCTTTAAAAAGACGGCAGGTCACCCCGCGCACTTCGGCAAATACCATGCCGGCGTCATCGCATAATTGAATATCGCCTGTAAAGCTATCTTCTGTACTAACTCTTTCTTTGGCATAGCACCAAATATTACCCTTGGGCGCGGCAAAGAAGTGCAGCTCATCGATATGCACGGGCAACGCCAGGCCATCCTTGCCGTTAAGACTGCTTTTTGTACCCAGCAATGTTTGCAAGGCGGCGTCAAGTACAGGCGGCGGCAAGATATAATGCCCATGCTCCGGCGGCACAGCAATTTGAGCCATGGCCTCGCCCTTTCCCTTATACAGACGACGGATCAGCTGAAAGGCTGGACCATACTGCATGCCGTGCTTATTGAAATGCTGATAGATCTTTTCGGCGGCGACTTCTTCATGGCATCCGGCTTTTAGCTCTTCAACAGGCATATGCGCAGCGACATACCCTTTCCAGGCAGGATGCATTTTGCCTGAAGCATGCTGCGTCCAGCTGCCGTCCAGCTGGTTCGACAGCGCATGCACCTCAAAAGTGGAAGTGGCATCAACACTTGAGATTCTTAACAGCGGCTCGACACCCGGCATCACGACCAAAGCTTGCGAAAAAGAAAGGTTTTCCAGAATACAGGCGGCACTGCCATGACGCTGCCTATGCAGCGCGAGGCCGGCTTCCACATAGGCCGCTGCCGGAAAGACAACCGAGCCGTCCAATTTATGATCGTCCAGCCACGGAAAAAAGCCGCGATTGACTTCCACCGTAAACGCCTGGCCGGGAGACTGGCATTTCCTGGCCAGCATGACATGTTCATCCAGACTATGCAGGTATTGCCTAGACTGCTCTGATTCAGTCCAATAGGTTTTTCTTTGCCATGGATAGGCGGGCAGGGGTAATCGCTTGGCTCCTGCCGGCAGCAGCCGTTGCCAGTCGAGTTCAACCCCAGCCATATGCAATCTGCCCAGCAGGAAAGCCATAGACGGCTGTTCGGCCTCTTTTTTATTCAAGGTGTATAATGACAATCCCCGGCTTTGGCTAGCCTTGATGATATCTTTAATGGATTTTCCCAGCACCGGGTGCGGTCCGATTTCGACAAACAGATTATAACCCTGTGAAATCATCGCCTGCAGTGCTTTTTGAAAGAGCACCGGTTGGCGGATATTCTGCCACCAATAGGCCGCATCCGGCATTTCTTCAGCATATTCTGTACCGGTAACCGTGGAAAAGAATGGCCGGACAGAGGCTTTTGGACAGATGGGCGCCAAAACCTCTAAAACCTCTGACTCAAGACCATCCATCTGACCGCTATGATAGGCAATATTGACATTTAAGAAGCGCTGGAAAACACCTTCAGCATCAAGCTTAGCGGCAATTTGACTTAATGACGCCTCGGCACCGGAAAAGGTTACTGTCGAGGGACTATTGATGGCGCCGATAAATACCTGCTGTGGATAGGCTTTGACAATCTCCAAGGCCTCTGGTTCGGTCAGTTCAGCCGCCAGCATCGTGCCAAGCCCTTGACGGCGGGATTGAATCTGCGAACGATGGAAGCTGATCAACACACCTTCCTCAAGCGTGATGCTGCCGGCAGCATAGGCTGCGCCGACCTCGCCGATGCTATGGCCGACCACAGCCGCCGGCATCACCCCCCAGGATGTTAGCAAGGCAGTCAATGCCGCCTGGATGGCGAAATTGGCCGGCTGGGCGTATTGCGGCAGCGACATATTCGACACGTCTTCGTCTTTGGACAGCTCTGCCAGCAGCGACCAGCCGGAAAGAGGTAGCAGAAAGCGGTCGCATA
The DNA here is from genome assembly GCA_963830365.1 of uncultured Chlamydiae bacterium. Taxonomy (GTDB): domain Bacteria; phylum Chlamydiota; class Chlamydiia; order Chlamydiales; family Parachlamydiaceae; genus CAWHMU01. The sequence goes on from CAWHMU010000016.1 coordinate 42,057, forward strand.
GTTCCATTGTTTGCTTAAAGACCGCCTCATTTTCAATCAATTCCCGGCCCATGCCCCACCATTGGGGTCCCATGCCCGTATAGACAAAAGCCATTTTAGGCGGAACGACTATACCATCGCTCTTAATGGCATAAGCACTATCCTCCTGGGCATGAGCTTCCCACAGCCTTTGCTGCAGCTCCTCCGTGGTCTTTGCCAATACACACATGCTTATACCATGCCGCTCACGATGCCTGCCTAAGGTATGGGCAATATCGGCGGCCGGCACATCCGGATTTCCCTGCAGATAGGTAGCCACATTATACAGCGAGGCTTTAAGAGCCTCATGGCTATAGGCAGAAAAGGGAAAGGCAAAAGGGCGCGCCAATGAGCAACTGTCGGTGCGTTTGGCAGTTATGTGTTCTTGCAGGACGATATGTGCGTTTGTGCCGCCATAGCCGAAAGAATTAACGCCCGCAAAGAGGGTCTTTTCAGGTTCGGGAAACTTCTGTACGCCAACCGGCACTGCCAGACAATAGCTTTCAAAAGGGATCGCCGGATTCGGTTTTGAAAAATGCAGATTTGGCGCCACCAAACGGTGTTTTAAGCACAGTACCGCTTTAATCAGTCCGGCTACGCCAGCAGCAGCTTCGAGGTGGCCGATATTGGATTTGATGGATCCCAACAGGCATTTCTTACGGCCGGGCTGCGAAGAGTGCAAAACCTGGTCCAGCGCCCAGGCTTCTGCCGGATCCCCCGCCGGCGTACCTGTGCCATGCGCCTCCACATATTGAATATCGGCCGGATCTACCTTAGCTTTGTTAACTACAGCCTCAATCAGCGCTTTCTGGGCGGCCGGATTTGGCAGCGCCAAACCGCTGGTATGTCCATCGTGATTTATCCCTGAAGCTCTGATCAAGGCATAAATCTCATCCCCATCTTGCAAGGCCAGGCTCAAGGGTTTAAGGACCACCACCCCAGCTCCTTCGCCACGCACGTAGCCTTTGGCAGCCGCATCGAATGAACGGCACTGTCCGGCAGGATTAAGAAAGCGTCCTTTAGACATCGCGATCGTCGTGCTAGGGGTAAGCATGGCATTGACCCCGCCGGCTAAAGCCAGCGTGCACTCCCCCTGCCAAAGACTCTGGCAGGCCAGATGCACAGCCACCAATGAGGAGGAACAGGCCGTATCGGTAGTCAAACATGGACCTTTTAAATCATAGAAATATGAAAGCCTGGCTGACAGCACTGTTTGCGAGCTATTGATACCGGTATATAGATCTGCCAGCATGACATTGTCAGGGCTGTGATGCAGACTTTGCCAGTCGGTGGTAAAACCGCCGATGAACATGCCGGTCTGACTGCCCTTCAACTTGGCCGGAATCAAGCCGGCATCCTCAAATGCTTCCCAGCTAGTTTCCAATAGCAGCCTTTGCTGGGGATCCACCCAAGCGGCCTCGCGCGGCGACAGATAAAAAAAGCTGGCATCAAACTCATCCAGCCTCTCTTGCAGAAAGCCTCCCCTAGCTACGGCCATCTTGCCCGGCTGGGCAGGATCGGCGTCATAAAAACGGCGTATGTCCCAGCGCTCTTTAGGCACATCGATAATGCCGTCAAAACCCTGGCATAAAAGCTCCCACAATTTCTGCGGCGATGAAGCCCCGCCAGGCAAACGACAACCCATTCCAATAATCGCAATAGGCTCTTGATGATTTTCATTCATAAAATATAATGATCCATTTTACTGTTATGGGCGCGCTATTTGCATCATTTTATCACCACAGAGGCACAGAGAAGCAAATACTCAACTAAAGCTGTTGATAAGTCAAGGAATCCCACGGAGTTCCGCAGATGGGCATTGTGTCTTTATCACAGCTATCTGCCGCTTGCTTTGCGCCTTTGCGTCTTTATGCAGCCCTTTGCGTTGATTCTAAGTATTCAAAAGATATCATGGGCAATTTGCATTTCTCTGTGTCTCGGTGTCTCTGTGGTAAAAAAGACTAGATTAGTGAATGAAGTTTTTTTCCAGATTTTTGTTTATCTATTGACTAATGTGGCGTTAGAGTTATCATAAAAATTCAATTTTCACAACAGGTTATACCTTGCTTCCTACAATATTTTCCTTCGGCAAAGGCATTCCAGCTCACTCCCTTGCCCAAACTGACATTGCAAAGTATCTCAGCAAAAAACTAATACTGGAAGATGAAGAAGCCTGGATGCTGGAAAAAATCTATAAGAACTCCTGCATAGAGCGGCGCTACTCCGTGCTTCCAGAAATCCTAATTTCCGAAAGGGGCAAGCCTGCCATCGGCATGAGCGCAAGAAATGCCATCTACAAAAAAGAAGCTCCCATCTTAGCCGAACAGGCCGCCCGCCAGGCCTTGGCAAAATGGGACCGCCCGCTGAATGAAATCACACATATCATCTCCGTCTCCTGTACAGGAGCCATCACGCCCGGCCTTGAATTCAAGCTAAACCAGGCTTTAGGCCTACCGCCCACCACATCGCGGCTGGGCATCAACTTCATGGGCTGTTTCGGCGCCTTCAAAGGCTTATCCGTCGCCCATAAAATTGCCCTGGCAAATCCCAAACATAGAGTCTTGATGGTTTGCACCGAGCTTTGCACACTGCATTTCCATGCCGCCCATGACATCGAATCGCTGGTCATCAACTCTCTTTTTGCTGACGGCGCAGCGGCTGTCATCCTTGGATGTGAACCTAGGACAGGCGAGCTGGCGCTGTTTGAAATCGCCGCTGAAGCCAGCTTTGCATTACCTGACAGTGAACATGAAATGACATGGGATGCCGCCGACAGGGGATTTGACATGACCCTGTCTGCAAAAGTTCCCGCCCTAATCGAACAAAACATCAAACCTTTCGTGCAAGCGTTAGTTGGTGGCGAAAAACAATTCAACGCTCTTAGTTGGGCAGTACACCCCGGTGGAAAATCGATTCTTGAAGCCGTGCAGAAATCATTGCAGCTGGATAACACGCACACCCGTTCTTCATGGAATGTGCTGGCTAACTATGGCAACCTATCAAGTGGCACATTCTTATATGTGCTCGATGACCTGCTTGCCCGCGGCCCAAGCTCCCCAGCGACGGTTGGCCTGGGCTTTGGCCCGGGCTTATCCATCGAAGGACTGGTATTGAAAAATCCACAATTTAAAGAGTTGAAACATGTTTGAACAACGCTCTTACGCCGCAGAACTGATCGATCTTGGCCCGACACATTATACACTCGATGAATATCATGACTGCCTGAAGCAGCTGAACAAAATCGGCATCTGGCTCGGCGGCAATGCCGCCAGCCTGGAGGCCCTGAAAAAAATGCCGAAAGCTCCAGGTTCGATTCTGGACGTCGGCTGCGGCGCAGGCTTCTTTACCATCCAGATGGCCAAATACTTTCCACAAGCCAAAATCGTCGGTATCGATATCAATCCCCAGGCCATCGACTTTGCCAACAACCTCCTAGTTGGCATGCCAAAGCGGCCCGCTAATGTGAGCTTTATATTGAAAACGCAGCCGGAACTTAATGAGCTGCCAAAGAGCTTTGACGTCGTTCTTTCGACATTAGTGTGTCATCATTTGGATGACGAAGTCTTGATAGGCTTCTTACAAAAAGCGTGCCTTGTAGCCAAACAAAAGGTCATTATCAATGACCTGCATCGCCATCCCCTGGCATATGCGGCCTTTAAGGCTATCTCGCCGCTATTTTTTCGCAACCGCCTGATCATGCATGATGGACCGCTTTCCGTCCAACGCGCCTTCACACGACAAGAGTGGCACGATTATCTACATAAAGCCGGCCTCGGCAAAAAACGTCATTCTATCCGCTGGCGCTGGGCATTCCGTTGGCTGGTGGAGATCGATTGCACGGGGGGCAAGACATGCTGAAAGACTGCATCATCATCGGCGGAGGGGTTGCCGGCCTCAGCGCGGCCATGCGCCTGACAGAACTCGGCCTTTCCCCTTTAATACTTGAAGCCGGCAAATTTCCGGCCCACCGCATCTGCGGGGAATTTTTTTCCCCTGAATGCATGCCGATACTTAAAAAATGGAATATTGATCTCGACGCCGCCATCGATCACTGCCGCTTTCTTTCCAATGGCCGGGAAATCGATTTTGCCCTGCCCAAAGCCGCTGAAGGCGCCTCCAGATATCGTTTCGACATGCGCCTGGTGGAACTTGTCCGCCAGCGTGGCGCAGACGTGCTAACCGAAGCGCTGGTGACAGACTTGCATCACCCGACAGCAGGCCAAGATTTCTATGAAGTCCAGCTAGCCGATGGCACATGCTATCAATCGAAATACCTGATGATCGGCGCCGGCAGATTGCCAAAAATGACAGTCACTGCGCCAAAGACGCTCGTCTACGCCGGATTCAAAGCACACTTTGCAGGTCTCGACATGGGCCACAGCCTTGAAATGCACTGCTTTGCCGGCGGCTATGCCGGCATATCGCCCATCGCTCCGGGTGTCGCCAATGTCGCCTGCCTGGTACGGCTCGACCACATCACGGACAAGGCTCACTTTATGCAAAACCTAATGCAGCACAAAGGCCTGCAGAAACTAGGCGAGAAGCTATCACAGGCCCGTCCGCTATTTCCAGATTGGCTGAGTGGCAATATACCCGAATTCGGCATCCGCCAAAATCCCGCCTGGCCGGATGTCTATTGGATCGGCGATGCCGCCGGCAGCATCCCCCCCCGTATGCGGAGATGGCCTTGGCATTGCCATGACCACAGGCGTCATGGCCGCCGAATACCTTGTCAAAAACAATGCCGAAGCTTTTAAAAAAGACTGGCTTAAGCGCTACCGCGCCCGCTTCTTCTGGGGACGCTGCCTGCATGAAATTGTCATGCGACCACCCCTGTGCGGCCTTGCCGCCAGCCTCTGCCGCCTGCTACCCTCCCTTCCCAAGCAGGTATTCACGCTGACGAGAGAGTGATAGAGTACGAGGTTTACATCTGCTTGTATCATTGTCCTTAGGTTGTAAAGTGTGAATTCGATTCAACGCAAAGCCTGACAGTGCCCTTCGGCCCCCTATCGGGAAATAACATAGCATGCAACACCGTGACACTAAACGCCTTATTATTTATTGTTTGAGGAGAAGGCAAAGGGTCGCTTTAATTTATTTCCCCCCTGTTTTACTGCTGGTGATGATTCGTCAAAAAGCCTTAGTAATTGATGGTTGAAATATGAGAAGTAATGATCTATTTGCAATGTTCTCTTTGAAACAATTCGGGTTCATCCGGTTTTATAGGACCCACCTAGAATAAGGATGTGTAGAAATGGGGAAATGTAGGTAACACATCGGAGCAAAAATAACAGGATATTAAGATGGACAGGATTAAAGATTTAAACTTTAGTTTGCCAACTTTGCGATTTACGTAAGTCTTGGGTGATCATCCTATTTTTCGGCTATGTTCACCTTGCACAGTGAAAACTTTCGGTCACAACAATTTCTGCCCTCCTCTGCGTCTCTGCGTTGAATTCCTTGATACAATTTAGCGCAGAGACGCTGAGACGCGGCGACGCAGAGGGGGTAGACTGGTTGTATAGGGGGGCATGCTCACCTTATTTGACCGAAAAGGTGAACAATGCCTATTTTTCATATCCTGACCATCGTAATATCCTGTTATTTTTGCTTGCCCTTTTCTCTTTACAAGTCCTGCAAAACCGGAAGAACCACAAATCGACATTCTAGCACAGAAGGTCTAGTTAGCCTCGATAGAGGCGGAAGCATGTAGCCATAGGTGTCAACCTATGGAATAAAATGTAGTATAAAGAGAGCCGTGAATACGGCGACAGCAATTTCGATGGAAGCTGAATTAGATGCAATTATTATAGGATATACTATCCTTTAGTCATTGCTGCCGCCGTATTCACGGCTTTGTTTCTAAACATGCGATTACCACACGCTGACGCATGTGGCTACATGCTTCCGCCTCTAGCGAGGCTGTAAAAATGTTCTCATGGCTTGTGCCCTATCTCTTGTATGGCAATGCCGACTCAAATCCTTCCATCGCAGGATCGAACGCGCAATTTGCCATTATGTATGATTTATTTATACTGCAGACGGCATCAACATTCAATTTATGGATGTAGATTTTTTCGCCGAAATGTCGTTTCGAAAGCGTGACATACATATTTGTAGGCTCGCTTTTGAAACGACATTTCGGCGAGAAAAGATGCGTTCATAAATCGAATGTTGATGCCGGCTGCAGTATAACATCCTCCATTAGTTTACATATGGGGAGGTACGCGATTGTGCGATGAACCACTTAAATTTAACACAAAGAAGCGGCACAAGGCACAAAGAGATTTAAGAGAGAGACCTTTATATGTTGCCATTTACGTCTCTGTGCCTCTGTGCCTCTGTGGTAAAATGCCTTCCTTTGCGTTGAATCGAATTCACGGCATGTTACCTAAGCACAATGATACAAATAGTTGCCTACCCAACGCCAAAAGACCTTTAGTGAGTGGTGCCGAAATAGCGGTCGCCGAAGTCGCCAAGGCCCGGTACGATATACTGTTTGTCATTCAGCTGCTGATCCAAGACCGTCATGACAACGCGGATGGCCGGAAAATCCTTATTCAGGTTTAACAGTCCTTCTGGAGCTGCGCAAACACAGGCTACGATGATATTCTCTTCCCGCACGCCTTTTTCCTTAAGCATCCGAATTACCATACCAAGCGTGCCGCCGGTGGCAATCATCGGTTCGGTGATGACCACATCAGCGCCTTGCGCAATGGTGGGAGAAAGCTTCATATATTTGAAAAGAGGTTCGGCCGTCGTTTCATCGCGCTGGACTAAAAACTTGCTGATAGGGGCGCCGGAAAAGTGTTTCATAAACACCTCCAGCAAAGCATCGCCTGAGCGCATGATAGAGACCAATTCGATACTATTGGCTAAAACTTCACCTGTGCATTTTGTCACCGGCGTTTCAATGTTGACAGGCGTCGTTGCCAGACTTTCCACCACCTTGCCGGCCAGCAGCTCGCCGATGATATCGGCAATCAGTCGGAAGTCTTTGGCACCGGTATTTTTGTCGCGCAGCTGTGTCAGCAAGAGGCGCTCATATTTGCTGGGTGTGAAAGACCCGCACACGATAGGCAGCAGTTGGGCCAGCATTTCAGGATGATGGCGGTTGAGTTGGATTTTTTCTAAGACAGAATTTTGTGCCGGCGCTTGGGCCTTAACGATTTCAGCTTTGCCAACGACAGGCGCGCCAAAAGCAAAAAAATATAGCAGTATTCTTAGATACATGGAAATCCCAATTTCAATAAGATTTTTATGAAAAAGGCACCCAAGACTAGCTGGGTGCCTGCTTGGATACCTTATGACTTTATAGAGCCGCTGAAATAATGGATTTCAAGGCATCTTTATCGCGCAGTCCGACGATGCGCTTGATCTCTTGACCATCTTTAAACAAAATGATCGTCGGAATCGACGTCACTTGAAAGTTGGCTGTTGTCTCTTGTGCTTTTTCGATATCGAGTTTGCCGATGATCGCTTTGCCGTGAAATTCGTTGGATAACTCTTCAACAATTGGCGCTATCATGCGGCATGGGCCGCACCAATCGGCGTAAAAATCCACCAAAGTAACGCCTTTGGCAATTGTTTTTTGAAAGTTACTGTCGTCGAGATAAACCAGATGTTGTGCCATGAAAAAGCCCCCTTGATGCTAGTAAATTGATGCTTGTAAATTGATACTTGAAATATCTCGAAATATTAGCAGCTTCTGTTCTTTTCTGCCAGGCAAAAAGGTTCATCCCAGCACTTGAGTAAAATCCTCAAAAGCCCTATCATATCCCTTTCGTCATCAAGCCAGGATGTCTATGCCTCAAGAACATATGCCACAAGATCAAACCTCAAACGTTCCTACTCCCCCAAACGTTCCAACTCCCCCAAACATTCCAACTCATTGGGTGCTCGCCTACTACCATTTTGCTCCCATCAGCGATGCGCAGGCAGAAGTAGGCAAACATAAGAAATTCCTGGCCGAACGCGACGCCACCTGCCGCATCTACATATCCGAAGAAGGCGTCAACGGCCAATTCTCTGCCACCATCGCCGATGCTAAAGCCTATATGGAGTGGATGAAACAGCGGGAAGAATTCAAGGACATCCATTTTAAAATCCACCCCTACCATGAACAGGTGTTTCCCAGAAAAACAATCAAATACCGCAAGCAACTCGTCGCTATCGATGCTGACATCGATATGGCCAAAACCGGCGAACATGTCTCTCCAAAACGCTGGCAGGAAATGCTCGAATCAGAGCAGCACCGCATCTTGATCGATGTACGCAATGACTATGAGTGGAAAGTCGGACGCTTCGACGGCGCCGAATTGCCTCCTTGCGAGACTTTCCGTGAATTTACCGCCTATGCCGATAGCTTAAAAGATAAATCAGACCCTAAAAAGACGCCTGTGATGATGTACTGCACAGGCGGCATCCGCTGCGAACTCTATTCGGCGATTTTGAAAGAAAAAGGCTTTGAAAAAGTCTATCAGCTGAATGGCGGCGTCATCGGCTATGGCCTTGAACAGGGCAACGCCCATTGGCTCGGCAAGCTGTTCGTCTTTGACGACCGCATGGCCGTGCCCATCAGCCAGCAGGGAGAAAGCCCTGTCATCGGCACCTGCTACCATTGTGCCAAACCCAATGAGTCCTATTACAACTGCGCCAACATGGACTGCAATCAACTTTTCCTATGCTGCGATGAATGCCTCAAAAAGTTTTCAGGCTGCTGCTGCCAGGCCTGCAGCCAGGCGCCGCGCCTGCGCCCCTTCCATGAAGTCAATCCGCATAAGCCTTTCCGCCGCTGGTACAACTATGAAAAAGACCTGCCTGCCGAGACCCTCATGCACAAGAAGGGAAAGACAAAGAAAGCTTGAATTTAAGGTTTGCGTGGTTGTCATACGTCTTTTATCATGGAAACGGCAGTTGCCCATGGAAAATCTGGCCAACCTTTTGCCTGCCACGGATTGCGAAAGACAGGGACATCACCAAATCGGTGAGGTTATGCTTTTCGCAAACCGTGGCAGCCAAATAGATTGGCCAGATTTTCCAGGGGCAACTGCCGTTTCTAGGTTAAATGAACAATGCAAGGCGGCTGTCAAGAGCCTCTCCCATAAAGGTGCCGACGCCGCCTGACTCCAATCCGGAAATAAGTTCTTCATCGTGAATGTTCATCAGCTCTTTGGTCATCTCACAGGCGACAAGCTCAACGCCTAGATCCTGAGCGAGTTTTATCAGATCTGCTAGCGAGGACACATTTTTTTCGCGCATTCTCCCCATCATGAGCTTAGTGCCGACTCCCCAATAGTTCATTTTGGATAAAGGGAGATTCTCAGCTCCGGCTGGTGACATCAGCGTCATCATACGGGAAAACCAGTCCTTGCCGGCGTAAGTCTTTTTATGCCTGAGAATATTTAGTCCCCAAAAAGTAAAAAACATCGTCACTTTCTGACCCATGGCTGCCGCCCCGGTGGCGATGATAAAGGCGGCTATGGCGCGGTCCAGATCTTCTGAAAAAACGACTAATGCCACTTGGTCTTTAGCTTGTTTTTCTTCCAGTGCCTCAAGGCGTTTTTCAAAAGCGATTAACTTCTCTGCAATATCATTTTCCATTGGTGACCACGCTAGCTGATTTTTTTGATGTAATGAATAAAGACATCTTTACCATCGACACTCTCGGTCTCTTGTTTTAAGATTTCAACATTTTTTGCCGATTTTGACCACCCTTGAAAATCCTTTATCGATCCGCGATCCGTGCTAATAACTTTTAGCACTTGATTCGGCTGCAGGGCGTTAATTTGCTGTCTGGCTTTGACTAAAGGCATAGGGCAGGCCAGCCCGCTTGTATCCAGCACGGAATCTTCCATTTTTTATCCTCTTTAATTTTTCGACTTTTCAGATTCTTTTACATGGCTAAGCGCACAAATGTTCTTGCCTAATTCCAACTCTTGGGCCAGCTCCTCATCGGCTTTAAGCAGGCCGATATTGACTCTCTTGATGTCGATGTATTCTTTAGGGAACTTAGGCAAATTCTGCAGAATATAATCCGTGAACTCCGGCAGTGATTTCTGGGCCATAACCAGCCCTTCGTTGCTTTTCTTCAACGTTCCAAGAAAAGCGCTGTAAGACCCGTCTGCATTAGCCTCCTGCGGGCTGCCAAAATGAGCCGGCAGGACTATGACGTCATTTGGAAGCGCTAGCAATCTCCTTAGCGACTCGTAGTGCAATATCGACCATGTCGCCGCTTGCCCTCCCAAATCCGGTCTGGCAATGGATTGGATGAAAATGCTGTCGCCGGAAAATAGATATTTATCATTTAAGAGGAAGGCTTGATTGCCCAAGGTGTGTCCAGGAATATGCATGGCCTTTAACTCGAATTTGCCGAGCTTATAGATTTTATTTTCCCAAGATGGCTCATAGGAAAAGGTTGCCGGCAGCATATCCATGGGATGGATTCCGTCATATGGATGAAGATAGTAGGGGATGCCAAAACTATCAGCCAATGCCTTCCCCCCGCTGATATGATCGGCGTGGGCATGCGTATCTAGAATATATTGCGGCCGGACATTGAACTCTTCAAACAGGTCTTTATACGGTTGAATATTCCGCAGCGGATCAATGACGGTGGCCATTCCATTGGTGATGATGACATAGCTTAAACAGCCGCGTGAGACGCGGATGAGCTGGAAAATTGAAAGTTCCGGCGAAGCTACAATTGTTTTTCTAGCATAAAAATCAGCCCAGCTTTTCATCCCGCCGGCTAGGCTCGTGGCTTGGTAATTGAGATCGTTGAGGATATCGGCAATCAATGCCGAAGTTCCTCCTTTGGCACATACGACGATGATTTTTTCATTTTTAGGGAGCTGTTCAGCCAGCTGGGTTTTAATAAAATGGATAATTGATTCATTAAAATCCTCTTTGCCTCCTTTTTCAATCATGTCAAAATAGGGGATGTTGAGAGTCGGCATCTTGGCTTTTCCTTCAATATGCCATCTATCAAACTCATCTGCATTCCTCACATCAAACAGCAAGAATTTTTCATTTTCTAGAAGTTGATTAAATTGTTCAGCTGATATTTCCCGTGTCATTCTTTCTCCTTTCAGTCCTTGCCAAAGTAAAGCTGCCTAAAAATATAAATATGTTATTTAGCTGAATATTACAAATCATATTTCATGCGGCAGCGCAGTTTCATTTTGGAGCCGGCGCAATTCCCCTAGAAAAATTGGCATGGGGTGGCTTGGCGGTCCAATCGATAGGATTCTTTGATGGCTTACGGCCCGCCGGATGGCGTTTATTTAGTGGATTTTTTTATGTTTCTCGTGAGCTGCCTTCAGCGCCTCGAAGCCTGAAGTGACATCGAATAGTTCCTCGTCAATAGCCCTCTGCCGCAAACGGTGATATTTTCCATCCAGCAGATCCAGCAATTCATCGATGTTTTTATCGGCGCGTTGCATAGCGCCCAGGCGGCTGGCGTTCTCGCTGGCAAGCGATTCTGCGCAGGCACGGAAGAGCGAGATGAAAAGGTATTCTCCGAGAAGCGCCTGCAAAGTCGCTGTGCCAGTATTAATAACTTCTGGTAAATTATTTGTTGGCCAGGGAAGCTCAGCCAGCATGGTACGAAAGCTTTCGTCCAGTGGCAGGAGCTGTTTACAGATAGGCTTGTATACTGATTCCGAGGCCGGTGAATTGTAGAAGAGGTGGAGTTCAGTGCTGTCATCGCTTGTGAATTGCCGATGGCTCTCAAGAAGAATTTCCTCAACTAATGAGCTTATCCCCTTAATGGAATTCGGCACGGCAAAAAGTCCAAGCAGGGGCTGTGCTGCTTCCTTCAGGCGCGTATGGACACGTTCGCCGACGGCCCAGACCTTGGCTTTGCCCGGCAGTGCGGCCAGGGTAGCGAGTGCAAAATCGACGACGACATCATTAAATTGGCCCACTAATCCCTGGTCTGAACCAAAGACGACAGCGACAATAGTTTTAGCCGGCCCTTTTCTTTTGGCGGCCAAAGGGAGCTGTCCCATTTTTTTAAAGCATACGCTCAAACCTAGTTCTAAAGTGTGATAGTAATCCTTCAATGCATCCACTGATTTCTGGTATTGCCCGATGTTTGACGCTGCCATCACCTTCATGGTATGTACGACGGATTGAAGATCCTTGGCCCCGTTGATCTTGCGGAGCAGACTCGCTGCGGTATCGCTCATGATTCATCCTCCGCTGCCATTTTAGTCAGGAAGGGGGCAAGAGCGTGTGCGGCGAGTTGAACAATGGCTTCGCGGTCCTCGTCGCTTAATTTTTTGCCGCCATGCAACCGTTGGCACAGATCTGTTGGAAGAGCTTTTGCAGCCGTGCTTAAGGCATACTCGGCATCAACCATCCGTTCAAGCGGTATGTTGTCAAAAAGCCGTGCCAGCAGTGCCAGCAGCAAGACGATTTGACCAGACATAGGCACAGGCGCCGATTCCTGCTGCTTTAGGCAGGCGCGAATTCTCTTTCCATGCTCGATGATTTTTTTGGTATTTTCATCAAGGTGGGCGCCGAAGCGGGAAAAGGTCTCGAGCTCCTCAAACTGGGCATAGGATAGTTTGAGGTCTGCCGTTAAGGCGCGGTAGGCGGCGCGTTGCGCTTTGCCGCCGACTCTGGAAACCGATTTCCCTACGTCGACGGCGGGAAGGACGCCCAATTCAAACAATGATGGCGAAAGGTAGATCTGTCCATCGGTGATGGAGATCAAGTTGGTGGGGATATAAGCCGCAATGTCTTGCGCTTCCGTTTCTACGATGGGGAGCGCCGTGAGGGAGCCGCCACCAAGACTCATTTGCAAGTGTGTGGCCCGTTCAAGCAGTCGGGAGTGGATATAAAAGATGTCGCCCGGAAACGCTTCCCGTCCTGGCGGGCGGCGCAGCAAAAGAGAAAGTTCGCGATAGGCCCATGCATGGTGGGTGAGGTCGTCATAGACAATGAGCACATCCCGACCAGCTTCCATAAAAAACTCGGCGATGCTGGTTGCGGCATAGGGGGCTATATAGGTAAGTCCTGGCGGATCGTTTCCTTCGGTTGCGACGACGACGGTATAGTCCATCGCTCCTTTGTCCTGCAGGGTAGCCACAACCTTGGCAATGGAGGAGCCACGCTGCCCGATGGCGCAATAGACGCAGAGCACACCATGATCGCGCTGGTTGAGGATGGCGTCTATGGCAATAGCGGTCTTGCCCGTATGTCGATCGCCGAGAATCAGCTCGCGCTGACCCCGTCCCACGGGGATAAGCGCATCAATGACTTTTATTCCTGTCTGAAGAGGCTCTGTGACCGGTGCCCGGTCCATGATCTGTGCGGCGGGGCGTTCAATAGGCAAGCGCCGGTTGTAAACTACAGCCCCTTTTCCGTCAAGCGGCTGGCCAAGCGGGTTGATGATGCGCCCCAGCAACCCATGGCCGACGGGTATATCCATGACTCTCCCTGTCCGCCGCACTTCATCTCCTGCTTGAAGGTGGGAGTATTCGCCAAGGAGGACGACGCCAATTTCATCTTCGTCCAGGTTGAATGCGATTCCTAGCACATCGCCTGGAAAGCTTACCAATTCATCGAAACCTACCCCTGGCAGAACGGACAATTTGGCAATGCCGTTCGTTAGGCTGCTGATGGTGCCCATGACCTGTAGGTCAAGTGTTGGGGTGAATACCTCAAGGGCTTGGCTTATCTGGTTAAACGCGGTGTCGAAAACATTCTGGAATTGTTCCGTGGGCTCGTTCATGAGTTCTTTGACTTGGGCTTGGGTTCTTCAGATTTTAACAGTTCGCTAATGCTCACTTCTATTGAAGCAAGATAGTCAGCAATACTCCAAGCTACTTTATGTCCATCCACGCTGAGTTCAATCCCGCTGATGAGAGCGGCGTCTGTGGTGAACCGGACATCATTTGCGCATGCTAAGATTGTTTTGATGGCATTTTCAGCTTTGTGGCGCAGCGCGCTAGGGAGATCAAGCGCCGTGCGCACATTTAAGGGGACCGTCGATCTCTTCAGGGTATTTGCCAGCAGCTCCTTTTCCTCTTTGCTTAACGCGTCCAGCCGGCGGATGAAGACGTCTATGATGCACTCTTCCAGGGTTATTGAGGCCATATCTGCTAGGGTTTTCCGGGCGATGGCAAAAACCTGCTGTTTTGTCCGACGGCTGATGGTCTCATTTAGATTTTCGGCGGCGCTTATCAGGGCTTCTTGCCGCTTCTTACCCACGGTGTCAGCAGCTAACCTGGCCTCTTCGATGAGCCGCAGGCGTTCTGCTTTGGCCTCTTCAGCGGCCTGTTTCAGAAGTGTCGTGCGCGACCGGTCAAATTCTTCATTCGATTGCTGCAGCTTGGCGCGCTCCTTTTGGGCTTGAGCTTTTTCTGCGCCGGCATCGGCAAGCTCTTTCGCGATTCGCTCCTCGCGTTGATCAATGGCGTGTAGAATCGGTTTATACAGGAAGCGCTTCATCAGCCAAACCAGGATGAGGAAGTTGAACACTTGTGCAAAAACAGTGAACCAATCGATCAGCATGGGCTTATTTCCCTGCCAGGAAGGCGATGAAATGATTCCAGAAAGGATTGGCGAAAATGAGAATCATCGAAACTACAAAGCAGTATATCGCCGTGGACTCGATCATCGCCAAGCCGACAAACAATGTCCTGGTGATGGTAGCAGAGGCATCCGGCTGCTGCGCCAAGGCTGTCAGCGCCGAGGCGACAGCTCTCCCTTCGGCAAGAGCCGGGGCCATAGTGCCGATGCCGGTAGTAAGGCCGGCAGTGACTATTGATGCCAGTGCGATAGTGGTTATGGCTTCCATGGTATGTCCTTATAGTTTTTCGATGTTTTCTTTGGTATCTCTGACCCGGGTGGCGGCAGCAATATATACCGCTGCCAGGATGCTGAAGATATAAGCCTGTACCATGCCGGTAAGCAGGCCGAGGAGTGTCATGAATATAGGAAAGATGAGAGGGGTGATGGTAAGGAGAATGCCTATGATCATCGTGCCGCTCATCATATTGCCGAAAAGGCGGATGGCCAGGGCCAACGTGCGCGAAAGCTCACTGATGATATTGAATGGCAGCATGACAAACGAAGGCTGCATATACGATTTAAGATAGTTTTTGAAACCTTTTTTTTGAATGCCGAAGAAGGGTACTGCCACAAATACGCAAAGCGCTAGTGCGGCGGTGGTGGAAAGAGAGCCTGTCGGCGTGATAAAGCCGGGAATAATCGTGCAAAGACTTGCCGCGGCGATAAACAGGAACAGCGTGCCTAAGAAGCCGAGATATTTTCTTGGCCGTCTTAAGCCGACATCTTCAATTTGCTTTTCTATCGCAGTCACAACATATTCCAGTAGATTTTGCCAGCGGGAACGCTGGCGGCCGAGAAAAAATTTCCGTGTGATCAGGTTTGAACTAACGACCAGCAGCAGCATGAGCCCCCAAGTGAACACGATGGTGGCATTAAGTTTTAAAAACCCATATTGCAAAAAAACAATCTCATCAGGGCTAAGGTGCACGGCTATCCTCCTGTAATAGGCAAGCCGGCTTTTGCCGCTCTTTGGTGAGCCATATGACGGCCGAGCGGGCAATGATGAAGCCAAGCAGGCATATCGATATTCTTTCCCAATGATCGCGCCCAATAAAATAGAAACCCGCCAGTATTGCGCTTGTGCGCACTAACAGGCTGCTTAAAAACCAAAGTGCTGCCCATTTTGACGAGATTGCTTTCTGAACTGTCCACCAAAGGCCCCCAAAGAATATGGCACCAAGCAAAACCCCGGCCAGCAAACAGCCTGCCAGCATGAAAATTTCATTTACCATTATTATCCTCGTCATCTCTGATTGTCTTGTCTTCTTTACTTACCCAATGCCAAGCATTTAAGCAACCCAGAATCAGGCCGATCACAAGCATCATCAGCGTCCATGAATACCCGCTTGGATAGTGGCTGTCCAGCCATATGCCCAAAGCCGTGCCGAGCAGGGTCGGCACGACTACCGACCAGCCGATCAGCCCCATCATGCCCAAGCCAAACCAAACACCCGGCATGGGTTTACGCTGGGCTTTGAGTTTGCGCGTCGCCTTTGCTTCCAGTTCTTTGCCGATGTCAGACCGGATTTTGGCTTGTTTGCTTTCTGAATGCTTACTCACGATGATACTCTACTAGTCGATGGATGAAATCGCTTTGTATCTTTGCCATTACTGAACGGAGGTTTTGCTCCTGTTTATCAAACTTTAAAAATTCCATCTCCATCTTGCTGCGCAGTTGATCAATGTCCACTCCGCCAATGGCATTGCGGACAGAAATGAGCACATTTAAGCCAGTTTTCACCAGCACCCCTTCATCGATGGCGACATAGGCCTCATCTTCGCCTTCCTGTTGATAGGTCAGAATCCCGGCAGAAAGCGCTGCTACGCAATCTAGCCGATGTGGCAAAATCCCAAACGCCCCCTCACTGGTCTCTGCGACGATGCGTGAAAGGCCTGTTTTATCAGCGAAAGTTTGAAAAGGGAGGAGGATTTTAAGATTCATGCGTGGCTTTCTCCTTAGCCTCCTCAATGGCGCCGATCATGTAGAAGGCGCTTTCCGGATACTCTTTAAATTCATCGCACAGGATTCGTTCGCAACCATCGAGTGCGTCTTTCAGGCTGACGAACTTTCCTTTGATGCCGCTAAATTGCTCGGTAGAGAAAAATGGCTGCGTGAGGAAGCGTTCAAGCCGCCTGGCGCGGGCCACCACATGGCGGTCTTTGGGCGTCAGCTGTTCCATGCCGAGCATGGCAATGATATCTTTTAGATCCTCGTATTGCGCCAGCGTCTGTCTGATTTTCTGAGCCAGCAGATAGTGCCTTTTGCCGATGATGCCAGGCGTTGACATCTTCGAGCTGGATTTGAGCATATCGATCGCCGGGTAGAGTCCCTCACTGGCCCGTTTGCGTGAAAGGACAATGGATGCCGAAAGATGCGAAAACGTATGCACTGCCGCAGGATCGGTCAGGTCGTCGGCCGGCACATAGACGGCCTGGATGGAGGTGATGGCCCCTGTCTTGGTATTGGCAATGCGCTCCTCCAGCCCGGACAGCTCGGTGCCCATGGTAGGCTGATAGCCTAAACGCGAAGGGATCTGCCCCATCAAGCCCGACACTTCCATCCCGGCTTGGATGAAGCGAAAAATGTTGTCCACCAGTAGCAACACATCTTTGGACTCGTCATCGCGAAAATATTCGGCCATGGTTAGCGCCGCATGCCCTACGCGGAATCGGGCGCCCGGGGGTTCGTTCATCTGGGCAAAGATCATTACCATATTGGATAGTACGCCAGCTTGCTGCATTTCATGATAAAGCTCAGCACCCTCGCGACAGCGCTCACCGATACCACAAAAAATGCTTACCCCTTCTTGATGCCCGATCATGTTGTGGATCATTTCGGTCAGTAGCACAGTCTTGCCAACGCCTGCCCCGCCGAACAAACCTGCTTTTCCGCCCCTTTCAAGCGGCATCAATACATCGATAACTTTGATGCCTGTTTCAAAGATTTCTGCCTGGGTGGAGCGTTGTGCAAGAGATGGCGGAGCTTGATGCACGGAACGCCATTCGACATCAGACAAAGCCTCTCCGTTGTCGATGGTATTACCAAAGACGTCAAACATACGGGAAAGTATCTTATTTCCTACCGGTATTTTTAAAGGAGAGCCGGTATCCCTTGCTTGCATGCCTTGAGACAGGCCTTGCGTGGGGGTTAAAGCGATGCCGCGCACGCGCTGCGCATCACGCTGCTCCAGCACTTCGATGAAAATTTGCTCTTTATCGCCGGTTTGCAGTATGGAAAAGACCGGTGGCAGATGCTTATCGAAACGTATGTCCACGACACTGCCCCGCACAGAGACGATCGTGCCGATATTCGATATGTCTGCTTTATTTCCCATGCTGAAACTCATCACATACTGATACCGTGTTCGGTTAAAAAGCCTGTAAGGTCAATGTAAATGAAGGATATGTATTTTGTGAATTTATTTATTTAAAACGTGGAAACGAGGGCTACAGGATAAAGGAACTTCTTCCGGTTTTGCAGGGCTTGCATAGAGAAAAGAGCAAGTGAAAAATAGCAGGATATTTCGATGGTGAGAATATTAAAATGGCTCATCGCGCCAATGAGTACCCATGAGGTTTTCCGGCGTTGTTCACCCAACCGGTCAATTTCTTGCTCCGTGCTCTCTGTGCCTCTGTGTTTGATTTTTTTGAAACACAGAGGCACAGAGACCACGGAGAGGGGATAGAGAAGATAGTATCATCGTGACCGAAAGTTTTCCTATGAAGGTGAACAGGGCTGGTTTTCCTTACCTTCTCTGTGACTCTGTGCCTCTGTGGTAAAATCTGCTTGATGGTAGTATAATGTTATTAATCAATGTGTTACGAAAAACCTCACCAGCGAGACACAGAGGCACAGAGAAGGGAAATGGAGCTTGCTCTTAGGGTTTTGTTAATTAGGTACTCATTTGAAGGAGTTGCAAAAATATAAATTATTTTAATTTTGTTCATCGCACAATCGCGTCCCTGTCCTAGAGGATTCGTTAAAAAGACTCAATAATGGCTGGTTGAAAAACGAGAATTAACAATATATTTTTAAGGTTCTCTTTGAAACAAATCGACATTCTAGCACAGAATGTCTAGTTAGCCTCGATAGAGGCGGAAGCATGTAGCCATAGGTGTCAACCTATGGAATGAAATGTAACAAAAAGTAAGCCGTGAATACGGCGACAGCAACTTCGATGGAAGTTGAATTAAATGCGATTATTACACCATATAATATCTTTTAGTCATTGCTGTCGCCGTATTCACGGCTTTGTTTCTAAACATGCGATGACCACACGCTGACGCCTATGGCTCTATGCTGGCGCCTCTAGCGAGGCTTTAAAAATGTTCTCATGGCTTGCGCCCTGTCGCCTATGGCAGCAGTAGTTCAACTCCTGCCTGCACAGGAGCGAACGTGCTTTTTTTTCATTTTGGATGATTTGTTTTTTAACATCCTTCATCAATTTACATAAGGCGAGAATTTACATAAGGCGAGGTGCTGATTTGGGTTCATCACGCAAATGAGTACCTAATTAACAAAACCCTAAGAGCAATCTCCATTTTTCTTCTCTGTGCCTCGGTGTCTCGGTGGTGAAGCTTTCCGTAACACTCTGATTAATAATACTATACCTCCAGCAAGCAGATTTCACCACAGAGGCACAGAGTCACAGAGTCACAGAGAAGGTCGGGAAAACCTCATGGGTACTCATTTGCGTGATGAGCCTTAATAAATTGTCTGCTTCTCTTTTTCAACTAGTCTAAACCATGCCTATACGCTTGACACCCAAATTTGACTGATTGCGAGGGGCTCTCAACTGAGTTTTGCTCCTTGGCAATAGCTAGCGCAATGACTTCATCACAACGGGTGGCGTTCATTTGTTTGCCAAAATTTAAGAAATAAAACAACAGGATATTAGGATGGACAGGATAAATCAGCCATCCTGTCCATCCTAATATCCTGTTGTTATTTTTAACGAAAATCATTACGGCATAAGGTTAACAGAGCCCGATCCGCCAGTGTCCTAGCTGTATTTTAGATTCCGGCCAAGGCGAATATTCTCGTCTACCTGTGACCGAAAGTTTTCCCTGTAAGGGTGAACGTAGCCTCACAAAGCTCAACACTTAACCCCTCTCGTGCACTCAAATTTTGGGTGTCAAGCGTATAGGCATGGTCTAAACTAGGTCCTTTTCTCCGTTCTCCTCGGTCAGGTACTCATTTGCACGATGAGCCCTGATTTGTCGGATGAACCAATTATTGCTAGCCGCGCTTGGTATATCAGCTTACAATTTCGTATGGCGCAACCGCAGGGCATTTGCAATGACCGAGACAGAACTTAAGCTCATGGCTAAGGCGGCAATCATGGGATTGAGCAGCAAGCCGGTAAAAGGATACAGCAGGCCTGCGGCAATAGGAATGCCTAAGGCATTGTAAATAAAAGCAAAGAAAAGGTTTTGGCGGATATTTTTCATCATGGCACGGCTTAAGAGGATGGCCTGCGCAATGCCCAGCAAATCGCCTTTCAGCAAGGTCACATCAGCGCTTTCCATGGCTACATCGGTACCTGTGCCCATAGCGATGCCCACGTCGGCCGCGGCAAGGGCCGGGGCGTCATTGATGCCATCGCCGGCCATGGCGATAAATCCATCCCGCGCCTTGGCTTGTTGAATAAATAGTTGCTTGTATTCAGGTGCCACGCCGGCGTGTACTTCATCGATAGCTAATTTTTTGGCAACCGCTTGGGCCGTTTGTTCGCTATCGCCGGAAAGCATCACAATTTTTTTCCCCAGCCGGTGCAGCTGCTCGATGGCGGCAGGTGTCGAGCTTTTAATGGGGTCGCTGACGGAGATTAAACCAACGGCCTGGCCATCAATGGCCACAAATATCACCGTTTGGGCTTGCTCTTCAAGCGACTGCGCTTGCTGCTGCAGTGCGGTAACGCCGGTAATTTTTCGGGCCTGCAAAAAGTTTGGCTGGCCTATCAAAACATCGCGGCCTTCGACCCTGCCTATGACGCCGCCGCCCGTGAAAGACTGGAAATTCTCCACTTTAGGCAGGGTGAGGGATCTTTTTTTGGCGCCCTGCACTATCGATGCCGCCAGGGGGTGTTCGCTATTTTGCTCGACGGCCGCGGCAAGGCGCAGTATTTCATTTTCTTTGCCAGGCGCATTTGAAAGCACTTCAGTCAGTTCCGGCTGGCCGGCTGTCAAGGTGCCTGTTTTATCAACCACGATGGTAGTAACTTTTTCTAGTTTCTCAAGCGCTTCAGCATTCTTAATCAAAACCCCGGCTTCAGCACCTCTGCCCATGCCCACCATGATAGACATGGGTGTGGCGAGCCCAAGAGCGCAAGGACAGGCGATGATTAGCACGGATACGCCATTGACAAGGCCATAGACAAACGAAGGCTGCGGTCCGAGCCAGGCCCAAAGAATAAATGTCAACACGGCCACTAGCATGACGACAGGCACGAAATAACCTGCCACGGTATCGGCCAGGCTTTGAATAGGCGCCCGGCTGCGTTGGGCTTCGGCCACCATCTGCACGATGCGGGCTAACAGCGTTTCGCTGCCGATCTTTTCGGCTTGCATGATGAAGCTGCCTGTTTGATTAATCGTCCCTCCAATGACAGCACTGCCGACTTCTTTCTCTACCGGCATGGGCTCTCCGGTAACCATCGACTCGTCGATATTGCTTTTGCCTTCGATGATTTTGCCATCCACCGGGATCTTATCTCCCGGACGAACGCGCAGCCTGTCATCTACCTTTACCTGATCGATGGGGATTTCTTTTTCTTCCCCCTTCACAATGCGGCGGGCTGATTTGGCAGCCCTGCTCAATAGGGCTTTAATCGATTGATTTGTCTGGCTTCTGGCTTTCAGTTCAAGGACCTGGCCCAGCAGCACCAATACCGTGATCATGGCGGCGGACTCAAAGTATAGAGGGACTTGGCCGTGCAGCAGGAAGGAGGGGGGAAAGGCATCCGGGAAAAAGAAGGCCATGACACTGTAGAGGTAGGCCACACCGACACCCAAAGAAATCAAGCTGAACATATTAAGATGACGGTTGACTATCGAGCGCCAGCCCCGTTCAAAAAATGGCCAGCCCGCCCATAGGACCACGGGGGTGCTTAAGAGAAATTGCAGCCAGCGTGATAGCGTGCTGGAAATAAGATGCTCAAAACCGGGCAGCATGCTGCCCATGGCGAGTATAAGGACCGGAATCGAAAATGCCAATCCCAGCCAGAACCTGAGTCGCATTGATTTATATTCGGCATCATCGGCCGGAGTTTCAGTATTTTTAGGCTCCAGGGCCATACCGCAGATGGGGCAACTGCCCGGATGGTCTTGTACGATCTCCGGATGCATCGGACAGGTATATTCAGCCGTACTGCTCAGCGGTTTGTCAGGCGTCTGAGGAATGAGGTATTTGTCGGGATTTTGTTTAAAAAGCTCCAGGCAATGATGGCTGCAAAAAACATATTGCTGATTTTGATAGTCCGATTTAAAAGCGGCTTTTTCAGGATCGACATGCATGCCGCAAACAGGATCTTTAGTCATAGATACCGGCTGTAATTTAGAGCTCTGAGTCACTTTTTAAAAAAGCACATGCACCGGGGCGTCTGCCTATGATTTATTTTTTTTGGTTTCATCCCGTTTTGCGGGACGATTTTTTTTTAGCGGCTGCTGATCTGCCAGGCGGATGATGTCATCCACATTGGCAGAAGGTGCAGCGGAAGGTTTCTTTTTCTCTATTGGATCGGAAAGAATGCTGTCGGCAACATCCCCAAGGCATCCTGTAAACTTTTTCTTGTGTTTCATGGTATGCCTCCGTTTTTGTCGCCATGCCCGGCACGCAGCGCCTTCCCAGCAGGAAAGGAGGACCGGGCATTTTCAGGTTTCCAGGGTTCAAGTTTCCGGTTCATCACGCAAATGAGTACCTAATTAACAAAACCCTAAGAGCAATCTCCATTTTTCTTCTCTGTGCCTCGGTGTCTCGGTGGTGAAGCTTTCCGTAACACTCTGATTGATAAGGCTATACATCCAGCAAGCAGATTTCACCACAGAGGCACAGAGTCACAGAGTCACAGAGAAGGTCGGGGAAAACCTCATGGGTACTCATTTGCGTGATTAGCCTTAATAAATTGTCTGCTTCTCTTTTTCAACTAGTCTAAACTAGGTCCTTTTCTCCGTTCTCCTCGGTCAGGTACTCATTTGCGCGATGAGCCAAGTTTCCAGGGCTCAGGTTTCCAGGGCTATAAATTGCCCTCTTCCTTTCGTTTTTTTGCTTCTTCTGGGCTGAGCGCCTCTTCTTCATCATAGTATTGATCGTCTTCATTATCGCCTCTTTCTTCCGAGGGGGTCATGAATGGTTGTCCCAAATGATCGCTAGGTCCATTTTCGACATCATGGTCGAAATTAAGCGGCTTTGGATCATTCGTATCATAATCATGGATTTTATTCTTTTTTTTATGTGCCATACCACCTCCAAGAATGCAGATTAGCTCTTCTCTACAGAATAAAGTAACCGGAGTTATTATATCTATACAAATATCTTTAATTCGCGTTTCTGCGCCAGCTCTTCTCCCGGCCACAATGGCAGCTGCGACCAGGGCCGCTGTTTGCTACTGGGAACTTCAAGTACCCTTGCGCACAGGACTTGATGGCATGGGGCAATCTCCGGTATTTGCTTGTCCCCATAGCAGCACATATACCATGATATAGGGGTTATACAGTGATTAAGGCTCTTTGGCCGTCACTTGTACATTTTCTTTTACGGCAAAGTTTACTGAATTGATGATGTAGCATTTGTCATGGGCTTGCTGTTGCAGCGCTATAGCATCTGCAATGCGACTAGGGTCGGTAATTACAATCTGGGGATTCAAGGCGGCTTCGGCAAAGGCGCTCTTTCCATTTGGGTCGATATTCAGAATCCCCGTTGGATGGTCCTTATATTCGATAACCACAATTTTGGCGGCCGCGCAAAGATATAAATACCATAGCATATGGCAGGAGGCTAAAGAAGCCAGCAGCATCTCTTCCGGATTCCACTTCGTGGTGTCTCCGCGTGACGCCGGATCGGCCGAGCCGGCAATCTCGGTTTTCCCATTGCCTGACAAGATATAAGAACGATCATAAGTACGGGGATCTTCGGTTTTTCCTGTCCAGCTAAGATCTAACGCATAAGCATGTTGATTCGTCATAACCCTTCCTTATAAAGATTGATTCGTCATACTTTTTTTTACTGCTAAGGCTTCAATTTGTTATATAGCCATGCTAAAAGAAACAAGCCAAAAAAAGCATCAAGGAAGCCATAAATGAGGCCCACGATAGCTCCCCACAATGAAATCGTATAGCCGGGATATATATCGGCCATCATTTCTAAAAACTTTGCAGAATACCCGTTGTATATGGCGAGCATGGTGCAGACGAACATGCACAAGCCCCATACCACCCCGCCTGCAATCCCTAACTTCACCGGATTCAACATAATCCCCTCCTTAGTTTAAGCTAAATGTATGACTTTCTGATTTTAAAGGAAAGAGTTACCATAAAAATTGGTTCATCACACAAATAAGTACCTATCCGAGAGGATTCGTAAAAAATCCTTAGTCATGGATGGTTGGAAAAAGAGAAGTACTAATTTATTTGTAAGATTCTCTTTGAAACACATCGGCATGCTAGCACAGCAGGTCTAGTCAGCCTCGATAGAGGCGGCAGCATGTAGCCATAGGTATCAACCTATGGCATAAAATGTGACAAAAAGAGCGCCGTGAATACGGCGACAGCAATGTCGAGGGAAGCTGAATTAGTGCGATTAGTATAGCATCTAACATCCTTTGGGTCATCACACAAATGAGTGGTTGACAGAGATGACTACTCAAGAATTTATGACATGAAAGGACTTTGAGGGTTGGGGTCAGGCTTGTGATTTGTGATTTGAAAGTCCTAAATACATTAGAAAGCCCGACTCCTTTCAAATCGCAAATCGCAAGCCTGACCTCAACCCGTTCAGCAAAGCCTGCATGATGAGTTTTTGAGGTTCATCCGGTTTTATCCTAGAAACGGCAGTTGCCCCTAGAAAATCTGCCCAATCTATTTGGTTGCAGCGGTTTGCGAAAAACAGAGCCTCACCGATTTGGTGATGTCCCTGTCTTTCGCAAACCGTTGCAACCAAAAATCTTGAACACCTTTTCACATGCTCAACTGCCATTTCTAAGTTTATAGGACCCACCTAGAAAAGGATGCGTAGAAATGGGGAAATGTAGGTAACACATCGGAGCAAAAATAACAGGATATTAGGATGGACAGGATGAAAGATTTAAACTTTAGTTTGCCAACTTTGCGATTTACGTACGTCTTGGGTGATCATCCTATTTTTCATATCCTGACCATCGTAATATCCTGTTATTTTTGCTTGCTCTTTTCTCTTTACAAGTCCAGCAAAACCGGAAGAACCGTTTTTGAGATGTTAGCTCTGTCAACCACTCGTTTGTGTGATGACCCCATCCTTTAGTCATTGCTGCCGCCGTATTCACGGCTTTGTTTCTAAACATGCGATTACCACACGCTGACGCATGTGGCTACATGCTTCCGCCTCTAGCGAGGCTTTAAAATTGTTCTCATAGCTTGTGCCCTATCTCTTGTATGGCAGTGCCAACTCAAATCCTTCCTTCACAGGATCGAACGTGCAATTTGCCATTTTGTATGATTTATTTAACATCCTCCATTAGTTTACATATGGGGAGGTACGCGATTGTGCGATGAACCATGTGAACGAATGGGGTCAGGCTTGGTATTTTGGTATTTTTCTGGCGCTGTTTGACTTTTTTCTATAGATAATGACAAAAAAAAGACGCATCACTTTTGTTCAGATGTGCACCCGCGGATGAAGTTCCCTATCTCAGCCACTACACCCCGTGGTTGACGACCGGCGAATAGAGGCCGGCGGCCTCGATAAAGGTTAACTTGTGACCATCGGATTGCACCTTGATGGAGCCTAGATTGTGGAAGCGCGCATTAAAGAACGCCTCTATCCCTAGGTGATAGATCAACCCTTTGAGTACGCCCCCATGCGTCACCACCAGCACAGATTTCCCGAGAAATGCCGCCGCCGTTTCATGCAGAAATGGCTCTACCCGGCAAACCACTTGTCTATGGCTCTCGACGCCCGGCACGCGATGCGCTTCATTCCCCGTGTAGGCATTAAATTCGCTGCCGAACTGCTGCCGCATGAGGTCGAAAGGCTTCCCTTCCCAAGGGCCCCACGACTGCTCGCGCAATAAGGATGTGGTTTGCAGAGGGATCTTATGCTCTTTTGTCAGGATGAGCGCTGTCTGCCTGGCCCGGCTTAGGTCTGAAGAAAAAGCCGCAGCAAAGGGAGCGCCTTGCAACGACTCGGCGCAAGTCTTTGCTTGCTTTTCACCAACGGACGAAAGGGCGATATCGGTATGCCCCTGCGCAATCCCCTGTTGATTCCATGCCGTCTCGCCGTGGCGGAAAAGATGGAACGTGCATACCTGATTTCTTTTCATTTTCTCTCCGATATATCTCATTAATTAGTAACAACATTCAAAAATATTCAACCCCAAGAAACAGCCAAGCGCGCAAAGAAAACAAGCAATAACAATAAAAGAACAGGATGGCAGGATAGTCAGGATAAACACAGCCAAAGGAAAGTAAGCCCTAGCCGGGATCGATATCTATCTCTCGGATTGCCAAAGCAATCCAAGGCACGGCCTCACAGCGACAGTCATCTTCTCTGTTGCCGCCCGGGTTTATCTTGTCTATCGTGCCATCCTGTTCTTATATTTTACGGCCTGTTTCTTTGCGCCTTTGCGTCTCTTGGCTGTTTCTTTGCGTTGATTTTTTTTATTTACCAGCTCTTCTTGACAACCACATTGTATTTCATTTTTTCCCTGATGCCTAGCCGCGGCGCTGGCGGATCAGCTCGAGCATGCGCCGTTGCGTCGGTTCCAGCACGACGGTCAAGCCAGGCTTAATCCCCTGCTCCGACAATTCAAAGGCTTTCATGGTGTTGCAGATGCGGCCGTCGAGCCTGACACCCACGCCTTTGATGCCCACCATATTGCCAAGATCGCCGAACATCTCAAGCGTCATCTCACAGGCCGTAATCAGGAATAAGATGCGCCTTTGCGGATTGGCCTCCACGATATCAAGGATTTTGCCGCCGATGTAATGGATGGTAGGGATGAATAGCGGCACGCTATTGCCGGCAGGCAGGGCATTGACGCATTTGCCGATAAAGCACTGCCGGCAGACCGGGTTGTCTGCCGCATGCATGCAGGCATCGGTGAAGCGTCCGGAAGGGCATTCGAAAGGCTTGTGGCAATAGGAAAAACCCGCCACCAGCAAGGCCGCCTGATCTTCAAGCAGGCGGCCAAATTCAGCCACATCTTTAATGCCATAAAGGAAAAAGTCCCCGTCCCTGGCATAGGATTTGCGGCCTAGAAGTGAGCGCAATAGTCCCCACCCATAGCGCAACGGATGCTTTAAGAATTTCCGGATGAGCGTGCCATGCTCATCCTTGGCGATCATCCACTTAAAGGACTTCCACTTCAGGTGTTTGGCGGCATCTTCGGTCATGCCCGGCATGTTGGGCAAACGCGTTAGGCCCTTGATGGGCTGCTGGCAGGCCGCTGCCTTGGCACCGGCGTCCCAACTCTTTTCCGCCTGCTCCCACGAAGAGTGGGCATCCCACATTTTCAATTTCGTCATATGCCCTCTTAGTGGTATAATGCTGCACACATTATTCACTTACGGTTTAAGTACATGGGAGAATTGATCTATACAATCGATAAAGATCGCTCGGAAGAGGATAACACGCTGGTCATTAAAATTCAAGTGGCCGAGCGCGACGGCTTCATCCTTAAACCTGTTAAGGATCAACACGTTTTGACACGCGAGCGCCTGCAGCGCCTGATGACCGCTAAAGACACCGCCCTCATGCCTCTGATGATCAAAGAAGAAGCGGCCTATTTAAAGAAGACCACCGGCCGCAGCCCGGATGAAAACAAAGTCCCCTTCAACGTCATCCACCTATCGCCCGCCACCACCCCCCAAGTCCTAAAACTCTTTGCCATGAGCGGCAAATTATATTGCCATGACAAGCCGCTCGTCATCGATCTTTTCGGCAAAACAGAATTCTACTACACCGTCGACACCTCCACCGCCAAACCGGTCGCAAAAGGTCATATCAAAGCCGGCGCGCAAGACTTCGCCATCGAAAGCTGCGACTTCATCGGCCGCGGCCCCCCGCATTTTTATGTCAAAGGCATCAATCTGAAACTCATCGCCACCGACATCTCTTGGAAAGACCTCAAAGCCGCCTATGAGGAAAAAAGCCGTGCCGTGCCAGAACTCATCGAAGAAGCGGAACAGGAAACGGAAGCTCCACGCGTCATCCTCAATGGCGCGTTGTCTATCGCCCAGCCTGAACCCCTCCCCATGCTGCTGTTGAAAGACCGCTTGGGCGCTTTTGCCGACCTGTGGATGAACTATGGCGACGACTCGGCACCGATTCCCTACCACGATCCGCGCAACAACGTGGAAAGAAATGGCCAGCCCTTCTGCAAAAGGAATATGCGCAGCGAGCAAGGATGGGAAAAAGACCTGCTGGAAACAGGCTTCATTAAAAAGCCTGTCGGCACCAGCAACTATTACTGCATGCTGGACAAAGTAGCCAAAAGCCTTGCTTTCCTGCTTGAAATAGGCTGGCAGGTGCGCGACTGGCAAGGCCATACCGTCGTGCAGCAGCGCCAGGTGGCGCTGCTGGCAGAAGTTCAGGGCGCTGACATCCTCATCAAGGGCAAAGTGCATTACGGCAATTTCGAAGCCGACGTAAGCACTATCGTCGGGGCGTTCAACCGTCGCGAACGCTTCGCCGAGATCGCCCCCGGCCATGTGGCCCTGCTGCCGAATGGTTTTGAGCAGGACGGACTTGACGCCCTGATCGAAGAGGGCGAAGTCATCGGCGACGCCATCCGACTGAAACGCAATAACATCGGCGCGCTGGCAGGTCTTTTCGAAAAATATCCACAGATAGGACTGGACAAAGGCATACAGCAGCTAAGAGATAGGCTGGACACCTTTCAGGGCATTGCTACGGCAATGCCGGGAGCCGGATTTTGCGGCACGCTGCGCCCCTACCAGCAGGAGGGGCTCAACTGGCTGTCGTTTCTCTACGATTTCGATTTCCACGGCTTCCTGGCCGACGACATGGGCCTTGGCAAGACGGTGCAGGTGCTGGCATTCCTGTCGCGGCTTGAGCTTAGCGCCCCGGTACTTATCGTGCTGCCCACCTCGTTGATTTTCAACTGGCAGAAGGAAATCGAAAAGTTCTTGCCCGCAAGGCGCGTGATCGTCCACCACGGCCCAAAACGCCAGCAAACCCTCGCCCCCTTGGCGGCCGCCCAGATCATTCTGACCTCCTACACCATGGCGCGGCTGGATTTTGGTTTGCTATCGCAGCTCTCCTACGCCTGCCTGATCCTCGATGAGGCCCAAGCCATCAAGAATGCCCATACCCAGACCGCCCAGGCGCTGATGAAATACACTAGCCGCTTCCGCCTCTCTATCACCGGCACGCCTGTCGAAAATAATCTAATGGAATTGTGGTCCCATTTCCGCTTCCTCATCCCCGATTTGTTTGGCGAGGAGTCGGCTTTCAATGCCGAAATCCAGGCCGGCATGTCCGACCCCCGCTTTTTAAAGCGCATCAAGAAGAAGATCCGTCCCTTCCTGCTCAGGCGCCGCAAAGAAGACGTCGCCAAAGATCTGCCGGAGAAAATTGAACAGGTGGTATGGATTGAAATGCAGGAAGCCCAGCGCGCCCTCTATGAGGAATTCCTCGCGGGCGTGCGCCGTAACCTGATCCGCAAAATCGATCTGGACGGCGCCGGCAAGCACCGCATGGCGATGCTGGAAGCCATCATGCGCCTGCGCCAAATCTGCTGCCATCCGCTGTTAGTAGGTGGCGGCGGCGAAGACGCGCAAGCGGCGGTAGAAAGTGCCAAGCTCGACGCGCTGCTGCAAGATCTGGACACCGCCGTGGCCGAAAAGCGCAAAGTG
This sequence comes from uncultured Chlamydiae bacterium, assembly GCA_963830365.1. GTDB lineage: Bacteria > Chlamydiota > Chlamydiia > Chlamydiales > Parachlamydiaceae > CAWHMU01. The sequence continues at coordinate 71,727 of CAWHMU010000016.1, forward strand.
CTGGTCTACAGCCAGTTCACTTCCATGCTCTCCCTCATCGGCGCCCAGCTGAAAGCCCGCGGCTATCACTACGCCTACCTCGACGGCAGCACCCAGAACCGCGAAAAAGTCGTCACCGCCTTCCAGCAAGATCCCGAGCTGCTGATCTTTTTGATCAGCTTGAAAGCCGGCGGTGTAGGACTCAACTTGACGGCTGCCGACTACGTCTTCCTCTATGACCCGTGGTGGAATGCGGCGGTAGAAAATCAGGCCATCGACCGGGCGCACCGCATCGGCCGCCACGACACCGTGGTTGCCAAACGCTATATCATGGCCGAAAGTATCGAAGAAAAAATGATGAAACTGAAGTCAGCCAAAAGCGCCCTTGCCGCCGACATCCTGGACGACGATGGCCAAGCCACCGCCGCCCTAAGCTCTGACGACCTGCTCTTCCTGCTGAGCTAGTATGACGGCTAGGCGTTTTGTTCGGATTCATCGATGTCGAGGTTGAGCCCCTTATCGATGATTTCTTGCGCGGTGGCTTTTACCGTGACCAACCCTTGCGAAAATCCCAAGACGCGCATCAGATGGTCCACATAGCTTACTTCGGCACTTAGCTGATCGTTAACAGATTCCAGCAGGGCTATCTTTCTAAGCAGTTGAGTTTTAGTCATCTGATCCTCCTTGGTTATCCAGTGTCCAGTGACAGCACTACAAGTGCAACTTGCATGCCAGGCGATCTTTCGACCTAGCATACAGGTCCCTATGCTTCTATTTAACCTCATGATTATTAACGGCGTATAAAGATAACGTTGGCATCAGGTAAATTTACTCGCGCCTTCAAAGGCCAAGAGGGTCTGCTTGATCTCCGGACCGCCAGAGAATCCACCCAGGCCGCCATCAGCCGCCACGACACGGTGGCAGGGGATGAGCAGCAGACAGGGGTTGCGGCCGCACGCACCGCCGACCGCCCGTGCACCGCGTGGCTTGTCCGCTGCCAAGGCCAGCTGCTGGTAAGACAACGTCTTGCCAAAAGGCTGCTGCTGCAAAATTCCAAGCACCTGCCGGGTAAATGGCGGCAAACCTTCCAGTAACAATGGTAGAGAGACCGCTGGTTGCTCCCGCCGGCAATAGCTGTCCACCCATGCTTCGATCTTGACGGCCAGCGCCGCGTCCTGCTTGCCCAGAATTTCCCAGGCAAAACCCTGCGGCGGTGGCCGCATAGTCAACTGCACGCCGGTGACGCCTTTATCACTGAGATGAAACGCGGCCTTGATGGGAGGGCCGTCTGGCCGCCGGCCTGAAAAAAGGGATGGATGGGACATCAAATTCTGCGGCATAGGATATTTTTGTTTGCGCTCTGTTAAAGCCTCTAATATACTCCAGCTACATCATTTCAACAACGGAATTAAAGTTTTGACAAAACACCATCTCGATTACTTTTGGAAAGACGGCCTGCCTTGCGGACTATCTGCCGTCATGACACACCCGCCGGCGGGGCTGACCTACAAGCTCGTCTCAGACCCCTATCACAAACGGAATTCCATCGAGAAATATCTGCATGGGGACTTTGTAGAGGTGGTTTACGACTCGGCCCTGTTCGACTTCCGCCATCTGAAACCGGCCCTGCAAACCACCTGGCAAAAGACGACGATCAGCGAAACGGCACAAAGTATGGTATGCCATATCCGCAATCAGGATGACCGGCTGATTCTGGTTGAAGAATATCACTTTGAAAACAACCTATGCCGGCAGTGCCGCGCCAGCTCGCCGCACGGCAGCCTGCTATCGGTACAAAAGATCTTCTATGAAGCTTTAAACGACCCCTTCAACGGAGTGGTGCTGTATGACAGCAACGCCCATGCCGTCATCTGCAAGCGCTACCTGTGGGATAGCACCACCCATGAATTTTCAGAGCTGACAGAAGAGCTTTGGGACATGTCGAAGGCACATAAATATACTGTAAAGACATAAACGTGCCCGTGCCCGATGTGCTAGATCAAAAATGAATATGGCCTAAGCATCCTATTCCCTTACATCAGTATAGTGTTGCTAAGCGCCGCAGGAGCGACCATATTTGTAGCCCACGGTGTAGCGCCAATGGCGCAAACCGTGGGTCACCATCCACAATAAATCAGCCCCAAGGGGGCGATATAATTCCTTCGCTTTCATCAACAGAGGTTAAAAATCCGAGAATGCCATGATAACGCCCCCTTGGGGCTGATTTACTTTTGTTTCTACCCACAGTTTGCGCCGTTGGCGCTATACTGTGGGCTACAAATATGACCGCTCCTAAGGAGCTCGGCAGCAAACATATAATGACTTAAGGGGAATAGGATGCGCGCCCGATGTGCTAGATCAAGAATGAATATGGCCTAAGCATCCTATTCCCTTACATCCGTATCGTGTTGCTAAGCGCCGCAGGAGCGACCATATTTGTAGCCCACGGTGTAGCGCCAACGGCGCAAACCGTGGGTCACCATCCACAATAAATCAGCCCCAAGGGGGCGATATAATTCCTTCGCTTTCATCAACAGAGGTTAAAAATCCGAGAATGCCATGATAACGCCCCCTTGGGGCTGATTTACTTTTGTTTCTACCCACAGTTTGCGCCGTTGGCGCGATACTGTGGGCTACAAATATGACCGCTCCTAAGGAGCTCGGCAGCAAACATATAATAACTTAAGGAATAGGATGCGTGCCCGTGCCCATGCCCGATGTGCTAGATCAAGAATGAATATGGCCTAAGCATCCTATTCCCTTACATGAGTATAGTGTTGCTAAGCGCCGCAGGAGCGACCATATTTGTAGCCCACGGTGTAGCGCCAACGGCGCAAACCGTGGGTCACCATCCACAATAAATCAGCCCCAAGGGGGCGATATAATTCCTTCGCTTTCATCAACAGAGGTTAAAAATCCGAGAATGCCATGATAACGCCCCCTTGGGGCTGATTTACTTTTGTTTCTACCCACGGTTTGCGCCGTTGGCGCTATACTGTGGGCTACAAATATGACCGCTCCTAAGGAGCTCGGCAGCAAACATATAATGACTTAAGGGGAATAGGATGCGTGCCCGATGTGCGTGCCCGTGCCCATGCCCGATGTGCTAGCTCAAGAATGAATATGGCCTAAGCATCCTATCCCCTTACATCCGTATCGTGTTGCTAAGCGCCGCAGGAGCGACCATATTTGTAGCCCACGGTGTAGCGCCAATGGCGCAAACCGTGGGTCACCATCCACAATAAATCAGCCCCAAGGGGGCGATATAATTCCTTCGCTTTCATCAACAGAGGTTAAAAATCCGAGAATGCCATGATAACGCCCCCTTGGGGCTGATTTACTTTTGTTTCTACCCACAGTTTGCGCCGTTGGCGCTATACTGTGGGCTACAAATATGACCGCTCCTAAGGAGCTCGGCAGCAAACATATAATGACTTAAGGGGAATAGGATGCGTGCCCGATGTGCGTGCCCGTGCCCATGCCCGATGTGCTAGCTCAAGAATGAATATGGCCTAAGCATCCTATCCCCTTACATCCGTATCGTGTTGCTAAGCGCCGCAGGAGCGACCATATTTGTAGCCCACGGTGTAGCGCCAATGGCGCAAACCGTGGGTCACCATCCACAATAAATCAGCCCCAAGGGGGCGATATAATTCCTTCGCTTTCATCAACAGAGGTTAAAAATCCGAGAATGCCATGATAACGCCCCCTTGGGGCTGATTTACTTTTGTTTCTACCCACAGTTTGCGCCGTTGGCGCTATACTGTGGGCTACAAATATGACCGCTCCTAAGGAGCTCAGCAGCAAACATATAATAACTTAAGGGGAATAGGATGCGCGCCCGATGTGCGTGCCCGATGTGCATGCCCGTGCCCGATGTACTAGATCAAAAATGAATATGGCCTAAGCATCCTATTCCCTTACTTCCGTATAGTGTTGCTAAGCGCCGCAGGAGCGACCATATTTGTAGCCCACGGTGTAGCGCCAACGGCGCAAACCGTGGGTCACCATCCACAATAAATCAGCCCCAAGGGGGCGATATAATTCCTTCGCTTTCATCAACAGAGGTTAAAAATCCGAGAATGCAATTATAACGCCCCCTTGGGGCTGATTTATTGTGGATGGTGACCCACGGTTTGCGCCGTTGGCGCTATACTGTGGGCTACAAATATGACCGCTCCTAAGGAGCTCAGCAGCAAACATATAATAACTTAAGGGGAATAGGATGCGCGCCCGATGTGCGTGCCCGATGTGCGTGCCCGAGCCCGATGTGCTAGTTCAAGAATGAATATGGCCTAAGCATCCTATTCCCTTACATGAGTATAGTGTTGCTAAGCGCCGCAGGAGCGACCATATTTGTAGCCCACGGTGTAGCGCCAACGGCGCAAACCGTGGGTCACCATCCACAATAAATCAGCCCCAAGGGGGCGATATAATTCCTTCGCTTTCATCAACAGAGGTTAAAAATCCGAGAATGCCATGATAACGGCCCCTTGGGGCTGATTTACTTTTGTTTCTACCCACAGTTTGCGCCGTTGGCGCTATACTGTGGGCTACAAATATGACCGCTCCTAAGGAGCTCGGCAGCAAACATATAATGACTTAAGGGGAATAGGATGCGCGCCCGATGTGCGTGCCCGTGCCCATGCCCGATGTGCTAGATCAAGAATGAATATGGCCTAAGCATCCTATTCCCTTACATCCGTATCGTGTTGCTAAGCGCCGCAGGAGCGACCATATTTGTAGCCCACGGTGTAGCGCCAACGGCGCAAACCGTGGGTCACCATCCACAATAAATCAGCCCCAAGGGGGCGATATAATTCCTTCGCTTTCATCAACAGAGGTTAAAAATCCGAGAATGCAATGATAACGCCCCCTTGGGGCTGATTTACTTTTGTTTCTACCCACAGTTTGCGCCGTTGGCGCTATACTGTGGGCTACAAATATGACAGCTCCTAAGGAGCTCAGCAGCAAACATATAATAACTTAAGGGGAATAGGATGCGCGCCCGATGTGCGTGCCCGTGCCCATGCCCGATGTGCTAGCTCAAGAATAAATATGGCCTAAGCATCCTATCCCCTTACATCCGTATCGTGTTGCTAAGCGCCGCAGGAGCGACCATATTTGTAGCCCACGGTGTAGCGCCAACGGCGCAAACCGTGGGTCACCATCCACAATAAATCAGCCCCAAGGGGGCGATATAATTCCTTCGCTTTCATCAACAGAGGTTAAAAATCCGAGAATGCAATGATAACGCCCCCTTGGGGCTGATTTACTTTTGTTTCTACCCACAGTTTGCGCCGTTGGCGCTATACTGTGGGCTAAAAATATGACCGCTCCTAAGGAGCTCGGCAGCAAACATATAATGACTTAAGGGAAATAGCATGCGTGCCCGATGTGCGTGCTCGTGCCCGTGCCCGATGTGCTAGCTCAAGAATGAATATGGCCTAAGCATCCTATTCCCTTACATCAGTATAGTGTTGCTAAGCGCCGCAGGAGCGACCATATTTGTAGCCCACGGTGTAGCGCCAACGGCGCAAACCGTGGGTCACCATCCACAATAAATCAGCCCCAAGGGGGCGATATAATTCCTTCGCTTTCATCAACAGAGGTTAAAAATCCGAGAATGCAATGATAACGCCCCCTTGGGGCTGATTTACTTTTGTTTCTACCCACAGTTTGCGCCGTTGGCGCTATACTGTGGGCTACAAATATGACCGCTCCTAAGGAGCTCGGCAGCAAACATATAATAACTTAAGGGGAATAGGATGCGCGCCCGATGTGCGTGCCCGTGCCCATGCCCGATGTGCTAGCTCAAGAATAAATATGGCCTAAGCATCCTATCCCCTTACATCCGTATCGTGTTGCTAAGCGCCGCAGGAGCGACCATATTTGTAGCCCACGGTGTAGCGCCAATGGCGCAAACCGTGGGTCACCATCCACAATAAATCAGCCCCAAGGGGGCGATATAATTCCTTCGCTTTCATCAACAGAGCTTAAAAATCCGAGAATGCAATGATAACGCCCCATTGGGGCTGATTTACTTTTGTTTATACCCACAGTTTGCGCCGTTGGCGCTATACTGTGGGCTACAAATATGACCGCTCCTAAGGAGCTCGGCAGCAAACATATAATGACTTAAGGGAAATAGGATGCGCGCCCGATGTGCGTGCTCGTGCCCGTGCCCGATGTGCTAGTTCAAGAATGAATATGGCCTAAGCATCCTATTCCCTTACATCCGTATCGTGTTGCTAAGCGCCGCAGGAGCGACCATATTTGTAGCCCACGGTGTAGCGCCAACGGCGCAAACCGTGGGTCACCATCCACAATAAATCAGCCCCAAGGGGGCGATATAATTCCTTCGCTTTCATCAACAGAGGTTAAAAATCCGAGAATGCCATGATAACGCCCCCTTGGGGCTGATTTACTTTTGTTTCTACCCACGGTTTGCGCCGTTGGCGCTATACTGTGGGCTACAAATATGACCGCTCCTAAGGAGCTCAGCAGCAAACATATAATAACTTAAGGGGAATAGGATGCGCGCCCGATGTGCGTGCCCGATGTGCATGCCCGTGCCCGATGTGCTAGCTCAAGAATAAATATGGCCTAAGCATCCTATTCCCTTACATGAGTATAGTGTTGCTAAGCGCCGCAGGAGCGACCATATTTGTAGCCCACGGTGTAGCGCCAACGGCGCAAACCGTGGGTTACCATCCACAATAAATCAGCCCCAAGGGGGCGATATAATTCCTTCGCTTTCATCAACAGAGGTTAAAAATCCGAGAATGCAATGATAACGCCCCCTTGGGGCTGATTTACTTTTGTTTCTACCCACAGTTTGCGCCGTTGGCGCTATACTGTGGGCTACAAATATGACCGCTCCTAAGGAGCTCGGCAGCAAACATATAATGACTTAAGGGGAATAGGATGCATGCCCGATGTGCGTGCCCGATGTGCGTGCTCGTGCCCGTGCCCGATGTGCTAGATCAAGAATGAATATGGCCTAAGCATCCTATTCCCTTACATCCGTATAGTGTTGCTAAGCGCCGCAGGAGCGACCATATTTGTAGCCCACGGTGTAGCGCCAACGGCGCAAACCGTGGGTCACCATCCACAATAAATCAGCCCCAAGGGGGCGATATAATTCCTTCGCTTTCATCAACAGAGGTTAAAAATCCGAGAATGCCATGATAACGCCCCCTTGGGGCTGATTTACTTTTGTTTCTACCCACGGTTTGCGCCGTTGGCGCTATACTGTGGGCTACAAATATGACCGCTCCTAAGGAGCTCGGCAGCAAACATATAATGACTTAAGGGG
>CAWHMU010000017.1:0-30432 GCA_963830365.1 uncultured Chlamydiae bacterium
TCACCATTTAAGAGCTGGCTGAAAACTTTGCCGACAAGCAGGCCAAACTGGCCGTGATCTTGCTGCCTGCTGAGCTGCTGCCTGTTGAAAATGCTGCCATGCAAGCTATCCATGCGATGGCGCCGGACATACTCGTCTTGCAATTGCCACTAGATATTAGCCGGGATCCTTTGAAGATACGTCAGCATGTGGGCTTGAAAATGCTGCTCAATGCCCATTCCACCGGCGTGATGGCGAAATTGGGCAGAGTTGTCGGCAATACCATGACCCGTGTCAATCCCGGCAATTTAAAACTGATCGGCCGCGCCACCTTCCTGATTTTGAGCCATGTGAACGATAAGCTCTCTCCCGTAGACAAAATCTCCTACGCCGAAGCCAATGCTGTGCTTTTCGATGCCATTGCCTACGCGCAAAACACTCAGAAAACAGGCCAGAATAGCGAGGTCGGACTGAGTGTCATCCGCATTCTGGAAGCCTTGCGCCATAAAGCCTATATCCCTTGGGAAGAGACCGAAGCCATCTTGCTACAATGCGGACTCGAGGCGTATTTAAACACATTTTAACTGGTAGACATGTAGAAATGATGAGAATTATTGTTGATAATATAATAGCGAGAATTTTAGCTGATGACGCCACCAAATTGCTGAAACAGCCGTTGCTAGCAAATTTGGACAATCGCATAAGTTTTGGGTGGCCGGCTTTGCTGGCATATTTGGGGTGTGGTGAGATATTGTCAAATCTTCCCGCCTTTGATGCAGACAAGCCCCTTTTCCAGGCTTGCCTTGCGACGTTATATGCCAGCCAAGAAAAAGAAGTTTTGTTCCATGTGTATGATCATCTTTTTGCAGAGAATTTGAATCAAATCAAGGCGCTGCCACAAATCAATGCACCGTTCCTGCTCCAGGCTATAAGGGACCAGCGGGCAAAGGCTTCCTTTGTGGAAGCCGCCAAGATTCTATCGCCTGCTTTGGGAGTCAAAGAAACGGCGTTAATATTGAATCCTTCCCAAGTTATGCATGATCTCATCCTTTATCTGGCCTGGGATCGCATGTGCGTGTGTATGGCGCGTATATTTAATCATCAATCGCCAGATCCCAAATTCATCCATGGCATTGCCGTTATGCAAGACTGTCTGGTCGAATCCTATCAGCATATCAAGCAGCATGGACGTACGTCTTCAGGCATTTATCGGCTGCTGGAGGCGCTTTTTTTCTATCATATGCGCGAAGAGAATATTAATAACCATTCAGACGCTGACTGGGCCTTGTTAAGTCGGAGCTTTAACGCCCTGAAAGCCGATGAGGAACTCATGGATGTGGCTTACATCGATGATGCAGTCATCATGCGTGAAAAGTTAGGCATTGAAGAAGAAAATCCGGCATGCTATTTGACCCTTGATTCTGCTGATAGTGTCAACGCCAGGCTAGCGCTAACTAACTTCATGCTGGCCAAATTAACCGCTGAAGTCCCTCAGTGGAGCTATGTGCTGCGCCCAACGCAAATCGTCCACTTAAGCTTGTGATGATGTCTTTAAAGGGCTAAATATAATTGGACATGGACGAATTGGACTACAAAGCAGGATTATAGTTGTTTTTCAAAAGTATTCTATGCGTGACTAACACAAATTGTTTTGACTTGATCGTCGAAAAAAGTTCTTCTTCATTGAGTAAAGTGTTGGATTTTATAAAATTTTCTTTGTCAGCATCTTGATTAAGAAACTTAAGAAATCGATAAATTAGACTTTGGCTCGGGACTTGTTTGTGAAAAATTAAAATCATGTCGTGTGAGGCATGTTTTTGAACGATATTATCCTCGGCATCTAAACTGAATACTGCCCGCTGATGTAATTTTTCCAACAAGCTGGATGTGAATCCTGCGTGAATGTAAATTTCATCGATACCAAATTTTGCATGAGCATAATTATCTTGAGAAAACATACTTTCCTGAAAAGTTCATTAGTTATATCGGTAAAAACAAAAGGCTTCACTCCGAAAAGTGAAGCCTTAATTTTGATTGGAGGTGGAGAGAATCGAACTCTCGTCCTGAGCAAACTCCATAGGGACATCTACATGCTTAGCATCCTGAAAATTGCTATGCTCCCATGCAGGATACGCCACTAGAGCTTAGCTGCTTCATTTGTTCTCGGGCCAGACATCCTAGAAGCGGCGGATGCAGGGCTCATACCAAGATGATTAACGATAGATTCTGAAATCCTCGGTCCAATTTCAGGCTATCGTGCAGTTTAGACTATTAGGTCTAAGCAGCAGCTAGGCAAGCTTCTGCTTCAAAAGCAGGAGCGAAGTCTAGTGAAACGATTTTGTCGTTTGCATTTGTTGTTTTGTCGGCTTTTTAGGAGGCCAGCCAACGTCCTCCGCATGCAGTCACTACTTTATTTCCCAGTCGAAACCTTGACACCCCCGTGGTGTGCTACTTTAATTATATATGAAAGGAGAATTTCTGCAAAGGGGAGATGCGGGAGAAGTTGTGGGGGATGACAAAAAGAGTTTGTGGTAAAGCTTGTTTTTTGCTAGCCTTTTGACTCTATTCAATGGACTCAATATCATCCGAGTGAAGCGTTCTTTACAGGGGGAATCTTTTTATATGTTAGACTTCTTTCGCAGACACCAGCGCTATTTTTTTGCTGTCATCACAGTAGTGATTGTCATTTCATTTTCGTTTTTCGGCACTTACAGCACCTTATCCAATAGCTCGTTCCGCGAGCAGATCGCTTTTACCAATGTCGCTGGCACGGATGTGACACGGCATGAACTCGACGAAATGGTCCTGTTCCTAGGCACCGATGCGCAGGATAAGCTGCTGTTTGGCGGAGCCTGGGGACCCAACTTCTTAAATGATGGCGTTATCAAAAAAGATTTCCTGGAAACAGGGTTGGGAGCGCAGCTCGCGTTGGCCTATGCCTCGGATGTGCAGCCTGATTTGGCAGCGCGTCTGGAAAAGGAAAAGCGCTACACTTTGTATGTCAATCCGCAAGCGCGTTTTGTGGGTGTCGAATCGGCCTGGAACAACTATGCGCCGGAAATGACCAGCTATTACCATGTGCTGCGTGTGGCGCAAGATCCGATGAGCCAGGATGCCTTGCAGGCGCGTATTGCGCTCTTCTTGAAAGAAAAGCAATTTCCCCCTTCGCTGCTGCGCCAGATCCTGCGCTTCCAGGAGAAGCAGCAAAGCTGGTTGAAACCGGATCCTAAGCTCGACTATACCGATCTTTCCATCTTTGGGTATCATACAGCCGAAGACTGGTTCGGTCCGCGCTTTGTGCGCCTGGTTGGCGAATTTATCATGAATGCCGCCACCATTGCGGAACAGAAGGGATATCAAGTATCCAAAGAAGATGCTTTGGCGGATTTGATGCGCAATAGCGAGCTTAGTTACCAGCAGAACGTGCGCAATCCCAATATCGGCGTGACATCGAGTCATGAGTATTTCAATGAACAGCTGCGCCGGCTGGGGTTGGACAAAAATACCGCTGCCAAGACGTGGCGCCAGGTGATGCTCTTCAGACGTGCTTTTCAGGATATGGGCAGTTCGGTCTTTGTCGATGCCCACACCTTTAGCAAATTCGATGCCTATGCCGACGCTGCCGTGGAGGGCGAAATCTTCCGTCTTTCCAAGGAATTCCGCCTGGGCAGCTATCGTGCTTTGCAGAAGCTGGAAGCCTATCTTGACGCTGTCAGCCAGCGCACCGACGACGACCGCGCCAAGCTGACGCTGCCTACCACATTCCTGGCAGCCGCCGAGGTGGCAAAGAAGCATCCGGAGCTGGTTGAAAAACGTTACCTATTGGAAATTGCCCAGGCCGATAAGAAAGCCTTGCAAGGCAACATCGGCATCAAGGAATCATGGAATTGGGAAGTTTCCGATGCCGGCTGGGAGCAGCTGAAAAATGAATTCCCTGAGATCGGCGTAGCTAAGGCCGCGACGAGGGATGAACGTTTTGGCGTACTTGATAATCTGGATGACAAAACCCGTCTTTCTGTCGATAATTTCGCGCGAGCCGCCATTGTGGATGAACATGCGGAATGGCTGGACAAAGCTTTGCAGGAAGCGACAAGCAAACGCGAGGTCGTCGGTCTGCATGCCAAAGGGGGCAACCGGGCCATTGCCGGCTTGGAAAATGGCGCCGACCTGATTCAGCTGCTTGACAAGGCGCCGCTAGCCAGCGAAGATGCCGCGGCGCTTGCGCCGGCAGCCAAAGAAGCTAGCGATAAGTTGTCTCGCTATTCTGCCGACAAAAAGACATATTACCGTATCAGCGTCATCGATCGCTCGCCGCAAGCAGAAGTGTTGACTTTTGCCGATGCCGATAAGCAAGGGGCGCTTGACAAGCTGCTGGATGGTAAGTTGGAAGCTTATTACTTAAAGATCCGCGACGGCAGCCCCAAGGATTTCCAACGCGACGATAAGAGCTGGAAGTCTTTGGCTGAAGTAAGGGATGTCGTTGCCGACCGTTATTTTGAAAAGGTATTGAAGGGGATTCGCTCGGCCTATACTTCGGCTGTGCCGGCTGACAAAGCGCCGCAGACGATGATCGGCGATTATGCCGCCACGCTGCGTTTTTTCCCCTATGTGCGCAATGCTAAGGAAAAATTGCAGAAAAATCCAGAGCAGATGGCCGTACTGACCAAAGAACCTGCGGCAGTAGAAGTCGAGAAGGAGGCCCTGGTGGCCAGGCCTAAATTGACCGAGCAGTGGAAGCTTGAGCGTCAGCCATATAAAGTGGTGCGCAGCAGTGCCGAACAGCTGCTGGATAAAACCGAGCTGTTTGCTTTAGCCGATGGCAGCTGGACAACAGTTAATACGCCGGCCAATGGCGATGTCAACTTCTTCCATCTTGCCAATAAAGTCAGCACAGAGAATAAGGCACAAAGTAATGGCATGGCGCAAACCAGTGCCGCCAAAGTCAAAGAGCTGCTGTCTGAAGATGCGCAGCAACAGTTGATGGCGCATTATCTGCAGCAGATCAAAGCCAAGAAGGCTATTTCTCTCAACTACCTGAATGTAGTCGCTGAGATGGAACCGGCCGAGATGGGCTACGGTGACAACTAAGCGGTTGTGCCTAAACGCAAAATATAACCACAGAGGTACAGAGAGGGTAGTACGGCCTTCCTCTGTGCCTCTGTGTTTTTTGTAGTGAATTTTTTGGTTTATTTTAAATTTTGAGAGGCGCAGCCATGACCTTTGCCGATGATTTTGTACCGCTGACACCGGTGAATTTCTTTCAGATCAGTGCCGACTGCCAGTTTCTGCCGCGAACTGACGGCTTTCCTGCCCTAAACAAGAAAAATTATAAAAAGTATCTGCTGCCCGACACCTCGGCCTTATGCAGCGAAGAAACCTTTGCCGAAGTCGCTGTAGGCTGGCATCAGCAGGGGCTTGAAATCTATGCCCATATCGATGAACCTTTCAGACAGGCATCTTATCCTGAAATCGACCGCGGTGACAGCGTCGAGGTGTTTATCGATACGCGCGATGTGAAGACCGCCAGTTTTAATACGCGCTTCTGCCACCATTTCTTTTTCCTGGCCGAAGGGGTGGAAGGGCATTTCGCCGGTGAAATCACGCGCTTCCGCACCGAAGACGTGCATCCTTTGTGCGATCCCAATGAGCTTAAGGTCAAAAGCCAATGCCAGAGTTCGGCCCATACGTTAAATATTTTCATTCCCAGTCAATGCCTTTTTGGCTATGATCCCGACCAGTTCAATCGGCTGGGCTTTTCCTACCGCATCAACCGGGCGCAAGGTTTTCCCCAGCATTTCTCGGTCGTCACCGACGACTATCAAATCGATCAACAACCCTCTCTTTGGGCCAGCTTAAAACTCATCAAATAAAAAAATATAGCCCAAGGCAACCAAAAACAATATTTTGACGAGAGTTTTGGATAAATGCATAAGGATTAAAGCTGCGCGATAGCGTTTGGAGTGCGCAGCTCCTGCTGCGCTTTTTCAAGAATGGATATAGGTAAAATGGAAAGAGCGATCTTAGCACACCGCGAGTTTTAGATACTTGCGTAAAACCTGTCATTACTTTCTGGCAACATGCATGCTAGGCAAAGCGCAGCAGGAGCTGCGCACTCCAAACGCTATCGCGCAGCTCCAACGCCCGCTTATCCAAAACTCACGTTATTTGAGTCCTGAAAGAACGGCATAATACTTGATAAGAGAACTTAAAGGAAGTGCAGCAAGCGGCGATAGGTCGCTGCTTACTGCACGGGAATGGAATCAATCAACAACGTCATTAAAGAGATCATCATGGTCCATAGCAGGGCCTCCCGGAGGGTCTAAATTAATGCCTCCCGGAGGGGCTTGCTCGCTATGGGACAGACAGCATAGTGCTAAGAGCGCTTTGTCGATGCCGGCGCTTTTGATGATCTCTGCAGGAGTTTTCGTTGGATCTTGGCAATATGCTGCTACATACGCTGCGGTGATGCTTCCGAGTTCATAGGCGAGATTCTGGACAGACTGATGATCCTTGCCATCAATCCAGTCCTGCGCGATCTGTTGTCGCATGCTTAGCTTTTGAATTGCTGCTGGCTCTTGTGCTGGCATCGATGAAGGGGCTGCAGATGATGATGATGATGATGATGATGATGATGATGATGATGATGATGATGAGGCTGCGGCGGCTCTAGCAGGCGCGTCTGCGCTATATTGTTTTTCCTCTTGCTCTGACTTAGCTGATGGCTTGGTTAAGGAATCTATTAATTGTGCAAGCATCTGCGGCAGATTGTAAAAGAAACTGACCACACCACTACCAAGCAGATTTATTTGTTGCGCGGTTGGTGGCTGATTCTTGAAGGTCCTCGCCAGCAGTGTAGCAAAAACATTAGCCGGGCAATTGAATTTTTCCATTTCTCCGTTGAGCATAGACACTCGATCTCTTTCAATATTTTCATAGTTGCCAAGTAATATTGATAGCTCGACATGCGACTTTGCATCTTCAGCCAATAGATCCTTGAGCTCTTGCAAAATTCTGGGATGGGTTGGATTGATGCCGTGAGGATATGCTTTTAAAAGACCAAATTGATGTGTCCGGAGGCGTTGTAGAATAGCGGAGAGCTGACCGAAAAACACCTCTTTATTGCTTTGATTGTTATTAATGGATTCTACGGCCGGTCCCATCGCATGAGATCTTCTTAACGGACTGAAAGCATGTGCTCTGATACCTTCCAAGTACTTCTGTTCGTCTAATGGTCTTCCTGAACGATCGGCTGAATCAGAAAACCTATTTGATCCATTTAGAATCGAATTAATAGCTAAACCAACTCTTTGATGGTCAGCTGCACATACCTCAGTCCTAATCATGTGAGGACTATCTCTTCTTGATAGATCGTTCAAGAGCTCTTTACATGAACGCACACGTCCTGAATTGAGCCTGGCGAGAATTAATGATAAATGGCAACCGCGAGCTTCGATGAAATTGCGTATTTTTTCCTGCTTCGTGCTATCAACAAGATATAAATGTTTGATAAAAGTCGCTAATGCAAGTGCATTTCCCGTTTCCTGGCCAGCACCAGATACTGTGGTTTGTGCTGCCAAGTTTGATGGTATTTGCTGAATTCTTTCAATAATAGCTTTACACTGTTCAATATTCTCAGCGATGAATTTTGGCATCTCGTCCGTTTTATTCTCTTGGGCATGAATCATTCTATCGTGTTTGGCTAGATATGGCTGCACATAGCAGTAGACCATCAGCATTAATTCAAGCTCGCTATATTCTTCGAGCAAGTGCACTATCTCTAGGATGCCTTTTGGAAGGCGTATGTTTTCAATTTGATTCAAAATGTCATTCTTAAGCGATTCTCCCATTGCTTGTGTCTCTTCCAGAGCCCTCTGATCTGAATTGGAATCCACTCTTACTTTAGTGGTCATTTCTGCAAGAAGGTTCTCAATCTGAGCAAAGCGATCCATCTTACGTTGAATGGCCGAAAAACTTAATCTACCAGAATAACTTACTCTATGTGGCTGATAGAAATTTTCGACATCGCTGCGCGCAGATAATTCTCTGTACAGCATCTTAAAAGCCGTATCGTCATAACTTATGGATGGTTGAGAGGTGGCTGAGTTCGCTTTCATTAAGCGAACAAAAAGCTCCATACTATATGGTTGTGGCCTGCATGGCTGCCGGCGAGATAGCTGCGAAAAGGAATCATCGAAGTCATCGTCAGGAGCTTCCAGTATGGCACCAGACAAACGCGCACAATCATCTCCATCACCCCCCTTTTGTTCAGCCGCCGCTGCCGAGAGGTTTGCCACGCGATGCGACGATAAGCTCCACTGGGATGGGTTTGATAGGGTCCGACTATTATGTGCGCGCAGATGATTGAACAGGTCGCAAGCGCGGCTATCGGCCGGCGATGTAGACCTGCTTGCAGGCACAGATGGGATTGTTTCGCCACGCATTAAGCTTGAAAAGTATTCAAATGAAGTTGAACTGGATGAAGAAGAAGAAGAAGATGATGATGATGACATATGTTTGCTCGATTTTAGGATGATGTGATGTCGTGCATCATATCATGTTGACTATAAGCCGTATAGATAGACACATTTATTTAAGACCCGGCATGCGAATGGCTGGAGGCAGGGCTGCATATCTGAAAGATGTATCGAACGCCTGCAGTGCCAGCAACAATACAGGAGGAGTTACGCACCATCTTTTTTGTTGCGCTAGCCATTCCAATCTGTTATGCCGTAGGCTTTTCGCGGCATAATGCTGTCGTTTTGAATAACTTCTCTACCGGGCGGGATCTAAGTGAAAACTGTGCTGTATGAAGCGCATCGCGCACAAGGCGCCAAACTTGTCGAATTCTCCGGCTGGGAGATGCCTATCCAATACAAAGGCATCATCCATGAGCACCAGGTTGTGCGTACAAAAGTGGGCCTTTTCGATGTCTCTCACATGGGGCGCATCATTGTCGAAGGACGGCAGGCCGAGGCCTTGCTTGATTACCTGTCCACCAATGATATCGCCGGCAAGCAGGATGGCACGTGTACCTATACAGTGTGGTGCGATGCGCTAGGGATGTGCGTCGATGATCTGATCATTTACAGGCAGACTGCCACCAAATTCTTTATCATCGTCAATGCCGGCAACCGGCAGAAGGATTTACACCATCTGCAGCACTATGCAAGTGGATGGGATGTAAAGATCATCGACCGCTATCAGGATGATGGCATTTTGGCCCTGCAAGGACCTCGCGCTATGGATGTCATGGCTACCCTTTTTTCTGAAGTGCACACTATCAAACCCATGCATTTCATAGCGGCCGACTATCAAGGCCAGGAAATCATCATTTCTCGCACCGGCTATACCGGTGCCGGCGGCTTTGAGATCTATGCCCCAAATACGGCCATGGTGGAATTATGGAACCTGCTGCTCAAAGCCGGCGCGGGTTATGGCATCGAACCGATCGGCCTCGGCGCACGCGATACGCTGCGTCTTGAGATGGGATATGCCCTATATGGACATGAAATCAGCGATCATATCGCCCCGACAGAAAGTGTGTCGGCCTGGACTGTCAAATGGCATAAGCCGGATTTCCTGGGCAAAGCCGCTTTGGAGGTCTTGCAGCAATCGCCAACAAAGCGGTCCGAATATGGCATCGTCTTGACAGACAAGGGGATTGCCCGTGAAGGGTATGAGGTTTTCAAAGATGGACAATTAATCGGCAAGGTGACTTCAGGTACATTTTCGCCGAGTTTAAACCAAGCGATTGCCATTGTTTTGGTGGATATAAATTTGCAAGCAGGCCATAATATCGATGTCCAGATCCGCCAGCAGCTATGCCGTGGCCATGTCATCAAACAGCCTTTTTACACAGGTCAATGACGAAAAGTTGCTTGGCGCAACATTAAGGCAGGGCATGGTTTTTGAGTTTCTGGAAAATATCCACCCCTGGATGGGAGTGAGGGGTTTTAGCCCAGGGCATGCGCCCAATGTCGTTAACTTAACAAGATGATTATGTGTTTGCGAAGTATTAACAATCATATCAGTGCAATATAGATATGATGAAATTTTACCAGGCGAAGCTCATCTCTTTGTAGCCCGTAGCTAAGGTTTGCGAGCGCAGCGAAGACAGCCGCAGCTACGGGAACCCATCAAGAAGATGTTTAACCCCGTAGGGGTTCCTCTCTTTTAATCACTTGGGTGGAAACACATAAAGAGAAGAACCCCGATGGGGTTAACGTTATTTTAAAAAAGCCCGTAGCTGCGGCTGTCTTCGCTGCGCTTGCAAGCCTTAGCTACGGGCTACAAAGAGATGAGCTTCGCCTAGTAAAATTCTTATGCTTTGCTTCATATTCTCGATAGTTGAGTAATGATCAATGAACGTATAATGCCCTGGGCTATAAGCCCTCACCCCCATCCGGAGTGATTTAGTAAATTAACTTTTTCTTTGAGGTCACGATGAAATTTACAGAGACACATGAATGGATCGATGTCCAAAACGGTGTTGCCACCATCGGTGTGACAGATTATGCCCAAAAGGAATTGGGCGATATCGTATATGTCGAGCTGCCCAAAGTAGGCAAACAAATCAAGAAAAGTGAAGAAGCCGTCGTGCTCGAATCGACCAAAGCCGCTGCCGATGTCTATGCCCCTGTGTCAGGCACGATTTTAGAGGTCAATGCCGCCATCAATGAAAATCCGGAGCTTGTCAACCTGTCTCCAGAGAAAAACGGCTGGTTATTTAAGCTTACCCTTACCGATCCCAAAGAGTTCGATGCCCTATTGGATAGAGAATCGTATCAAGCCAAGTTGAAGTAACCAAGTTTAAAAAAGCGAGGGGCGCAGATGGATTTTATCTCAAATCAAAAGCCGCAGGTTGAAGCGATGTTAAAGACCATCGGCGCCAGTAGCATCGATGCATTATTTGACGCCATCCCCCAGCAGCTCATGCTCCTGCCGCCGGCAGATGATGACGGCCTCTCTGAAAGCGAGGGGATGCAACTGATGGAGGAGATCGCGGCGAAAAACACCTTCCCGCAATTTGCCAGCTACCTCGGCGCCGGCGCCTACGAGCACCATGTGCCCGCCCTGGTGGGAGCCATCTGCGGTAAGTCCGAATTCCTGACCTCCTATACCCCCTATCAAGCCGAAGCTTCGCAAGGAATGCTGCAGGCGATTTTCGAATTTCAATCTGCCATCTGCGCCCTCACAGGCATGGATGTGGCCAATGCCTCGCAATATGATGCCGCTACCGCCTGCGCCGAAGCCTTATTAATGGCGATGCGTATCAATAAGGACCGCCAAAAGGTCGTCATCGCCGCATCGCTGCATCCCCACTATCGCGCCGTCGTCGAGCAATGTCTGAGCAGCCATGCCATTGCGATTGACTGGATCCCTTATAGCGCCGATGGCAGGCTGGACAAAGAAGCCGCCATAAAGCTCATTGACGACCAGACAGCCGCCGTCTTGCTGCAATATCCTAACTTCTTCGGCGTCATCGATGATATCGTCAGTGTCACTGCCAAGGCTAAAGCCTGCGGAGCGCTAGCCATTGTGAGCGCCAATCCGCTGGTTTATGGACTATACGCCTCTGCCGCCGAACTGGGCGCCGATATCGCCATCGGCGATGCGCAGCCTTTGGGCCTGCCGCTGCAGTTTGGCGGACCCTACGTCGGCTATATGGCCTGCCGCGCAGAGTTTGTGCGGCAGCTGCCCGGCCGTATTGTGGGGGAAACTGTCGACACTTTAGGGAGAAGGGGCTTTGTGCTGACACTCCAGGCGCGCGAGCAGCATATCCGCCGCGAAAAGGCCACCTCGAATATTTGCACCAACCAGGCGCTGGCGGCGCTAGCAAGCCTGGTGGCGATGTTATGGTATGGCAAGGAAGGTCTGCGCAAGCTGGCCTTGACGAACTATCAGCGGACGGCCTATCTCAAGCAAAAGCTGGCTGCCATCCCCGGCGTCAAAGTCATGGGACAGGCTCCGTTTTTCAATGAATTTGCCGTATCCTTTGGCAGGCCCATCGATGAGGTCTATGCACATTTCAGGCGGCATCATATCGAGCCCGGACTCGATCTGGGCGGTTTCTTTCCCGAATTGGCCGGCTATTTCCTGGTGGCGGTGACGGAGACCAAAAGCCGCGCGCAGCTTGAGCGCTATGTCGGGGCGGCCAAAACTTTGCCTGTAGGGGGGATAGCAGCATGACAAAGACTGTTTTTGAGAAAAGTCAAGCCGGACAGCATGCCTATAGCTTGCCGAAGGATGAGGCGGATTTTCAGCGCTATCATCCGGCTGATGAGCTGCTGCGCAAGATAGCGCTGCCGCTGCCGGAAATATCGGAGATGGATCTGACGCGTCATTTCTGCGAGCTGGCAGGCAGGAATGTCGGCATCGACAATCTATTCTATCCCTTGGGGAGCTGCACCATGGCTCAACCCGCGTGTCAATGAGTGGTGCGCCAATCTGCCGGGCTTTGTGCGTACTCATCCTCTAGCCCCCGAAGAAGCTGTCCAAGGCAACCTGCAGGTGATCGCAGAACTAATCGAGATGCTATGCACCATTTCAGGTCTTGAGGCCGGCTCGCTCTTGCCTTGCGCCGGCGCGCATGCGGAATATACCGGCATCAAAATGATCGCCGCCTACCACAAAAAGCGCGGCGATGACAAGCGCACCGAAATTCTGATCCCCGACAATGCCCATGGCACAAATCCTGCCACCGCTGCCATGGCAGGGTATACCATTGTCTCCATCCGCACCGATGCCACCGGCGATATGGATATCGGACATCTGAAACAACTCGTTTCAGAACGCACCGCGGGGCTGATGCTGACAAACCCCAATACCTTGGGCCTGTTCAGTCCAAAGATTTCCGAAATCACGGCCATCATCCATGCCCATGGCGGCCTGCTGTATTATGACGGGGCCAACCTCAATGCCATCCTGAATGTGGTGCGACCGGGGGATATGGGCTTTGACGTGATGCATATCAATCTGCACAAAACCTTTTCCACCCCGCATGGTGGCGGCGGGCCAGGTTCTGGTCCCTTGCTTTGCAATAACAAACTCAAAGAGTTTCTGCCGGTGCCGCGGGTAGAAAAGATTGGCGACCATTTCCATATCCGCTGGCAAGGCAAGGAAAGCATCGGCCAGATCAGCGCCTTTCATGGCAATTTTGCCATCTATCTGCGGGCCTATCTGTATGCCAAATTGCATGGCCATTACGGCCTGCGGCGCATCGCCGAAAATGCCGTGCTTAATGCCAATTACCTGAAGAAGCTTCTCTCTGAATTTTTTACCGTACCCTATCCCCAAGCGTGCATGCATGAATTTGTGCTGCAGGCCGATACCTACCTGGATAAAGGTGTCAAGGCTTTAGATATCGCCAAGCGCTTGCTTGACTATGGCGTCTATGCCCCCACGATTTATTTTCCGCTGATCGTCAAGGAATGCATGCTAATCGAGCCTACCGAGAGCGAATCCAAGGCTACACTCGACCGCTTTGCAGCTATCATGCAGGCTATCGTCGAGGAAATAAAAGCCGATCCTGAGATGGTGCGCAAAGCGCCCCATACCAAAGCCGTCACGCGCCTGGATGAGGTATTGGCCGCTAAAAAGCCCGTGCTCAAGCATGCCGCACGTGATTGACGGGGATAGTTTCAATCGTGTCATTGTCTTTAGGTTATAAGATTTGTCGTTATCCGCAACCATCAATCGAATATTTTAAGTTGTTTTTTTGGCCATCCTCGCCTATTCGGTCAAGAATGCAAAAAGAGAGGAACTCCTACGGAGTTAAATGCAATTATTCGTTTTCCCATAGTTGCGGCCGTCTTCGCTTTCGCTCGCGAGCCTTAACTACGGGCTACAAAGAGATCAATTTGCAAGACCTCAAAAGAACTCATGGCCTATGTAGCAGCAGAGAAGGTGGATTAGTAAACCTTGTTGTGAATATATTTCAAAGTTTTTTTGTTGGCGGAGCTTATCTCTTTGTAGCCCGTGGCTAAGGCGTGCGAGCGAAAGCGAAGACAGCCGCAGCTACGGGAAAACGCATATTCTTGTTTAACTCCGTAGGAGTTCCTCTCTTTTTGCTTTGGTGACCGAGTATTTCCCCTACGAAGATGATAATGGAAAAAAAAGTGACTTAAAACATTTGATTGATAGTTGTGAGTAACGACAAGGTTATAAGCAGTGAATTCGAATCAACGCAAAGGAAACAAACATCAAAATAAAAGATCAGGATTGCTCAGGCAATTCGAGAGGTTGTTAATGGTCCAGGTCGAAGCTCCTTTTTTCTTTATCGCGTTTATCCGATCCATCCTGTTGTTTTCTTTGCGTCTTTGCGCTTCTTGGCTGTGCCTCTGCGTGGCATCGAAGTCACAGTCTGTTTAGTGGAGCTCTGCTACAATACACATCCTGTATCCCATAGCCATTTTATAGATCAGGCTGTGTTTTCTACGTGGTTGGAATTCCCGGAAAGAGCCTGTTATCCTTTTAAATTATATTAAAATGCTTTATGAGTAAGTCGTTTTACCCAAGTAGATGACTATTCACACATGCTGATTTTTCAACGTTTGGCCAAAATGGCATCTATGGTAGCTTGCCTGCCATGGCTTGCCACGGGCTGTATTTCCAATCCCGCGACACATGGTCAGGTTGCTGCTTCGCGCGCCGAGGCTTGGCAAGCGCCGGCGGCTGTCGCCATTCCGGATAACCCTGTCCTGCCTGGCGAAGAAGACATAGATGATGCATGGACCAAGCATAAAGGGCCTTGGCAGCTGGTGGATCTAGTCGATATCGCCCTGCAGAATAATCCTGCCACCATGCAGACATGGGAGAACGCCAAAGCCGCCGCCTATTCGTGGAAGGCTTCTAAAAGCACGCTATATCCTACCGTCACCTTCACCGAAGAGCTGTTATTGCAGAAGGTTTCAGGCGCTCTCGGTGGAGCCACCAGTGCCAGTGTGGCCGCGGACAATTCGACTGCAGTAAGTGGGGGTGGGGTAAGCAATGCCATGAAGGCGCTTTCGGCCGGCGCTACCACAGGTACTACCACCGGCATAAGCAGTGCTTTCAACTACAATCAGTGGTTCATCGGCACATTGTCATTTTCTTATCTGATGCTGGATTGGGGAGGGCGCCTCTCGGCCATCGAATCGGCCAGGCAGGCGCTCTTTGCGGCTGACTGGACGCATAACCGCAATCTACAGACCGTCATCCTCAATGTGATGTTGGACTATTATCAGCATCTGCAGGCCAAGGCCTTATTTTTGGCGAGAGAGGATGATCTGAAGAATGCCACCGAAAATTTCAAGGCTGCCGATGCGCAGTTTCAGGCGGGAGTGTCCAAGAAGCTTGACGTGCTGCTGGCCCAGTCCAACATGTCCAATGCCGAATTGCTGCTGGAGCAGCAGCGCGGGCTTGTGCAGACGACGATGGGGCGGCTGGCAAATTCACTGGGGTTACCGGCCAATATCGTCTTTGCCATCGCCGACTTGCCTGAAGAGAAGAATCTGAACAAGATCCAGGATGATATCGACGGCCTGATTGCTATCGCTAAAGTTGACAGGCCCGATTTGGCTGCGGCGGAAGCAACATGGAAGCAACAGAAGGAAAATGCCAAGGTCATATGGTCGCAAGGCATGCCTTCGATGACGGCCAATGGTTTTGTGGAAAAGAATTCCAACATCCACCATCCGGTCTCTAATTCACGCATCTATAATGCCTCCATTTTGTTAAACGTGCCGCTCTTTAACGGGTTTTATTATGTCAACCAGACGCGCGCTGCCAATGCCACGGCAGCCTCCAGCTATGCCGCCTGGAAGGCTGTAGAGGAAAATGTGATGCTGGATGTGGTGACAAGCTACTACAATTTCAAGACCGCTATAGAAACGGTTAAAGCCAGCGAAGAATACTATAAATATACCAACGAATCGTATGATGTGGCTTTTGCCAGCTATACAAATGGCGTAGGCACCATATTAGACCTTTTGGCAGCGCAGGATGCTTTGTCAAATGCGCGTTCGCAGCGCATACAGGCGCGCACGCAATGGTTGACGGCGCTTGCCAATGTGGCCTATGCCACAGGATCGCTTTAGAAAGGATGAAGGTGATATGCATACAAAAATAGTTGCCCTATGCACGGCTGTCATGGCGTTTAGCGGCTGCTCGCGCAGCGATCCACAACCGCAAGCACGCACCTTTCCAGTGACCATTGGAGATGTGGTGCAGCGGGATGCGCCGGTCTATATCGAAGCCATCGGCAATGTGCAGTCTTTGCAAGTCATTCAAATCCGCCCGCAGATCGGCGGCGTCATTCGCGAGGCGCATGTGGGCCAGGGGGCGTATGTCAAAAAAGGGGACCTTCTATACACCATCGATCAGCGACCCTATCAGGCGGCTTTGGATCTGGCCAAAGCAACGCTGCAGAAAGACGAGGCCGCTTTGACGTTGGCGAAGATTACCGTCAAACACTATGAGGGATTGGTGCAGAAGGATTATGTACCGAAGCTGAATTTTGAACAGTATACTTCCAACGTGGAGATTGAAAGCGCGCAAATCCTTATCGATCAGGCCCTGATCGACCAGGCCCAAATCAATCTTGATTATTGTTCCATCCATTCCCCCATCGATGGCAAAATCAGCCAATACAATATCGATCCGGGCAATTTGGTGATGGCCTATGATGCCAATGCCTTGACGACGATCAGGCAAATTACGCCGGCCGACATCCACTTCAACATCACCCAAAGAGATTTTGTCGCCGTGCAGAAATCGTTAAATGCCGGCATGCTAAAATTCGAAGTCATTTTGCCGCAAGACCAGTTGAGCCCGCGCCAAGGGCAGATCTATTTCATCGACAACAATATCAATCTGAATACAGGCACGATTTTGTTTAAGGGGCTGCTGGAAAACGAGGACGAATTCTTCTGGCCCGGGGAATTTGTGCGCGTAAGGCTGCAGTTAAAGGTCATTGCTGATGCCATCTTGGTTGCCGATGAAGCTGTGCAAACAGGACAGGCTGGATCGTTTGTCTATATCTATCAGCCAGAGACTTCGACGGTGGAATACCGTCCGGTGGTCAAAGGGACAAAGGTTGACCGGTTTGTCATCATCGAAAAGGGGATAAAGACGGGGGAGAAGGTGGTGCTGCAAGGACAGGTCAATTTGCGGCCCGGCGCAAAAGTCTATTTGCAGCAGGACACAGCGGCTATCATGCCTCCTAGCGCAAGTCCATCCGCAAGCGTTATGGGGATTCCATGAACCTATCCAGGCCATTTATAGAACGTCCGATCATGACGACGCTGGTCATGCTCGTCATTCTGGTTTTAGGGGCTTCGGCTTATCGCAATTTACCTGTCAGCAATCTTCCCGATGTCAATTACCCGACGATAACGGTGTCGGTGCCGTTTCCAGGTGCAAATCCGCAGATCATGGCCAACACCGTGGCTACCCCTCTGGAAAAGCAGTTCATGACTATCCCGGGGATCAAAAGCGTGACTTCCTCCAACACTTTGGGATCGACCAGTATTATCCTGCAGTTTGAAATCGATAAAGATATCGATTTGGCAGCGGTGGATGTCAATACCGCGATCGTAGCCGCCAGGTCGCAATTGCCACCTAATCTGCCGCAAGAGCCGACTTTCAAAAAGGTAAATCCATCATCAACGCCCATCGTCTATATCGCCGTCACCTCCGCCACTATGACGGCCGGCGAACTCTATGAATATGCCAATACCTTCATCGGGCAGCGGATTTCCATCATCGAAGGGGTGTCGCAAGTCGTTGTCTACGGTTCACCCTCAGCCGTTAGAGCCCAGATAGATCCGGATTTGATTGCTTCTATGGGGATTACCCAGCAGGATGTGGCCACTGCCATCGCCAATGAAAACCAATACTTGTCGCTTGGACAATTCGACGGCACTTATACTTCATCGACCATCTATGACAATGGCGGGCTGCCGGATGCCGAAGCTTATCGTCCTTTGATTGTGGCTTATCGCGATGGCGCGCCGGTAAGGCTGGGCGATCTCGGCATCGTGCTGGACAGCCTGCAAAATGACCGCAGCAGCCGCAGATTTATCGATCAGAATCTGGATCAGACCACGGTCACGCTGGCTGTGCAACGCCAGCCTGGGGCCAATGCCGTCAAGGTCGCCGATGCGGTGCATCACTTGCTGCCGGTGTTGCTGAAACAGCTGCCGGGGTCTTTGGATTTGATCGTCGTTTTTGACAGATCACAGTCGATCCGCGAATCGATAAAAGATGTGGAATTTACGCTTTTGCTGGCTTTCGTCTTGGTGGTGCTGGTGATCTTTATTTATCTTGGCAAGCTGCGCGAGACGCTCATCCCGTCGCTAGCTATGCCGATGTCGATTGTGGCTACTTTTGCCTGGATTTATCCATTAGGCTATACCATAGACAACTTGTCTTTGCTGGCGCTTACGCTAGCTATCGGCTTCATCATCGATGATGCCATCGTCGTGCTGGAAAATATTGTGCGCAGGGTGGAAGGGGGCGAATCTCCCTATAGGGCATCTTTGGAGGGTTCGAGACAGATTGGCTTTACCATCGTTTCGATGACGCTGTCTTTGGTGGCCGTCTTCATCCCGCTGATCTTCATGGCAGGCCTGGTGGGTAAGCTATTCCAGGAATTTGCCATTACCCTGACCATTGTGACGCTGATGTCGGGAATGATTTCACTTACGCTCACGCCCATGCTGTGCAGCCGTTTCATTCCGGCTGGCAAGGAGCTGCATGCCGGTTTTTTAGCTGTATTTTCAGAGCGTTTTAATGAGTGGATGCTGTCATATTACAAAAGGGGCCTGACATGGGTTTTGGAACATCGCAAGACGATGCTGATGATCGGCCTGGCTAGTGTTCTGTTGAGTGCGCTGCTGTTCAAACTCTTGCCGACGGACTTCATTCCCGATGACGATATCGGCTTTATCATTGCCTACACGGAAGCTGAGCAAGGCACATCTTCTGAACAGATGAATCTATACCATCGTCAAATCCTCGATAGGCTGAAAGGCGAGCCCGCGATCAATTCCATCTCCTCCAATGCTGCCACGCCGCAATATAGGCAGGGGATTCTTTTTCTGAATCTAGTGCCGCGCAATCAGCGCCAAAGCGTCAACGAGCTGATCCAGGCATATAGCAAAAAGCTCAGCACCATCGCCGGTGTCAACGTGTATTTCAAAAGTATTCCGCTGATTGATCTTAATATAGGCTCCTCGGCCAGAGGCGCCTATCAATACCTGATCCAAAGTCTGGATTCCACGGAGCTATACAAGTCTGCTGAAGCCTTGATAGAGAAGATGCGCCTCGATCCTGTCTTTCAAAGTATTTCTACCGACCTTGAAATTAAAACCCCTCAGACAAATATGGAAATCCACCGCGACGTGGCCGCCTCGCTGGGTATCGATGCGCTGAATTTCGAAAGATCACTCCTGCTTGGCTTTTCGGGGAACAGGATATCGCGCATCCAGACGCCGATCGACCAGTATGATGTTATCCTGGAACTCAATCGCGACCAGCAGCGGGACGCATCTTCGCTGAATGGCGTCTATCTGCGTTCAAGCACGACCGACCAACTTGTGCCCTTAAGCGCGATTGCCACCTGGAGCCACGGGGTGGGGCCGGCCAGTGTCAACCACTTTGCGCAGTTTCCGGCCGTGACCATCACCTTCAATATTGCGCCGGACATTGCCTTAAGTGATGCCCTGGAACGCCTGCGCGCCCTTGCCGCCGCGGCCTTTAATCCCAAAGTGACGGGCGATGTCAAAGGCACAGCCGAAAGTTTTGAGGAATCTATAAATAGCATGGCATGGCTGCTGGTGGTAACGGTCTTTGTCATCTACATCGTGCTAGGCATACTTTATGAAAGTTTCATCCATCCGCTCACCATCCTTTCTACCTTGCCGCCGGCGATTGTGGGGGCTTTATTGACTTTATATATTACCGGCCGGCCGCTTTCCCTGTACGCCTTTTTAGGCATCATCTTATTGATCGGTATAGTCAAGAAAAATGGCATCATGCTGGTTGATTTTGCCCTCGACAATGTACGTCAAAAAGGGGAGGGCGCAGAAAAGTCCATCTTCGATGCTTGCATCGTGCGTTTTCGGCCGATCATGATGACGACCATCGCCGCCATTATGGGGGCCGTACCGATCGCCTTGGGATTGGGTGCTGGCGCTGAATCGCGTCGTCCTTTGGGTCTTGTGATCATTGGCGGCATGTGTGTGTCGCAGTTGATCACCCTGTTTCTGACACCGGTGATCTATCTGTATTTGGAACGTCTCAACGAAAAATTTTCCTTCAAGGATGTGATGCATGACAAATCCAAATGAAAGCCAAAGCGCGGATGTGGCTGTGGTTGATACTGCCAAACAAAGATTGCAGATCTCGATGGAACATCAACTGGGGATCATGCGCGAGATACTCAGCAGTTTCAAGCAGGAATATCAGGCCTTGGTGGAGGATTGTGTCTTTGCCATCGAGGGTGTCAGGGAGCAACGCCTGCCCCTGTTTGTCGCCTTTGAGCGCTGGCAGCGGGTCTTTGCTTTTGCCGTCGAAGAGCTTAGCGATGATACGCCAGTGCAAAGCGATACCTTCGCCGAAGACTTGGAGAATCTGCAAAAAATCCTACTGCCGGGAGATATAGAATTGCATTTGTTGCAGGAACAGCTTTTGTCCATGTTCACAGAGATCCAAGCACAGACCACAACCATCCTGCATTTTCTGGAGCACAAGTCGATGCCCTTAGTGTTGCAGCCGCTTGTCGCTCACAAGGTCCACCAGCTAGGCATTGGTCTGGCCGACCCTGAGCATGATCCCCCAGCATAAATTATAAATTGTTCGCAACTCGTCATGCAGGTATGGTATATCGTCATCCACTAATTGAAGTTGGTTTTTGTAATGTCTGAGGTGCTTTATCATTATATCCACGTGCCGGTTGTTGATATGCGGGCTGCCCCCCATCAGCAGGCGGAAGTGATCTCGCAAGCTTTATTTTCGGAAGCTGTCCAGCTTCTAACAGAGTGGGGCGAATGGGCGGAAATTCGCACCCAGACCGATCAATACCAAGGGTGGATCAAAAAAAATACTATCCACCAACGAAATACCCCCTACCTTGCCGAAGGCCAGCCCGCCATCACGGTGCAGCGCCTGGCAGCGCATCTTTACCACACGCCTGATACCATTTATGGTCCGATGCTGACCCTGCCTTTTGAGAGCCGCTTAGAACTGGTTGAAGTAATGGAAGGCAATGCCGGGCGTTGGTTGTTCATCGCTTTACCAGACGGCCGCCAAGGGTTTATCCAGCGCGGCGATGTGGCCTTCAATTCGCCCCTGCTGGCAAGGTCGCAGATCTGTGATTTCAGTCTGCGCTTCTTAGGACTGCCCTATACTTGGGGCGGTCGATCGAGTTTTGGTTATGACTGTTCAGGCTTTGTACAGATGCTCTACCGGCAGATGGGCATTTTGCTGCCGCGGGATGCTAAGGACCAATGCGTGGACGCAGCCTTTACGAAGATTGGTTTTAAGGCGTTGAGTCCCGGCGATCCGATCTATTTCGGTTTTTCGCAGGATAAGATCCGGCATGTGGGCATGTCATTGGGTGATGGCGATTTCATTCATGCGGTGGCGGCAGTCGAGAACGCTCCTTATATCCGCATTAGCAAATTGACTGATGCCGCTTGGAACGGCAGTGGTCATTACCCTTACCGGACGGCACGTTGCTATGTCGGCACATAAGCTTGCGCTTTTCAAAAGAGATGCCGGACTGGAGGAATCCTTTGAGACCTCGGCACAACAGTGCTTGGATGTTTTTCTTGCTAAAGGGGGCATGATACACCAGCTTTCCTATCCCGTGGCGGCAGCTCAACCGCGCATGGTGCTTTTGCCGGGGGATGCCATATATCCCATCTGCTCGGGTGGTGTCTGCCGTTCGCAGACGCTATGGGCGCTGTTGGATGTTTATTCAGCGCAGCTTAAGCTATTTGCGCCGCATGCCGCCCGTTACGGCTGGGATCCCTATAATGGACAGATCAATCGCTATCGCAATATAGCCCAAGAAGAATTGGCCGATGAATTTGCCTGCCATTTTGGTAAGGGCAAGTGCGAGCGCTTTGGTTTTGAACACTCCTTGCTTTGGGAGCTGGTAGCTCACTCACCCGATGCGGCCAAACTCCGGGAGATTTCAGCTCATTATTCAACGCATCTTTTTGGTCCAAAAAGTATTAAGGACGTTAAGGATGTGCAAAGGCGTTTATATGTGGTCTTTGCTAATAATACGCATGTCACGCTCTATCGTCTAAACCAGGCCAATGCTGCTTTAAAAGATGTGACCGTCATTGCCATCGATCTTCAAGATTTGGTGTCCCACCCCCCCGAAGGTTGGCAAACGACTTCCCGCAGTCGCAAAGCCTATGCCACTTTTGCCGGCATGCTGGCCGAACTCTTCGACCTAAGCGCTTTAAGCTGAAAGACGCCGTGTCAGTTTGCGTCTATCCATGATCCAGCGGATGCTTAGGGCTGGCGGATGGCAAGATCTCTGTTCCATGAACCCAATCGTTTGTAAAATCTTCCATTGTCACTTATGCCATGTTTTATACCACTGTCTTAAAAAAAATAGATAAAGCTGATTGGTGGATGTGTTTTAAAAATGTAATAAACGATGTGGTAATATTGGATGTGTATTATAATAAAGTTTATAATTATTATAAAGCATAACTAAAGACTGAGAGGTGATTATGACATCCGACATTCATCCATCAAGTAGTCCTGCGATTCCATCTCACGCAGTCTCCCATCTGCCTGAAATGGCTAATAAATTTTCCGTCCAGCACATAGAAAAAAAACAATGGAAAGCCTGGCAGGTTGTTTTAATGGTTTTGACTTTTCCCCTTTCTGCGCCGCTCTTTTTGGTCGCCCAAGCCATTTCGCGGGGACTTACTGACAAGCTGTTGCTGGATGCCCGCAGTAAAAATAAAAATATGATGAGTGAGAAGCGCACGACTTTTGAACAAGCCATCTTAGCCGGTCTATCAACTATAAAAAAGGTTAAGTCGCAGCTTGTCGATACGGAGTATGAAATTTTGGCTTATGAAAAAGCCACGTTGGCATCTGTAAACGAAACATACAAAGATCGTCCAAAGTTTCTTGAAGGTGTAGGCGCAAACTATAAGCAAAGCCTCATCAAGACCATCAGCGAGAGCCTCGCACAACCAAACGAGAAATCATCGCTTAACATCAAGGAAAAACGGCTTCTGCTCGCCAAAGTTAAAAAAACGCCGCCTGCCAAGATCTGGAGTGAAATGCAGTCATATTTAAATGAACAGAACACCAAGCAGGAAGCCGTTATCCTGTGCCTACGCGCACTAAAGGAGGCCATTGAGCTCCAGTTAAAAATATCACTTGATCCCAATGTAAAAACGAAAATGGATACCCTTTATAAAGAAAAAACGATCTTGACAGCAGATGGCATAGATCTCAATGGCTATGAAATCCGCAACCAAGCGCAACAAGAGAAGCAGACGCCTCCCAAAGACCAGAAATGGATGATCTGTTTGGTCGGTAAAGACGATTTTTATGAAAATCGTCTGGGAGAGTTTGAACATATGTCCCAAAAGACCGGCACCAATATCCTGACAATCAATTATAGAGGGGTGGGCGCAAGCCAAGACAGCGTCAGCTGGGATAACCATTTGATCGGCGATGACATTGTGGAGGATGGTCTGGCGGCGGTCAACGAGCTGCTCAAACAAGGCGTTCTGCCAGAAAATATTGTCATGTATGGCCATTCACAAGGCGGGGCCGTGGCGGCTAAGGTGACGGCTCTTATTCCCGGTATGCATTTATGCAGCGATCGCTCATTTTCCTGCTATGCCGATGCCATTAAAGGAGTAATCGGCGGACTGATTGGTAAAATCGTCGCGTTGATCTCCCCGTCATGGTGGAAGTTCAACAGCATGGAAGCGATCGAAACAATTGCCAGTAAGGAACACAAAGGGCAGCAGATCCTTATCATTCATGAAAATGATGGCGTGGTAGTCCCTGATGCCTCGGTTGTCGGGGGGCTGCAAAAAATAGCCAAATCTCTTGACCAAATGGTTCCTCAGATTTTCGAAAAAATAGGCAGTACGGTTAGAGCCATCGTCATTAAACCTGATGATATCACAACCAAGAAGTCTTTTTTGCCGTTATCGTTCCCCGGCATGCGACAGTTAACGCAGGCAGGCATGGCCGCCCACAGCACGAGCGTCATACAGCCTGGGTCTCTTGAAGAGACGGAAACTGAAAAAAAACTCTATGATCATGTTAAGGACATTCTAAAGATATCAAACAACTCTAAAGAAACTTCTAAAGAGATTAAATGATAAGCCTTTATGCATCCATAAGGACTTGAGCTGGCCAAGTTTAAAATTGAGGGGTAGGGCTTTGCTAAAGCACTCATTATAGGCTGGTTGGTGCGTTCGCGCTTTCTACCTATGTGGTGAGTGCGGCATGCAATATGCTTTTCTTTATATGGGCGTGTGTTATAATTAAAATAAATTATATATCTTAACAACCCTTCGCTTTTTGGAGGTCCTATGTGTAAGTTTAACCGCAATATGATGTGTATGGTTTGCATGTGCATTTGCGCCTGTTTGGCTTTGTGGGTGGCCTACACCCCGCTGCAGAATATCGCCGCAGCAAATGGCGTTGGCACAACCTCTGAAGAGGAATTGATTGCAAAAGGAGGTCATGGAGGCCATGGCCATCACGGCCATCACGGGCATCATGGCCACCATGGTCATCATGGCCATCATGGCCATCACGGCAATTGGGGTCACCATGGCTATTGGCATGGTGGCGGCGATTGGGGAGCTAATCCTGGCTATTACAACGATCCAAACTACTATTATCAGGTACACACTAAGCCGAGCGTAAAGTATGAGGTGCCGGTCGCGCCAAATGCTGTGCCGGTAGTTCCTGTGGTACCGGCCGGGTCGGGAACCGGCCACTAATCCTGTGCCGATAAGAGCATGGCATAGGCTGGCAGCTTAAGCTCTGCCAGCCTAGGTTTTGACAGCTGCGTAGAGTCCAAGAATGCGCGGCACGGCGTGAGTGTAACCGGTTGTTATTCAAGATGTTACGGTCTTAGCAGTAGAAGGCAGTGATGAGTCGCTGCCTGGTCAATCGTACAGACTTGGTTCTGTATGGGCATATTTTCAATGAATTCATTCTTAACGTTTTGATATTTATATGTCACATGCCTACCAACTGACCAAACACCCTGTCGGGACGCTGCGCGAGATATGGACCATGTCTTGGCCATTGATGCTGAGTCTGATGTCTAACAGCATCATGCTATTTGTCGATCGGCTGTTGCTTTCATGGCATTCCCCATCGGCGCTGGCAGCCGGCGCAAATGCGAGTATGGCGTATTATCTATTTTTGGTAATTCCGATGGCGATATGTGCCATTTCGGAAGTCTTGGTGGGACGATTGCATGGGGAGGAGAAGCTGGCAGAAATTGGCAAGCCGGTGTGGCAGACGGTATGGTTGGCATTTTTAATTGCCATTCCGTGCTGGCTTGCGGCCATGTACTTGCCGCCATTGGTTTTTTTTCATACCGGCAATGAAGAGTATGAAACCAGGTATTTCCAAATATTGATGAGCTTTGCCCCTTGTATGTGTGCGGCGATTGCTTTGAGCGGATTTTTTATAGGCATCGGCAACATCAAGGTGGTGACGTGGTGTACAGTTTGTGCTAATATTTTCAATGCTGTCGTCGGCTATTTTTTGATTTTCGGGGTGGGTTCACTGCCTGCCTTGGGGGTGACGGGTGCAGGATTTGCCACCGGCATATCGCAAGTATTGCAAATGGGATTATTATTGATCTGTTTTCTCTCGCGGCATAACCGCAAGGCATATGGTACAGGCAGGATATCTTTTGACAAGACCCATTTCATGGAAGCCCTGCGTATAGGAGCTCCGGCAGGCACGGGGCATCTGGTAGAGGTTTTTGCACATTTTCTCTTCTTCCGCATAGTCATGTTAGCCGGCAGTCAGCAGATGGCCATCGCCGCACTGGTGCAAAGCTTCTATTTGCTGTTTGGTTTTGTCGTCGATGCCCAATCCAAGGGGGTAGGGGCCATTATCGCCAACCTGCTTGGAGCCCGGGAATTTGGTTTAGTTTCACGTGTATTTACATCGGCGGTGCGCCTGCACACCATATTTTCGCTGTGTTTATTTGCCATCATGGCTGTATTTCTAGATGCTTTTCTGAATATCTTCTTCTCTGGCGAAGGCACGCGCCTGCTGGAGGATCCGAATATCCACATGATGGCCATGCAGGCGATGCTGTGGATGTGCGTGTTTTTTCTTTTTGACGGCTATTGCTGGATATTGATTGGCCACCTGACAGCTTCTGGCGATACGAAATTCATTTTCTATGTCAGCTCTATCGTCAATTGGATCGCCTATGTGCTGCCGGTCTTCTTGATTGTCGGTCTGGGGGGCAGGGGCGCAGATGCCGCCTGGATGATTATTGCCATTTACAGCATGGTCAATTTTGCCATTTATTACTGGAGGTACCGTTCAGGCCGTTGGCTACAGGGCGTGTGCGCGGACACAAGCGTTGTTGCCGGCCAGGAAACAGAAATTGATGGAGGATAGCTTTATGGATGATGCCGATTTACAGGGCGTGAAACGCGCATTTTATGATGTAAACAAATTTCCCCCTTTCAGTCAGCTGGCAAAGCAATATGCCGTGATTGTGCAGGAGCTGAAGAATAATGATTTCTGGATGACATGGGGCAGCGATGCCTACGATCCGTCCGGGCATTGCAAATTTCTAGAAGGGGATTGGACCGTATGCCCTGTATATTTTGGAAATATTAATCCACGCATGCTGGTCGTGCCGGGCATGGATGGTTTGGCCATCGGTGAGCTTGCCAAATCGCTGCCGGCAAAATTTCCAGCCACCACCAAGCTGCTTAAAGACATCAACAGCATCAACTTTGCGGCCTTTTCACGCCTGCATCCGAAAAGCAGATTGGCCCCGCATGCGCACAAGAATCCATTTTCGCTGATTTTCCACCTCGGCTTGATTATTCCCCAAGGCAATAGTTGCGGGATCAGTGTCGATAACGAAGTGCATCTGTGGAAAAATCCGGGGGATGCCATCATCTTTGACGACACCCTTCAACATAGCGCCTGGAATGATTCTGAAGAAGAGCGAATCATCCTCTATATAGACTTTCTTAAAAATTAATTCACCACACAGAGGCACAGAGAAATAACAACTGAAGTAATTTGGCGTTGGACAAACGCCACAAGAAGCAGTCATGCAACATTTGGAGAGTTGACACACGTGGTAACTCTAAAAGGGGCCGGAGCTGATAAAAGGAGCCGGAGCTGCGATAAAAGGGGCCGGAGCTGCGATGTGCGATTCTCTGATCTAAAGGATTTCTTTAGGTAAGTTAGATTGGGACGAAGTGAGCAGTAGTCTGGTTACCTCAAGCAAGGAAGGACGGTTTTCAACACGTTTAGCCAGCTTGGACATGGTTCCATGATGCTTACCAAGCTTGCGACAAGCCTCTCCCAGACTGCTGCCAGGAATAAGGCGACAGGCGTAAGCAAGGATCGAACGAGCATCAACGAGAGACGTGGTCTTGCCTTCCCCTTGGAGTTCTTCAGTCGTAATATCATAGTGATTGCAAACTGTTTTTATTGCATTGTCAAATGATTTACATATGTCGACTTCAATCCTATCGACGTCCTCGCTCTTCAGTATCTCAGGAGCATATATGTGCACAAACTCGTCGCTACCAAAGACCCCGATGCGAGTTGCCTTGCGTATAGCTTCGATGTCAACTTCAGCCTCCGATTTCATGGATGTATACTCTGCGAGGTTTGTAAGCGCTTCTAGTCGCTTATTGCCGAAACGCGCCAAGACATGGTCTGTTTCGAGCCAGACAAATGTGTCATGTCCAAAATAAGCATTATGGCTGCTCCACCGATAGTTGCCGGGTTTTGCTACGAGACCCGCCTCCACAGGATTTAAGTGTATATAACGCGTCAACCTTCGAAGATACAAACCATCCTCAACCAAAATGGAACGAAAGCGGCCCTGATACAAATATCCTCGTCGTTTGTAGCGCTTGTTGAAGTGTTGAGCATATCGAAATGCAAACGCATGCACACAGGCAGCTAGTGGTTCATGACTAGTAGTTGGCTCGAGCATTAAGTGTATGTGGTTACCCATTAGGCAGAACGCGTGGACTCTATGGTGATGGATTTCGGCAGCCTCTTGCAGCAGCAAGCAAAATCGAGAACGATCTTCGTCATCACCAAACAGGAAAGTCCCGTCGATTCCACGCAGCATCACGTGGTGGTACATGTGTTGTTGCCAAATCCGTTTCTTTCTGGCCATTTGTCACCTCCAGCAAAAAACTACAATGAACCAGATATAAATTTCAGGCAACAGAGAATCGCACATCGCAGCTCCGGCCCCTTTTATCGCAGCTCCGGCCCCTTTTACAGCTCCGGCCCCTTTTACCGGCCCCTTTTACCGGCCCCTTTTATTTATATATATAATATTCATTCAGGTGTGTTAATATTTTCATCTTATTTAATACCACTTTCATTTTTTTAAAGTTTTATAATTACATGTCTTCTGCACTTCCAAAGTCTAGGGATTTTCCTACTACAGTCAGTTCGTCTAATAACAGCTGCTCATGGGCGTCAAAGGTGTCCGGCACATCAAGCTATGGATCTCCTAGTAGACCTACGGCAACGTCAGGAGAAGGAACGGGAAGTAGCTGTAATAATGTAAATCGATCATCAACTGTCCATGCCCTCTCAACGCAACGCTTTAACGGTGAAGAAAGAAAAGGGAGTGGCAGGGAGAAGAGTCTTTCAGGGAGTGTGACACGACCATCCAGCGATAAAACTAGCAATAAAGAATTAAGAAGTTTTAACCAACGAATTGTATCTGCAGCCCGTCAAAGAGATGTAAAAGAATGTTATAGCATTTTATATGCTATTGAAAATAAAGGGCTGAGGGCCGATGTCTATACATATAGTCCAATACTTAATTGTTACGCAAAAAAGAAAGACAAAGCAGGTGCTTTGCGCGTTTTAGAACAGATGCAAAAAGCCGGGGTCAAGCCCAATGAGGTGACGTTCAATTCCCTAATCAACCTCTATGTAAATTTAAACGATGCCAAAGCGGCGCAGGGCGTCTTTGAACAGATGCAAAAAGCCGAGGTCAAACCCAATGCAGTGACGTTCAATTCCCGAATCAACCTCTATGCAAATCTAAAGGATGCAACAGGGGCTCAGGGCGTCTTTAAACAGATGCAAAAAGCCGGGGTCATGCCCGATGAGGTGACGTTCAATTCCTTAATCAACCTCTATGTAAATCTAAACGATGCCAAAGCGGCGCAGGGCGTCTTTGAACAGATGCAAAAAGCCGGGGTCAAGCCCAATGAGGTGACGTTCAATTCCCTAATCAACCTCTATGTAAATCTAAACGATGCCAAAGCGGCGCAGGGCGTCTTTAAACAGATGCAAAAAGCCGGGGTCAAGCCCAATGAGGTGACGTTCAATTCCCTAATCAACCTCTATGTAAATCTAAACGATGCAACAGGGGCTCAGGGCGTCTTTAAACAGATGCAAAAAGCCGGGGTCAAGCCCAATGAGGTGACGTTCAATTCCCTAATCAACCTCTATGTAAATCTAAAGGATGCAACAGGGGCTCAGAGCGTCATTGAACAGATGCAAAAAGCCGGGGTCATGCCCGATGAGGTGACGTTCAATTCCTTAATCAACCTCTATGTAAATCTAAACGATGCAACAGGGGCTCAGGGCGTCATTGAACAGATGCAAAAAGCCGGGGTCAAGCCCGATGAGGTGACGTTCAATTCCCTAATCAACCTCTATGCAAATCTAAAGGATGCAACAGGGGCTCAAAGCGTCTTTAAACAGATGCAAAAAGCCGGGGTCATGCCCGATGAGGTGACGTTCAATTCCCTAATCAACCTCTATGTAAATCTAAAGGATGCCAAAGGGGCGCAGAGTGTCTTTGAACAGATGCAAAAAGCCGGGGTCAAGCTCAATGAGGTGACGTTCAATTCCTTAATCAACCTCTATGTAAATCTAAACGATGCCAAAGGGGTGCAGGGCGTCTTTGAACAGATGCAAAAAGCCGGGGTCAAGACGCGGCAGCGTCACGGCAGGCAACAGCTCGCAGACCAGCGATGGCGCTGGCGCCCTCATCGTGGCCAGCGAAAAGGCCGTGAAGCAGTTTGGCCTGACGCCCCTGGCGTGTTTCTGTGAGCTACGCAGCGCGCGGCGTGCCGCCTGAGATCATGGGCATTGGTCCTATCGAAGCCATTCCAGCAGCCTTGCGTTATGCGGGCAACCTCAAGAGTGACGACATTAGCAATACGCTGAATGAGTAGATGTAGTACATATAAACAT
>CAWHMU010000018.1:0-74985 GCA_963830365.1 uncultured Chlamydiae bacterium
TTCATCCTCGTCTGCTGACGCCGTTTGCACGGCTTCGGTTTTGTATTATATCATCCCACAGGTTGGCACCTGTGGCTACATGCTGCCGCCGTTAACACGGCTTCGATTTGTTATATATCATACCTCGGATTTTAAACTATGGCCGATGCTGCCGCCGTTAACACGGCTGGATACGGCATTTTTTTTAACCACAGGTTGACACCTGTGGCTACATGCTGCCGCCGTTAACACGGCTGGATACGGCATTTTTTTTAACCACAGGTTAACACCTGTGGCTACATGCTGCCGCCGCTAACGCGGCTGAATACGGCAATTTCTTTACCCACAGGTTGGCACCTGTGGCTACATGCTGCCGCCGTTAACACGGCTGAATACGGCAATTTCTTTACCCACAGGTTAACACCTGTGGCTACATGCTGGCGCCGTTAGCACGGCTGGATACGGCAATTTTTTTTAACCACAGGTTGGCACCTGTGGTTACATGCTGGCGTCGTTAACACGGCTGAATATGGCAATTTCTTTACCCACAGGTTGAAACCTGTGGCTACATGCTGGCGCCGTTAACACGGCTGAATACGGCAATTTCTTTACCCACAGGTTAACACCTGTGGCTACATGCTGGCGCCGTTAGCACGGCTGGATACGGCATTTTTTTTAACCACAGGTTGGCACCTGTGGTTACATGCTGGCGTCGTTAACACGGCTGAATATGGCAATTTCTTTACCCACAGGTTGAAACCTGTGGCTACATGCTGGCGCCGCTAACGCGGCTGGATACGGCAATTTCTTTACCCACAGGTTGGCACCTGTGGCTACATGCTGCCGCCGCTAACGCGGCTGGATATGGCAATTTCTTTACACACAGGTTAACACCTGTGGCTACATGCTGCCGCCGTTAACACGGCTGGATACGGCAATTTCTTTACACACAGGTTAACACCTGTGGCTACATGCTGCCGCCGCTAACGCGGCTGGATACGGCAATTTCTTTACCCACAGGTTAACACCTGTGGCTACATGCTGCCGCCGCTAACGCGGCTGGATACGGCAATTTCTTTACCCACAGGTTGGCACCTGTGGCTACATGCTGCCGCCGCTAACGCGGCTGGATACGGCAATTTCTTTACCCACAGGTTAACACCTGTGGCTACATGCTGCCGCCGCTAACGCGGCTGGATACGGCAATTTCTTTACCCACAGGTTGAAACCTGTGGCTACATGCTGGCGCCGTTAGCACGGCTGGATACGGCAATTTTTTTAACCACAGGTTGGCACCTGTGGCTACATGCTGGCGCCGCTAACGCGGCTGGATACGGCAATTTCTTTACCCACAGGTTAACACCTGTGGCTACATGCTGGCGCCGCTGCCACGGTTGAATAGTCGGATCAGAACATTAGACAAATGCAAAATCTTATTCCTGCTCTTTATCCTTATTCCTTCTCTGTGTCTCTGTGCCTCGGTGGTGAATTTTACCGATTTGTGGTGCCAGCCTTTGCGGCTTTGCTGATCTTTATTCCCAGCTATCAACTTTGAGTGTTGCCAGGATGACGGAGAAATCGAAGCCGCGCCGCACCAGGGCGGCGATGACTTTTTGCTTTTCGCGGAAGTCGGCGAGGTTGCGCTGGCGGAAGCGCGTCTTGAGCAGCTGGGCGATGGCGGCCTGCTGCTGGCTTTCATCGCCGGACACCTTGAGGGCGCCTTCGACATGTTCTTTAGGCAGGCCTTTGCAGCTCAATTTGTAGGCAATGGCCCGGGGACCGAGCTTGCGGTCCATCTGACGGCGCACGAAGTTTTTTGTCCATTCGCTATCGTTGAGATAGCCCCATTGCTGAAAGTCGTTAATGACGCGTTCGATGGTGCTTTCCGAGACCAGGCGCTGCTTTAAAGCGCGCTGAAGGGTGGCTGAAGGAAGGCTTTGTACGGACAGGCGTTTGATGACATACTGTTTGGCCAGGTTATATTCCAGCGCGTTGAACTGTTCTGCAAATTCTACTAGCGACTGGCAATGTTTTGGCAAGGAGGGCCGGCGTCCGAAGATCGAAGTGTGGATCTCTTTCCACGCTTCGTCTTCGCACACGATCGTCAGCAGCAGTTTGCGCTCGCTATGCGGGACGCAATCGACCTTCACTATTTGGCCTCTTTGGCCGCGGCAGCCGCGGCAGCCGCGGGGGCTGCAGGGGTAGCGGGGGCGGCCGAAGTTTTTTTAAGGACAGTGACTTTTTTGATCTCTTTGCTCGACATGCGGTTGCCTTTAGCGCCGACGCCTTTGATGAGCACGCTATCGAGATCAAAAGGCGCTTTGGTCACTCTCTGTTTCAAGCTGGGCATATACAGCATTTCGACGGAGATATCAGGCTGCGTGGTGAGGAAGACAAGTTCCATGCCCTCTTCATAATAGCGATAGGTTTTCTCCAGCATGAACTTATCGATGATGAAGCGCTTGGCATAGAACAGGTGGCGCTTGGGATCTTTATAGATGGCGCGCATGACCGTCTTCTTATCCGCCACGCCCACATAGACCACCTTATTGCCCTCATGGTGCACATACTGCTTCTCGGGCACGTTAATCACCGTGTAGGTGCCGTCTTTGAAGCATAGCAGCAGCTTATCGAAATTCGTGCATTCGAAGAGGTTGTCGCCGCCGACTTTAGTTCCTACGAAGCCCGTGTCGGGGTCGAAGCCGACCTTGATGGTGCGCGTCTCGATGGCCCGCATGTTGATTTGCTGGATGGCCTGGAACTGGGTTTTGCGTGGGTAGTGTTTGCCGTATTTATCCAGCAGCCCTTGCAGGTAGTTGATGGCGAATTTCTTAAGGTTTTTCAGATGTTTTTCGATGCCAAGCAAAAGCTTCTGCATGGCGGCGATCTCTTCCTGGTTTTTATCCATATCGAAGCGCGAGATGCGGCGGATGGGGATGTTGAGCAGGCGTTCCCTGTCATCATACGTCGGCACGCGGCTGAGCTGGGCCTGGAAGGGCAGCAGGCTGTCTTCGATGGCGCTATGGATCTTGTCGTACGAGGCGATGGTTTCGATCTTTTTATAGAGGCGGTTTTCGATAAAAATCTGTTCGAGGGTCTTGTCGAAGATCTTTTCCAGCAGGCGCCCTTTTCGATCTCCAGTTCGGCCTTGAGATATTCCTGCAGCTTTTCCAGATGCAGCGCCAGGATCTCATGCACGTCGAGCTCGCATGGGAAGTTGTCTTTGATGACGATCATCTGTGAGGTCAACGACACTTCGCATTCGGTATAGGCATAAAGCGTCGTGATCAGATCTTCGGCATAGTGTCCGCGCGGCAGCTTGATCTCGATTTCGACATGCTCTGAGGTGTAATCGTTGATGGCGTCGATTTTGATCTTGCCGCGCTTGGCGGCCTCATCGATGGAACGGATCAGCGATTCTGTCGTCGTGCCATAGCAGACTTCGCGGATGACGATCGATTTGGGGTCTTTGATATCGATTTTCGCCCTTAGCTTGATCCTGCCCTTGCCGCGCTGGTAGTCGGAGGCATCCATGACGCCGCCGGTGGGGAAGTCGGGCAGGATTTCTATTTCGCGGCCTTCCAGCAAGTCGATTTCCGCCTGCAGCAGTTCCACGAAATTGTGGGGCATGATATGCGTCGACATGCCGACGGCGATGCCGTCGGTGCCCTGCATGAGCAGAAGTGGGATCTTGGCGGGCAGGCACACGGGTTCCTGGTTCCTGCCATCGTACGATGGGACGTAGGCCGTCAGATCGGGGTTGAACATGGTCTCAAGGGCCAATGCCGACAGGCGCGTTTCGATATAACGGGCGGCAGCTGCCGAATCGCCGGTGAAGATATTACCGAAATTCCCCTGCTGGTCGAGTAGGTATCCTTTGTTGGACACATTGACCAGGGCTTCGGTGATGGGAGCATCGCCATGGGGGTGAAAGGCCATGGTCTGTCCGGCCACGTTGGCGACTTTATGCAGCTTGCCGTCATGCATATTCCACAGCGTGTGCAGGATGCGGCGCTGCACGGGTTTAAGCCCGTCGAAAATATTGGGGATGGCACGATCGAGGATGACATACGAGGCATACTTCAAATAGTGATGCCGCATCAGTTGCTTTACATCTTCCATAGTTATTCCTCTGTCTTGGCGGCGATCAAAAGTTCCTGGTCTACGAGCTCATCATTGATGAGATTGCGCATGATGAAGTTCTTGCGCTCAGGAGTATTTTTGCCCATATAGAATTCCAGCGTGTGCTTGATATCGGAAAGCGTATTCACGCTGACCGGGATGAGTTTGATATCCTTGCTGATGAACTGCTTGAATTCGTTGGGCGAAATCTCGCCCAGCCCTTTAAAGCGGGTGACTTCGATGCCTTTTTTAAGCTTCTGGATGGCGACGTCGCGCTCCTCTTCGGAATAGCAGTAGAAAGTCTTTTCCTTATTGCGCACTTTAAAGAGCGGCGTCTCCAGAATGAACAGGTGGTTGTTCACCACCAACCCTTCGAAATAGGTGAGGAAAAAGGTTATCAGCAGGTTGCGGATATGCATGCCGTCGACATCGGCATCGGTGGCCAATATCACCTTTTGGTAGCGCAGATTGCCGATCTCATCTTCGATATTGAGCGCGCTCATCAGGTTGAACATCTCTTCGTTCTTATACAGCTGATCCTGCTTCATGCCATAGACGTTCAAGGGTTTGCCGCGCAGCGAGAATACCGCCTGCGTCATCGGATCGCGCGACGCGACGATTGAGGCGCTGGCCGAATCGCCCTCCGTCAGGAAGATCATCGAACCCTCGCCACGGCCGGAGCCGTCGGTCAGGTGGTATTTGCAATCGCGCAGCTTGGGGATTTTAAACGAGATCTTCTTCTGCTTTTCCTTGGCTTCTTTTTTTACGTTGGACAACTCGCGGCGCAGTTTTTCATTGAAGACGGTGCGTTCGATGATGGCGTTGGCGGTGGTCGGATTTTTGTAGAGGATATCGACGACAGCCTCTTTAATTTCCTGTACCAGCGGCCCTCTAAGATCGGTATTACTGAGTTTGTTTTTGGTTTGCGATTCAAAGATAGGATCTTTGACTTTAACCAGAATGGTCCCTACAATGCCCTCGCGGACATCGACGCCCTGGAAATTCTTTTTGGAAAATTCATTGACGCCTTTAAGCAGCCCCTCGCGGAAGGCTGAAAGATGCGAGCCGCCGTCAGAGGTGTGCTGCCCGTTAACGAACGAGAAGTATGTCTCGCCATAGCTTTGGGTGTGCAGAAAGGCAAATTCCACCTGTTTGCCGCGGTAATGCAGCGGCTCATAGAGGCGGTCTTCGGGGACTTCTTCATTCAGCAGGTCGAGCAGGCCGTGCTTCGATTCTATGGTCTCGCCATTGAAATGCAGCGTCAAACCGGTATTCAAATAGGCATAATGCCACAGGCGCTTGACGATATATTCCTTTTGAAAGCGGTATTTTTTAAAAATCTCGACATCGGGAATGAATTCGATATAGGTGCCGTTGGGCTCCTTCGTCTTGCCGCCTGTTTCGTCCAGCTTGAGTCCTTTGGAGAAAACGGCTTCCACATACTCTCCCTCGCGATAGCTGCGCACAAGGAAATGACTGGAAAGCGCATTGACGGCCTTGGTGCCCACGCCGTTGAGTCCGACAGAAAACTGGAAGACGTCATCATTGTATTTGGCGCCGGTATTTATCTGGCTGACGCATTCGACGACTTTGCCTAAGGGGATGCCGCGGCCAAAATCCCTTACCGAGACCTTGCCTATGTCCTCATCGATATCGATCAGGATTTTCTTGCCGTGCTTCATGATGAATTCATCGACGCTATTGTCGACAACTTCCTTAAGCATGATGTAAATGCCGTCATCGGGGTGTGAACCATCCCCCAAACGGCCGATGTACATACCGGAGCGCAGGCGGATATGGCTTAGCGCATCTAGCGTTTTCACGCTGCTTTCATCGTATTGTTTTGTCATAGTTGTCATATAATTCAAAAAATGATGGAAAATGGAATACAGAAAAACAGAAGATCGAATATATGTAAATACGAAAACTTCGCGTATTCCCTAAAATCAGGAGCTTGCCTGCATGCGTAATAATGCCTTAGACATCTTTAAAGATAAATCAATTTTAATCACCGGCGGCACCGGGAGCTTCGGCCAGGCATTTACCCGCCGCCTATTGAGCGATAACCAGTGCAAAAAAGTCGTCATCTTCAGCCGCGATGAATGGAAACAGTCGGAAATGCGCCAAAATGACCCCCTTTCGACCACCCCAAAATCCGCTATTTCCTTGGCGATGTGCGCGATAGCCAGCGCCTGGCACGCGCCTTCAACGAAATCGATTTCGTCGTCCATGCCGCCGCCCTGAAACAGGTGCCGGCCGCCGAATACAACCCCACCGAATTCATCAAAACAAATATCCTGGGCGCCATGAATGTCATCGACCAGGCCATCAACTGCGGCGTACAGAAAGTCGTGGCCCTCTCCACCGACAAATCGGTGAATCCCATCAACTTATATGGCGCCACCAAACTCTGCTCCGACCGCCTGTTCGTCGCCGCCACCTCCTATGTCGGCGCGCGCGGCTATCCCCATATGTGCGTGGTGCGCTACGGCAACGTGCTAGGCAGCCGCGGCAGCGTCATGCCCTTCTGGAAAAAACTCATCGCTAACGACGCTGCCAGCCTGCCGATTACCGACCAGCGCATGACCAGATTTTGGATCACGCTGGATCAGGCCGTCGACTTCGTCATCGCCTCTTTTGCCAGGACGCGCGGCGGCGAGGTCTTTGTGCCTAAAATCCCCAGCATGCGCATCGAAGATCTAGCCAACGCCATGGCCCCCAACCTGCCCCATACCTATTGCGGTGTGCGCGAAGGGGAAAAGCTCCACGAGCTGATGATCGGCATCGACGACGCGCGCCATACGCGCGAATATGACGATCACTATATGATCATTCCCGATACCTACATCAGGAACAAGGATGTCTTGGAACACTTCCTGCACGGACGCCCAGGCAAGGAGCTGCCCGAAGATTTCAGCTTTGCCTCCAATACTAACCAGCACTGGCTTTCGGTCGAAGAGCTGCGCGCCCTGCTGCCCTCTGTTTTATGAAAACTTCACCTACGCAAAGAAAAAATTGGAAATTATTGTGGCTTGTGCACTATAAGCGTCTTCTGGATGGAAACGAATAAGGAGTAGCTAAAGATGCGTGTAGGAGTCCTCGGCATCAATCATAAACTCGCCGGCCTAAAACTTCGCGAACTGC
Source organism: uncultured Chlamydiae bacterium (assembly GCA_963830365.1). Taxonomy (GTDB): domain Bacteria; phylum Chlamydiota; class Chlamydiia; order Chlamydiales; family Parachlamydiaceae; genus CAWHMU01. Next base: position 7,246 of record CAWHMU010000018.1, read on the forward strand.
TCGCCAAAAACTGCCAGCGCCGCTTTGCACCCGGACAATCCACGCATGGCGCACATAGCTTCATTTTGCTTTCCACCTGCAACCGCACCGAAGTCTATTTCTCCTCTGAAGAGCTCGCCGACACTCACTCCTACCTGCTCGCCATCCTGCGCCAGGATGTGAGCGAAGATTTCGACCAGAAGCTCTACTCCTATTTCGGCCAGGATTGCCTGCTGCATCTATGCCGCGTCACTGCCGGACTTGACAGCGCCATCATCGCCGAAACAGAAATTCAAGGGCAGGTGAAAAACGCCTACGAAAACGCCCAAGCATATCACCGCCTGCCTTTCGAACTCCATTACCTCTTTCAAAAATCGTTGGGCATCGCCAAAAAAGCGCGCCTCGTCTTGCCCGCCAAACCCGGCCTGCCTGACATCGAACACGCCATCTTTCAGACCGGCCAACATTTTTTTGGATCTCCCTCGGAAGCCAAAATTCTCTTTGTGGGGGCCTCGGCAATCAATGAAAAGGTATTGACCTATTTAAAAAGCAAAAGCTTGCCGTACATCGCATTATGCAACCGTTCGCAAGACAAGGGTCGCCTAATGGCCGAAAAGCACGGCATAGCCTTTGTAGAATGGGAGGCTATCGCCAGGTGGCATGATTATGACTGGGTAATACTAGGCACTAAAGCACCGGACTTTTTAATCAAGCCAGATCCTTTGTCACAGCTCTCGCTGATGGGTCAAAAGCTCATCATCGACCTTTCGGTGCCACGCAATGTCGACCCTGATATCGCCCGCCAACCCTTGCTCACCCTCCTCAATATCGACCAGATAAATAAAGGCCTGCATATCCGCAAAAAACGCCTGGAACACTCCCTTAACCTGGCCGAAGACCTGATCACACAAGCCACTGACCAGCAGATGCTACTCTTCAAAGAAAAAGAAAGCTGCCGTCTGCGCCTCTGCGCCGCCAGCGCCTAAAAAAAGGAGTTCGAAATGAAGAAATTCGCCGCTTTCTTGCTTGCCGCCGCCTCGCTCTGCACCCTTAACCCTGCCAGCGCCAAGGCTGAAATTGAAAGTGTCGTCGTCAGGTGGGATCCATTATCCTGCCAGGAATCATGCATCAAGCAGCTGGATAAAGAGTTTAGAAAAATTCCGGGCGTGGTGGAGGTCTCCGTCGGTGCAGGCGAAGCCTCGCTGAAATACCGCAAAAACTCACCCTTCTCGTTCACCCCTCTTAAATATGCCCTGGCAACTATCGGCCTCAATTCACGGAATGTGCGCGTACGCATACGCGGCACGCTGCACCACACCGACAAAGCTGTCACACTGGTTTCAGATGGCGATAACACAAGCTTCACCTTGATCAATCCCGTCGTACCTGATATGCACGGACAATCCGCACAGTATAACCTGGATGCCCGCCAGCTGCAGCCGGCACTGCGCCAAAAACTCCTCGATGCAGAAGCCGAAAAGCAGACGGCCACCATCGAAGGTCCTCTCTACAGACCCCAGCGCGAGTCCGAATTGAGGCTGGTGGTGGAGCAATCCAGCTTCACCAAGCCTAAAGCCGATAGCAAGAAATAAGCGCCCAAGAAAGGATGAAGCGGACTTAGCAGACGAAGCGGACGTAGGTCCACGCCCCCGTCGGCTCAGCCCGCTGCGTGCATTTCTTTGCATACCGATTTGCCGGATGAACCCTCTTAAATAGCTTCAGGGACGACAAAAAGCAAAATGTCTCCAGCATCCATCATTAAGACTTGTTAATTTTTCCGGAATTATGAGATCATCCCCCGGACTTAAGGGAGAACAAGCGAGAATGTTGAAGATTCTTGCAGGAATAGCTGTGTCCTTGAGAATGCAACCTTGAGAATGCAACCTTGAGAATGCATCCATGAGAATGCATCCATGAGAATGCATCCATGAGAATGCATCCATGAGAAAATGACTTAATCAGAGAAACCGCTTCGCCTCTTTCCTGAATTGATAGCATTGAGGAGGGTCGCGCTGGGCTATCACACAACATTACTAATTAACTAGAGATAATATATGGCATTAAAAGTTTTATCACCGCACATTTACGACTTTAATCGTGGTACCCAGCCGCACAGCGGAGAGTTAAGACGTTGCGGGTCATTACCCCTGTTTCCTCGACCACCAGTTAGTCCTGTACAACGACCTGCTACCTGCAGTTTGACTTCAAGCTCCTTTATATATCAGAAGGCCCCTGCTTCCTGGTTTCAAGCGAATGACTTTGACGGCCCCCCTGAAGCGGAAGGAAAAAGCAACACATTGGAAAAAACTTCAAAGACTGCTCAAGAATCACTAGGAGCAGGGTTGGAGGAGATGTCTTGTCCCCCGAAACCTATCGAAGCGGAAGAAAAAAGCAACACATTGGAAAAAACTTCAAAGATTGCTCAAGGATCACTAGGAGCAGGGTTGGAGGAGATGTCTTGTTCCCCGGAACCTATCGAAGCTGAATGTAAAAGGGCGTTATTAAAGAATAAGCTCAATATGATAGTAGAATCGGTGACCGGCAGTTTGAAAGACTTGGAGCCGGTAAAGTATGCCGATGAAATTAAGGGTATCGAAAAAATCGATTTGAACGCTGTTCTGACAGGTAAATATTCTAATGATCATGCTAAGGATATAAGGACTGCCGTCGTCGATATTTGCATAAAGATTGCCACCTGCTGCAAACTGGACCATATCGAGCCATGGATAACAGACCTGTCAGATTTATCGGAAAAAGAAAGGGAATTGATCAGCAGCAAAGACATCATGCTTGCTATGATAACTTTCGATCCCGATTTTATCAATTTTGCCCCGAAAGAACTCATCACGAATAAGAAATTCATTTTGGATGCTGTCGCGAGAAATGGGATGGTTCTAAAGAATATTCCCGAATGGCAGCATGATTATAACGTTGTATTGACAGCCGTCATGCAAAATGGCTATGCGATTTCGCATGCCAGTGAAAAGCTTAGCCATAATGTAATGCTTGGAACTGCAGCGGTCTTACAATGCAATGATGCCATCAGCTTTCTCCCTGAGACCCTCAAAAAAAATAAAGATATTTTAAAAGCCGCCGGCTGCATGGCAGGTTTGCTGCCAACATTTTCGCATAAATCTGCGTTGGCGCATAGAATCCGAGCATGATATTGGCCTTTGATCGTCTTAAACGATAGGAAAAACAAATAGTGAAACTGTTGGTGGAGCAATCCAACTTCACCAAGCCAAAAAACCTGTTAGCTGCTTGCGTTGTCGCATCTCCTCCGCGTCTCTGCGTGGGCATGGCATTCACAGGCCATTGACTAGGTACTGACCAGGTACAATGATTCAAGTTTCCCTGCTATGCTACTTTCTAGAAAATTTAACGCAGAGACGCGGAGGAGACGCGACGACGCAAGGAACTGCTAGCTTTGGAGCATCAACTTGAGCGGATAGCATGGTTTAATCTTTATCTTTGTTCACCTTATCCACAATTATATTCGATCAAAAAAAATAACATGATCTTAGGATGGACAGGATGCTGATTTATCCTAACCATCCTTATATCCTGTTCTTTTTAAATATCTTACACTTTACTTTAACGACCATGAGTCCACTCCCCCCGTCGGCTCTGTCCGCTTTCGGGCAGGCAAAATACAAGTCCATTTACCACTTGCCAATCAGACTAATTCCAGCCTTTTGGAGCCGTGGTGGTAGCGGAAGCATAAAAGGGCACAATTGCCGACTTTAGTCGCCGCCGGCATGAGGACTTCACCGCAAGCTTTAATGTGGCTGGCTTTAGTGTAATAAGGGGGAAGAACGACATCTTTATCTTTGAAACGCAGCGCTTCAGCCAATGTGCCGAGGATCCCGCCGTGCGCCGACACGCCGATCGTCTGGCCGGGGTGTTTTTCTGCTAGCTGGCTGAACACCGATTCTGCTCTTTTATATAGCTCTAAAACGGTTTCCGGCCGTGGATCCTTGCCTTTAATTGCTTTGGCGATATCTCTTACAGCAACATCATCCCCCACGACTTTTCTGGTTAGCGGATGAATTCTCCAATGGCAAAATCTGTCGCTGATAGGTTTGCCGGGAACGGCGGCACATAGGCGATCGCCCTCGGCATTTCTTGGACCGTCAGGTCCGCCTTCGAAAGCGCCATGGAAGATTTCTCTCAACTGTGGCTTTAGGATGATTTCGATTTGATTTGGCTGATATGCCCCTGCCACAATGTTTGCCGTGTCTATGGCCCTCTGTAAATCTGAAGAGTAGATGACTTTCAAATCCAAGCATTTTTTGGCGACTTGACCGGCTAATGCTTCAGCTTGCTGCCTGCCCTTCTCATTGATATCGAATTTCGGTCCCACGGCCGCCGCTCCCGAAAGAGATTTAGTTTTGTTGGCATCTGTCTCCCCATGGCGAAAGGCCCAAATTGTGGTCACCGGGCCGGCATTTCCCGTCGATGAAATCATTAAAAACCATAAGTTAGAAAATTTACAATCAAGAACAGTCTTTACAGGGCAGTTCAGTTTCTTCGAGCCCGCCCCAAACTAAAATTACGTGCCCGAGCCCATGCTCGGGCGCGGGCATGTAATTTTAGTTTGGATTACGGCTCAATGAATTAGTGGTCCTTTTAAAATTCAGCTTTACCGGGATACCTTGGGAATGGGATCACATCGCGAATGTTTTCCATGCCGGTGGCAAACTGGATCAACCTTTCAAAGCCCACGCCGTAGCCGGCATGCGGAACGGTGCCGTATTTGCGCAGCTCAAGATACCACCAGTAGTCTTCTTTGGACAGATTGTTTTCCTTCATCTTCTCTTCCAGGCGATCGAGGCGCTCTTCACGCTGGCTGCCGCCGACGAGTTCGCCGATCTTGGGGACGAGGATATCCATGGCCGCGACTGTTTTGTCGTCTTCATTGGCGCGCATATAAAAAGCTTTGATCTTCTTGGGGTAGTCGGTGATGATGACCGGCTTATTGAAATGCTCTTCGGCCAAAAAGCGTTCATGTTCCGATTGCAGATCGGCGCCCCAGCTGACGGGGAACTCGAAGGGCTTATTGGCTTTTTCCAGGATGCGCACGGCATAGGTATAGGTGGCGCGTTCAAAAGGCGTCTCCACAACTTGCTGCAGGCGTTTAATGAGCCCCTCGGACACGAATTTGTCGAAAAATTGCAGATCTTCAACGCAATTTTGCAGCACATAATTAAGCACATATTTAAGGTAGCCTTCAGCACAGTCCATATTATCCACAATATCGGCGAAAGCCATCTCCGGTTCGATCATCCAGAACTCTGCCAGATGGCGCGAGGTATTGGAATTCTCCGCCCGGAAGGTGGGCCCAAAGGTATAGATATCTGACAGGGCCGAGGCATAGATCTCGCCGTTCAATTGTCCGGAAACGGTCAGATAGGTGGGCTGTCCAAAGAAATCCTTGCTGAAATCCACCTTGCCATCCTCTTTGCGCGGCAGCTTTTCAAGGTCCAGCGTCGTCACCCTAAACATCTGCCCGGCCCCTTCACAGTCGGCCCCGGTGATGATCGGCGTATGGATATGCAGAAAACCCTTTTCCTGGAAAAACTTATGGGTGGCATAGGCCAACGCATTGCGCACGCGCGCCACGGCCCCTAAAGTGTTGGTGCGCGGCCTTAAATGCGCTATAGAGCGCAGAAATTCAAAGGAGTGGCGCTTTTTTTGCAGCGGGTATACTTCAGGATCGCAAAGTCCGATGATGGCAACTTCTTTGGCATGCATCTCAAGGGTTTGATTTTGACCCGGACTTTCCACCAGCTGCCCTGTGACGGCAACAGAAACGCCTGTAGACAGCTGGTTAATGGTTTTTTCAAAATTCGGCAGGTCGGCATTGGCCACTACTTGAAAATTCGACAGCGTAGAGCCATCGTTAATTTCGATGAAGGCGAAAGTCTTTTGGTTGCGAACTGTCCTTACCCACCCCTTAATGGTCACTTCCTGGCCGATGAGCGAGGGCTGACCGGGAGTTGGTTGCTTCAGTTGTTTAATTCTCATACGCATGATTTCATTCTCCACATTGGGTATAATTCTATTGGGTGTAGTTATTTAAGGACGACCGGCCAGATCGCGCAGCAGACTGATCTCTTTTTCCCATTGGGACGGGCCATCAGGTGTTTCAAGATATTTTGGAATATAGCGTGTGCGGGGATCCCGCATCAGGAAATGGAAGCATTCCATGCCGATCTCCCCTTGCCCCAGATTGGCATGGCGGTCGACGCGCGATGCTAAGCCCTTAACTGAATCATTTAGATGAAAGGCATAAAGATGCTTAAGGCCGACGATGCGCTCAAATTCCTGCAATGTAGCCTCGCAGGCTGCCGCCGTGCGCAGATCATAGCCGGCCACAAAAATATGGCAGGTATCAATGCATACGCCTATCGGCATGCGTTTATGCAGCTTGTCGATGATGTATGCCAGATGTTCAAAGCGGTTGCCTACCGCCGACCCTTGCCCGGCCGTGGTTTCCAAAAGCAGCCTGGTTTTGCCTTCAGCTACCAGCGCTTCGACCGTCAACAGGCTCTTAACGATTTGATCCAAACACTCCTGCACATCGCCAGCTAATGCTGCCCCAGGATGGAAATTAAGGTAAGTAATATCCAGCTGCTGGCAGCGCAACACTTCCTCTCTAAAGGCCTTCTGACTTTTAGCTAAATTCTCAGGATTGGGCGTGCCTAGGTTGATAAGATAGCTATCATGGCTCATGATTTGCTTAAGTCCCGTTTCAGCCAGCGTCTTTTGCCACAGCTCCACAGCCTGCTGATCAATAAGTTTACCATCCCACCGCTTCTGATTGGCTGTGAAAAGCTGGATGGTCGTCGCGCCGATGCGCTGCCCCTCGAGTAAGGCATTAAAGGCACCGCCGGCGGCTGAGGTATGCGCCCCAATCAAAAGATCTTCGCTGCTATTTTTCATCTGTCGACACATCCTCTTAATAATTATAATCTGTGGAACCCGCATGCATTTTAGAAACATCGCATATTAAGAGAAAAGCACAAAATTGCAATTGATGTCTTGGCAGGAGAAATAACGGTATGCTATAACACCAAATAACAAGACTAATACCCCAGTAACACCCGTGAGCATACAAACAGAACAACCTTTTGCCTGGATCAGACAAATTCCCGGCGATCTATTTCAACTGGATGAAAAACCTTTATTGGGATTTCCGCCAACTTTTGATTGGGCCGCCATGGCGACGGAACTTGGGCGTTCTTTAGAAATTAAGAACCTAACTATTGAAGCTGGCACATGGCAATGGCGTCAACGCGAGGAACTTTTTGCCGGACTCGCAAAAGAAATCAGAGGGTTGCCGCTTGCCATCTCACCTCTCCCCGGCGCTGTGTGGTGGGTCATGGCAGAGCAGGATCTTAAGAAGCTGATGTCTATGCTGCTTGCAAAGCAGCCCGCACCTGCCGATGATGACATTGACAACGATTTTGTAAAAGCTTTCTACCGCTTCCTGGCTGTGGAAGCATTAAATGCCTTTGAGAACACTGTCGCCGATAAGAAATTGTCGCCAACATTGGCGGCTGAAGAAGGCCTTCCCGATGCCCACTGCCTATGCCTGGATGTAGCCATTAATATTGAGCAAAAAAACATTCAGGCCCGGTTGTTTCTTTCGCCGGAATTCAGAACGGCCTGGAAACTACGCTATTTGCAGCAACAGCCAAATATTTCGCTTGCCTCGCCAATGGCAAACTCTCTTGATATCATCGTACATCTTGAAGCCGGCCGCATCGATCTTAAACTTTCTGAATGGAAACAGATCAAAACCGGCGATTTCATCTTCCTCGATAACTGCTCTTTAGACCCCGATGAAGACAAAGGGCGCGTCATGCTGGTCATCAACGGCATCCCGTGCTTCCGCGCCAGAATCAAACAAGGCAGCCTAAAAATTCTCGAACACCCTCTATACCACGAGGCAAATACATCCATGGACGAAACGACGAATACAGATGATGAAAACATGTTCGATGACGAGGATCTTAAAGACGATGATCTTGATCCGGCATCCGAACATGCCGCTGAAGAATCCAGTGCCGATTTCGATATCGACGAAATCAGCGATAGCGAGCTCGATCTCGATGAAGACTCTTCCACAGACGCCTCTCCCCCCACCCCCACCGCAAGTCCCGCCGCAAGCGCCGCCACCTCGGCCGTCAAAGCTGCAAGCGTCCCCTCGTCGATCGAGGATCTGCCGCTGCCCGTGGTCATTGAAATCGGACGCATCCAGATGTCCATCAAAAAACTTTTGGAATTGCAACCCGGTAACATGCTGGAGCTGGATATCCATCCCGAAACAGGTGTCGATTTAGTCGTCAACGGTAAACGCGTCGCCCGCGGTGAACTGCTGCGCATCGGCGAAGCTCTGGGAGTAAGAATTCTGGAATTATCATAAAATTTAAGAATGAAATAATGCCCGAAGAAGACTTCCATAAGCAACTCACCCTGAACGGTTCTTCCATCTCCAAAGATGCTAAAAACCTGGCTGCTGCCAGTACCATCCCTAAAATGATCGGACCCTATAAAATCGAATGCCTGCTGGAAAAAGGCGGCATGAGCATTCTCTATTTGGGTCTGCATCCCGATTCCAAAGAACCTACCACCATAAAAGTGCTGTTGCCGCGCCTGCTTTCCCATCCCGATGTGGTGCAACGCTTCCTTACCGAAGCCGAAATCATCGCCATGACCGACCACCCCAATATCGTCAAGCTGTATGGCCATGGCGAATGGGAAGGCGGACTTTATATCGCTATGGAATTCATCCAAGGGATTTCGCTCCGCCAAGCCCTACTCCAGAGTCCCATTTCGCTGAAGAAAGCGCTGGAAATAATCATCGATATCGCCTATGCCCTATGCCATCTGCATACCCATGGCGTCATCCATCGCGATCTGAAACCTGAGAATATCCTCATTACCGAAACAGGCCAAGTCAAAGTGATAGACTTCGGCATCGCTCAATTGCTTACCGAAAAAAATGCCAGCGGGGCTCCGGCGAGGCAACGCCTCATCGGCACACCTATCTACATGAGCCCTGAACAACGCGAAAACCCTGAAACTGTATCATACCCCTCCGACATATATTCCTTGGGTATCATCGCCTATGAACTTGTCTTGGGGAGATTATCCCACGGACAGATCCACCTTTCCCTTATGCCCAAAGGATTGCAAAAAATCCTTAACAAAGCCCTGCAGCCACGCCCTCAAGATCGCTACCAGGATATCGTCGACTTCATCACCGATGTCTCGGCCTATCTTAATTCCACCAATATGCAGCGTGAAAATAAGGTCGGCGGACAGCTCAGCGAAATCATGGATAACCTGCGCCACGCCCAGGAATTGCTGGCACCGCTAAATCCACCCCTCTGGGATGGCATCGCTGTCGGCCTGGCCAGCCCGAAAGGACTCAACACCTATGGTATCTATTATGATTTCTTTGCCCTTTCCGACGGTTCTTATGGCATCATCATGGGAGAATCTTCAGCCAAGGGGGCTGAGGGAGTCATCTATACGGCTCTTTTGCGCGGCATGATCCACGCGCTGAGAAGCCGCGCACCCACACCCGTAGAACTTGCCACCCAGCTTAACACCCTTGCCGTCAATGACAAGATCAAGCAGGTGTTTGCCCTAAGCTATCTTAGCCTTTTTCCCAAAGAAAACCGCATCGACTATCTGTCTTGCGGCTATGGCAGTTTATGGCAGCTCACTCAAGGCACGAAAAATCCTGTCAAAATCGGCATTCACAACCTTGCCATCGGCATTGATGCAGAAGCTGAATTCACGGCCGTCACCGCCCCTTGGGAAACTAACGACTGCCTCGTACTTAGCTCACTCGTCCCCGACATGCCGGGGGCAACTTCTGAAAACATCCTGTCAGAAGATCTTTTAAAACAGGCTCTGCTGGAAAATGCAAATATCCATCCTCAGAAGCTCATCGAAGGCGTCCTTCGCAAAATCAAACTCTCCCTCAGCAAGACAATGCCCGAACGCTCCCCCACACTCATCAGCATCTGCCGCAATCAGCCATAAGCTTCAAAAATCATTATAAACTATACCACCGACATGCGGGGGCACAGAGAACAAGATCCTATATTGATTCCCGTGAAGCTGCTTTCTAATCCTGGACATTTATGCTGCCTACCATAGCCAGCCTGTTTATTTTGCTGCTTGCTTCTTTGTGTCTCGGCGTCCCGGTGGTGCATTGCCTTCTTTTTGAGCCTTGATGTTGATTGTTTTGTCACACGCCCTTCATTTTCAGGCGTTGTTCACCCAACCGGTCAATTTCTGGCTCCGTGCTCTCTGTGCCTCTGTGTTTGATTTTTTTGAAACACAGAGGCACAGAGACCACGGAGAGGGGATAGAGAAGATAGTATCATCGTGACCGAAAGTTTTCCTATGAAGGTGAACAGGGCTCATTTTCAGACGTTAAATTGACTTGATTTTTTGGCATTGTTCACCTTTTCGGTCAAAAAGGTGAGCATGCCCCCTTTACAACCAGTCTGCCCTCCTCTGCGTCGCCGCGTCTCAGCGTCTCTGCGTTAAATTGTCTCAAGGAATTCAATGCAGAGACGCAGAGGAGGGCAGAAATAGTTGTGACCGAAAGTTTTCACTATGCAAGGTGATCATGGCCGATTTTTTTTCATTAACGCTTGCAACAGATGTCATATTGACTTATCGTAATCATTCAATCCAGCGTCTGCAGCGGCACTATCACAGCAGGCTCTTTATTTTTGTGGAAATAAAACATTTCATTTGCAATAAGGAATGTCGGTTGCAAGAGATGAAGCTTGAAGCAGAACGTAGAAATCAATTGTTTACTCACAATATTATGAATTAAAAGCATTTACACAGCCACTATCCCATGAAAATAAAAATGCCTATCCATCGCATCTTCAGCCTTTCCTTAGGACTGTCGGCTATACTCTGTCATAATCTGCTGTTCAGCCTACCCTCTGAAGGCATCCAAGCCTCCTTCAAAGGAGTCTCAACGCCCGATGTTCAAGACCAAAGCCCCCAAAGCCCCACTTCAGGCATTGCCAACATTTCAATCACACAACGCGTCCCCTTAAAATACGCCCCTCAAAACATCCAGCATTATGCACATACCAAAGATGGCAATAGCCAAGATGCCAAGAGTCAAGTACCTGTTGCTGAAAATATTCCGTTGGTGGCAGCCAATGACACCATATTAAAACTACCCCCGGAAGAAGCCTCCAAGACCGTACTTATCAACTTCAACAATGTCAGCATCATAGAATACATCCGCTTTGTCAGCAGGCTGTCAAATCGAAATTTCGTCTTTGATGAAAGCGATCTCCAGTTCAATGTGACCATCATCTCAGAAGAACCTGCCACCATTGACAATATCATGACGGCATTGTTGCAGGAACTGCTGATTCACGACCTCGTACTGATGGAAGATGGCAACAATCTCATCATCCATAAAAACCCAAAAGTTAATGCCATCTCAAGAGTTGTTTCCGAAGATTTCCCAGGCTCCAGAGTCACTGATTCAGATATCATCACGCAAGTCTTCCGCCTCAATACGCTCGATCCTGAAAGAGCGGCCATGATCTTGCGACCCATGGTGTCTGAAAATGCCCTCATCGAAGCTTTGAAAAACTCAAATCACCTCATCGTGACAGACCTTTCCGCCAATGTCGAAAAAATATCCCAACTCATCAAAAGCATAGATGCCCCCAATAGCGGCCTTGTGATCGGCCAATACGTCAGCCAACTCACCCCTATCGACACGCTCATCACCCTTGTACAGCAAATCATGCAGCCGATCTCCCAAGATCAAACCCTGACTTTCGTTCCCCATCTATCCACAAATAGCATCTTCATCATCTCATCCCCCTTCTTAGTCGAACGCACCATCGCCATCTTGCAATATCTGGATCAAGATCAGGGCTCCACGCGCATCTTCAATCTTAAAGACCTGAAAATGGGCAACTTCCCAGCTAGCGAAGGACAAGGCACAGAACGCAGGCAGGGACAAGGCGCACAAGGCGCAGAAGGCCAAAACGGCCAGCCGGGCCAAGGCTTTGAACAAGGACAGGGGCAAGGCGGGGGACAAGGCCAGCAAAGAACGACCACACAAGGCATCAACGCCTCAGAGAACACCTTGCTTACGCCACACGGACAATGGCTGCTCAATCCACAAGGCAATTGGATCTTCAAACCTCTAACCTCACTACCAGGCGCTGGCCAAGCCGGCCCAAATGGAGCTGCCGGAAATGCCGGAAATGCCGGAAGTGCCGGAACTGCCGGAACTGCCGGAACTGCCGGAAGTGCCGGAACTGCCGGAAGTGCTGGAGCTGCTGGAGCTGCTGCTGGAAGCGCGGCCGAAGCTGCCGGGACTGCAGGCGGAGCCCTGACAGGCAAGTCTGCTACGACACCACCTACAGGCAAATGGAGCCGTTATAATGAAGGCACATGGACCTTCAACCCGGGTGAAGCTGGCGGCCTCGAAGGTCCAAAAGGACGTTGGCTTCTGGACAAAGACGGCAACTGGGTATACGAGCTAAATGCCGGTGAATCGTTTACTCCCGTGCCGCTCAGCCGCCAATTCCAAGGCAGAGCGCGCCTGCCGGGCGGTGCCGAAAAGCAGAACAAGTTTTTCATCTACAGACTCCTTTTCCGCAAAGGCGATGGCATCGAGCCGGCCCTTAGACAAATCGCCGACACGATTCAGCAAAACGAAAGAGGCAATGAGGATTTAGTCTCTGCCCTGCGCAGCGTGCAGTGGATGGCAATCCCCAATAGCCTGGTTTTCAGCGGCACCCCCAAAGCCCTGGACAAAGTGCGCGTACTGGTCGACGAAATGGATATCCCCATGCGGCAGGTATTCATCGAAATGCTGATCATGGAAACTACGCTTGAAGACGCTTTGGAATATGGCGTCAGCATCGGCTCGCGCTTCGGCGGCGGCAACACCTCCGGCTCGCAAGCTTTTTTTAGCGGTTCAACCCCCCTTTTAGGCGCTCTTAGTTCAACCGGGCTGTCAGGACTTGGCCAAGCCTTGGGTACGCAGCAGGTACTGGTACCAAATGCCACCAACATCGCCACAACCTCGGGCTTCAATCTGGGCGTCATCGGCCAGAAAATCACCCACTGCGGCATGGAATTTGGATCACTAGGCGCCGTCGTCAAAGCCCTGCATGACCGCACCAAAGATGAAGTCATCTCAAATCCCAAGCTGCTGGTTGAAGACAACTCTCCGGCCGAAATATTTGTCGGCATAAACACCCCCTACCGCACCCAATCTATCTCCAACGACTTCGGCACGGTCATCACCAGCAACTTTGAATACCGCGATGTGGGCACGCGCCTAAAAATCACCCCCTATCTCGGCAATGGCGACATCATCGCCCTCGACCTTGAAGAGGAAGTCAGCACCATCATCGCCGGCCTGATCACAAATGCAACCAGCGCCAGTACAAGTCCAGGTCCTACCACACGCATAAATAGAACGACGACCCGCGTACACATCCCAGACACCTACTTCCTGATCATCAGCGGCATGATGCAAGATGAGGAATCGCGCGAGCGCAACCAGATCCCCTGCCTTGGAGGCGTGCCTCTGCTCGGCGCTGCCGTCAGTGACAAAATCAATCACAGCGCTAAGCGCAACCTGATGATTTTCATCCGCCCCAAGATTATCGATACCGAAGATGAGATCCAATGCGTCACCAAACACAACCAGGATATTTACGACTATAAAAACTGCCTGCAAAACATGGATGAATATGAAGTCATCGAAGCGCTTGATCTCTTCAATATCAAAAAGACACTACATCCTGAAGATATCTACGATTGTGAATGCGATCCCGAATATTGAAAGTTCGATTATCGACAGGCAGAAAATAATGCATCGTAAAGGCCATAACTCGGCATGGATAATCCTGCCCGGCAAGCTTTTGCTCGTATTGGCTGTGATTAGCCTTGTGTGTAGCGGCTGCCAACCCACTAACTGCGCCTTTGAACCCGATATCAGCTATTGCCCGCCACCGCGGCTGATCGAGAAGCTGCCTTCACCCTTTGCTGAACTATCGCAAGTCGAACGCGCCCAAGATTGGGGCCGGGAGCTGCATCTCGGCCGTATGTTCGCCCGCCAAATGGACCTCTACCGCGCCATCACCTGCTTTAAAAGAGCCCTATTCCTCATCCCCGCCAACAATTGCGATCGCCGCTTTGAAATTGAATATGAAATCTTTTTGGCCTACTACCTTGGGAACAAATATCAAGAGGCCGTCGACGCCTTTGAAACCAGCCGCCTGATGCGGATTCCTGAGGATTTCCCGGCACTGAAAGAGCTGTTAATCACCCTCTATGATGCCTATATCAAGGTAGACCAGCTTGACAAAGCCTGCCGCATCCTCAATCATATGGATACCCTTGATAAAGCCCTGGCCGACAATATAAGCTTGGAAACGGCCATCACCCACGCCGATTTACCGTCCATCGCCCCGGCGGCCGAAAACACACCCGCCGCCGACAGCATCAACGAATTCCTTTGCACCTATGCATCGCAAGCCAAATCCATCAACAAAGCCAGATTCCTAAATGCCGTCCTGCCGGGAGCCGGTTACTACTATGTAGGCCAAAAAAAAACCGCTCTGACTTCCTTCATCATCAATGCCCTGTTCATCGCAGCTTCCTACCAGCTCTATGACCGCGGCTATATCCCAGCTGCCATCATCCTTACCAGTCTGGAAACAGGGTGGTATTTCGGAGGTATCAATGGCGCCGGCCTGGCAGCTAATGAATACAACCGCTGCATTTATGAGGGGCTCGGCCGAGAGGTCCTAATGCAAAATCGACTATTTCCCGTCCTCATGATCCAAAAAGGCTTTTAAATCATGCGCTTGCCATTATCTTATCGATGGGCATACCTGTTGCTGCTGCTTGCCACGCTACAAAACAGCCTGGACGCAGCTCCCTGGCAGGAGCCATGGGGCAAAGACGCGGCTCTCGCCTGTCAAGGCAGCTCTAAAAAAAACTCTACCGAAGCCTGCCAAACCCCCATCTTCGGCGCCTTTGCCGAAACCATGATTCGCTTCCACCAAGATGTCGTCTCCCCGGCCGACGGCCCGCGCAGCCACTTCATTCCAAGTAGCTCCCAATATACGCTAAATGCCATGCGTAAATATGGCTTTTGCCAGGGTGTCGCCATGGGCTGCGACCGGCTGATGCGCGAAAATGAGGATCACTGGGTATATCGTTGGACGCGTGACGGCGGCGGCAAGCTGATCAAATACGATCCCGTGCCCTAACCGGTCTTTAACGCGAATTTTGGATAAGGCGGCGGGAAAATTAAACCCTGCCTATCTGTTCAAGTTGATGCCCCAAATCTAGTAGTTCCTTGCATCGTCGCGTATCCTCTGCGTCTCTGCGTTGAATTTTCTAGAAAGTAGCACTGTAGGAAAATTTGAATCATGGCACCTATTCAATGGCCTGTGAATCCGATGCCAACGCAGAGACGTAGAGGTGACGCGACGACGCAAGGAACTGCCGGGTTTTAGGCTCAAGCTGGATACTTATGAATGAAAAATATAAAATGTTTTTTATTTTGACGACATGGGGTGCGCACCTGTGGCTACATGCTTCCGCCGTATTCATGGCTTTGTGAGACATGTGGAATTTTGCCCATATCGCTCTTATATACATAAGGCGGCATGTAGAAGTAATCGAGATCAATGATCGCCACCAGCCGGCCTTTCAAATGGTCTGCCAGGCCTGGATGGTGTTTTTCCAGCCATGCACGCAGCCTATACGTCTTGTCATAAATCTGCCCTTTGTACATGACAGGATCTTTTACAAGGTCGTTGTAAATAAATTGTCCTACATCGATATGGATGGGGAAACCATCCAGCACCCCCGTGTTCTGCATCAAGGCGTGATCGTTGTCGGCAAAACCCCGCTCGTATTCTGACAACAGCATCACCAACAACCTATCGATGAGCTGTTCGGCCTGCTTTTCCTGGGCTTGAGCCATCATTTTGTCAATCGTTGGACAAAACATCTCAGCCCGGTGCTGCAACAGAAATTCCATGCCTTCAAGATTTAGTTCATGCTTTAGCCCCAGCTTGTCGCGGATGACAAGAGCGTTCTTTTCTGCATTGGTTTTATTCAGATGCACATAGATGACGCCGGTTTCCGGCTGCAGATTTTCGTAGGCGATTTTCCAGCTCTGAAATACATTGTTAAGCTTATCCTGCTTTTGGAAGGCTTTGTCATGCTGGTAGTGCTCCACCGCCGGAATAAACGTAAAAAGATTCAGCCATGACTGCGGACGGAAACGCTGATATTTGAAGAATTTCAATACATACTTGCCGTCAAGGCTGCCGAAGACATATGACTGACACCCTTTGCCAAGGTAGAGATATTCTTGATTTAAAGCCTGATCAATTTTCTCTCTCTCATCGACGGCTAAGGGATGGGTGTCCCATTTAGCATTATACGCCAAGTCAGAGGTGATGTTGCTGACCGTAAATCCTGCCGTAAAGGCATAATAGAGTCGTCCAACCCCGTACAAGCCGCCAACCAACATGAGTAAAAGAAAGATTTTTTTTATCGATGTATTGATTCTCATATACCTATGCCGACTAATGCCTATGCTGTGAAAGAAGCTTGCGGCGGTGAAAATGCCGGACTATCCACGGCCACGCCCATGGCATTCAGGCCGTTGTCAACATAGATCGTGGCACCCGTAATGGCCGACGCTAGCGGACTGCAAAGAAAGGCTGCCGTATTGCCGACTTCTATGGCTTCCAGATTTTTGACCAGCGGCGCATTGGCATAGGCATAGTCAAGCATCTTATCGATGAAGCCGATGGCTTTAGCTGCCCGGCTGCGCAAGCCGCCGGCAGAAATGGTATTGATGCGCAGGTGCCATTTGCGCCCAGCTTCCCATGCCAAGGTGCGCGTATCGCTTTCAAGGGCGGCTTTAGCAGAACTCATTCCCCCGCCGTAGCCCGGTACGGCCTTTTCCGAAGCCATGAATGTCAACGAAATCGCCGCGCCCCCCTGATTCATGATGGGACCGAAATGCTGCAGCAGGCCGATATAGGAATATGCCGAAGCGCTGATGGCCGCCAGATACCCTTTGCGGGATGTTTCGAGCAGCGGTTTTTGCACTTCAGGGCCGTTGGCCAGCGAATGCACCAGGATATCGATGCTTTGGTAGTCTTCAGCCACAAGCGCGGCAACTTCCTTGATGGTATAACCCTTGGCCTCTTTGTAGCGCTTGTTTTCGCTGATCTCCGCCGGCACATCTTCCGGCACATCGAAGGCGGCATCGAGGGCGTAGATTTTGGCGATCTGCATCAGGGAACCGTCGGCCAACAAACGCGATTCATCAAACTTACCGTTCTCCAAGGCCGTCGTAAAGATCTTCATCATCGGCGTCCAGGTGCCGATAAGAATCGTTGCCCCGGCTTCAGCCAATGCTTTGGCAATCGCCCAGCCATAGCCCTGGTCATCGCCAACCCCGGCGATAAATGCTTTCTTTCCTTTTAAATCGATGCGCAGCATAAGTTAATCCTACGTTAGGTCTTTACTTTCAATGTGATTAGTTTAATGCAGTCCCGAATTAGAAGCAAATGTACTTTTACCGGCATATCAGCATCTAGTTAAAATTTCCCATCTAGACTTTGCCAAAGCTCCCGTGGTTGAACGATCGAAAATGACCCCATTTTATATAATATGGTTCTTGTGAAGAATTGGAGACTACGGAGCAGGGACTTTTCATCAAAAAGATTTAACCAGTAATTGACGGCATTTTCATAAGGTAAGGAGGAAAATAACAGGATTTTAGGATGGTCAGGATAAAAAAACACGATATAGTCGATTGACCTCAAAACCTAAGTTTCTCTTTATCCTGACCATCCTAAAATCCTGTTATTTATTTTGCCTGCCTACCAAATCTTTTTGATGAAAAGCCGTTTAGTTACGGTGTGAAAATTCCATGAAAATTGTAACATAAAAAATAGAGATGGCATAAGAAGCCTAACCCCAACTACAAGGAAGATCTTATGACCATTTCTAAAATCATTGTGGGGTCGCTTGCGATCGTTAAACCAGGGGTACTTTCGCGTGGCCGAAATATAACAAACCTAAGTGCGCGTTGTATAAACCTAGAAACGGCAGTTGTTCATGGAAAATCTGCCCAATCTTTTTACATGCTCAATTGCCGTTTCTAGGATAAAGCCTGTGCATCACATGATGTGGGAGTAGCTACCTTAGGCGGCTGGTATGCCATCTTGCATTAAGTTAGTGCGCTCCTCCGGCGTGATATCCACCTTTTGCCCTTGACGTGCCTGAGTGGCTTTTTGGCTAAGAAAATCAAAGCAGCTGCCCGCATTGGAAGTATTATAGGCCGCCGATTTATCTGCTGAAAAACCCATATTTTTGGCTATCTCTATGGTATCAAGTGAAGCTCCCATGAACATAAAGTCCCATCCCAAGGCTTCATTTTTCTTGATCATTTCCTTGATCTGCTCCAATTTAAATTCCGTACTGGCATTCTCGTAACCATCGGTAATTATGGCCACCACGACTCTCTTCGGTCTATCGGCCAAAGGCATGCCATCCAATTTCTTCTGCAAGGCAATCGTTGTACGGCCAATGGCATCCAGCAGCGCCGTCGAACCCCTAGGGCTATACGCATTGGCGAATTTTTCGGCATCAACGTCTTTGATGTCCTTAAAATCATAAACTACTTCATATTGGTGGTCAAATTGCGCCACTGTCAAAGAGGCTCGGCCATTGTGCTTCTGCTGATCGCCAATAAACTGCTTCACGCTTCCCCTGACATCGGATGCAATGCTGTGCATTGAACCTGAACGGTCCACAATCAACGCAAGTGCGGCATAATCTGTATTCATAAAGACTCCTTAAGTTATATTTTTATAAATGAACGCCACTATGATTATATGCATCCATATTAAGAAAAGATTAAGGAATCTAAATTTGCGAGCTACGCTTTTTGTACCACGCCAGGGCCCCTTCGGCGCGCCCTTCGCGCACGGCTTGCATCAGGCTGCGTTCGAGGATATCGGGCGATGAAATCGTCAGCTGGGCATAGCTCGGATCGCGCCACAGCGGCAGCTTGGCGCCACCCACATTTATGCAGGGCTCAATTTCCATGGTTACCTCGCATGCCAGTTCAAGTCCGCCCAATGACGCCACCTGGGCGGCAAAAGATGAGCATTGGCTGCCGGTGATGGCATATTCGCTGTAGCGGTAGCTTTTGATGAATGCCATCATCCTGTCAAACTGCTCCCGGCTTAAATCGATTTTGGCCGCGAAGGTGGGAAAGTGGCGGCCGGCCCCGCATTGAAAGAAGCCGTCATGCTGTGTTTCCCAAAGATATTTTACGGGATTTGGTTCCAGGCTTGGGTTTTGGCATTGCTGCTGCGATGGGTTGGCAGCGCCATATTCGATATTATTCATGATGCCATCGAAATATCTGGCCTGCACAAGCCCAAGCTCGCCGGAATGTCCGCCTTCAAGAAAAACAGATTGTCCATCAATAATGCCTTGTAAATAGATCCAGGCGTGCCCGACATCGCGATTCTTGCTGCCGTCGCTGGGGTGTTTGGCCACGGTCTTTAAAAATGAGGCATTATCGGTATAATCCAAATGGCGCGCTTCGACGAGTACGACAAGAAAGTACTGGCTTTCACAGAGGGGATCGGTGGCGGCCGGCGGCACATCGAGATGGGCATACAGGGCTTTATAGGCGCATGAACGCGGCACCGCGCAGCCTGCCAGCAGCCCTAAAACCAGTGTGAGGATACAGGCAGCTCTCACTCTGCTATGCTTCATGACTGGCATTTTCCGGACGGCTATTTTCCGCCATCTGCAGCAAAACATTAAGGCGGCAGTTTGGAGAACGTCCCAAGGTGCGCACAAATACCTGCCAATCATAGACCTGATAGCGGCGGCTGCCTTTGGTATCCAATTGGGCGGGACGGTTGCCCAACATGCGGTGGCCAAAGAATCTCCCTTCACCTGCTTCAAGCGTAAATGTCAGACCGAGATGGCAAGCGGCATCGCATATCGACAGGCTGTCTCCCAAACGGAAGGTCGATGATTTATGGCCGTTGACCAGAAACTCCACATCTTCCTGGGTGTCCATAAAGAAGATGACATCGCGGCTTTTTTCCCGTTCTTCCACCTCGACTGTATCGCCCAAGGCAAAGGAAAGACAAAGCTCATGCTGGCCGGCACGGCAGCCAATGATTTTTGAATTACCCCCTTGGCAGACGAAGGTGTGCACGCGCTGTCGCCCTCCCCATACCAGGCGGAAGGGATGGAAGCTCTTTTCCACGGCAGGATTGATCTCCAGGGTGTTGCTTTCGATAATGGTATAAGCCATGCCCTCGGCATGATGCAGCTGCCAGTTCATCCCATCGCAAACGCCTTCAAGCACCATTGGATAAACGGGTTCTGGCAGAATGTCATCACAGACTGGCACTAACATGGCTTCAAGATGCGTCGGATTGGCTTTCAATACCCTGTCAGGGAAGCCTCCGCTTAAATACCCCATAAACATATCGTATAAAGTCACCTGCGGCTCATACCCTTGCTGCCATTCCTTTACGGCAGGGCCGATATAGGTCATCGTCCGGCGATGCCACGTATCTCCCAGATGCTGCCAGAAACTTCTCCATGGACTATCACTAAGGCGCACATACAGCAGGCCCAATGCCGATAAGATCATGCCCATGGATTTTGGACAATACCAGGCCGACGGGCTTGGCATGGCATGCAGCTGTTCTAAAAGCACCTGCCCTTGCCGGACGAGTTCGACATCTTGCAACAACTGGCCGCCGGCTTGGGCCAAGGCGGCGATCTTCAGCGCCAGCGCATAGCCGGCCGGCTTCTCATGCTGCATCTTCAGGGCATGCCTGACGGCGGCTATAAATGCCTCCTCCAAACGTTTCTTCAACTCCTGGCCAAGCACCTGGTGGAAAAGCTTTAACATCCAGTATATCGCACAAGCCACATGGATGCCGGTGAAACGGTCGTTGCAGACAGGATATTCATGCACATAAACAGGGAAATTGCCCGCCGCTATAATTTTGTCACCCTGACATTCACTTTGCCTATTTTGAAAATGCAGCAGCCTGTCGAGCATAGTCTTGGCTTCGGTGACATTTTCTATCAGCCGGCTGCGTAGCAGGGCTAGCGCAAATAGAAAATTCTCCACCAGCGGTATCGGCAAATGCGTCTCTTCGTCATGCAGGCCATAGCAATGGTGCAGATACCCCGTCTGGCTGCTCTGCAACTTCCGGCCATAACTGATGGCCATCTCAATCATCTGCCGCAGGCTTTCGCTTCTGTCATTCATCATCATCTTCATCTTGTGTAAATGTTAAGTTAAAGGCCTACGCCCCCGCCGACTTCGATATTCTGGCCGGTAAGATATTCACTATCGTCCTGCAATAAGAACGACACCACCCGCGCCACCTCGGAAACTCTTGCCGCGCGCTGCATGGGTATTTTCTCTATATCATCGGCCATCACGCTATTGTCGATATACCCCGGAGATACCATATTCACTCTCACCTGGTCTTTGGCAAGCTCCCTGGCCAGCGTCTTGGTCAGCATCCATAGCGCCATCTTGGCCATCCTGTACGCCGGATGGATGTTGTCAACATGCATGCTGCCGACTCCTGCCACGCCGATATTGATGATATTGCCCTTTAAGCTGCGCAAAGCAGGCATAAAAGCCCGGCTCAAGGCAAAAGGGGCGTGCAGATTCGTTTGGAATAGCGCCAGCCATTCTTCCATCGAAGTCTCTAGCACAGGCTTGATCAAATAGCTGCCCACATTGTTGATCAGATGCTTTATCCCGGGAAACTGCTTGAGACACCGTTCAATAAATTCAGCCGTGGAGGCCGGCGTAGAAAAATCCCCCTGGATCAGCTCGGCAGCCACGCCATACCGGCGGCATGCCGCCGCCACCTGCTGCGCCTCTGACAGGCTCGCGCAGTAATGGATCAAGACCGGTTTTCCTTCAGCTGCCAATGCTAAACATAGCTCGGCGCCAAGGCGTCTTGCGCCGCCTGTGACAAGTGTCCATGCCATACCGATATCACCCTTTAATCCGTTTAAGCTCAACGACCGATCCAGCCGCTCCGGCAAGAGCCTTAGGCTTCTTGACCCGGATCCAGGCCGATGTGACAGCAAATTGTTTCAGCACCTCATCCAGCACATGGACGGCATATCTTTCCAGCATGCTATATTTGCCTTGGCAGGCGATATCCCTGCACACCTCTGCCAACCGTACGTAATCGACCGTGTCTTGCAAAAGATCCGAGGCGGCGACCGCCGAAAAGTCGATCTCTACACGCAGATCGACATAAATCTCCTGCTCTTGCTCGCGTTCATGCGGCAGCATGCCGACGATGCAGCAGATGCGGTAATGATCAAAACCGACCAATCCCGGCATTTCAAAGGCCTTAGTTTCTCCAGGCTTCACCATTGCTTTATCGCCGCCTCCAAGCCTATGATGATGCCTTCTGCATTGGCCGGCGGCGCGACGATATCGGCGATCTTCAACAACTCCGGGGGCGACGTATGCATGGCGATTTTGATATCGGCAGCTGCCAGCATTGAATAATCGTTATGATCATCGCCAGCTGCGATGACCTTGCCGCATCTGCCTGTGATTGCCAGCAGATCATGCAGCGCCTGTCCTTTGCTTATCTCCGGATGCGTGGCTTGGACCACATAGTAGCTCTCATCGAAAGGATCGCGGATCAGCGGCACATGCAGGCCGAGGGCAGCTTCGATTTTGCGGGTTATTTCCAAAGCACCCTCATACTGGCCAAAGCATTTGATCGATGGAAATTCGTTGATTTGCATCTCGTGAAACGAATCAAGCGGACGCCAGATCTCTTTGAAGCTGCAGATGCGCTCTTCCAGGTAGCTCAATAGGGGCGCTGAAAAACGCTTGGGACGGTAATAAAAAATGTCTTGATGCTCGATGCCGCTGCAGACGACAAAATCACTTGGATTCTCATGGCAGATCGTATCCATGGTGCATAGGATCGAACGGTCCAGATATTTCTTCGAGATGATTCGCTGCGTGGGCATTTCGAGGATGATGGCACCATTTTGCACCGCCAGATAGTAGTTGAAGGGCAAGCCTTTCAATATCTGGTAACCGCTACCAAAGGCACGCCCCGTGATAAAGAATAACTGCCAGCCTTCTTGAGCCAGCTTGGTCAGGTATCTCACCACCCTCGGCGGCATGGTATGCTGGCGCGAATCGGCTGTAATGGTGCCATCGATATCGAGGGCGATCGTCCCGTACATGGCTCAACCTATTGATCTTATAAATGAAATAAAATAGCACAACCTTACAAAAATAGACATTGTAAAATTCACCACCAGCCAGAACTGTTATGGTTCATCACACAAATGAGTGGTTGACTTTGGGTTCATCCGGTTTTGCAGGCCAAAAGCCTGAAGTAAGCCAAGAATTTTCCTAGGCGAAGCCCATCTCTTTGTAGCCCGTCAGCTAAGGCTTGCAAGCGAAAGCGAAGACAGCCGCAGCTACGGATTTGTACAAAAACAATTGATAACCCCGTAAGGGTTCTTCTCTTTAGATACTTCCACCTTAATAGATTATAAAGAGAAGAACCCCTACGGGGTAGAGCACTTTTCTTGCTGTCCCGTAGCTGCGGCTGCATTCACTGCGCTCGCAAGCCTTAGCTGACAGGCTACAAAGAGATGGGCTTCGCCTATGTCATGCTATGCATCTTTGTCCTGCATAACTAGATAAACCCTAAGTCAACCACTCATTTGTGTGATGAGCCACTGTTATACGCCCCTTAATTCAGATAAACTTATACCATGATCTAGAGAGAATTTGACAAAAAAACACCGTCTTTAATGTAATAAAAATACAATCATATCTTGACCCGCCAGACAAAAGGAAGCCATCATGCGCAGCAAACTATTCATTATTACATACTTAACCCTCTGCTTCATCGCCCTCCCTTCAGACATGTGCCTGGCTGAAAACATGCCGGCTACACAGCCAAAGGCAACGGCCCAAAATACCGACTATCTACTGCTGATTGTGGGATGCGGCCGCAGCGGCACTGGATATATATCGACGCTCTTGCGCGAGTGCGGACTTGATATCGGCCATGAAGTACTTGGTGTAGACGGCACATCAAACTGGTTCTGGACGTTTGATTCAAGCATAAACTGTAAATACCATTATAAGCACATTTTCCACCAAATTAGAAATCCTCTTGATGTCATCTCATCATGGTATAATAATAAAATCGACTATCCTGATATGTGGAAATTCATTAGTAGTCATGCTCCTGAAATAGATCCCAATGAGACATTCCTCGTACGCTGCGCCAAATTCTGGTATTACTGGAATGTCGCCGCCGAAAAAAAGGCCGAATGGAGTTATCGCGTTGAAGATATAGATGAGGTTATTTCTGAATTCATAAGTCGCTTGCAAGTGCCCTTGCAGCTGGAGAAGTTACAGCTGGTGAAAAAGGACTATAACCACTGGCAGCCGATCAAAAATAAAATCACCTGGCAGGATTTGAAAATGGCGTTGTCCGAAGAGGACTTCACCAACGTGCAGCTTTTAGCCTTAAAGTATGGCTACGCTATTGAAGATACTACCGGAAGCATCAAATTATTCACTCACAAGCGTACATCTCACCCTTTGTCAAACCAAAAAGGTTTATCGGATTGAGTGGGTTTGATCGGCACAAAGGAGCGTACATTAAATAAATCCCATACCCATGCCGTGGGAGGGTTATTTGTACGCCATGCTGCCACAGACAACAAATACTCTTCAGGATATAAAGTCATTGCTGGATGAACAAGTGCTGTTAATCTATACCACTCACGAATCAACGCATGTGCTTTTGGGTGACTAAAAGAGACGCCAATTGAGCCGGCTATCACATGAGGAATGCGAGTCAGACAATCGATGGTAAGTCCGCTAGCAAAGGCACGCCCTGTGATAAAGAATGGCTGCCTGCCATCTTGGGCCAGTTTGGTCAGGTATCTCACTACCCTCGGCGGCATGGTATGCTGACGCGAATCGGCTGTAATGGTGCCGTCGATATCGAGGGCGATCGTCCCGTTCATGGCTCAACCTATTGATCTTATAAATGAAATAAAACAGCACAACCTTACAAAAATAGACATTGTAAAATTCACCTGTATTCACCCTTCCAGTCTGAAAACTTGATTGAGCATGACAAGCCCTCTCTCTGTTCTCTGTGAGCGCTGTGTTGTAAATTTTAAAAAACACAGCGCTCACAGAGAACAGAGAGAGGAAAGAAGCAATTTCTTATCACCGCACATTTTCCTGGTAAGGTTAACAAGGTCTAAAATTCGCCGCCGCACCGGGCCACAAAAAATCAAGTCGGAGCAGTTATGCACCTCTTATTTAGATGAACTAAATTGGACTGATATGGCAAAAGAAAAATATGCAAATCTTATCTTGACCCATCAGTCAAAAGGAAGTCGTCATGCGCAATAAACTCTTCATTCTTACATACTTAGCCCTATGCTTCATCGTCCTCCCTTCAGACATGTGCCTGGCTAACAACATGCCGGCTACCCAGCCAAAGGCAACGGCCGAAAATACCGACTATCTACTGCTGATTGTGGGATGCGGCCGCAGCGGCACTGGATATATATCGACGCTCTTACGGGAATGCGGACTGGATATCGGCCATGAAGTCCTTGGTGTAGACGGCACATCAAACTGGTTCTGGACGTTTGATTCAAGCATAAACTGTAAATACCATTATAAGCACATTTTCCACCAAATTAGAAATCCTCTTGATGTCATCTCATCATGGTATAATAACGAAATCGACCATTCTTATATTTGGATATTCATTTGTAGTCATGTTCCTGAAATAGATTCCAATGAACCATTCCTCGTACGCTGCGCCAAATACTGGTATTACTGGAATCTCGCCGCCGAAAAAAAGGCCGAATGGAGCTATCGCGTTGAAGATATAGATGCGGTTATTTCTGAATTCCAAAGCCGCTTGCAAGTGCCCTTGCAAGTGGAGAAGTTACAGATGGTGACAAAGGACTATAACCACTGGCAGCCGATCAAAAATAAAATCACCTGGCAGCAGTTGAAAATGGCGTTGTCCGAAGAGGACTTCACCAACGTGCAGCTTTTAGCCTTAAAGTATGGCTACGCTATTGAAGATTAAGCTATACCACGCGCTGTCAGGCTGCATATGCCGCACAACTTAAACCGCGTGTGGTATATACCAGGATCTATAGCCTACAAATTATTATCCGTCAGGGCTCGCGGCATCGTGGAAACGACATCTTCTCTAACAGTGTACATGCTGATATCGTTGGGCAGATAGAAATCCATATCATAGGGTAGGAAAATCTTAAACTCTTTGATAAACTTAAGAATCTTCTTTATGCCTGATCGTCGCACAATCATCGAATAAGTTCCATAGCGGGCGCCAATTTTTCTAAATTCTGCACTAACGTCTTTCCTTTCGCCAAACCTTTCCGGATTCTTGGGTGTGAAATTAGGCCTCCATGCATAACTGAAGCAGGGAACATACTCCCCCCTGGAATTTTTTGTATCCTGGTCTGTAAATAGGATGTCCCAGCGCTTGCCTAACAGATCATCAAGCTTGTTAATAAGGCTTGGGATGGTATTGGGATCCTTGATGATTTGAATGTCATCTTCCATCACCCAAATCGTCTCATAACCTGCATCATAAGCATCCTGCAGTACCGACAGATGACTAAGCGCAATAGCAATGGGGGCACGTCCCATGCAGTAGGTGAAATAATTCCTGCCGACCACATGTAAAATATCATGAAATGGCTTCAAATCGCCGCCCGGCAAATAACTTGTTCCCAAATGCCCGCTTTCCATCCAAGGTTCATATGTGACGCCGACATCATTGATCACATCCAGCGTCAGCTTCCGCCCATCCACCGCAGAAACTCTAAACGGATATATCCCATAAGGGCTTAACTGCTCAGCACAGGAGGCAAACTTTTCGGGCCTGCTATCCAGATTGATCATATAAATAAAATCAATATTTGCCATCTGGTGCGCCTGGGGATCCGACTTATCAAATCCCCTGCTTAAATTATCCTCTACAGTGCCAAATAGCGGATTGAGGCATAGGGCTGAAAGTAAAACAATTAAGCGATTGATCATGTATAATCCATACTTTAGTTTTTCAATTATTTCCTTGATATCCCGGATAAGCATTATCCGTCGGCATCTGGACGATTCGAAACGATATCCCTCGTACATGAATGGAGTGTAATGCCTGGCGGATAACAATAATCAATGTCATATGGCCAAAAGACTTTGTAAGTCTTAAAGAAATTGAGGATTTTTTTCATGCCGGATCGCCTTACAATCATCGAATGCGCTCCATACCGAGCACCCTGGATGACAAAGTCCTTACCTACCGGAATCCTTCTATAGTAATACTCTGCAGGTTGAATCTGGAAATTAGGTTTCTGACTGGCCCCTAAGCAAGGCACCCTTTCACCATTATAACCTTTTATATCGGGATCTGTAAAAAACACGTCCCAACGGGGGCAAAGAGCATCTAATTTGACAATCAAATCCGAAAGTTCATTTGGATCGCTTAGGGTTTGGATATCATCTTCCATCACCCATATGGTTTTATAGCCGGAGTCATAGGCATCTTGAAGTACAGATAAATGGCTTAAGACGATTCCCATTGCACCACGAGAAAGGCAATGGCTGAAATACGTTACGCCTCTTTCCTTGATTATTTCATGACTTTCATAGAGGTTTCCATCCTTGGTGTGATAGACAGCCCCCATGGCTCCAGAATGCATTGTATCCGGATCAAACTTTACTCCTATTT
Source organism: uncultured Chlamydiae bacterium (assembly GCA_963830365.1). Lineage (GTDB taxonomy): Bacteria > Chlamydiota > Chlamydiia > Chlamydiales > Parachlamydiaceae > CAWHMU01. Next base: position 35,166 of record CAWHMU010000018.1, read on the forward strand.
CAGTGATCGTATGAAAGTCTAACTTCCATCCATTGACAGCCGAAAAACGATAAGGAATGATGCCATATGGAGTTAAATCTGCTAAAGATTGCGCAAACTTATCAGATCTTTCATCTACATTTATCATATAGATGAAGTCGATATTGCGCATGTTGTGTTGACTTCCTTTATTTTCCGCTTTGTGGAAAAACTCCTCCAATCCAGCTTCAAGATAATGAAAGGATAGGCAAGAAAACGTAAACAGTATTCGAATGATTGAACAAATTTTCATCAATTAACTTCATTAAATAATGCATTGTAGATTTCAGATCTTATAAAAATTGCATCCCCTTGCAACCCCTTGAGATACCAATGAGAGAGAAGTTTAAATCCAGAACTTTCAAGGAATGACCGCAACTCTTGATATCCCGTTGTGCCGATTCTAAAAGGATACATATTCGTTTCTGTATAAATAACCTTAACGGTATCTAAGATTTCAGGAGAACTTTTCAGAACTTGCAATTCCATCCCCTCCATATCGAGCCACATAAAATCGATGTGATCCACTCCATTCTGCTTGCACCAATCATCCAATAACACACATGTGATTTCAATCCGAGGCCCACCATAATGAATCTCCATGGATTCAGAAGGGGGCAATAACGAACTTGCGCCTTCAAATTCAGGATTATTACCTTCGGTTCCATAGCACACGTAGAATAATGCTGTCCCTGGATTATCGCTAAGACCAAAATTGTACAAGGACACATTTTCAAGGCCGGCAGTTTGCTTTGCGAGTTTTTCAAAAGCTGATGGATTTGGTTCAAATGCTAAAACCCGACTTAACGGCCATAGCTTGTAGAAATTTACAGTATCAAGTCCGTAATGAGCTCCGGCCTCTAAAATAATCGGATTAGATGGTAGGAATTTCGAAATCAAATTTAGTCGATCGTTTCTATACTCTTCAAAAACGCCTTCAAAACAATACGGATAAGGCTCTTCCGCTGCATAAGACTTAGAGAAACAAGGAGAAGTCATTAGTGATATCAGAAAGAAAAAACGAAACATAAACATCTCCATATGTAATTGAGGGCATCGTGATTGAATTTTTAATTGTTGTAAATAAAATTTTCCATTCACCGGATCCCATGCATCAAATCCGCATTTGTCGTATCCGACACAGTACTTTGAGTCCATATGCTGATTATGTCTCTGGTCGTGGAATATTCACGGATATTGGGCACATAGTGAATATCGATGTCAATATGAGTCCAAACGTATACATGCGTAAAATAATCCAGTATTTTTTTTATTCCTTTCCGAGAAATTATCACGGAATACATTCCAAATCGTTGCCCAATTTTCATTATTTCATTATTTATCGGCACTCTTTCTGTATAGTGGCCTAATGGCAGATATTGCTGATCGGGTCGAAAATCCGCGGATGCCGACACAACATATTCCCCTTGATTATTTTTTGAATCTAAATCGGTATAGAAAACATCCCAATCAGGATCGATGTCATAAAGACTTGTCAACAAGGCCGGAATTTGCCTAACATCTTCAACAAACTCTATATCATCTTCACAGACCCAGATCACCTCGAAATTCCTTTTAGACGCATCATTAATAATTGAAACATGACTTAAAAGGCATCCTAAATGCCCTTTAAATAAACGCACCGGATAAGGCCCTGCAACTTCTTCTTGTATTTCATCGGCAAGATTCCATCCATTAATCCCAAAGACTCTATTGCCATGCAGCCCCCTTTGATCCAGAAGGGCCTTCATTCTATCCCATTTTTGAGGCCTCTCTGCAAGGTTAAGTACATAGATGCAGTCTATCAACTCGATCCCTGATTTCATTTCTGTAATTTCAATGGGCTTCAAGTATTTTGCGACAGGGGTTGTATAGGAATATATAATCGAATTGAGATCAAAAACAAAAAAATTGACCACAATAAAAAAAAGAAATTTACGCATCGTCCTTCAATCCATTCATAAGCATTTCATGTAAAGTTTATCCTCTGATCAATCGTCTGTCTGCACGGGCAGGAGGCTCTTAAGCAACAGCTCCTTATCCAACATTGCAATCCAGCACTGGCTATCGTCCCTTCCATAAGCTATCCATAGATGGCTGTCATCAAAAATAAAGCCGCCCGGAAAAATCACTTTTTTAAAGACGATAGTATCATCGTAAAATCCCCTGCCGACAATCGGCTGCGGGCTTGTGCGCGTAATGGCAAACGGCGGCTCGGCTGCAAAAGTATAGGCTCCCATAAAATAATGCCACATCGGCGCTTGATTGGAATTTGTTGTCACCACTTGGCATGAAGAATGAAAAATGCCCAGGTATTCATGGTCATTAAGCAACTGGGCAGGCACCCCCCCTCTCAACTGGCCGAAATCCCAGGCAGCTGTGCCGTTGGTGGCACGGAGCGTTTTACACCTTCCCTTTCCAATAGGCATCAAGATGCGATGTGGAAACAGGCTATAGGCCAGTAGAGTCTTGCCTTTAAAATCAAAAGGCGTCCAGTTCTTTTCCCAGCGGTTCCTATTTTCACCATCAAATTTCCGCAACCATTCGGTGCCGATGACGGAAAAACTTATACCGTCATAAACAATCTCTGAAATACACATCCGGCGATCTTCGCCATCGTTAACAGCCTCACTATCGTTATAGATGACATAAAGACGGTCGCCGATAGTATAGAGCCGGGCATCCTCCGACCGCGATGGAATATAAGGCTTTTCAACCCTTGTATCAAGCAGCTGCGGTAGGCCCTTAAGATTAAAATCCTCATCGAGCCATACCAGGCCGATCTGGGAATGCCATAGGTTTTCAGGGTTGACAAGCACCCTAAAACTCATCAAAAGGCCGCCACGCCATCTGACAAGCGAGGGATTGAACGCTGCCGGATAGTCGGGGATGACAATTTGCTTTTCTTCCAATACGAAATCCTGAGCCATCTTGCCATAATCAAGCACGGCAGCAAAGCCCGATGAAAAAGATATCAAAAGAGAATAACAAAAAAAGATCCGATAGAGGATGTTAAACTCCATGCGTTTCATAATGCCCGCTCCTCTACTATATTTCCGATCCTTTTTATTGAATACGCTTATACTCATGTGATCTAGTGAGAATTTGACATATTGGACCGCGGGAGCTTTCGCACAGTCCAATATGTCAAATTCTCACTAGATCATGGTATATCTTAATTCTTAAGCCAAACACCCCAGATATTTGCATCTTTGACAAGCGCAACCTGCTGGCAATTTTCGTTCAACCACTGCACGGCTTTGGCTGTCGTCGGCCAATCCACATCATCAAATATGATGATACCGCCCTTGCGGACTAACGGAGCCCATTTGGTTACATCCTTATACGCCATTTCTTCACAATGGTTGCCGTCAATATGAATTAAGTCGATATCATAAATGGGAGGCGCTTCGGTCGAGGTGGCACGGATCACTGAAATTTGCTTCTGCAGCTTGAATTCACGCACTTTCTTAAGGAAATCATTCATAATCTTCTCATGATCAAGCTTTGCCCACCAATCGAGATTGATATCCTCCATGCCCACAGCCGAAATATCACTCTTCCATGGATCGATGCCATAGGCAATGCCGCTGCCGGTCTGTTTCAGTGCATATGCCATGGGAACAAACGATTTCCCGCCATAGATGCCGACTTCAACAACTGTTTGAGGCTGCATGGTTAAAATCAAATCGATCAAGACCGACGCTTTAAGCCTTGAACACCAGCCCTCAAGCTGGTCCATCATTAGATACGCTGCATCCTTGATTTTTTGGCTTTCACTTTGATTTATCGCCTGCCGGACGACATATTCATAGACGCTTTTGGGCGTCTCCTGCACTGCATAATCCATAAATCCCCCTACATTGGCGTTAAAACAACATGATGGAAAGCAAATCACTTTTTGCTTCTCTTGTCATCACATAAAAGTTATAAATTACTAAAGGAGATGGACGTTTTTTGCAAACTTATTTTCAAACATTCTTTCTGTCCGTCACTTGGAAGGTCTCAATAACGCCTGGGTGATTGATTCCCAGGATTGGGGTCTGCTTTTGAGGACTTATGGATTGTATCCAATATTTTTTTTGTATATCATGCCGAAAGGTTATTAAATAGGCCGCGTTCATCCTTTCGGTCAAAAAAGTTGATTGATTGCGACAATCCCCTCTCTATGCCTCTGTGGGCGCCGTGGTGGTGAATTTTTAAAACCACAGCGCCCACAGATATCACAGCGAAGAGGGAAGGAAATTATCGTGACTGACACATTTCCCTATGACGGTGATCAAGGCCATCAAACACTCTTTATTGGAAATTATCATGCACAGACTTCTTTCCCTGCTAACGGCTTTATTTCTCATCCTGCAAGCCACCTGCTTGCAAGCCGATGCAGACCCAGCATCATCCTCAAAGCCTGCGCCACAAATACAAACCATTCCGGTGCCTCCTCTGGATAATGAGCCTGTCTTCCCTTTGAATATTGAAGAGCCTGCCAGGCAGAACGAGAAATTTTTCACCGAATTCCTCAATATGCTGGCCACGCTGGGTTTTATCATCGCCCTGATTCTTATTATCGCCTGGTTTTTAAAACGCCTGATGAATACACGTTTGGAACAGATGAACAGCACAAGCCTGATCAAGGTGGTGGAAAGGCGTACCCTCTCGCCTAAGACATCACTATACCTGCTCGAAGTCGATGATAAAACCATTCTAATTGCCGAAACCAATCACGGTGTGACATGCCTTTCTGAATACGTCACACCGGTGGAAGAGCCTGAAAATGCGCCAACGACCGAATTTCCCTCTCCTTTCAGCAAAATGCTGGAAAAGAACAAGGGTTAACAGCGGCGCTGGATGATAGCTTACTTGATCACGGTATAGCAGTAGTCTGTGAATGCGCTTTAACGCAGACACGTAGCGGTCTACAAGTAATCATGGTATCGCTTGATTTGATGAGTGTCTAATTACGGCTTGTGCCTTTGGTGCGCCACGAGGCTAGTCGTTACCCACAACCATCAATCAAATATTTTAAGTCATTTTTTTGGCCATCATCGCCTATTCGGTCAAGAAAGCAAAAAGAGAGGAACTCCTACGGAGTTAAATGCAATTACTCGTTTTTCCGTAGTTGCGGCTGTCTTCGCTTTCGCTCGCGAGCCTTAACTACGGGCTACAAAGAGATCAATCTACAAAACCTCAAAAGAACTCATGCCTATGTAGCAGCAGAGAAGGTAGATTAATAGATCTTATTGTGAATATATTTCAAAGCTTTTTTGTTGGCGGAACTTATCTCTTTGTAGCCCGTGGCTAAGGCGTGCGAGCGAAAGCGAAGACACCCGCAGCTACGGGAAAACGCATATTCTTGTTTAACTCCGTAGGAGTTCCTCTCTTTTTACTTTGATGATCGAATATTTTCCCTACGAAGATGATAATGGGGAAAAAAATGACTTAAAATATTCGATTGATAGTTGTGGGTAACGACAAGGCCACGAGGCGCACCAAAAGAACAAGCAGCGCAATAGGAATAAACAAAGGAACTAAGCCTTTACCTTCTCCCCAAACAACAAATCATAAGACGCTTAGTATCTCTGTGTGGCATTTCACGTTATTTTCCGATATGGATTAGGTTGCTCGCGGCTCCGCTTGGCCCTGACTTTTTCTATACACCAATTTTTCTTAGCGAGCATGGCTGGCTATCCTGTCTCATGCCATCATGCGCCACCTGTAGCAGGTGAACAAGGCTTGAAAATTTTATTGCATCTTGTGAAAAAAGAATTAACACCCTAAAATAAACCCAAATTAAAACAGCCTTACCTCAAGAGATCTGCCATGTTAAAATTCTATTCCGCCTCTTTATGCCTGCTTCTACTTGTCTGCACAACATCCTGCTACCGCATGCCAACCGACGAAGACTATTCCCTAATCCCCTCGACCAACAACCCCGATTTCACCCGTCAAGGCGGTAAAGGCAACAATAACAGTTCCATGCCAAGCTTGGGCTATTAACAAAGTCGATATATGATCAAACTTGAACTCGATGCCATCCACAGCCATTTGCGCAGCAAAGGCATCGATATCCATCTGCAGGCGCAGACCAGTCAGCTGTATCTGTTGCTCAAAATTGCTGAAACAGAATTCCCTGTCTTCATCCGCATTTTTGATGGCGACGAACTACTCCAACTGCTAACCTTCATCCCTTGCAACTTTACTGAGGCTACCACGGCAGACACCGCCAGACTGCTGCACCTGCTCAATAAAGAAATGGATATCCCCGGCTTCGGCATGGATGAAAATGCAGGGGTTGTCTTCTACCGCTGCATGCTGCCTGCCAACCACAAGAAAATCGATGCAGCACTGCTTGACGCCTATTTGAACACCATTGATGTGGTATGCAAATCCTTTGCACCCGTCATCACGGCCGTCTCACATGGCGCGCTGTCCTTCAATGAAGTCCTTAAAAACGCCAAACAAAACCAAGCGCTCATCAATCCTTAACAAATTAAGGCTGAAAGCCATAGGAAAATTCCAGCATGACACTACGAGCCATCTTCTACGATACCGAAACCACCGGCATCCGCGCTGAAAGAGACCGCATCATCGAAATTGCCGCCTACGACCCCCTAAACAATCTCTATTTTGAAAAACTCATCAATCCCGGCTGCCCCATACCCGCCGAAGCCAGCGCCATCCACCATATCAGCGACGAAATGGTCGCTACTGCGCCTTCCTTTGATGTCGTAGCTGCCGAATTCATCGAATTCTGCCAAGGCGATGTGGTCTTGATTGCCCATAACAATGACGGCTTCGACTACCATTTCCTCAAAGCCGAATTCGGCCGGCATGGCGTGGAGATGCCTGCCTGGAAGTTCTTAGATAGCCTGAAGTGGGCCCGCCGCTACCGCAACGATCTGCCGCGCCATACGCTGCAATTCCTGCGCGAAATCTATGGCATCGCCGCAAATAACGCCCACCGGGCCCTGGACGACGTCATCGTGCTGCATCAAATCTTCAGCTTTATGACCGATGACTTGTCCATCGACCGCATCTATGCCCTGCTAAATAAACCGCGCGAAATGCATCACATGCCTTTTGGCAAGCATCAAGGCTCGCCTCTCAAAAGCCTGCCCAAAGATTATGTCGCCTGGCTTGCCGGCAGCGGGGCCTTTAATAAAGCCGAAAACAACGATCTAAAACTAAGCCTTGAAAAACTTGGCATGCTGCAACCCTCATGAAAATTGCCATCATCGGTTGCGGCTACGTCGGCATAGCCTTAGCCTCACAACTGCAAAACGACGGCCATGAGATCACCGTCACCACACGCTCGCCGTCTAAAGCCACGGCGCTGGCTAAACAGACCGCACGCATCTGCATCCTTCAGGGGAATGATGTGAATGCTCTTGTAGATTTGCTGCAAGATCAGGATGCCGCCATCCTCTGCCTTGCCGCCGACAACCAGGCGGCCTACGAAAGCACCTACCTGGACACTGCTAAAGCCCTTGCCAAAGCCGTCGAACACACCCCCAAGCTCGCACAGATTGTCTATACCGGCAGCACCTCGGTGTATGGCGAACATCATGGCGCCGTTGTCAGCGAAGACACCCCCCTCTCCCCTGCCCATGCCAGCGGCCGGATATTGGCGGCCACCGAAAGCCAGCTGCTGCAGCTGGCCACCCCTCAACGCCATGTATGCGTGCTGCGCCTTGGCGAAATTTATGGTCCGGAGCGACACCTCGGCGAACGCCTGCGGAGCTTAAATGGCTGCGCCTTGCCGGGCAGCGGGCAAAACCTCACGAATTTGATCCACCTGGAAGATATTGTGGGGGCGATTGTTTTTACCCTCAAGCACCGGCTGAGCGGCGTGTATAACCTCTGCAACGATCTGCATGTCACCCGCCAATCACTCTATGCCGATATCTGCCGCAAAGAGGGCCTGCCGCAAGTCATCTGGAATGCCGCCGCCCCCAGCATGCATGGCGGCAATAAAAGCGTCTCCAATGCCAAGCTCAAAGCTGCCGGCTATGCGTTCATGCATCCAAACCCAATGAAAGACTAAAAAGCTGGAGCTTTCTATGAATATAACCCCTCATATATACGGTCAGCATTTTTTAACGACTATCAGCCGGGTGATGGATTCTCAAAAGCATATCGACAAGCTTAACCGGGCCGAATTACGCGTTGGCGCATATTTAGCGGAATCGAAAGAACCTTTAGATAAAGAAACTGCAGCATATAAGGATTTAAAGGTTTTCAAAAAAGCGATATCCACTTCGATAAATACCTGCCAGGATAGACTCTGCAGAGATATATCCATCCTTATAACAACACATAAACCACCCCACACCTTAACGAAACATCATAGACAACAGCTGCAAAAGATAAATGCCTTATGCGATCGATTAGCCCTTTTCAAAGGTCTCGACAAAGCCAGCGAAGACTTGGAACTAAGCATCGCGAATCTGTTAGAGAAAAAATCTCTGAGCCAACAAAACCAGACGCTACGATTTGCAGCCTTTTGCATGCACGATGGCTACTCAGAAGCTCAGCGCATCGCCCTCATGGATACATTATCCTTAATCCTCTTCCATCAAATCCCGCCAAGTCAAAAGCTTGAATGCTACGAAGTAATTAAAAACTTCCTAAAACCAAAAGAGGAGGCCTATTACTTTGCAGCACTGCATTGCCTGGAATTTATCGTTCCGGCAAGAAGGCTAGAACTGTTGAAGGAGTTCAATAAGGGACTTATCAACATTCAAAATCCAAATGATCATAGCGTGCTCATTTTTGAGCGCTTGCTGGCTACCGTTTTCCAGGATGAGCAAATCAAAAAGGATTCTCATCACTATCTCTTACAAAAATTGGATCACCAGACCTCCGATGACATAAAAGCTAAAATAATCGCTGCAAAAATATACAAATACAACGATCTAATGGGCTTAAAAGATGATGAGGCCTTATACAAAAAAGCTGCCAAAATTCTAACAATGTCCTAAAATAAATATTGAAAGAAATACACAAATATTATTCCATCTAATTTATAAGACTATAAGGATTATCTTCATGAGCATTCCTCTCGGATCAAGTTCTTTGCCATCTCCACACATTAACCACAGTAATCTGACTGCCATGGGTGATTTAGCCCTGGGCATATTAAAATTTGGCTCTGTCGATATCACAAATTCAGAAGGGGAAACTCTTTTACATTTAGCTGTCCGCACCAATGACCATGTCCTGGCAACAAGACTGATTGCTATGAAGGCCGACGTAAACAGGTCAAATTTTGTCAACATCACCCCACTGCAGGCAGCCGCAGGATGCCCGGATGAGCGTATGTGTAAATTGCTAGTCGATGCTAAAGCCGATGTAAACAAAGCCGGCGCTTTCAATGAGACTCCTATTCATAAGGCTCTTGACCTAGGCTTAAGATGTAACATAGTTTATTTAATCAACAATGGTGCGGATATGAATGCACCAAGTTGTTGGAATAAGTCTGCTAAGCAAAGATGTACGTCATTTTTTAGTAAATAATGTGCTCATCATCTGAATGATTGAGCGGGCCCTGTTCACCTCTGACATGAATGCTTTCGATGTCCGCACAAATGCGTACTTGCCTGGGAGGAATCATCAAAAAAGACTTAATCGGTTCATCACACAAACGTGTGGTTGAGAGAGATGACTGCTCAAGTACTCATGACGTGAAAGGACTTTGAGGCTTGGCGTCTGGTTTGTGATTTGTGATTTGAGAGTCCTAAATGCATTAGAAAGCCCGACTGCTTTCAAATCGCAAATCGCAAGCCTGACCTCAAACCGTTCAGCCAAAGCCTACATGATGAGTTTTTGAGATGTTAGCTCTGTCAACCACTCATTTATGTGATGCACCAGTTATCTAGCCCCTCTACGGGATAATATCAAAATGTTTTAAATAGAACAAAAAAAATATAGTTCTGTTCTCTGTTTAAACAATCCAATACTAGCCTATGAGACAAACCCTCCTGGCAAAGCATTTTGATTAAAAAGATTTGATAGGTCGCAAGACTGTTATTTTAATTTCGTCCATATAAACTCCTGGATCTGGGCTTGAGTTAGCCGTGAATACGGCGGCAGAGTCTTCGCGTGGACTGCCGACATAGCCACGGCTTGGTAGCTTTAGCTCTGATTACCATAAGCTTACGCCATGTGGCTGCATGCTTCTGCCGTATTCACGGCAAAGGCGGTTCATCCGGTTTTATAGGACCCTCCTAGAAAAGGATGCGTAGAAATGGGGAAATGTCTGTAACACATCGGAGCACAAATAACAGGATATTAGGATGGACAGGATGAAAGATTTAAACTTTAGTTTGCCAACTTTGCGATTTATGTAAGTCTTGGGTGATCATCCTATTTTTCATATCCAGACCATCGTAATATCCTGTTATTTCTGCTTGCCCTTTTCTCTTTACAAGTCCTGCAAAACCGGAAGAACCGCAAAGGCAAGCATTTGTACTGGATGTTTAAATGGCTGAAGTTAACCAATACCTGTGCTAACTATCAAATCTTTTTAATCAAAACATCGTGCCCTCCTGGACAGACACTCTTTTGTCTAATAAACATAAATATATTTTAATATATCTAACATTTAGTTATATAGTTGATTAAGCAGGTAAATATAAAAAATAAGTACCTTCCTGATCCATTAACATAGATTTGGAGCGTCATATGTCTACTTCTAATCTTGAACATAATGAACATACAAACTTTAGTGATAATATAAATAAAGCTACAGAAAATAGCTCACCAGCCAACTCCCAGTCGTCCAGTACAGTCATTAGAACAACAAGCGCGCTAACTATCTTTGCCGATTTGATAGATCATGCGCACAACGATGCCGACAAAATCCAGCATAAAATCAAACTGCTGGCATTGGATGAGTATAAGCATGCCGATGAAGCTCTTAAGAATTTACATCTAAGCGGCTTTGAAATCGCGCATACAGAACATGATCATTGCAACGACACAGAAAAAAATCCCCAGCTACTGGCAGAAATAAAACTTCTCTGCAAAATGACCATGCTTATCCCTGAAAAGGAACGAAATGCCGCCTCCAAAGACTTTTTAATTTTCTTCAAAAATTTGGATCACAAGGAAAGCAATTTAACCTCCACCTCCGAACTGGCCTATCAAATATTACTAAAGGCCGCCCCGGAACAAAGAGGCATCATCTTAAGAGTTGCCTCAGCTTCTATCAAAGATACTGACAACAAGGATCAGCGCCTGCATCTGTTAACGACCTTAGCTTCGGTTTCACCAAACGAACTAACAGCCTTTTGCCAGCTTGCCAGTCCCAACATGGCCCATATCAAAGACAGCAACACCTGCTGCCGGATCTTTGAAGCCTTGATATCGGTGCCTAAAAGCCTAAGAGAGGAAACTTTCGAAATTATGGCGCCGCATATCAAGGATCTGGCCGCCGGATCGCGTCCCATTGCCGGGGCTTACCAAAGCCTGGTTTCCTTTGTCATAGAATCAAAAAAAATCACCTACTTCACCCGCCCTCGGCAGTACGCTGAACTATGCCGACTGGCCTGGCCGTTGCTGGCTGATATCGCCGCGAATACTGCCACCCCACCCTCATCTCTCTATAAACCTGTGCTCAATACGCTATATGAAATCGAACCAAAAGAAAGAGAAGACTTCTGTCGCCTGATACAGCCTATTTTAAAAACAATCGACGATCCTGCCGAATATGCCGCATTCTTTGACTTTATCTATTTAATCCCTCTTGAACAACGCAAAGATGTCATCAAAGATCTGACGGCACATGGCACCGGCATCTATCAAGACCTGGCCGAAGGACTTAGATTCATCCCGTTGGAAGACAGGTCAGCCGCCATCCAACCATTGCTATATCTTTTCGAAGATGCCATTTCTGTGGAAAAAGCACATTGCTTTCAGAGTCTGCGTAATATCTCGCCCGATTGCAGAGGCAAAGTTTTTGAAGTAGCCGCTTCATTGGCGCAATTTGTGAAAGACAACCGCGATGAGGTATTTAGAGGCGTCATTAATTTCCCCATGCGCCACCTCGATTATCTCCACGGCTATGTTAAAGAGGTGCTGCACAAATTCAACTATGATAATGAAGATCAGTTTCTATCCTTCCTTGAACTATTGTCAGAAATTCCTGCCGATAGCATTGAAGATATCAGCAAACTGGCCTTCTCATTTTTCGACCAGACAAAACGTGTAGACGGAAATATGTATAACTCCCTCCTGCATACCCTGGCTAATATTCAAAAGAATGATGCGGCTGATCTCATCAAGTTCATACAGCCGCTCATCAAAGGCATCGATAGCGGCTACGACCGTATCAAAATCCTGCAAGCATTCAAACCCATCCCTCACAAACAGCGAGAAGAGATCTATCAAAGCGCGCAACCTTTCTTTGCTAACATCACCTATAGCGGAAGCCAACAGGCCGTCCTTTACGCCATCATCAAATCAATTCCACCCGAACATCGGAATGCTTTGTTCCAGATCGCAGCACCCCTTTTAGAAAATATCAAGCAGGGGGATCAAGCAAATTTAATCTTGGAAGCCTTAAAAGCCTTTCCACATGAACAAAGAATCGATCTTCCGAATCTGATGGCGCCATATGCCAAAGAAATCACTACGCATTCTTTCGCCGCCGACCTCCTTAAAACCTTACGACTGTTCCCGCCAGAAGAAAGGAAGATAGCGCTTGAGCTGTCGTTTTCCCTTATCAATGAGCTCCAAGGTGCTTATGTACTGGTACCTTCCGTCATGAAAACCCTAAATCAAATTCCCGACGATGAAATAAAAGAGATTGTGGCCGTCATCAAAGACAAATACGCTTTGGAATTTAAGGCCCAATTCAACCACATTATCCCAGCCCTCGCCCTCATACCTGGCCAGCAAAGGATAAATAGCATCGATGCCATCAAAAGCCTCTTGAAAATGAAGCCCGAAATCTATCTATGCGCCTTGGAAATGCTGAATTTCGTCGCCCCCGCTCAAAGACTGCCGACACTCATAGACCTGCTCAAAGATTGCGCCAAACTGGTAAGTCCGGGTGATTCCCGCTATGACATGTGCAGAAAACTTCTCAGCTACTTTTTTGAAGATGAAAAAATACAGGCAGACTCTTATGCCCACCTGATGGAGATGTTGGACAAATGCCTTATCGACCGCCATGCCGCAGCCAGGCTTGCCAAAAATATCTACGATAACCAGGAACCCCTATTACTGCATGACGAGCATCCTCTCTTCCAAAGAGCTCTTGAGGTGCTATCCCTGACAGACAGAAATACCGCCCACCCGAAAAACCCCTACACCCTTTACCAGCAGCTTAAAGATATTCTACATGCCGAGAAGTTGATCCAAACAGGCCCAGACACAGCCCTTACCATCGAGATCCATGGAAAACAACACCGGATAGGTGTCGCGCTGAATTTGGAAGGTTTCCGCAAACACGCTGTTAACAAAGGCTTCACCTTCGGCAATTTGCCATCCGGCGTCTCTGAAAGCAGTTTCGAAAGCCTATTTTCCGCCCTGGAAACGCGTTTGCAAGCTCTTCCAGCCACCGATAAAAAACAGGCCGAAGATGAAATCTATGCCCTTTGTGGAGACACCCAGCTGGCACAACTGAAGTCTGAAACCATCGGCTTCGGCAAGGAAATTCCAAAACTGCTAAAAGCCAAAGGTGGTAAACACGACCCTGTCAGCAACACCATCTTCTACCTTTACACCATCCTGACTGCCATCTACAGCGAAAGTAACCAATGCAAACAAGGCGAACTGCTATCGCCTCAGGAACTGATGTTCCTTAAATTCTTAAGCCAGATCAAAGAATGCTCCATCGGTCAAAAAGACGGCATCGCCCTGTATTATAACTATAGCATTCCGGTTAAGTTTCACCAGGGCAATGCCGCCGTCAGTGCCGTTGAGAAGATCGAAAGCTGCCTCGACCAGGGCATTCAAGCGATACTTAATGAAACATTCACCAGCGAAGAGATGCTTAAAGAAATCGGCGGCCAAGCTGTCGTTCAACAGGCCCACCATACCCTTTATCTCAAAAACCGCTACAGCTACCAACTGGGTTTGCTTCACAACCTAAGCTTCGATCCTTATGCCAATGTCATCGCCGATGGGTTTATCGACTGTACTGAAACAATCGATCCCGATAAAGGCCTGGGAAAAGCTGCTCTACAAGCCCTGAAGACAATATTACTCCACATCAGTCCTGAATACATAATGAAGCGCACGAAAAAAGGCATTGCCGATGCCTTAAAGGCTGGTATTATTAAATATGACAATCTGGCTACATACCTTGAACAGTCCGGCATTAAAAAGGACGATGATGACTGGTTGGATTTCATCGAATATTCCCTAGGCATAGACGGAGAACCCGACTATGCCAAATTGCTGGGGATTACCGATAGCGCCACCCTCGCCATATTAATAAAAACGGGCTATTTCATCCAAAAAAAGGATTAATGGCTAATTTCATAAATTCGCTATGTGGTTTATGCAATTTGACACTAGTGCTCCATCAACCTTTGCTTGATGGAGCACTAGGGCGTTCTGATTATACTTCAAACCTCAAAGCTGTAATTTACATAAAGTGAGCTACTCATTTGCGTGCTGAGCCACCATTCGGTGGTGTCAACGTAACAAAAATGAAAAATAACAGGCTTGGTTCTTCTGACAAATGAGGACCTTTAGCAGGTAAAAGTATTAAGTCTTCAGATTTTTATGAACCTTCATTATCATAACTTTGTGAACTGCTTGAGATCTTGAGCAAACCTTCTACAATCCCCGTTTGAGAAAATTGCAAAGGTACTTATGTAGCTCAAATTAAGATGTTGGATAGTGCCTTATACCGCGGTAGCGGTCAGCAGATTTCAGCCTACTTGCAAACCTTCGTCGAAAAGACAAGTATACGACTTCTTGAATATGGAATATTTTAAAACAGCTTTATCATCTCTACGAGTCGAGCTCCTCATTTGTCGGAGGAACCCAGGCTTTTAGGAGGGTCAGCATAAAAAAATCGGCAATACAGCATTCGTACCGCCTAGTGAGAAATTCCGCTCATCCTGACCATCCTAAAATCCTGCTGACTTTCCGCCACTGTCTACCGAATGTTTTAACCTAGAAACGGCGGTTGTTCCTGGAAAATCTGTCGTTTCTAGGTTTAATATAAACGCCCTGCAAAACGCCCGAAGACTATTATCAAACTTTTTTTTCTTTAGCTTCACTTACAGCTGTCATAGCTATGGCTGCTGGCACGGGACCGCTTATGGCATTAAATACCTTATCGGAAACATGGACGACGAATTTTTCTGTGCCTGTCGGATTGAAAAACGTTGCGCCGCCAACGGCTGCGATGAGACAGGTCGTGCATGAGCAGCCACAGCAACAACCTGTCGTTGCTGCACAGGTGGCAGTGACAAGGATGACAGCGCCTGTTGATCTTTGCAATATCGCCTTCACTTCTGCACCCACATGGGAAACGACATCATTAACGGCTTCCTTTGACTTATCAATTAATGGCCCCCCGGCAGCATTGCTTAAAGCGCCGATTGAAGTTGTGGCGGCATTTGTCACAACTGTTGATGCATTGCCAAACAAAGCTCTAGCTGAGCCAGCTGCAAAAGAGGCGCTGGCAAAAAAATTCAAAGCCACATCTAATACCATTCTAGGGTAGGATGGGGTTTCTGATGCGGCACTGCTAGCAGCCGCCGAAGATGACATATGGCTTAAGGGAGATCCCAAACGAGAGGGCGAATCAAGTGATGTTGATGACACAGCAGACTCCTTTTCGGTTCCAACGTCAAATTGTTTTTCACAGGTTAACTAACGTAATATTTATTAATTAAATTAAAGGAAAGAAAAAAGGTGACAACCTTCGTCTAGAAGTTTATAGCGCAGAACTCTTGCCACATTCGCTAGTGCAAGGCCGGACAGCTGTCGACTTCGATGTAAAGACACATTCCCTTTAATCAGAAAATATGGCAGTGTCTTTATTATACCATCCACATACAGACGGCTAGACCAGGATCTAATGGCTTTGGATCATAAATGATGACTGAAACAACAGAGCGTCTTCAATCCTCCCCCGCAGCTGCGCAATGGCAGAAAATAGGCATCCGCCAGCACCATGGCATCGTCGTGCCTTTATTTTCACTGCATAGCCAAACAAGCTGCGGCATCGGAGAATTTCCCGACCTGATCGCCCTTTTCCCTTGGTGCCGCAGCATCGGCCTGGACGTCATCCAGCTGCTGCCACTCAATGATCCAGGATTAGATACCAGCCCCTACTGCGCCCTGTCAGCCTACGCCTTAAATCCTATCCACCTCGGTTTAAGCCAATTGCCGCATGTGGCAGAACACCTGTTCCTGCAACAACAAATCGGAAAGCTGCAACAACTCAATAGTTGTCAACGCGTAAACTATGCCGCAGTCCAAGCCGGCAAGGAGTCTTTCTTACGCGATTACTATAGCCAGTATGGCGCCTCTGCCATCTTAAAGACCGACTATCAGCAATTTAAAAAGCAAAACAAATCCTGGCTTAACGATTACACCCTTTTCAAAACCCTGAAAATCAAACTGGCATGGCAAAACTGGGAAACCTGGCCTGAGCCCTATATAAACCCCTCCCCAGATTTTCTGCAGCACTTGCCCAGCGACATTGCCGCCGAAATGGACTTTCATTGTTTCGTCCAATACTGCTGCTTCAAACAGTTCAGCCAAGTCAAACAACAGGCCACCATCGCCGGCATCTTCATTAAAGGCGATATTCCCATCCTCATCAATCGCGAAAGTGCCGACGTATGGCACCGGCGCGACCTGTTCATGTTGGAATTTGCCGCCGGCGCCCCCCCCGATATGTATGCCCAAGAGGGTCAAAAGTGGGGCTTTCCGCTTTACCAATGGGAGGCCCTGGCCGCCCAAGGATATCGCTGGTGGATCGAGCGCCTGAAAGTTGCCTCAGCAGGATACCACCTTTATCGCATCGATCATATCGTCGGCTTCTTCCGCATCTGGGCAATCCCTATCGATAAGAGCGCCATAGAAGGCCACTTCATCCCCAGCGATGAAAACACCTGGATTCCACATGGAAAAAACATCATGGAGATGATGCTGGCCAATAATGAGATGCTGCCCATCGGCGAAGACCTGGGAACGGTGCCTCCCGAAGTGCGGGTATGCTTGCGCGCCTTAGGCATTTGCGGCACCAAGGTCATGCGCTGGGAAAGGCGCTGGCATTCCGATCAAAGCTTTATCGATCCCAAAGCGTATATCCCTGAAAGCATGACAACCGTTTCCACACACGATTCAGAAACGCTTGCGCTGTGGTGGCAGAACCGCCCTGACGAATCTCAGGCCTATGCGGCGGCCACCGGCATGCATTATACCCCCCAACTGACATACGAACAGCGCATTGCCATCCTCTATGCCAGCCACCACTCCGGCAGCCTGTTTCATATCAACCTGTTGCAAGAATATCTGGCGCTGATTCCCAACCTGACATGGCCCGATCCCGAAGATGAACGTATCAATATCCCAGGGCTCATCTCAGAACGCAATTGGAGCTATCGTTTCCGCCCTTCAGTTGAAGAAATTGTAGGAAATCCTACCTTGGAACAAGCCATGAAAGCCATCGTGCATTAACAGAACATCTACTTTAATCATGAACACCCACCTCTTCCAACGCCTTATCTTCCTATGCCTTACCTGGCTGGCAAGCGTCACTTCCGCCCCGGTCATCGCCACCCAAGAACCTTCCTCTGCCAAACTAAAAGCCCTATACAACAGTCTGGACCCAACCTCCATCTCCCAACATCTGGCCTTCTACGAACTGTATACCAATGCACCTGAAGGCCAGCAAGCCCTACGCGACGCCTACCGCCTCTTAACCGGCGATGCCTCCTTTACCACCGATGCCATCAGCCTGCCGACCTCCCTTGCCTCATCGATCCATGCCATCGTCGGCCTGATCAACAAAAACCCCAGCGACAGCCTGATCGAGCTCAACCCCCAAGAACTCATCCTCATCGACAAACTTGCCAACCGTCTGCCAAACCGTCAACTCAAAGGTCATCACACCCTAAGCGAACAGGATGTTTTGAAACTTCAGCCCGACCAAATCGATCTAGCGCGCGGACTGCTGCTCTCACAACTAGGCGACGGTGCCGACGTGCTGCTTAAAATCAGAAGCTATGAGGCCGCCATCGATCTAATGGCCCTGCAGATCCTCACCTGCGTCTCCCTGCGCGATCCGCCGGCTGCCAAAATCCGCGCCATGAACCGCTTCATCTTCGAAGAATTAGGCTTCCGCTTCCCCCCCCACTCCACCTATGCCAAAGACATCGACCTCTACACCTTCCTGCCTTCTGTGCTCGATTCCCGCCGCGGCGTCTGCCTCGGCGTTTCGATATTATATATCTGCCTGGCACAGCGCCTCAATCTGGACCTGGAAATCGTCATCCCGCCAGGACATATCTTCGTGCGCTGGTGTCAGGGAGAACAGCTGATCAATATCGAGACCACGGCCCGCGGCATCCACGTCCCCAATGAAGAGTATTTGGGGGTCGACCTGCGCTTTCTTCCCCGCTGTGATATCAAAGAGACTATCGGCATGGCCCATTTCAACCAGGCTTCGGTACATTGGGAACGGCAGGAACATGACAAAGCCATGGCCGCATACCTCAAAGCACTGCCCTATATGCCCAATAGCAAGCTGATGACCGGGCTCATGGGCTATATCGCCATCCTGCAAGATAATGCCGAAGAAGGAAAGAAATTGCTCGCACAGGTGGTCGACCACCTTCCCGAACATGCCATCTCCAAAGATACCATCGCAGAGGACTATCTCAATGGAGTGACTGACAAAGCTGGTATCAAAGCCGTCTTCATGCATGTCGATGAAACACGCACCTCGCTGCTCGAAAAGCGTAAGGCTCTTGAAGCTATTATCCAAAAGCAGCCCCGCTTTCGCGAAGGCCTCTTCAGCCTGGCCGGCACCTGGCTGCAGCTGCATCGCAGCGCCGAAGCCCTGCAAACCCTGCAGCGCTACCATGATATCGATGCACATAACGTCAATGTCGAATATTATCTGGCGGCACTGTATGCCGAACGCATGGATTTCAATAACGCCTGGCAACACCTGCGTCAGGCTGAAAAATTGGTCCAAGCCCGCCAGCACGACCCTGAAGCACTGATTACACTACGGCAGGAACTCGCCAAGCTCTGCCCTGAATAAACCTAACAAATGAAGGATCACTTAACATGAAAATATACACCAAAACCGGCGATAAAGGCGAAACCTCATTGTTCACCGGACAACGCGTGCCTAAAAATGACCCTTTTATCGAAGCCTTGGGATCTGTCGACGAATGCAATTCGGCTTTAGGCATGGCCGTCGCCTTTCTACCCCCTTCCAAAGAGATGCTGCCCGTGCGCGAACAACTTGAAACCATCCAGCATGCCCTGTTTGATGTCGGCGCCGCCTTGGCTACCCCGCGCACGCGCGCCGCAGACGCCAAGCTCGACAAGACACGCTTCGATCAGCAGGAAATCAAGCTGCTTGAAACATGGATCGATGCCATGGATGCGGTGCTGCCCCCTTTGCGCGCCTTCATCCTGCCCGGCGGCCACCCCTGCGGTTCCTTCCTGCATCTGGCCAGAAGCATCTGCCGGCGCGCCGAACGCCGCGTGCTACCCCTGCACCGGACTGCCGACGTCGATGACGATGTGGTGATCTATCTAAACCGCCTGTCAGACTACCTCTTCTGTATCTCGCGCTATGTCAATTTCCTGAGCAACTCCCCCGAAACACAGTGGATGCAGCATAAACTCAGCCCAAAGACATGAAGGCAATTATAGGCAAATCCACTCTCTTTGTAGCCCGTCAGCTAAGGCTTGCGAGCGAAAGCGAAGACCGCCGCAGCTACGGGTTTTGAAAAAATTGATTACCCCGTAGGGGTTAAGCTCTTAACTTACAGTTCCCGTAGCTGCGGCGGTCTTCGCTTTCGCTCGCAAACCTTAACTGACGGGCTACAAAGAGATGGGCTTCGCCTAGTAAAATTCCTGGCCTCGTTCACTTTTCCAGTCAAAAAGTTGATTGATAACGTCAGCGGAAACCCCTCTCTGTGAGATCGGCGGCCTGGCCCAATGGGGCATCGCCGTCAGCAAGGTTCGCGTCGCCTTCCATCCAGACGATATCCTCTATATCCCCACCGGTAAAACGCGCACAACATCATCTCTAACCGGCCATTGCTTTAAAACGATTCATACACAGGTGAATCCCAATGGCTACAAAGCCAGTCCCCTCCAAAAGTGTGTTGATGGCTTTTTTCTTCCAGCGAGGATAATATAACATTTCCATACCTACAGATAGATGTGCAAATCCAAAAAACATGGTAAACGATCCAATCACGTATGGAATTGTCTCCATAAACAGCTTCGATATCGACTCCTCGATAGGACTGCAATTGGCTTGTGCTGGCCATAGCTGCAGCCGGTGATAATCGCAATCCGGTGGCGATTGAGTGCTTGACACTACAGGCATATGCTTTCCTTGGGCTAGCAGCTAAAATCTTTGACGATATTCATCCGATACAGTTCCCTCTCGCTGGCCGAGGATCCCGCATTGCCACCAACAATGGCGGCAAGCGCAGCTATTATCGTGCCTCCCCCTAATGCCAGCTGGGCAATCGCCTTATTAGTGCGTTTTGGGTTGCCCAGGTTAACCAGACCTTGGTAAAAAGTGAAAAAACCTATCGCCAGACTCGAACACACCACGACTGCACCCATATTTGAAAGGGAGGCTGCTGCTTGGGTGTCTTCTAGACACTTGGACAAAAAAGGGTTTTGCCGGGAAGGGTCATCACAGCTTTCTGATATAACCATACTTACTCCTTAGATAAATAATTCAACTAGCCTCTTCAGTGAGCTTCGGCAGGTTCTGCCCAGCGCCCCTGCCGCTTGATCAGCTCTATTAGCCGATCGTCGGCCGCGGCAAAGCTGATATCGCGCTCGACACATTCCTTGCCGATATATAAATCGATCATGCCTGGCTTTGAACCCACATAGCCAAAATCGGCATCCGCCATTTCGCCTGGGCCATTGACAATGCACCCCATGATGGCAATCTTCACCCCTGGCAGATGGGCCGTGCGGGCTTTGATGCGCTTTGTCACATCCTGCAAATCGAACAGCGTGCGCCCACAGCTGGGACAGGAGATGAAATCCGTTTTAGACATGCGCATGCGGGCGGCCTGCAAGATGCTGAAACTCAACTGGCGCAGGAACTCCACCTCATAAGGCCCTTCCAACCACAAGCCATCTCCCAAACCATCGCATAGCAGGCTGCCGCACTCAGCGCCTGCGCGGATGACGACATCTTCCGGCGCACAATCATAGGCAAAATTCAAAATGACGGGCGTCTTGATATCTCTTTGCTTCAGCCACTCAAAGAAATGGCGCGCCCGGTGCAGCCTATCGCTGCCTGGACTCAGCATAAGCACACTCGGCCGCAACTGTTCCAGCTGCATCCACTCATGGGGGCCTTCATCGCCAAGTCGAACTGCCAATGGAGAGGCCTCAGTTTTAGCCAGCCTTAAGGCAAATCGTTCGACATTAGCCTCCTGCCGCCGCGCCTCACAGGCCTCTGTCAAGTTCATCACGCGCACAACGCCTTCGGTAGGCGAACTATCCTGGCAAAACACCCCCACGCCAGCCGCCTGTATCTGCAGCAGCCGCCGGCGCAAAGGCGCTTCACTTGGTAGCGTTGGCAATGCAATGCTATCGGCACTTGCCACCGTCACTTTAAGCTGGTCCCCTTTATCTTCACAGCCTAGGCTGTTAAATAACTCCTTTCCCGCAAGCTCCCCTTGTGCCAGACTGACGATGACGGTGCCGTCACGGTGCATGCCTACGTTGCGCGGCAGCACCACACTGCGGCGCTGGATATTGTCTATATGGCGGTGGACTTCAGTGAATGCAGCCCCCCGCGGCAGGGCCGTATAGGCTTCTCCCAAAGCGATAAGGCGCTGGCAGGGATCGATCTCGCACCAGGCATCTTCGGTCAGCGATACGCGAATGGTATCGCCGATGCCATCAAGCAAAAGCGCCCCTATGCCCATCGCCGATTTGATCCGTCCATCTTCCCCCTGTCCCGCTTCAGTCACCCCCAAATGCAAGGGGTAATCCCAGCCCAGCTGGTACATTTCGGCCACCAACAAGCGATAGGCATGCACCATAACTTGTGGATTGGATGACTTCATCGAAAATAGGAAATCGTGATAATCGTTTTTGCGGCAGATGCGGGCAAATTCAAGCGCCGATTCCAGCATCCCTTTAGGCGTATCGCCATAACGGTTCATGATGCGATCAGATAAGGATCCGTGGTTAGTGCCGATGCGCATAGCGCGTTTCAATCGCTTGCATTTCTCCACCAGCGGCGTGAATTTCTCTTCGATCTTCGAAAGCTCGGCGGCATATGAGGCGTCGTCGTAGGTGATCACTTTGAAGGAAGCGCGCTTATCTACAAAGTTGCCGGGATTGATACGGACTTTATCGACGAAATCGATCACTTTCATCGCTGCCGGCGGATAGAAGTGTATATCGGCCACTAAAGGTATCGTATAACCTTGCTTAAGCAGCTCGTTTTTGATTTGCTCGCAGGCTTCAGCTTCTTTCATGCCCTGCACGGTGACGCGGGCTATCTCGCAACCGACATCGGCCAGCCTGATGATTTGATCCACCGTGGCCTTGACATCGCGCGTACTGGAAGTCGTCATCGATTGGATGCGTACAGGATTTGCTCCTCCCACACCCACCCTGCCGATCAGAATTTCACGCGTGAGCCTGCGCCTGGTATGATCTATCGCTTCACAATATTGCATGACTGCTGTCCCCTCTTCATTAAGATAATAACTTCACAAACACGCACAGCCGTTTGGGGCAAGGGATTGGCATTTGAGGATTGGGGTCTGGTTTGTGATTTGAAACTTCTACCATGCATTTCAAGAAGTCTAACTCCTTTCAAATCGCAAATTGCAAGCCTGATCTCAGTCCCTTCAGCCGCCCTTTGCCATGCGCTTTTGAAAACTTACGATTTTATAATCAGGCACCTATTATTTGCAATCCCGTTTTGTAATAATGTAAATTTAACAAGCAATTTGACTTTATCTTTCAAATGCGTTATAAATTACTTATTAATCTACAAACTTTATTCATTGCTTTTATATGAAAAACTCCCCTATTCATCCCGTTTTGACTTCTAACTTGCTAGACTCCACCTGTCTGGTTCCAGATAGCCAGATTATCGACAGTCCCTCCCGCCTGCTTGCCCAAACATCCGGCTGGCAACAACTTTTCTTAGGGAAAGATAAATCTCATCCGAATAACCGGATCACTCATGCTGTAAAAGAATTCTTCCAACAACGCTACGATTTTCATCAGAAGGGCATCTTCAAACGCACCTGGAGAGCGCTTCAGATCTATAAGAAATGGAATCCCGCCTCACTGCTGACTCTCGGCAAGCTACGCGCCATCGATGCCATCTTCAAAAAAAGGCTCATCTATCATGGACCAGGCATCATGCCACCCAAAGACAATCTTCCACACGCCGATGCCACCATCAAAATGGTGGTCCGCTCCCTGCTGCATGGCGGCAGGACTTCCTCTTCAAATATCTCCAGCGCCGGTATCAAGGCCCTATTTCTCCAAAAAGATGAAACCCTCTTGCACGGCTTCCGCATGGAACTGCAACATGAATTGGACAATCTGGTCGCCACCACCCCCAAAAATCCTCAAGAGGAACTTCTATGGCGCGCCTTCCTCGGCAATGTCGTCGCACTTTTGCCTTATACCTATCCCCATAACGACGATGCCTTCCACATCCCCATCCTCAGCCATGGCGTCTGCCGCCGCGTAGAATACAAAATCCATGTCATGCCCCTTTCCCTGACCTCGCTATCATCCCCGATGACCGCCTTGGGCCTCACCCCTCTAAACGATGCTGAAGCGCCGCCAATGCTGGTATATATAGGCACCACCTACCCCGCCGGAGAAGGTTTCGCTACCACCGTGCTGGCAGATTTCACCCCCAACCATTCTGTCGGCGAAGCCGTTTACAAGTGCAATCAAACACAGATTGACGCCTGGCTAAAAGATAAGACCGGTGTGCACGCCATCGGCGCCAGTTTAGGCGGAGCCTTAGCCCTACATACCCTGCGCCACCATGCCGATAAGCTCAACCGCCTCGACGCCTATAACCCGCCGGGCCTTTATGAAAACTGCTGGCAGAAAAAAATCGACACCACCTGCAAAGTCAATATCTACCGGCAAGCCGGCGATCTGGTCTCGGAATTGGGCTTTTGGCCCGACAGCGAAAACGTCTCGCTCTATGCCGTCCTATCCCATCAGGAGAATGTCTCAGAAGACATCCTAAATTCCCACGCCCGCGCCTTCACCGGTCTTAAAGAAGTCACCATCTTAAAACAAAGTCCCGACATAGAGAATAAATCCTTTTTCCGACGACTGCTCACCAAATTACACCAATGGCTAGGTCCCATCCTGGTATGGCTGCCGATACGGTGCTTTTTGATCCTCCGCTGGCTGCTGACCGGCCTGTACCACGCCATCAGCACCTGCTGCCTTGCGCTTAAAGCCCGCCTTTGGACGCATCAATCCCGCACCAGCCCGCACTAATTCAACGCCAAGCGTGACAGTTCCTTCGGCCCCCTATCGGGAAAGAACAATATGTCAAATTCTCATTAAGATCATGGTATAAACACTCCTTATGTTTGCGTCTCTGCGTTTGACTGGCGCCAAAAACCAAGATTAAGAAGGCTTATGCATTCCCATTGTCTCTTGGGAACATTCATTGTATCAACTTTAACGCAAAGACGCAAAGACGCAAAGACGCAAGCACCAAAATATAGTGATGACCGTTTTTGCGGCTTGTCCCTTTGCGCCTTGACGCTCTTTTTCATTGAATCTAGAAACGGCAGTTGAATCGAATGCTCAGTCTATTACCTTAGCATATTGATATAATCAGGCCTCCGCCTTTTCTTCCACTTGACAAAACCAATACATCTTCCTATGCTGGCAACTTCTACTATAGACTGAAAGAACAGGAGGATAGTGATGAGTCCAAACTTCACCGATAGTGCATCAAACGCCATCCAACAGGCTTTTACCGATGCCCAGCGGCGTCAAAACACCGAAGTCACCGACAATCATCTGCTACTGGCCTTCCTGCAAGAACCTGAAGGCTATTTCAATTCCATCCTGACAAGCCTCAACGCCAAACCCGCCGCGCTTATCCAGAAGGTAGAACAGGAGCTAAGCCGCCTGCCGACCTTCAGCGGACCAGACCAGCCACCAGCCACCGCTCGCAGCCTGCAAAATCGTATCGCCGAGGCCCAAAGCATCGCCCAAAAGT
Organism: uncultured Chlamydiae bacterium; assembly: GCA_963830365.1. Lineage (GTDB taxonomy): Bacteria > Chlamydiota > Chlamydiia > Chlamydiales > Parachlamydiaceae > CAWHMU01. Next base: position 60,622 of record CAWHMU010000018.1, read on the forward strand.
GGAACGACTCCTACATCAGCAGCGACCACTTCCTACTCGCCTATTGGAAAAGCAGCAGCGAACCCTTTTCACAATGGAAGCAAAGCACCGGCATCACCATCAATCAACTAGAAGAAACCATCAAAAAAATCCGCGGAGACCGCCATATGGATTCCCCAAGCGCCGAAGCCAGCCTGCAGACACTGGAAAAATTCTGCAAAAACCTCACCGCCTTGGCCCGCGCCGGCAAACTAGACCCCGTCATCGGCCGCGATGAAGAAATTCGCCGCACCATGCAGGTACTCAGCCGCCGCACCAAAAACAACCCCATGCTCATCGGCGATCCTGGCGTCGGCAAAACAGCCATCGCCGAAGGCCTGGCCCAACGCATCGTGCAAAATGATGTCCCCGACTCCCTGCGCAACAAGCAACTGCTGGCCCTCGACATGGGCAGTCTGGTGGCCGGCACAAAATACCGCGGCGAATTCGAAGAGCGCTTGAAAGGCATCTTGCAGGATATCGACAAAAGCGATGGCCAGGTTATCCTGTTCATCGATGAGGTGCATACCCTCATCGGCGCCGGCGCAAGCGAAGGCTCCATGGACGCGGCCAACCTGCTCAAACCCGCCCTTGCCCGCGGCACCCTGCATTGCATCGGCGCCACCACCCTCAACGAATACAAAAAGTATATCGAAAAAGATGCCGCCCTGGAACGGCGCTTCCAGCCCGTACTCATCAATGAACCCACCCTCGAAGACTCCATCGCCATCTTGCGCGGCCTGCGCGAACGCTACGAAATCTTCCACGGCGTGCATATCACCGAATCTGCCATCCATGCCGCCGTCTTTTTATCCTATCGCTATATCACCGACCGCCAGCTGCCGGACAAAGCTATCGACCTCATCGATGAGGCCGCCAGCTTGATCCGTATGCAGCTGGGCAGCCGTCCATTGCCTATCGATACCAAGGAAAGGGAGCTTGCCTCCCTGATCGTAGAGACCGAAGCCTTAAAACGCGAAAATACCGCCAACTCCAAAGCCGCGGCCGCCAAGCTCGAAGGCAAAATCGCCCAAATCAAGGAAGAACTCTCCGTCCTGCGCCACCAGTGGGAACAGGAAAAGAAGCTTATCGAAAGCCTAAAAGAAAAGAAAAACACGCTAGAACAGCTGCGCTTCCAGGAAGAAGAATACGAACGCAAAGTGGACTACAATAAAGTCGCCGAACTGCGCTATCAAAAGATCCCTGAACTGCAAAAAGAAATCGAAGCCACCCAGAAACAGCTGGATGAAAAACCCAACCGCCTGCTGCAGGAAGAAGTCGATGAAAACCTGATCGCTCAAATCGTCTCCAAATGGACCGGCATCCCGGTAAGCAAAATGCTGGAAGGCGAAGCCGAACGCCTGCTGCATCTGGAAAAGGAACTGGAAAAACGCGTCGTCGGCCAAGATCTGGCCGTCACCGCCGTCAGCGAAGCCATCCGCCGCTCCCGCTCCGGACTCAGCGATCCCGGCCGGCCTATGGGAGCCTTTCTTTTCATGGGACCAACCGGCGTCGGCAAGACGGAACTTGCCAAGGCCCTGGCAGAGCAGCTCTTCAACCAGGAAGAAGCTTTGATCCGTCTCGACATGTCGGAATACATGGAAAAACATAGCGTCTCCAAGCTCATCGGCTCCCCACCAGGCTATGTGGGCTATGATGAAGGCGGACAGCTCACCGAAGCCTTAAGACGCCGCCCCTATGCCGTGGTGCTGTTTGACGAAATCGAAAAAGCCAACCCCGATGTCTTCAATATCCTACTGCAGATCTTTGACGACGGCCGCATCACCGACAGCAAAGGGCGCACCGTCAACTGCAAGAACGCCCTCTTCATCATGACCTCAAATTTAGGCTCGGACCAGTTGCTTGAAAGCATGGAACACAGCCGCACGACACTCACTAAAGAGACCCTGATGGCCATCCTCGATCCCATCATCAAGACGCATTTCCGTCCGGAATTCATCAACCGTCTGGATGACATCCTGCCCTTCCTGCCGCTGCGCAAAGATGACATGCAGAAGATCGTCGAAATCCAGCTCGACCACCTCATCAAACGCCTGCGCGACCGCCAAGTCACCCTAAAATGGTCTAAAGATGTTGTCAGTCACCTGGCAGAGGAGGGGTATGACCCCTTCTTCGGCGCACGCCCGCTGAAGCGCCTGATCCAGCAGGACATCGTCAACATGCTTTCGAAAGCTATCCTCGAAGGGAAAATCCCACCCGGCAGCACTGTAGAAGTTAAATACGAGAAAGACGCCTTCAGCTACGCCGTGCACAAATAGCCTAAACCATCATGCAAGGAAATGTCATGTCGGAATTCATCGAGATCCATTGGACCAGCGGCAGCATCGACGAGGCGCGCAAGGTAGCCCGCTACCTCGTGCAGGAAAACTATGTCGCCTGCGCCCAGATCGTACCGTGGATCGAATCGATCTACACATGGAATGGACAGCTCGAGACCACGCAGGAAAGCAAAATCGTCTTCAAGACGCGCCGCGACAACTACGACGCCATCAAAAAAATCATCATGGAAAATTGCAGCTACCAGGTACCGGAAATCTCCTACCACTTTATCGACGGCGCCAATGAAGAATACCTGCAGTGGATGCGCGACAGCACGAAAGAGACACAAAGCCTCAAATAGACTCTCGCATGAGCTGTTTGATCTTGGTCTGATACGGAATACCTTCAAGACTGGCTTTCTGCTGGAAGGCCTTCAGCAGCGAGGGTTCAACCTTTAGGCTAATCAGCTGGCATTTCTCAGGCACTGAGGCCACAAGCTCACGGTAATTCTCAAGAAATTCAAGAATCTGATCCGGCGTCATGCCTTTACACCGCTTAAGATACTCTTCTGTAAAATATTGAACCGTTTTCTTCATAATCCCTCCAATGCCTTCACGTCTGACAAATCCTGGGGACGTCCCGAGGCCTTTTTCATGGCGATCAAATCATCCAGAGCTAAAATCTTCAACTGGCCGCCAGCGGTCTTAATCGTTTTTGTATGCGCATTCTTCAGGTCATAGGTAACGATAAGATCAACCTGTCTGAGCGGGTTGCTAGGATCATAAAAATTCCAGCCTATCAGATGCCGCTCGCGGATGTAATCATCTCTAAAATGAAACAGATTTTTTGCATTTATTGGGATTAAAGAAACAAGTCCCAGCTCTGTCAAAGCTTTTTCGGCCTTTTCAAGGTTCTTGAGAGACCAGCGAATGACAAAATCCACATCAACGGTCCCTCTCACAGCACCATGAAGAGCCACAGCATACCCGCCTACGATGGCATAGGGTATTTTATATTTATTAAGGACCGCACAAACCTCGTGAATAAACATAGCAACCTGCCGTTTGTATACCTAGGTATATACCGGTATATACCACAACTATTTAATCGTCAACCGTCAGAATTTCTTAAGTGGATATTCGATAAGAACATAAGGTATACCATGCCCTTTAGGTTCCTTGCATTATCTGTTGATAACTAATGCTTATTTTCGGGCATACTCAGCCTCGAGCCAATCAAAAGCCGGTTGTGGGACACCCAGATACTGTTGCATGATCTCTTTAATGGCGACAAGGCCATTGGCGCTATTGGTAAAGATGATGAGGCCTCGCTTGCCGCCTCTAAATCCTACCACATAGCTTTTAAACCCTGTATTATCCCCCCAATGCCAAAAGGCATCGCCTAGCTTAGTGCGTTGCACTCCCCAACCCAATCCCCATGCCATGGTATCTGATAGAACGTCTGAACATTTGTCGATAGTATTTATGGCGTCTGCCTGGACCCTTATTTGTGGTCGGAGCATTTCATCGATGGTGTCAGCTTTCAATCCTATGCCTTTCATGAGCGCGATCACAAATTTTGCATAATCCAAGGCGTTGGTATGCAGTGTGAAAGCGGCATTAGCTTGTTCTGTGTAGTTTGCAAGCGGCGTGCCATCCGCTACATGACCTGCGGCTTTTGAACTGTCATTTACCCAGATGAAGGTACTGTGATTCATCCCCAAGGGTATGAAAACAATTTTGCGCAGGTAGTTTTCTAAAGATAACCCCGAGATATGCTCAATGACGTGCTGCAAATAGAGATAGCCTTCGCCGGAATAACTGAAGCGTTCATTTGGCTGAAAATAGATCTTTAGCGGTTGATTTTTAGGCCTCCAATTTGGAAAGCCGCTGGTATGTGACAAAACCATGCGCGCGGTGATTCCATCGAGTCTTTTATCATCTTTGATATCGGGATGGGGAAGATAGTCCACCAGCGGCTGGTCGAGATTTAATTGACCGCTTTCCACCATCTTCAGCACGCCGTAAGCAAAAACAGGCTTGCTAAGCGAGGCGGCTTCAAATAAGGTGTCGCAATTAATAGGACCCCCGATTTTTGAATTTTTAACCCCCAACTCCATATGCCAGACCACCTCGGCATTTTCAATGATCACCATGGAAAGTCCGGGGATGTTCTTTTCTTGCATCACCATTTCCAGCGCCTTCTTACCGGGGAGATTTTCCACGGCAGCATCCAGATGGTTTCCTTGCATCCATAAGCATAAAATAATGATCATCACTGTTTTCAGCGGTTGCATACCCCTCCAGACTTTGGTTGACGAATGTACTCTCTTGGCGGCTTTAAGGATTACTCTATATCGGATTCACTGGTTGCTATCCTTGAAGTTCTCGTATGCCAGCGGAACGGGTGGATCTGCCGGCTCTCCTAAATCATCAGCATGAAAAACCAAGTCTAGCGTAGTGACGACGGCACTACCCGCAATAGCGAGCGCCGTGCATGCTACTCCTGTAACGACTCTGGCAATAATTTTTGAAGAAACTGCGCCGGCAACTTTTTTGGCAAGAATCGCCTCACTAGTTTTAACAACATTCGCGGCGTCGACATATTTTTTAAAAGCCACATTTTCAGTAGCCATAACTTTGCTGCTGAGTTCTTCATAGGCACATACTGCAGGGGCGGTCTTTACGCTTGTAATTTCGTTTAGGGAAACAACCGAGGCTTTGGATGCCTCTATAAAGAGTTTCTTTTTTGTTTTTTCAGCCCCTGCTTCCACCGCCTCACGCAGTGCTACCGTTTCTGAAAGATCCTTCCATCTTATAGTACAGATCCCTTTAGCTTTTTCTAGATTTCGAGTGGCCTTAACTATTTGATATTCATTCACCTTTTTTTGAACCTCCTCGCCCAGCAAGCCCCCTAGGGCAGCCGCTCCCCCAATGACAATTTTTGTCGTGGTGCTGGTTGAAGATTCTTTTGCCGAACTACTTGCCTTGGCAGCAGCAGGTCCAAAACCATTAAAATCAATCGCGTTGACGGCAGTTCGGATTTTGGCATTAAGAGTTTGCATCTTTTGCATCGTCGCTTGCTTGTTTTGCTGGTACGATTGGCAGCCTTCAAGAAATGCGCTCGATGACAGTTGAATTCTATCAAAGGCGCGATCTGCTTCACGGCCGATTTCTGCCGCCGAATATCCCGAGCGGCCCATATTTGCTAATTTGTCGATGGTCGATTGCGAAAGCGATCTAACATGTTTTGAAAATTGCTCACGATCAGACTCTGACAGCTCTTTGTCCGCCCGGCTTAGCCAGTATTTTTTGACGGCTTCGATAGAAACAACTCCTTGCTCCACGGTCTGAAACTGCAGATCCGCAGCAGGTTGAAGAGAGCTTGATGAACCAGTTACTGCACCCATGGAGATCCCTTTTTTGTTGATTGATTAATCATCATTCTTGACAGCACTAGCAGTATAAGCGCTGGCCAGTTTGCCGCCAATACATGTCGCTTTTGGCGGAACGTGGCTGGGCGGTTTGTTCAGCTTTTGCGTCAGGGCCGCTAGACCATTTTGCAGAGCTTGCTTTTGAATTTTCTTGCTGTCGAGCTCTTGCTGCCCTTTCTGTATTACCTTTGTGAATTCAGCTTGCGTCTTCTTTAAGGTTTCAAGCGTCTCTTTTAGATTTTCATTTTGCGACCGGGCGGCATCTAGACTGTCTATCGCTTTAGCTTCTTCAATAAGCGCATTGACAGTAGCTTCTACCTGCACCTGCCTTTGGATAAGCTGTGCGGCAATCTCGTTTGTGCGCGCGGCGAGGGTTTCTCTTTCTTGCATGACGGCTGTCTGCAATATGTCATCCGGGCAAAAGCCTCTGCGGCGCATCCTGACAAAGTTGAGCCGGCTTTCGATGGCGCTTATGCGCTCATCGCCAGCCACTGCTTTGCGCTCACCATCGGCTGCTGGTACTGAACTCATTATTTAAACCGTTTTTAATAGTTGGGTGAGATCGGCTGAAATCTTTTTAAAGGAGCTCTCTTCATTCTGCATGCGTTCGCCCACAGCTTTAATTTGTGCGGCGTTGGCTGTAAGCTCAGCTGTGATCTGGTCCACTTTTTCGGTCAGCGCATCCACCTTGGCATGCACTGCACCTGTCGTCGATTTCCGGCTCTCATTTAACTTCAGCAGGTTTTCTTTTAGCCGGTTGAATTTTGCGAGCATTTGCTGGTTAGCATCATTAGCAGCGGCATATAACTCTGTCATTTGCCTTTCAAAACAAGCTTCAATGTGCGCCAATTTCTCCGCCAAGAGGGTGTATTCATCAGCGGCTTTTTCATATTCGCCGACAAACTGATCGACAGTTTTGTCTTGCGGCACCGCCATTGCCAGCAGCTCCCTAACGCCCCCTTCAAGGGCAAGCAGACATTTTTCCTTTTCACTGCCCGGCGCATGCTCGATAATGGCAGGGTTAATGACATCACAAAGCAGATAGCAAAGCCCATCAGAGACTTCTTCACGCCCCTTATCAAGCGTAAGGTCGTGCAGATGATTGCTAGCAAACTTCAAATCATCATCGTCAAACAGCTTTGACTCTGTGATGTCTTTAAGGAGCTTGTTAGCCTTCTCCTTGACAGGGTCAACTCTATTAAGCCAAAGGGTTAAAACATCCGGCTGGGTTTGCGTTTGCGTTGTCGTCATCGTTACTACCGAAGACATGTTGCACTCCTAAACTTCAAGTTATTCATCATATTATACCTATTCCTGAAAGGACGGCATAATTCCGCACATTGCGGGATCGGAATGGTTAACTCCGCCATGCGGAGACAAGTCTCTGCACTCCAAATCTTATCTGTCGACACTTCAATTCATCCAGCCCAGAATTCTTAAATATTTCGCATTCTCATTTATCGCTGCATTTCTACGGTGATTATTAACGCCTCTTAAAAAGGGATGACCACCAACTGCTGGTACAGCGACCAGTAAGGAGCTGACTTTTGCTTTAAGATCAGCCATTTTCGCCTTCTCCGCTTTAGCCTCATCTTGCGAAGCAGCAGCTTGCATTTGTGAAGCACGGATTTGTTCAATATAGCTTTGCGTTTCAGCTTCATGCACTGTGGCTTGGGTGTTGTTGAGCGTTTGCGATTGCGTGAGCGCAATTCTCAAATTGGCATTCTCCGCTGCCAAGACCTGCATATTTTGCTCCATCTCCGCTTTGAACTTTTCGAAAGCTTCGGCTGTCTTAGCGAGCTGTTCCTGCAGGTGGTTATCAGAATCCCCTGCCACTGCAAACATGTTCTGCATCAGCGCCGCCGAAGCTTCTTCAGCGCTTGTCAAGGTGGTGCTTCCTGCGGTTTGCGCTAACGGGAAAATTCCTGTCGTATTTGTTACGGGGTATGCCCCGACTTGTAAGGCCATCATACTCGTAAACCCTTTGCAACTTTTCAAAAATTCATAAAATATGTTTGCGGCTGCTGCTGTCTATTGTGTTCAGCCTGAAGGACTGGTCTATAAAAGCCTAGGGCAACGCCCTAGGTATCTAAAGCATATAACGCAGTCTTTAGGACTGCTATATGACGAATTCACTACACAGCAGTCCTACAGACTGCTTTTAATGTTTACATATCCTAGGGGGTTGCCCTAGGCTTTTACACACCAGTCTTTCATACTGAACATTTAAGCGGCTGCTGCCGCAAACATCCTTCACAAATCCTTGAGAAGTTATGCCATTTGTATTGTTTATCTTTGGATCTTGAATTGCGGGTCATTGCACAAATTAAGTGCGCGTCACCTGTACATTTTCATATAACATGATTTCTCTGCTCCGCGCCTCTTTGGCTGTTATTTTTTCTCTGCGCATTTTTCAAGCGCATTCGTAAGATTCATCATGGCAGGCATGGCAGCCCCTGCTGGATACTGCTTATCATCCAGTGTAAGTGCGACATCCATTTGCACACCCGACGGATAAATCTCGCGCTCGGCAACTTTTCCTGCTAGATCGTCAATAATTCCTTTCTCTACAAAATAAGGCGCGAGGTCCGCTATCTTGCCCTTCAAGCACTGGGCAACTTCTTCCTTGGTAGAAAAAGTTAGTAACTCTTGTGCCTTTGGTTTGGCAGCAGCTACAGCTTCTTTTTTGGGCGAAGGAACAAATGCGCCAAAAGCTAGCGGCTTTTTAATACTGTCTGCCACGGCCTCGAATTTACCCTGCACTTCTGCTTTCTTATTCTCATAGGCCTTTGGATTCTGAAGTGCCTTTTCGGAAGATTGACGAAGATTTTTAAGATAAAATTCCGCTGCATCTTTAATTTCGCCAGCGGAACAATTTATTCGCTTCATTTCAAACAATTGCATAATTAGTTTATCTGCTCTATCTGTAACGGAACGGGAAAATGCGGCTTTGCTTTCCGGCTCCATATCGACAGCATGGCCTAGCCAATCTTTCTTTGCCGCTTCAATAATATTAGAGTATTTTTCAAGTTCCTGTTGATTCCGAGGCACTTGTTGTGAGGACAAGGTCTGTGGTATTGGCATTGCTTTTCTCCATGATAATTTTAAAATGCAAAAGACACCCCAATTCTTCCGCCACCGGACATGGTGGGGGCCGCTGTCGCCGTGGCTGTCGAACCTGCGGCTGCTAGTGCTCCCTGAAGAGCCCAGGTGGCAAAGGCACACACCCCGATGATGGCTACGACTGTCAAAAGGTCTTTAAGCCAGCCTTTATCGCGCTTTTTAAGCGCCTGTCGCGTTTCATTCATGGCGATTTCTATTTGCAGATTGTCTCTTTCAGCGGCCGAAATTTGCACGTTGGTTTGGCTTACGCGCTCTCTTAGTTCCTGATTGTGTCTTTCGCCTTCTGCAATCTCCTGTTCCCGTTGGGCTATCAGCGCTTGAATATTGGCAATTTGGACGTCATGCTGTCTTTGCACCTCATCGATGTCGGCATTGGCCTTTTGACTGACTTCATCGATGCGAGCATGCACTTCTCTAAAGCCTGCTTCCCTTTCTTGCTGTACATCCCTGCTAAGCCCAATCACATCCTCTGCAAATTTCTTCTGTTCTTCCTCCCGCACCCTGTTTCGTTCGGCCTGTCTGGCTAGAATGCGGTCCCGCGCGGATTGAACTGCTGGTTCTGACGGAATGTTTGGCAGCTCCCACCTTTCGGAGGCTCTTTTGAATGCCGCTTCGGTGTCTGCCGAATGCAGGCGGGCATTATGTTTTTCAAGCCACCGCAGCATATGTTTGACCACCGGATGAGCAGAGGCTGTAAAGCGGTCTGTGCTTTCAGGAAATGACGGCGACCTGTTTCTTAACGGCTCCGGTACAGTGCTCAAGTAAAGACGCAGCGTCATGCTGCCATAAGTCCGACCGTCGCTGCCCAGCACGGCATCTTCATCGAGGGGCGTATGCGAAAGACAATCCACTAATATCTCCTGCATCAGCTGGATGTGTTCTGACAGGACTCTGCGCACGTCTCCATTGGACTGATTGAGCTGAGAAAATTGGCGCTGCCAGCCGCCAATTTGCTGCGTCATTTCATCGACGTTGTCGTCCCTATGTCTATATTGCCTGTCTTGAACGTACTTACTGATCAGATCGCCGATCTCAGTCAGTTCCTGCCCGATGTCAGCGCGTTCAGCTGCCACACGCTCCCCTTCAAGTTGATTGCGCCCAGCCTGTTCAGCGGCGCGTTGTCTGCGCTCGGCGCCGTCTATGAGGTATTGAGGCACCATTGATGACTGACTGCCTGAGATCGAACTGGACATGAAAAATTCCTTTACATGTTTAGTATTTTTTTGTTTGAGCTAAAGTTAACAAATTGTACAACCACGTCTCTTTTTATTTGCCTGTTGGTGCAAGGCAGCGACCTCTTGGGCTTGCCTGGCATAGGCGGCGCGAATAGCTTGGATTTGCGCGCTTTGCGAAGCGCATGTCTTTTCCACTTCGGCGCGCTTCTGTTCGCTCTCATCACATAATTGCTTTACGCCCTGGATTTGGGCATGCAGGCTATCGGTTGTTTTTTTGTTGTTTTCAGCCATGCTTTCGATGCGTTCGCCGATTTTCTGTTCCTGCTCTTTAAGCTTTAGACTGGCCGCTTCGATATCTTTTTTGCTGGCTTTTCGTATCTCTTCTTTGAACAGGGCCGTATCCACGGCCGCCTGCTTGATTATCTCTGCTTGGTGCTTGATCTTTTTTAGTAAGATAGCATTTTGCGCCCGGTTATAATAATTGAAAAATTTGAGCGGGTTGTTTGCAGTGTTGTTGCCGAGGATGGCGCGATCTAAATAACGCGGCGCAGTAGTTGACGAAGCAACATCAGCAGAAATACAGCTGGTAGAAGCAGTATCACCTATTAAAGATTTTACCGACTCCATCCAGGCCAACATCTCTTGGGCAAATTGATGCACTTTTGCAGAAAGCGCTTTGCCATCAAAAGGCGAGGTTTTGCTGAAGGTTTGATAGTCGTCTAAAATCCATTTCTCCCATACCCAGCCGTCGCTGCCCAACATAGGCTCCTTCAATGGGGCTCGATCAAGCGGGTTGATGAGAATGTCAAGTGCCAGTTCGTTAATGGCTTCTCTGCCACTCTCTGTCCATGCTTTGAACTCCTCCATTTCCGCCTCTTGCGGCAAATCGACTTTAAGAATTTTGGCTGTCCAGGCAAACAACTTGACCGATGTTTCATCATTCAATTCTTCGAAATTAATCGAAATTTCCGCTAAGCGGTCAAAGGCAGCGTGCCAGTCTTTCAAAGACTTAAGCTCAGGCTTTTGCACCATGAGGGTCAATGACATCGATGCTGCCATGTTAGCTAGTGCGGGTGCTTGCATGGTCATTGTTAGTGAACTGCTAGTCATTGTTTGCCTCGATATTAAATTAAATATTCTATCTATTCATGGAGTCAGAAACCATACATCAGGCCTTCAGCCTGAGTTCTTTATATATTCCACCTAGGGCAACGCCATAGGTAAAACAAACATCTCAGGCTAAATGACCTGACGTCTAATTTCAGAGCCCGTGAACGGATACTAAATGTCGCCATCCTGGAGCCTGTGCAGCTGCTCATTCTTGTTCCATCTTCAGTAAAGCTTTTTCTAAGCGTTCATTTCTGGCTGTAGATTCCATCAAGAGCTTTTCCAAACGCTCATTTTTGGCAAGCGATTCAAGCACAAGCTTCTCCAGACGGTCAGCTCTTTCTGAAGAGGCTATATTCAGACCTTCCAGATGTGTGATGCGGTCAGATAAGGCCTTTTGAGACTCTTTACCATCGGCAGCTAAGCTATCCATGCGTTTGTTCTGGAGATCAGACATGCCGGTCAGCTTACTAAGAAAATCAGCTAGCGCATCCATATTTTTCTTTAGAGTGTTCATGGCTGCGCCAACGCCGGCTTGCGTGTTGAATACAACATCAAGGCGTGCGTTGGTGACGTTTTGGATTTCAGCTAGCGTATCTCTAGCCTCAAGCAGCGATTTGAAGCGTTCTTCATTCAACTGTTGCTGGATTTTAGCCTCGGATGTTGAATTCTGTTGATTGACAAGGGATGTTAGCAAAGCCTGTTGCGCTTTAAATGCCTCTTGTAGGGTTTGTAGCGTTTTGCCGATGCCACTTTGAATATTGGAACTGGTGGTAGCAAAATCAAGTACCGTTTTTAAATCCGTTGCCTTGGCGAAGCTGGCTTGCTCGTTGGCTAGAACGTCTACGCGTTTACTTAATGTCGTATCTATAGTTTTTATCCAATTATTCTGAGCTTCTGTGGCTTTGACTCCGCTCTCACGCATGGATTGCACTAGGGCATAACTTTTCCGCATATTTTCAGCTAAATTGTTTACATAGTCATTACTGACAGAGCTTGCTTGTGTCTTGGCTAAAGCGTCGACGCGTTCACTTAAGCCCTTGTATAAATCGGATATCGATGCTATCCAATCGTGATGTGATTTTATTGACTTAGATACATCTGTGACAGCATTACCTAGACTTTTTTCAGAGTTTTGACTGGCTAAATTTGACTGATTGTTGCGAATGGAATCAAATAACTTAAATATAGATTCAACTTTTGTACCCAGACCATCTTGGGCTTTTGATAGCGCATTTGTAAAATTGGATATCGATCTTGTCCACTCATACTGGCCAGCCATATCCTGTGACAACCTATTCATCGTCGTGGTGCAATTAATAGAGACTTTGTCTATATGCCTAATTAACTCCTGCTGCACATCAGAGATAGTGTCAACCCGCTCAGCACTGGTGGCAGCGCCTGTGCTAGATTTCGCGCGGCTTAAGGCTTCAGCTTGCATTTTTAAGGCGCGATTTTGGGCTTGAAGACTTTCCACTTCAGTTTCACGGGCGGCGGCGGCGGTTCTGCTTTGAGATACGGTTTGGGTAAGGGCAATTCGCAATTCGGAATTTATCTTTTCCAATTCTTGAAAATGACTCTTATCTTCTGCCTGGCTTTTTCTAAAAGCCTCTTCGATTTTCGCGATTTGCTCCTGCAGAAAATTATCGGTGTCTCCTGCCACGGCGAACATATTCTGCATAAGCGCCAAAGAGGCAGCCTCATCAGGACTTGCTAAGGAGCTTTTTTCTTCAGAAGTTGCTAAAGGGGATGTCACGGTTGAAGTTGAATATGCTACCGTCATTGTTCCTGCAGGTAAGGCCATCATATGAATTTCCTTCGTTAGTTATTTACGCCGAGGGAGCGCAGCTCGGCGGCTAATTGCCGGGATCGGGTTTGGGCAGCCGTTAAATCAGTGCTGGCGGTTTGCAAGTGATTATTTCCTTTGTCCAGCTGAACACCCAGCATTTCAGCGGTTCTTTTATCCCTTGCCGACATCTCCTGCACACTCTCTGTAATTTTCTGTTCTATCGCCGCGGCAGCGGCAGCGGCTTTTGCCAGATCAGCTTTGGTACCGCTTACAATGATTTGTGTGGCTTGAGAAAAAACATTGCCCGAACTTTGCATCATTGCTTGCAAAGCCATCAATTTTTTTAAGGTCAGAGCCTTTTTTGCAAGTGCATGATAATTGGCATGCTGACACATGGCCATGCCGGTGTCTTTAACTTCAGGCGATTCTATTAAATGTATGGCAGGGGCACTTTGGAAGGCGATTATAGCCATTGAATCTGATTTTCCTGTGATAAAGGAACTTGCAGTTGGCAGCCACGCTAATATGGCGATGGCAAATTCGTGGACTTTGGTTGCGGAAAGTTCCTTACCGTCAAATGGAGATAATTTTGAAAGCCGCTGGAAATCCTTAAGCACCCACTCTTCCCACACTTGATCATCGCTGGCCAGTATTGGCAGCTTTAGCTGAGCTCTATCAAGCGGGTTAACGAGGATGGCTGCTAATTTATTTATGTTGGCTTTAAGATTGTCCTTGATTCCTTGGACATCTTCGATTTTTAACGGCAGAACAATTTTAACAATTTCTTTGCCCAAGCTAGTAAGCTCGTTGGACAGCGTGTCGCTCTCTGTACTGAACTTTTGCAGAATATCTTTCATCTTTTCCCTCAAGACATAGAATTCTGTTAACGCTCGGCTATATAGAGCGTCGGATTCGGAAACGGTTGCTGCTGAGCCTGCTGCTGTAACAGTCATAATTTTCTCGCTAATTGTTCAAGGGCCTATGAATAGATTAACCTGTGGATAGATTAATATGAGAGCATTCCTTAACAGACAAGAATGCTAATAATTGCCTAACCAGAAAATAACTCACCTTTCGCATATTAAGTGGCAATACAAATATTCATGGAATTAACTATAAAATATGACAACATTTAATAACAGGGTAAATAATACCTTACTGCGGACTTTTTCCTTGCCCTAACGCGCACTGTCACTATCGTCGCCAATGCTTTATCAATGCTAGGGAGCTACGCCAGCCCATTGAATTTGGGTTAGTGATCTTCGGCGATGAAGGCCAGCTCGGACAGGCGCAAATCGATGATGGTGGCTTTAGATTGCCCCACAGCACCTGCTTCAGAAACCGATACATTCTTTTCCTGCTGGCGCAGATAGCTGCGCAGCACCAGATAGTTTGCCAGCTGCTGGTGATAGTTTTCAGGGGACAGCCGCAGGATGCGC
>CAWHMU010000019.1:0-25641 GCA_963830365.1 uncultured Chlamydiae bacterium
ATGGGTTCACCACAGAGTCACAGAGGCGCAGTGGAGTGATAAACATTTATGCGTGCATAGTTCATCGGTTTGTTCGATCACTCTATTTCGCGGTGGTTCAATTTAGCTTTGCTGGAGGGCTTCGCTGGCCTGTTCCCATTCATGCATCAACACTTGCAGATTTTTTTCCAGTTGTTCCTTTTCGGCCAGGATTTTATCTTGTTCGTGCTTGGGGGCTTTTTTATAAAAGGACTCGTCGAAGACCTTGTCATTTAAATTTTTGAGAGAAATCTCGATGGCGTGGCACTGCTTTTCGGCGGCGGCGACTTTTTTCTGCAGCTGGTCTTTTTGGCGCTGCTGCTTTTTCTGATCGGTATAATTCTGTTTGTTATTCTCGCCCGTGCGCGCGGTGGTTTGGGCAGGGGCGCGGCGGAGGGCTTTGGTGACATCCAGGTGATCGAGCTCGCGCTTTTCCACATATTCGGGATAGGTGCATTTGAAGTCTTTGACGCCTTCTGGTGTCATCTCGATGACGCGCTTGGCGAGCTTTTCTACAAAATAGCGGTTATGGCTGACGAACAGTACTGTACCGGGATAGTTGTCCAGGGCTTCGATCAGGGCTTCGGTGGCTTCCATATCCAAGTGGTTGGTGGGCTCATCGAATATCAAGACGTTGTGTTTGACGAGCATGATCTTGGCCAGGATCAGGCGGGCGGTTTCGCCGCCGCTTAGGATGGCCACGGTTTTTTTGACCTCATCGCCTGAAAAGAGCGAGCGCGCCAACACCTTCTGCAATGTCTCCCTGGTGGCCTGCGAGTCGAAGTTGCCGAGCCAGTCGAGCAATGTCGATTTGCCATGCACTTCACGCGCATGGTCCTGCGGGAAATAGGCGCAATGTGTCTCAAAACCCCAGCTGAAGGTGCCGTCATTGGCGGTCTGATGTCCGGTGAGGATTTCTAGCAAGGTGGATTTGCCGATGCCGTTGGCGCCGACGAAAGCCACGCGTTCGCCGCGTTCGATTTCCAGCGAGACGTCGTGCAGCACCTGTTTTTCGCCATAACTTTTGGCGAGGGCGTTGATTTTGAGTACCACGGCTCCCGGAGGACGGCATAGGTCGAACGATAGCTTGGGATAGCGGCGGCAGGTTGGCTGGATGGCCATGCTCTCCATCGAAGCTTCGAGCTTTTCGACCATTTTCATGCGCGATTGGGCCTGTTTGGCTTTGGTGGCTTTGGCACCGAAGCGTTCGACGAAATCCATCATATCGTCTTTGCGTTTCTCTTGCTTGAGCAGCTGGGCTTCTTTCTGGATGCCGGCTTCGGCTTTGATTCTTTCGAAAGCGTCGTAATTGCCGGTATAGGTGGTGATGGTGCCGTAGTCGAGATCGACGATATGTGTGCACACGGCATTCAGGAAGTGGCGGTCATGCGAACTCAGCAATAGCGTGCCGGGAAAATTTTGCAGGTATTCTTCCAGCCAGCGGATGGAGAAGATGTCCAAGTGGTTGGTTGGTTCATCCAGCAGCATCACATCAGGATCGCTATACAGCAGTTGGGCCAGCAAGACTCTCAGCTTATGGCCGCCCGATAGGATATGCATGGGTTGTTCGTGTACAGCAAGGGAAATGCCTAGTCCATCCAGGATCTGTGAAGCCGCGCTATGCGCCGAATAGCCGTTGAACTCTTCGATAATCTTTTCACAGTTGCCAAGTTCATCACAGTCGCTTTCGGTAAATTCAGGCTTCTGCAAAAGCGTCTCTTTGTGATGCATGGCCTGCCATAGGCGAGGCTTGCCCATCACGACGACATCGCGGATGGCATAGGAGTCGTAGATGTAATGATCCTGCTTCAACGTGCCTATCGTCTGGTATGTCGGGATGGCGATATCGCCACAGTCGGAAACGATTTCGCCGGTGATGATTTTCAGCAGCGTGGACTTGCCGGCGCCGTTGGGGCCCACCAGGCCATAGTGATTTTTAGGCAGCAGCTGCAGGCAGGCGCCTTTAAATAAGATTTTGCCGCCATACTGCATAGAAAGATTGCTTACAGAAACCATAACTCCAACAAGGGTAAATGAAAAAGTTTACCACATTGGATAACAAAATACAATAGAAATAGAAATAAATAGAAATAATGAACTGTTTTTCGGTTATCAATAAGGGCGAAGCTAGGTATGGACTGAGATGGACGATATGGGCCACGATACCGTGGTCCATATCGTCCATAACATTTTCAATGAGCACCGGAGCTAATGGATAAATCGGCGATGGCCTTCAAAACATTTGTCTGGGTGATTTCAGTTGAGCCTTCGAGTTTTTTGCTTTTCTTATTTGTCTTGTTGGCGACCACCACAGTCGGCGTGCCTTCGACATCATAATGGCGAATCAGGTGATCGAAATATTTGGAACCGACAGACACATCGCCATAATTGAGCTCGGTAAATTTCTGGCCGCGAGCTTTGGCTAATGCTTCTATTTGCGCATCTTTTGGCGTCTTGGTCTGCCGCGCAAGCTCCGTCAAACCTTGGCGCAGGCTGAAATAGTTGGCTTTATTGTTGATCATGAAGGAGAGGTTGTATGGGGTGAAATTCAAGGTGGCGGCATGCACGGGGTCGTCGACAAATGTCAGCCTGGCCTTTTGCATCACGGCAGGTGCCATTTTTTCAAGCATGGGTTCAAGGGAGCGGCAGGCGGGGCATTCCCAGTCGGTAAAGACATACACTTCAATGGCGCTATTGAGATTGCCGAACGCCATCTGTTGCTTGACAGTCTCCTGTTCAGCGCGCAGCTCATCAGGTTTGCTGATGCCGCCAAAAGCGATGATGAAGCCCGCGGCCAGGGCAAATGTACCGGTAAAGCCTTTAAAAATATGACTCATGATACCTCTATCCCGCTGCTGAAGCAGCATTTTGAAGTTGCTGATATAAACATAAAAGTAAGTGAAACCGGCCACCGCCAGCGCGGCGGCAATCGACAGGCATAAAGGACACCAGGCGCCGATGACATACTTTTGCAGATAGATAAACATCAGTTCGGCGCCGAGCGCGCCGCACAGCATCAGGCCCAACAAATGATGCAGCACAGCAAAGCGCCTGGAAAACAGGTGGGTGACGAGCAACACAGGAAAAAAAAGCAGCCCTACCTCTTCAAAGGTGAATCCATACAGGCGGTAGTTATGGCTTTCAAGGCAAGCTTGTGAGCAGAGGCGCAGCCACGAAACGATGGAAAGGATGAAGGCAGCAAACAGTGCGGCAGTCGTCAGGTAATAGCCAAGCTTGCCCTGTGTTGACGGGGTAGCATCGGCAATTGGCGGCTGGCAAAGCGTTGATGTTTTCACAGTTTTTTCCTTTAATCAATATGTCTTTATCTTGGAATTCAAAGAGGTTGTTGTCAAGTGTGAAAAAATTGGCGCTTATCGCCGCTGACAGTCACCCTTATTTTTCGAGTTATACCATGATTCTAGTGAGAATTTGACATAGTGGACGCGCCAAAGCCCCGGGGTTGCATGATCGTAAGCCACCCCATATTACTAATATTGGGTGGCTTATGATCATGCAACCGCGGGAGCTTTCGCGCAGTCTAATATGTAAAATTCTCACCAGATCATGGTATACTGCTTGTTGAGTTCCATAGTTTGAATCTGATTGAAGAAATAAAAATATGTGAGTTTGAATAATGTTCATGTGAACAACATCATGCTTTTGCTCTCATTATGAATGGGCATGGACAATAAATGCAAAATCCCTTGCATAGTAACTATGCAAGGGATTTTTTTCGGTATGCCATCCGCTTCGTCCGCTCAGTCTGTTTTCGGAGAATTAGCTTTTCTTTTTGTTGATGAAGAGGGTGGCCAAGACGACCACACTGAGGATGCACATCAGGCCGGCCGGCATGAATTTCTGCGTCAATACCAGCCGATAGGTGAAGAACACGCTTAAAATCAAGGTGAAGATAACCGAGAAATAGTATCCGATCCAGATTTCCTTAAGCATAGCGATGGCGCTGGCGCTTAAAGCTAAAGCAAAGGTAACACCCATCACCAGAGAGGGGATGCTATGGACTTTGGCAAAGCCGATCAGGCCGCCGAGTAAGACAAATACCGCATAGACTAAGACCACAATTCCACGTGTTTTCATCATTTGATCATCCTGTATTCGTTAAGTCAATATTTCGGAAAAGAAATTGCGCATGGCTGTCCATGAACGCTTGTCGGCCTTGGCATTATATGCCAAGCCGTTATGCGGCTCGTTAGCTTCCGGATTGGTGAAGGCATGCATGGTATGTCCATAGAGATGCATCTGCCAGTCCACCCCCTTACGCGTGAATTCTTCGCGCGCCGCAGTGATATCGGCCGCGCTGACGGAGGGATCGTCATTGCCATGCAGCATCAAGAGCGCCCCTTTGATCTTGGCATCGGGGGCGGGGGCCGCTTTGTATTCCCCTAGGGTATGGCCGAGCAGTCCGTGGAAGCTCACTACCCCGCGAACAGCGCTGCCGCTGCGCAAAAGTTCGATCACCGTCAGGCCGCCAAAGCAAAAGCCGATGGCGCCGATGGCATTGGCATCCGCCAGCGGATGCGTTTTTAGGGTCTCGACCGCAGCATTGATGCGCCGTCTCAGCAGCTGGCGGTCGAGGAAAAGCGGCAGCATAAGCTGCAGGGCGTCATCGTTATTGGCTGCCACTTTGCCATGGCCATATAAATCTGCGGCCAGGGCCACGTAGCCGAGTTCTGCCAGAGCCTGCGCCTTTTGGCGGGCGAAATCGTCTTGGCCGCGCCAGGCGTGGGCGATGACGATGCCTGGCTTTTTTTGGCTGTTGGCGGCATTGGGAGCTGCGAGATAGCCGTGGCAGCTTAAGCCATCGCAATCATATGTTATGGTTTCTGTCAGCATGATGCCTGTAAATTTCCTAAATACCGTAATTGTGAGGAAATTAGCCTTAGATGCCATTTTCTACAAGAATTTTATCAAGCATATGTGAATAATCGTAATAAACAGTAAGGTTTCCATGCCGCATCGCCATAAGCTCTATATCCCGCCAGAAGGCCCTCCACAGCAACGTCCGAGCCCTGAGATCTATGCCAAGATGGGGGAGGCTAACATCTTCAGCATGCTGGAAGATTTCTATCGCGAGTTGGCAAAATCTGAGATCCGCCATCTTTTCACGGAAGATATGGTGGAGGCCTCCAAGAAATCGGCGGCCTTTTTTGTTTTCTTGCTGGGAGGACCGCCCCTATACCAGCAGCGCCATGGGCCGCCCATGATGCGGCAGCGCCACCTGCCGTTTGCCATCGACGAGGCAGCGCGCCAAGTGTGGTTGCAGTGTTTCCATGCCGTGCTGGTGGATGCGGACAAGAAATATGCTTTTCCTAAAGAGCATATAGCGGAATTCTGCCAATTTCTAGACCGTTTTTCAGGCTGGATGGTTAATACGAAAACATAGCAGCGGTCTACGACTAATGATTGCTATTATCTTTTTAATCTGTTAACATACAAGCGCTTAAACTTTATCATGGCCGCACCAATGGCTCTTTTTTCGATATGCGCTTTTAAAATCATCCCGTTGTATGTCTATATCTTCCTGGGGTTTATAGCAGGCAGACTGCTGGATGCCCATCGTGATACGATTGCGCGCCTCATGCTCTATATTATCAATCCCATCGTGATTTTCAATGGCATCATCCATACGCGCCTGGACACTAGTGTGTTGACCTTGCCTGTGATGGTGTTTTTTATGAGCTCCGGACTATGCCTTGTCTTCTATCGCCTTTCACGTTACCTTTGGCAGGATTCAACCTGCAGTCTGGCAGCATTCAGTGCAGGTTCCGGCAATACAGGGTATTTTGGACTATCCATTGCCATCCTGCTCTTCAATGATCAGGGCGAAGGACTCTATATTATGGCTATTTTGGGAGTGACCTTCTTTGAAAGTACCATCGGCTATTATATCTTTGCACGAGAGACGATGAGTGCCAAGGAATGCGCGTTTAAACTACTCAAATTGCCAGCTTTATACGCTTTTTTCTTCGGTTTATTCATCAATGCCTTGCAACTGCCTATCCCGGAAGTCTTTGATGAATTCATGCACCATATCAAAGGCACCTATACTGTACTCGGCATGATGATCATTGGCTTGGGATTGGCCAGCCTATCCAGTCTTAAACTAGATTTCAAATTCATCGGTATAACGTTTCTAGCTAAATTCGTGGCTTGGCCATTGCTCATCATGCTGACCATCCAGGGCGACCGCCAGCTTTTTCATTTTTTTAATGAAAGCATCTATAAAGCGCTGATGCTGCTGGCCATCGTGCCGTTGGGAGCTAATATGGTGGTAATGGCTTCTTTGATGCATAGCTATCCGGACAAAGCCGCAGCGGCCGTGGTGCTGAGTATCCTCCTTGCTTTGATTTATGTCCCCTTCATGGCCGAATACTTTATTTGCTAAAAATCCCTTTAACAGGTTTACTCCAAAATAGACAAAACCATCAAAGGGGATGATATTATGCCTATTGCTACTTATGCCATGACGGCCTGTATGGCCGCAATTTTAGCCTCTAACCTATGCTTTGCCGATACGAAAAAAGTCGATGTCAGTACTTTGCAACACGCAGCGTCAGCCTCCACCACCTGGCTTGAGTTCTTGGATAAAGGCAAGTATGCAGAAAGCTGGGACCACTCCTCTGTCATTATGCAAACGACCGTAGGTAAAGATGAATGGGTGAAGCTTATGACAAGCTCACGCAAACCTTTAGGTAGTCTTAAATCCCGCCAGGTGCTGGACCAGCGCACCTCGAAAAATCCACACGGCCTGCCGGCAGGGGACTATATGGTGATGTATTATAAGACTGCCTTCGCCCATCGTCCGGAAGCTAAAGAGCTCGTCACACTGCATTTAGAGAACGGCAAATGGAGCGTGTTGACATATCAGGTGGAATAAACGCTAACCAAGATTTATAAGAGATGTTTTTTTCACTGCTCTATGAAATTTGCCTGATGCTATTGGCGCTGGCGTATTTCCCGGTCCTGCTTTATCAGATGATATTTAAAGGGAAATATCGCCAGAGCCTGTCAAAGCGCTTCGGCAGCGGCTTCCCCATCATAGAAAAAGGGGAGCGTCCGCTGGTATGGATCCATGCCGTCTCGCTCGGCGAAACCAAAGCGGTATCGGCTTTAGTGAAAACACTCAAAGCCGAATTCAACAATCCTGTGCTGGTATTTTCCACTACCACCCAGACAGGGTATGCCGAAGCCTGCCGGACCATAGTCGCCGACTACCATGTCTATTTGCCTTTCGACTTCGGCTGGGTGATCAAACCGATCATTCAGCGGACGGCGCCGGATCTTGTGCTGCTGTGCGAATCCGACTTTTGGTACAACTTTCTGTCGGCTTCCAAAAAGGCCGGTGCGATCGTGGCTGTGGTCAATGGCAAGCTTTCCACACGCTCTTTGCAGCGATTCTTAAAGCTGTCGTTCTTCACGAAAAGGCTTTTTGCCTGCATCGACCTCTTCTGCGTGCAAAGCAACCTGTACCGCAAACGCTTTGCCGAACTCGGCATCCCGCAAGAG
The DNA here is from genome assembly GCA_963830365.1 of uncultured Chlamydiae bacterium. Classification (GTDB taxonomy): domain Bacteria; phylum Chlamydiota; class Chlamydiia; order Chlamydiales; family Parachlamydiaceae; genus CAWHMU01. The sequence continues at coordinate 7,543 of CAWHMU010000019.1, forward strand.
AAACTTGCCGTTACCGGCAATATCAAATTCGATGGCGATTATGCCAAATTGCCGGCCACTCAAATTGCCGCCTGGAAGCTTGAGCTGGGCATCAAAGAAAACGATCCCGTGCTTGTCATAGGCTCGACACACTATCCTGAAGAACTGCAGATGCTTAAAATGCTGCCGCAGGTATGGAAGGTTGTGCCGGCACTCAAAGTCATGATCGTGCCCCGCCACCCCGAGCGCTTCAACGAAGTAGCCGCCCTGCTGCAGAAAAGCGATGTGAATTTCCGCCGCCTGAGCGAGAAAAACGGCTCCATGAATAGCGCTCCGGTCATCCTGATCGATGCCATGGGACTGCTATGCAAATGCTACCAGCTGGCAGACATCGCCGTTGTCGCCGGCAGCTATACGCCAAAAGTCGGCGGACATAACATCTTAGAGCCTTGCTGGTATGGCGTGCCGGTACTGTTTGGCCCCCATATGCACTCACAGCCAGACCTTGTCGATTTGGTGCGCGAATATGAAGCCGGACTGCAAGTTGCCATCGAAGAGCTGCCTAATATGTTGCTGCGTCTGTTACAAGATAAAAGCTACTGCAACGCATTAGGCGATGGTGGGTTACGTCTGACCGGCGATGTGCACGGCGCCACCGCCAAGACACTGGTGTTACTAAAGTTAAAAATACAGCAAATTAAAAACAGCCCCTTGCTTACATCCTAAGGCAATTGTTCCGTTTTTCTTGAAATATTATAGTTTTTAGGTTGTTTGAAAATAGGGCGTTTGCTAAGATATACTTTTTAGCAACGACGTAAGAATGAAAAATGTGACGCGGGGTGGAGCAGGGGTTAGCTCGTTGGGCTCATAACCCAAAGGTCGGAGGTTCGAATCCTTTCCCCGCTATTTTTCGTTTATGGCGGTATAGCTCAGTCGGTAGAGCAACGGAATCATAATCCGTCTGTCGTCGGTTCAAATCCGGCTGCCGCTAACTGTCAAAGAAACCCTTCCAAGGCAACTTGCGAAGGGTTTTTTATTTTCGCCTCGAATGCACTGTGCAGACAGGGTGGACAATGCGACGAGGCAGCCGATACGGACACAATTAACATAGTCCATCCCGTCTACTTTGTCCGCATCGTCCGTGCCTTAAAAGCCGGCGAAGATCTTAATCGGTAACTTTTTCCAACCAACCTTTTACTCTATTTCCAGCTGTGACTTCGCGCGTACTATATGCAAAGGCACCAATGCCCACAACGATAATGGCGGCGGTCGTCCCTAGAGTTGAAGTATCTGCTAGGCGGCAGAAGATTCCGGCTGCAAGCGCTAATAGGGTGACTTTAACAGCGATTTCCGTCTGTTGTTTCGATGGCATTCTTTCAAAGTTGCGCACGCATTTTGTGTCAAACAAGGCTTTCACGCTTGATTCAGCAATTTCACCAAGGCTCATCTTTCATCCTCCAATAGAATGTAATTTAATTAATTCGAACAGATATATAGCAAACCCTATGATTTTCATACTATGATAGGATGAAAATTTGATTTTACGATGAGAAATTTCTGGCGCGCCATATGCCAATGTCTGCGGCCTCAGGTTTTGGTGAGAGCGCTTTATAGGCATGAAATTGCCTGGTTCTAGTGGCGATTTACCCATAAAAAAGGACCATCCTGATGATGGTCCTTTAATATTAAAAATATGAATATATAACAATTAGGCTTTATCTTAATCCGCAGAGGGGAGCTGGTTTGTCTTAGGAATGCACCAATCGGCAGCATCATGGGCTAATTTGCCGACTTTGAAAGAGATGACGGCTGCTACTGCCGTAATGACGGCTAGTTGCTCGGTTTGTCTTTCGAGTACGGCATCTGGTTTGAACACTGCTTTTGCTACCATACAGACCACACAGCTTACGGCTACCGGAATTAAAGCTTTAGCTATATCTGCAACAGCTGCGACGGTTTTAGCTAAGGCATAGCCTATATTGTTGAGTTTTTTATCATAGACAGAAACTGGATTAAGCGACCCATAGCTACTATTTGCCGCGTTATATGGATTAAATTGGACTGTCATAAAATCTCCTTAAGTTCGTTTGCTAGAAAAATTAGTTTATGTAAAAATTTGCATCATTGCCATTATGTGGTAACAATATTAAGAAAGTATAAAGATTTCGATGTTTGATCCTCATCAAACAAATGAATGAGTGATAGAGGTTATACCATAATCTAGTGAGAATTTGTCATATTGGACAGTGCGGAAGCTCCCGCGGTTGCATGATCGTAAGCCAGCAATATGGGTCATGCAACCCCGAGGCTTTGGCTTGTACAATATGTCAAATGCTTACTAGATTATGGTGTACATTCAAAGAAGCGCATAATGTAGGTTTTGCCTGAACGGATTGAGGACAGGCTTGCGATTTGCGATTTGAAAGATATCGGACTTTCTGATGTGTTTAGGACTTTCAAATCACAAATCACAAACCAGACCCCAATCCTCAGAGTCTTTTCACGGCATGAGTTGCTGATATACAACTAAAATAATTGAGGTTATTTAGTCTCTTTCAGCCAGTGTAGCGGAACATAAGCCGCTAGCGACAGTGTGGATAAGAGGCGACTTCTTCTCCATTTTTGCATAACGGAAGTTGCCATCATTGCAAAGGTTTATTATACTGGCAGCAACCGTTTACCATGAGTGAGTCGTCTTGAAGTATTCCAATCTTGGGGCTTTTGAAAAGCATCTCGAAGGCGCTGCACCTAACCATCTGGCAGAAGTCTATCTGATCCTGGCTAAAGAAGCGTTTGTCCGTAAGCAGGCGGTCGACCGTCTGGTGGGCTTGGCGCTGAAGGGCGAGGCCTCGCCGGATCTTTGCCTGCAGACCTTTGATGGCGAGCGGCATGACGTGCAGCCCATCCTGCAGGAGCTTGAGGCACTGTCATTCTTTGTGAAAAGGAAACTTGTGGTAGTGCATAATGCCGATGCCTTCAATAAAGATGCCACTGCCAAGTTTGAAGCTTATTTTGCCGCACCCAACCGCACCACCTGTCTGGTGCTGGTTTCAGCGACGATCAACCGCGCCACCAATTTCTACAAAAAAGCCGAAAAAGTCGGCGTGGTGCTGGATATCGCCGAAGACAAGCCGTGGGAGCGTGAGAAAATCGTGGCCGAATGGCTGCGTGCTGAAACGCTAAGGCTGGGGAAACAGATGACGGCCAGCACCTGCCAGCTGCTGGTCAAACAGTTAGGCGCCGACCAGGCCCTGCTGCAGACCGAACTGCAGAAACTGGCTTGTTATGTGGGGGAGCGTCCGCTTATCGATGAACGCGATGTGGCGGCGCTATGTGGCAGCATTAATCAGGACAACGGCTGGCAGCTCGGCGAGGCCATTTTTAACAATGCTGCCACGTCGGCTTTGCGCATCAGCAAGGCCCTGCTTAACGATGGGACGGCGGTGATTGCGCTGCTGCGCCAGATCCGCTCACAATTCCAGACCGAATACCAGGTCTGCACGCTAATGGCCCAAGGGGGCACTGCGGCCGATGTGACGCAGGAGTTTCCATATATGAAAGGGGCGATTTTGGACCGCCATTTGCGTCAGGCTCAGACGTATGGCATGTCGCGTTTCAGGAAGGGGTTGCTCGCTATCGATGAGGCCGAGCTGCAAGCTAAAAACAGCGCCATCGATCCCGATTTCCTGACGGAAATGCTCATCATTAAACTTACCATGATATAAGGATTTAGCTACTATGACTACTGATGCATCCTCAAATTTAAAACCGGCTTTGCTGCTACTGCCAAACGTGCTAGGCGAAGTGAAGCATCACGAACCCTTTTTGCCTGCCAGTGTCGATAAGGCTGTGGCCACCCTCGACGGCTTGATTGCCGAAAGTGCCGGTGCGGGGCGCCGTTTTCTCGGACGATTCAACACCAAGAAGCCTGCCAACGACATCCCGATGGCGCTATTCAACGAGCACACCCCGGATGCAGACATCGATTTTTTGCTTGAGCCTATCCGCCGCGGGGAGCGCTGGGGACTTATTTCAGACGGCGGATTGCCATGCGTGGCCGATCCGGGTGCAAAACTTGTCAGCCGGGCGCGCCAAAGCGGCATCGTCGTGCAGGCTTTCGTAGGGCCGTCCTCGATCATGCTGGCCTTGATGCTTTCTGGCATGCCGGGACAGCGCTTCTACTTTGGCGGCTATCTTGATAAAGAGCCGAAAAATCGCGACAGCGAAATTAAGGAACTTGAGCGCAGATCAAGGGGTGAGCGTTCGACGCAGATCTTCATCGAAGTGCCCTACCGCAACAGTCACATGCTGGAATCCTTGCTAACAAATCTAAACGAGAAGACCCTGCTGTGCGTGGCCTGGGATCTGACGCTGCCCACTCAAGGCGTTTTGTCACAAAGCATCGCCTTGTGGAAGAAAAGCCCGTTGCCTAATCTGGAGAAAAAGAGCGCCATCTTCCTAGTTTCGGCCGTGTGATAAACGATAGGAATTGCGGGTTAATCACCCGCCCTAGCAAGCGCAGGCTGAAATCTACGTTCATGCTCCGTTAGATGAGATCGACGGCGACGGTGTCGTAGAAGAGCACGCCGCGGTCGGTCAGGGAGACGGTGTTGTCGTGCCTTTGCAGCAGGCCGTCCTGTTGCAGCCGCTGCAGGCTAACGACCGTTTCCTGGTCGAGCGCGCCGTGGCGCCGTTCGAAATTAGACAGGTCCACGCCATCCCTAAGGCGCAGCGCTATGGCCAGCAATTCGCGCCGGCTGTGTGCCTCTGTTAGTTCTTCGGAGAAGTCGATAGGGGATTTGTGCTCGCGCAGCGCCTGCACATAGCGGTTGAGATGGGCGACAGCGCGGAAGCGGCGGCCTTGCCAGTGACTGAAGGCCGAAGGGCCGAAGCCCAAGAATGGACGGGCGATCCAATAGCCGGTATTATGGCGCGAGTATTTGCCAGCGCGGGCGAAGGCCGAAATTTCATATTGCAGCAGACCGCATTCCTGTAAGGTTGCCACCGCCATTTCATACATCAGCGTACTTGATTCGGCATCGGGCAGCTCTTTGCGCAGGGCTTCCTGGTATTTAAAGAAGACGGTATGGGGTTCAATGGTCAGGTTATAGAGTGAAAGGTGGGTGATAGGCAGCGGGGCGACCTGCTGCAGGGTGTTCTGCCAGGATGCCAGCGTCTGCGCTGGGATGTCGTACATAAGATCGATCGAAATATTGGAAATACCTGCCGCAGCTGTCGTTTCGATGGCGCTTATGGCCGTTGAGGCATGGTGGCAGCGGCCTAATTTTTTCAGCAGGGCGTCATCAAGGGTTTGGATGCCGATGCTGACCCGGTTGACGCCGGCTTGGGCATAGGCGCGCATGAGCGCTGCTGTGACGGTTTCGGGATTGGCTTCCAGCGTGATTTCAATGTTTTTTTCATCAAAAGGCAGATAGCTGCGCACCTTGTCCAGCAGCTTAGCCAGGGCATCGGCGCCAAGTAAAGACGGCGTGCCGCCGCCGAAGTAGATCGAAATCAGATTCTTGCCTATCAGCTGTGGTGCCCAGAGGTCGATATCAAGCAGAAGCCCTTCCATAAGCAGCTTATGAAAGGGTTCTTTATCGGGCAGCACATAAAAATGGCAGTAATCGCATTTCTTGGTGCAGAAGGGTATGTGAAAGTATAAACTGATGTCAGCGTCGTTTACGATTACCACTCAACTACCACTTATCTACCACTCATCGGCATCGGGATCGATGATGCCGCCGCGGCGCCAGCGGTTTTTGTCGCTGAAGAAAGAGTCGTCTTCCTCCTCTTCTTCGTCGGCTTCCTTTTCGTCGTCGGCGTCGTCGCGCTCTTCGATCACCGAGCTTTCGACTTCACCGGCTTCTGTTTCTACGTCAAAACCGGTATCGGTCAAGCCGCCGGCGGTATCGCCCATGTCGATATCGGGGATGGTCGGCATTTCGGTATAGCCGGTACGGGCCGAGGCGCGTTTTGGTGTGACATATTCCTCGGCTTCGCCACTTTCCTTAAGGAACTGCAGGCGTTCTTTTTCCTCTTCGATCTTGGCATGGATGGCCAGAATTTCTTCTTTATGCTTTTCAATGTCCTTTTTCGGCACGAGGCCAAGCTTGAGCCATTGATCCAGGTCGTTGAGTTCTATTTCAAGCTTCTTAAGCCGTTCGCTTTTGATATGTCTCATTACAATCCTTTGATGTTTAACAAGATATAGCTATTAATATAGCTTGTATACCTGAAAGTTTTATTTCCTTTCAAGGAGTTTTTTGTTTTTTACCAAGAGAAAGGCCGTCATTATAAATAAACACTCGACGGCAAGGTAGATGAAATAGGAGCTTTCGCCTCCCTTGCCAAAACCGTAACTATGTAAACCCGTGCCTAGAATATAGTTTACACCATACCAAGTGAAGCTGATGGCCATCAAGCCTCCGATGGCACCCACCGCCAAACCGAAATCGCGGATGCGTTGGAAGGTATAGGCGTGTATGACCAAGACATACACACATGCCGAAATAAAAGCCCATGATTCTTTCGGATCCCAATCCCAAAACCGTCCCCAGCTTTCAGCCGCCCAGATGCCGCCCAAAATTGTGCCGGGGATGAGCAGGGCCACGCCGACATACATGGTATGCAAAATGCCGCGCGCGATCAGCTGCGTTACGGCATTCTCCTGTTTTGCCTGCCACAAGGCTAGCACGAAGGCATGGCCGAGGATGCCGCAGACGGCGAAGGCTCCATAGCTGCCCACCACCATTAGCACATGCACAATCAGCCAGTACTGCGAGTCCAGCACCGCCTGCACATTTTCAAGCCGCGCATCGATATGTGTCAGCTTTAGCAAAACGAGTAAAGCCAGCGACGTCAGGCAGGCAGCGCAGAGCACCAGCCGCTGGCGCGCGGCGACATAGAATATCAATCCCACCACAAGTGCAATCCAGGGCACATAGATGAGTGTTTCGAACATATTGGATACAGGCGGACGCTGCAGCACATAGCAGCGTAGCGCCAGCACGGCGGTATGCAGTAGAAAACCTATTAATAGGATGGCAAAGCCCAAGCGTTCGATGGCGTGCTTTTTCAGGCGGTAGGCCGCCAGGAACAGCAGCAGCGCACAGAAATAGGCCACGATACTTATTTCGATTAAGGGCAAACGATAGTACCAGCTTTCGGCCTGCAGTTGCTTAAGCGAAGGGTATAGCAGCTCTTTACCCGAAGCCTGTTTAAAGGGGGTGTTGGCTAAGGCTATATAGGCGGCGCTATAAATTTCCACAAAGTGCGCGATGGCTTGCTCAAGCATAGTCGAGTCGGCAACGGCAGCCGCCCCATAAAATGCCCTGGCGGCAGCTTCCAGTTGCATGTAGGCTGTGCGCAGGCGGTGGAAATCGTCATCGGCAAAGGTGGTGAAATTTTCTGCCAGCACGGGCTTGCGCTGTTGGGGATGATAGACGACTACTGTTAGCGCATGCAGGGATAGCCATTCGCCGGCCAGCTGGCGTGAGGGGAGCATTTTAAGGGTGCTGCCGGCTTTTTGCAGGCGCGACAGCAAGGGGGAGCGGTTTTCCAGTATCTGGAATATCTCTTGGGGAGCGGTGTGCTGCTTTTCCAGTGTCATCAATGCTTGGGAAATTGTCTCATTGGACTGTACGGCGCCCAGGCTTTCGGCGTAGCCATGCATGGCTTGCATGAGCTGCATGATTTCATCGGCAGCGGGTTTATGCTGCTTTTCTATGGTCGATAGTCTGGCGCGGGCGTCGGCAGCGACGATGTGTCCGGGCTTTAAGAACTGCCAGGGGATGGTGGGTGGGGCGGCAGCGACGATTAAGGCATCGCCACGCAAGGACAGCCACAGGCCACTGGCAAGGGAGGTTATTTCGCTTTTTTCGCTGCGCGACCGATTGGCGGCAGAGAGATAGTTGCGCGCAAATTCGTAGGAGAGCAAGTAGTCCATCAGCTGCAGGTTGCTTACCTGGTCATTGTTGATGGCCTGCGAGAGCTCATGGTAGCTAAAACGATCAGTGTGGCTATCGAGCTTCAGCAGCGATTTGACAGCGGCATAATGTAGCCAGAAGAGGGGGGTATCGTCGAACTGGCGGTGGCCTAGAAAATGAAATCTCCACAGCAGCTCAACTGGCGAGCCGTCCGAAGAATGGAAAGCGGTTAGATCGGCTTGTTTAAGCCTGTCCTTATGATAGTAGTCGTATAGCCAAAGCTTTGCCGCCGAATCCAGCGCGCGGAAACGCCCTTGATAGGCCACAGGCAAATTTTGCGTAGACTCCCAAGGGTTTATTGGTGCGGCTATGCCGGCAGTGGTAAACACTGTCATGCACAGGCAGAAATAAAGGAGATAGCTCTTTAAAGATGTCATCATAGCAAGACATTGTTTCAATTTGGCACAATTTTTACCAGCGTCTTTAAGCCGAATGGCAGAAAAAATTTACCGCCGACGTGCAAGGGTGTAGTTTGGTCTCATCGTATTTGTTGTATTAAGACGTGAATTCGATTCAACGCAAAGAGCGCAAAGACAAGCAACATTCACCACAAATTATCAAAAACGATAACCTTCGCGGTAGTGCTCAAGTTGCTGAGCTCTGTTAGGAGCGGCCATATTTGTAGCCCACGGTATAGGGCCGACAGGCGCAAACCGTGGGTGATTATAAAAAAACACCCCGCCCCAAGGGGGCGTTATATTTTCAGCTTGGGCATTTCATATAAAAGTGCGGCATACGAGGATGAAATTATAACGCCACACTGGGGCTGGATTATTTTTTTTATAACCCACGGTTTGCGCCTGTCGGCGCTACACCGTGGGCTACAAATATGGCCGCTCCTAACAGAGCTCAGCAACAATCAACCCAAGGGCGGTTGGTAAGCGACAATGATAGATGAAGAATAACATTGGTTTTTGCTCTCTGTGCCTCGGTGGTGAATGCTGCTGATGCGTTCAATGGCTACCAGTATCCTCGCAGAAGTTAAAGAGTTCACTCTCATCGCTGTCATGGCGCTTCAGCAAGTCTGTGCGTGCTGTTTCTGGTATGGATTTTAGTTTTTGGATGAATTTGTCGACATCCCAAACACATGTGATGTTTAAATTGATAAATGAGGCCATAGGGCCCATCGCCAGGTCTCGTTCATTGGGGGGGATCAACGCCAGCGCCTGTAGAAAGCAGGCGCGTTGGTAAATTTTTATAAACCGTGATATGTGCGGGGCTGCGCATTTGATGAGATCAGCCCGTTCATCCTCATTGATGGTGGCCAGTATCTCGCGGATGCAGGCATAGGCAGGCTTTGGCTTATCTTCACATGAGAGTGCTACTTTATACAAATGATCGGAATTCTCCAATGCATCCTCATCATTGTAGAAGCATATTTTGGTCACAGACTCCTGCCGTAAGTCATTCAGTCTTTCCAGGTACGCGTCATCAATAATATCGAGATTAATGTCCAGACGGGTGGTAGTAGATTTCTGCTCCTCATGAGATGTCTGATGGAGACTTGCATCATTGGCGATCGGAATAATCATGCTGACATATGGATGAACCTGTCCACTATCAAGCGGGAGAGTATATGCGTAGATGTCCCTGAAATGAAAATTCGTTAAGCCAGCAAAAACGTCAGCCAGGTAGGGGGCTGCTTTCTCCTTGTCGGCATCAGGTACAATCCCTAGGGTATGCAGCACGGCGGTACGTTGGAATGTACTCGGCAGCTTGTCTTTTAAATCAACAACTTGTGTTGTGCAGGTACGTCGATTTTTGGCAGGCAGTGCCGCCACTTCGTTAAGCAGCTCATTAGTAAAGCTATCTTCACTTTTGTTCAAGGCCGAGGTGAAATTGAGGACTTCAGCCACTTCTTCGGCCGGCAATTTGTTTAAAGTTTCCAAAACTGTCCGGTGGTCGCTATTGCCGTTTAGGAAAAAAGCCGAGACGCAGTCCAAAGCCTCTTGGCGCGTATCTGCTGGTATCAGGGAAAGCGCGCTTTCGATGACGACAAGGTCTTTTTCAAGCGTGGAAATAAAACTGTGGAAAGTGGGTTTTTTGATAGCGGGGCCCAAGGCTCTTTTTATAATGCATAAATATGCATTAGATTTGAAGTTGGGTCTGCACTTGCGCAGGAAGTCTAAAATGTGGTGGTTCAGGCTTCCAGCATAGTTGCCGGTACAGAGGCCAACTTCAGTGATGATCTTTTGCAGCCTTTCATCAAATTCGCTAGGGGAAAGTTTTTCCCCTTTAACAGTCTTTTGCAGGGTTGGCATCGATCTGACAGGGTAAAGAGAGGATATACTTGTCATCTCTATGCAAAGTGGGAGTTTTGCTGACATGTGTGCTTATGGTTTCAAGGTTAAAACTCATCTGCGTATCATTTGCCATCAAAAAGGCTCTGCGCATTTTTTACCACTAATATTTCTTTACACTATGCGCCGCTAGCTAATTCATATTACGACTGCGCGACTGCTTTGGAGTAGACCGATCGAAAGTAATCTCATTTTATTATATTGGGTTGCTTTCGATCGTTCACCGCGGCTGATTTCGCATTGCTTTAATATCAACAGTTAGTCGCGAGCATATAGTATTCGCTATAAAAGGAGACCTGATACGGCATCGTCCGGCAAACAAAAGCAACCAGATAAATGCGGTTCATCCGGAAAATCGGTGCGTAAGATAGGGTAGATAATAAAATGCAGTAAACAATAATTTATCTCTTGGTTACCACACCGGGAGAAAATCATGTCTACTGCAACGTTATTATATCTGTTCGGAATTCAAAATGTCGAGTGCCATTCAACGGAGTATGCAGGTGGGAAGATAATTTTCCACGCTGAAACCTCCCGGAATAATCCCTCCTGTCAAAGATGCGGAGGAAACAATGTATGTTTTCGGGGACAAAAATGTAGAAAGCTACGCATGGTTCCTTGGGGAAAAATGCCATGCTTTTTGTATCTGACCTTGAGTAGGATTTCTTGCCGTGATTGCGGTAAGTGTTCTTGGCCGGTACCGGACTTTATTCAAGGTAAACAACGAATGGTCCGTGCTTTTGTGGAGTATGTCCTCTGCCTTATTACAATAGGCACGATTTTAGGAGTAGCTCGATTTCTTGGAGTCGGTTGGGATTTGGTTAAAAACATCCATAAGGATCATCTGAAGAGGAAGTACCAAGAGATCCCTTTCAGCGAGCTGGAGTTCTTAAGTATTGATGAATTCAGCATACGTAAAGGTCATAATTATATGACAATTTTTGTAGACATTCGAACGGGGCGTATTCTTCATGCCGTCGAGGGTAGATCAAAACATGATGTGACCCCATTCCTCAGAGAATTGGCTGCAAAGGCAAAAAATCTTAAGGCGATCGCTATGGACATGAGCGGTCCTTTTGCGTCAGCCGTAACATCAATCCTGCCAAAGGTAGATATCGTGTTCGATCACTTTCATGTGGATGCCCTAATAAATAAAGCCTTGGATGAGATTCGACGGCAGCAGCAGAACTGTCTTGACCAAACATCGCGGAAGGTTGTGAAAGGTAAACGATTTCTTCTCCTCAGGAATTGCAGCGCGCTGGATAAATCTGCTCAAGAGGGATTACAGGCTCTTCTCGATATCAATGCCCCCCTCCTAATTGCTCACACCTTAAAGGAGCAGTTTCGACTGTTCTGGGAACAATCTACACAAGAAAGTGCATCGAGCTTTCTTGTGCGTTGGCTCTGGGACGTTTTTGAGAGCGGCCTAGAGCCATTAATTAAGGTTGGAAGGACTCTTTTAGGGCATGCGAAAGGGTTGGTTAATTATTTCAAGCATCGGATAAGCAATGGGAAAATCGAGGGAATCAACAACAAAATCAAGACGATGTCACGACAAGCATACGGATTTCGAGATATGGAATATTTTAAATTGAGACTACTGCATCTGCATGAGCAAAAGCACTCATTAACCGGATGAACCATAAATGCCCCTTTAGTGTTAAGTCTTGATGTATACCGGAAACTAGTGGAAATTTGACATATGGACTCGGCGAAAGCTCTCGGGGCTGGATGCTCGTAAGCCCTCCAATATTAATATGATGAGGTAGCTTGCGATGGCTCATCACGTAATTGAGTACCTGATTTGCGAAACGCTAAGTACTAAGCCCTTTATTCTTCTCTAAGTCTCTGTAAATTAGTGGTAAATATTTTGTAAAATTTGATTAATAATAACATTCCTTTGCTGGCAGATTTCAACACTGCTAGACAGAGGCGCAGAGATACTCTGGAAAGATCTTCTAGGCATTCATTTGTGCGATGATCACTTACGATCATGCAACCCCGTGATTTTGGCATGTTATGTGTCAAATTTCTACTAGATTCCGGTATACGGTTGATTAAAGTGACATGAATTATTTTAAAAATAATTCAGTTTTGTTTTTTTTTGGAATTATGTTAGCGTATTTTAACGTTTTAAAACCTCTAATACAAAAGGGTAATAATTTTATGTCATCATCATGTTCATCAAGTTCTTCAAACTCCTATAGTTTAGCAGATTCAGCAGCTACATATGCTGCTGCCGCTGCTGATGCGCCACTGACGACTGCAAATTCCATTATGGACAGAGCCATCACAAATATAAGCTCTGCCAATCTGACATTTTCCTCAGCGTCTAACCAAAATCCTCTTAACGGTTCCCGTCTTTCCTCGCTCTCTGCATCTACTGAAGAATACAAAGATCCGACCACTTCTAATCGGACGAATGGCACTATATTAGGAAAGATGTTCGCAAAGGGCAAGGATTCATATTGGACCAGACTCAGTATGCGCGCAGCTGATGTTCTCTTAAAACATGGAAATAAAGGCGCAACTGTAAATCTGTACGACTGTAATGATCTCAAAGAAGTAGACATTAAAGATATGTTGGACGAATTTCCAGATGCCGAATTTATATACGAAAGGGAAGAAGAACCTGTTAAAGCATCCAATGATCTCATTGATGACGAAGAGTATTTGCAAAAGCAGGAAGAATTTCAACAAGCATGGAAAGCCCTGCGCACTGCTTTACAAAATAAAAAATAAGTTTTTGTATGCACGACTGGTTTATCTTGAAAACGGCAGCTGCTCAGCTTAAGGGCAGCTGCCGTTTTCATTTGCGCTGGCGGTAGGGGCGCATGGCGAAGAGCAGCAGGATGCCGCATGAAACAAGAAACGCGCCGGGGTAGGTCAGCCAATATTTGGCAGGGTCATGGTTGACAACGATCTGCACGCGCTTGACGGCGCCTTCTGTAGGGGGCGTTAGCGATGCCAGGTAGAAGCGATAGCCGTCCCAGGTCTCATGCACATGGTTCATGCTGATGGTTTTTTCGATCTGTTGCCCTGAGCGCGTATCGGTGATGATAAGATCGCTTTCGAAGCTGTAGGGTTGGGATGAATTCGGATAGTTGATCTGGCGGGCGTGCCGCAGCCGTATGCGATAGGGGATGGCGCTATAGGCCGGCTGAAAGCGCACCAGGTATTCCCCATTCAATATTGGCCATTTAAGTCCTGTGCCGTAGTGGTCATAGGAGAGGTGGGTGGCCTGGGTCAGCTCACCTTTACGCGCCACCAGCTTGATCAGTGGGAAGTGGTCTTCGAGTTTGGAGCTAGGCGGCACGCTTTGCTGGGCGGGGATGACCGTAGTTTCAAGCACTACGGCCGTGGGGTCTGTGGCCGCCGGCTCGTTTTTCGCTGTGGCATAGACTTGTAAAAGCTGCTCCAGCTCCTCTATCGAAGCCGGCAGCGGCACGACAGAGCTTATGTGGATGGCATAAGCCCTTAGGTAGGCCGAGAATAGGGCCGCTTGTAACTCTGCGGTCGGCGGTTTTTTGGCTTCGATCGATTGCATCAGCGGCAATAGGTCGGCAGCGGAAAAGATCTGCTGAATCAGTTGGGCCAAGATGGCGGAAGACTCTGCGGACGAAAGAGGCCCTTGATGTGGAAGTTCAGCCTCTAGAGTCGATAGCAGTGGCCATTGCTTTGCGCGTAAAATTTCTAGTACATCCTGTCCTTGCTGCAAGGGAGTTTCAAGCTGCTCAAAGAAATCCATGGTCCACTGGCAGGCCTGGCGCTGGCGCGCCGGGATGCTTCTTAGATCCAACTGCGCCATCAAAGGGGCAAGGTTGGGAGGGAGTGGGACGTCTTTAGGATAGATCCAGCTATAGGTAGCGTCCCAATGTCTCAAAAGTGACATAAACGTCTCGATATAATCGACATCGGCTTTTTGGCAGGCCTGCTGCCACAGTTGTAGCGGAGGGGAGAGTTCTATCCCTTGCATGACCGCCAGGCGCAGCTGTTCTGCCAGTCGATGCATGATGGCAGCTTCGCGCCAGGCGCGGCTGCTGGCTTTTTGTTTAAAGGGCAGTGCGGCCTGCACAGCATAACCGCCAAAACCCTCATCATAAGCCAGGAGTGCCTCGAGGTTGTCGCTGCGGAACGCCTGCCATGAGAGCCGGCCGTGGGCATCGACTGCCGCCAGATGTACATCGTAGTTTTCATCTTCGATGATGGCTAGCAGCGGCGGGGAGTCGATATCGACAGCTATCGGCAAGCTACCCAGGTAAGGTGTAGTGAGATTGATATTTAGCAGGGCATGCGCGCCATCAAGCGGGATCTTCATTTGCAGCGGTTTTTCGCTGTGGCCGGCCCGAAGTTGCACTTGCAGCTGGGGATCATCCAAGCCTGTGATGGTGGAAAAAGGCAGCTGCAGTCCGAAGGTGGCCGCCCCATACTCTCCCAGCTCCACAGGACTTTGCATGGCCTGCACTAAAGGCATGTCGGCTATGACCTTAGCTGTCAGCCGTTCGACCACACGCAGCTGGGCGTTTTGCCGGTAAAGCTGCGCGATGGCTTTGGCGGGCAGTGCCGTGCGGATGGCATACAGCCGCCAAGCAGGCGCTGACGGGTAAAAGCGAGCTTTGGCACCTAAAGGAATCGTCGCATCCATGTCAGCGAAATCCATCTCATAGATCGCTATGGGATTAAGTCCTGAAATCACCGCATAATCGCCCTTTACCCAGCTGGCGTAGCGCTCTGTGGAATGGGGATGAAAGGCGGCCAGGCGCAAATCCAGCCCGTCCGCGTTTGAGGCAATCACACTGTCAAAACCGCCGCCGAGTGTGCTTTGCAGCGCATAGCGGGCGGGCGGCACGGCGTGTTTTTCCACCTGCACGGCATAGGAGCCAAGTTCAAAGATCTCCTGTGAGGCGCCGCCTTCCATCAAGCTCATCGTGCCTTGTACACCGAAATAGTGTTTACCAAGTACGCCGCTCAGCATCATCAGCAGGCCTAGGTGGGTAACCAGGAAGGGGATGTGACGGACTTTAAACGGCCAACGGCGGGTGGCGGAAAATAAGATATTAACAAAAAAACCCCAAAGCAAAAGCGCAAACAAAGGATTGCTATAGGTGAAGTTGGCCGCAAAGCGGTGCGATTGGGTGGTGGATTCAATAAAAGTGCCGGCGATGACAAACACTGCCGCCGCGGCAATTAGGAATAGGGCGACATGGATGCCGCCAAGAAAATGATAGAGGCGATGCGCATAGGTCTTCATCGGGATGGAATCTCCTCGATGAGTTCAAAGGAACGCGCAAAGGCCATAATGGCCATTTGGTGTTTTTCCAGCAAAGGCCGCGGTCCGACGGCCTTAATGGTCACGTCTCCCTTCATCTGCTGATAGCTAGCGGTTTTATCGCCAGGCTGCGGTGGGGATAATGCGCGGTAATGTTCTGGAGCCAGCTGCATGGCCCATCCCAATACCATCGTTTCCACGCCTTGCAGCAGGCCGACGCCGGTAAACAAAAAGCCGCTATAGCCGCTAAAGGCTTGGGGAGTGATGCTGGAGAGGTTGGGGTAGATAGGATCAAGCTGCCGCTGCCAGCGGGACACCTGTGCCAGTGGCGGAATGCGCTGCTCGATGGTGTCGGAGGGGAAGTTGTGGATGGCGATGCGAACCATCAGGCCGCCATCATAAATGATGAATTCACATAAGGCCTTGGTCGTATCGGCCAAGGATTCCTCAGGCAGGGGATCTCTGCGTATCCATCCTGGCGGCACGCGGATGCGGTAGATGGCCTGGCGTTGCGAGTCGGCATTGCGTCCTTTGATTTCCTCCATCTTGGAAGGTTGTGTAGTGCCTGATGATGTGCTTAAGTCTTGCGAACAGGCGCTAAACAATAGGAAAAATGATGACATGACAAAGAAAACGCGCATGGACTCTTCTCCAAAAGAAAAGACTATACTGGCAAAGCAAATTTTTGTCGCCTGCGATTATCCTTTTATGTAGCCCATGCCGCGCAAAACCTCCAGCACGCCTGCATCGGTCAGGCCAAGCATGTTAAGGTCATTATCGTAGTGGATATAGGCTGGCCAATCGATGTCAGCATTGATATCGAGGCGGATTTTTTCAAAGAATTCCACCAGGTGGCCATGTTTTATGGTCTTGGTTTGAATAGCTTGTTCAAGCGCCCGCTTGACCCGCGGTAAAATGACAGTCTGGATCTGCTTAATGATTTGTTCAAGGACATCTTCAGCTTCTAGTCCTGAGCATTGGTCATCGATGACCTCGGTACATTTAACCCAATAATCAGCCAGACAGGAACTTGTATAAGGGTCAAATGCCTGCCGCCAGATCATGCCCAATTGTCTGGCAAAGCGATTTGGTAGGAATACCGCATTATGCGATGACTGTACCAAAAACCATGGATCAACAGTTGCTGGCAGGAGTTTCTTATGCAGCATTTCGTCGGCTAAGGACTTGCTGAACAGCAACTGCATTTCGGCATCGACACTATTTTCGATCAGTTCGACCGCAGTCACGGAGGCTTGCAGCTGTTTAGGATGGCGCTGCTGGCTAGTAAGGCCGTGGTTGTAAAATTCGGCAAAGCCGTCCTTTTGCCCGATCGAGCAGTTGCGTACGAAATTGCAAAACTTGAGAAACATTTCTTCTTGCTGAGAAAGAGAGCTGTCGTTAACGGGCTTATTGCAGGTCTCTTTAATGGCATTTAGGACGGTATAAAGGTATAGGTGGGCATTTTCAATAGCCTCTTCAGGATTTCTTCTGATTTTAAGCAGCTTGGTAATTTCAGCGGTTTCGGCCGTCGTTTGCTCTTTCAAACGGGTGAGTAGAGGCCTCGGATCTACGATAGTTTTGTTCGCATAGCCTACATCGTCACTGCAAAGGGCTTCGATGGCACTCTCGATGGCGTCACGGTAGTTGTTATCTTCCAAGCGTTTTTCCAAACCGATGAAGAGTTTTTCAAAGAAATTTGCAGGGATCCCTTCGGGCAAATCACTGAAGACATAGCCTGGTTTAGCAGCCCTTTTACGGCATCCTGCCAAATCCAGGGAGATTTTGACATCAATTGGCTTGTCATCTGGGCTATTGGTGATTGTGAGTGTAGTAGGAATGGTAGGGTTGAGGAGTTTATCTTCCTGCGTAATTTTTTTCAGTTTGGCATGCATAATATAGGGATTATTGGGGGCCGAAAAATTTTGTGTCTTGGCCTGTGCTTCAAGGGCCATTTGGAAAATTATATCATCGTTTTTCAGCTGCAGGTAATTCTGGTTGGTGATGATGAAGCAGCTTACATTATAAGCCACTGTAATATCGCCGACGCTGCTTAACACGTTTTGGAGATGTGATAAAGTATTGGTTCTAATTTCATCGTTCTGCATTAACATCTGTACCAGCGCATCGGAGGAACATGCCCTGTCGATATTGTCAGCGCTGATGAGATTGTCATGCAGCAACTTGATGGCGGCAAGTCTTGATTCCGGCGGGATAAAAGAGCAAACAGCATGTAGGCTGGTAAATTTGGCATGGTGAGAGCAGCGGTTGATGGACTTAATCAATTTTGCAATACTTTCGTCATTGCATTGTTGCGGAGTAAATAATGATATTAAAGTAATCAGCTCAGCGCATTGGTAGCCGTTTGGGATTAGCGGTTTGAGTGGCGGCTGATTGACTTTGGGATCAAACAGGGAGGCGACAACACTTAAAACATGTGTTCGAGCGTTCATAGGGACATTGCCAAGGGCAAAGATAATCTTGAGGTCTTCTAGCTTGGATTGCCTACATTTCATCAGCAGGGATAGATGGTCAAAGGCAAGCGCTCGTTGGGCTGGCGGAATGA
>CAWHMU010000020.1:0-57017 GCA_963830365.1 uncultured Chlamydiae bacterium
TCGCGCGTGATGTCGTTCAATTGCTCGCCGAAGGCCTGTTCCTTTTGTTTGGTAAGGTGGCTGATTTGCTGGTCTATATGTGCGCGCAAAGTCAAGACGACAGCCACCACTTGGTCGGCGATATGGCTGGCCTGGACCTGCCCTAGCGATGCGGTCAATTTAGTGGTGATATCGGCGGCAAGGTCGGTTTTAAGAGCTGCCAAGGACTTCACATCGAGGGTGAAATTGGGGTTTTGCTCGCCGATGACGGTCTGGGTGGCGGCGCTTAGGGCCTGGCTTGGGGCGACGCCATGCTGGCTTAAGCCGGCGGCTAGGGCGTCGCGCACTTCGCGCGGGAGGCGTAGGCGTTTGCACCCAGCAGGGCGGCGATGGCGGCGGCGGCGGCGTCCGGATTGATATTTTGCTGAGCCAGTGAGGCCTTGAGGTTGGCGCGGTTCAAGCTATCCGTGCGTGCCGCGGTATCGAGCAGGTAGCCTGCCTTGATTTCGGCTTGGGTGTAGTCGGCAGCGCGGCTGGCCAGATGGTTGGCATCTTCGGTTTTGATCCCATTTTGGATGAGGGAGGCGCGCAGCGCATCGCGCAGCTGGTCGGTGGTGTTGACTTGCGGATTGGCGATGGTCTGATTGACGGCGGTATCGATTTTCAGCTGGTCGCTCAGCACCTGCTGGGTGCGCGGAGCTTGCAGCACTTGGCTGACAAGCTGGGAGGTCAGGTTGTCGCGCAGCTCGGGGGTGGCATGGGAGGCATAGGCGGCATTTTTGAGGGCTTCATTGACCAGCTCTTTGACCAGGTCAAGTTTCTGCTGGTCGGTGGCGACTTGGGCAAAGCGTATATCCTGGAAGATTTGGTTGACGAGGACATTGGCCAGAGCATGCTGGGCCTTTAGGTCTATGCCTTGCGCATAGTCCTGTCCTTGAAAACCTGGGCCACCAGCTGGTTGCCCAAGTCGAATTTGAGGCCGTCGAGGTTGTTTTTGGTATTCCCCAAATCGAATTTTAGATAGTTGACACTGAAGATGTTGTTCAACACGTCCAGCAAGGTCGTCTGCTGGCTGGCGGCAAGCGCCGGCTGCAGCAGGGGGGCATTGTCCAAGGTGGCAAGGAGCTGTCCGACCAGCTGCGGGGTGTTGAGGGCCTGGCCGAGTTGCGCAAGGCCTGTCTGTAGCAGCAAAAGCTGTGACACTGCCGTCAGGGTGCTGGCTAGGGTGGCCAGATCAGGCGCTAGCGCCCCACCGACAGCCGGCGGCGCGGCGCTTTTTAAGATGTTGGCGATGGCGGCGCTTAAATTGCCGGAGGCGGCGGCGACATCGATTTGTTTAGCGAACGTCAGCCCGAGGGCGATGGCGATGGCCGGGGAGTCGGCTTTAAGTGTCGGCAGCTTATCGAGCAGCAGCTTTAGGGCGGGGGCGACGGCGGCGACGCCAATTTTTGAGAGCAGCGACAGGTTTAGATATTGCAGCTTATCGGCGACATGCGGATCGAGCGGACTTGCCGCAGGTGTACTTGCCGCAGGTGTACTTGCCGCGAGTGGATTTACCGCGACTGGACTTGCCGCAGGTGAACTTGCCGGGAGGGGCTGTCCTTGCTGGGCGAGGGCGGCCTCAAATATCGAGCGGTCGAGGATGGCGGGCAGATTGGGGCTGCTCAGTGTGGCCACGATACTGGTGAGCGCGACGCCGGAGCCTGCGCCTGTGCCGCTCACTTGGGCCGGCATTGCCGCTGCCGACGCGGATTTCAGGCGTTGGCGTGGTGTAGGCCGAGGGCAGCACGGCATTGGTATTGGCAAAGTAAAACTGCAAGAAGTTGGTGTAATCGCTTTGTTGCACGAGCAGATCGGTGCTGGTAGCCAGCATCCCTGCCAGCAAATTAAGCGTGGTGTTGATCTGGGTCTGGATGTCGCCGATGGCCAGTGAGACATCGGGCTGTATGGTATTGGTCGTGAGTGGAGTGAAGACGAATCGACGGGTGTGGTGGCGGGAATGTTTGGAGGATCGCCCTGGGACGGTAGGCAGGCCATAGCTGCCGGGGAGAGATGGCGGTGGCAAACGAGATGGTGGGGGTGCCCATGTCGGCATTGATCTCGTTGAAGGCGGAAATGACGGCATTGATACTTGCGATATCGGTGTTGTTATAGGTGTTTAGGGCGTTGTTCAACTGGTCGAGAGCCGGTTCGCGCAAAGCGACATAGTCATTGTAGTTGGTGATGTAGGTGCTGTAGGTTGTGCCGGCAGCTTGATAGGTGGTAACGGCCAGGTCATGGACGGCTGTGGCTATGTCGTAGGTGTTAGTGGCTTGTTGGTAGGTTGCCGAAGCTATATTATAGGTGTTTTGCGCAGCTAAAAAAGCGATGTCGGCGGCGGCCATGTCTGTTGTCGCTTGTTGCAGCGCTGCGTTGGCGCTATCGTACGCCGCCTGGGCGGCTGTCTGTGCATTTGCGGCGTTGGTAGCGTTCGTTTGAGCGGTGGCTTGGGCGCTTACGGCGGTGTTGTAATCGTTTAGAGCCGTATTATATATAGTTTGGTAATTCTGCAGCGTCGTGTAATTGGCCGGCGTAGGGTCGTTGTTATAGATCGTTTGCGCATCTGTCAACCACAGTGTCGCCACATTGAGCGTATTTGTCGTCGCGGTAAGATTATTATTGGCCACAGCCAGTGCTAAATTCGCGTTATTGAGTGCCACATTGGCATTATAGAGGTTGATAAAGGTCGTATTAACGTCGGCGTTTGCGTTTGCCAATGTCGTGACGGCATTGTCATGCGCGGCAGTGGCAGCCTGGTAGGTGGCCGTGTCGTTAGCGTATTGAGCGGATGCAGCATTGTATACATTGGTGTCGGCGGTAAACTGGGCGTTGGCAGTTTCGTAGACGGTTTCGGCGTTATTGTAATTGGTGATGGCAGCGTTCAATACGTTGACCTGGAACTGATCGTTATTGGCATTGTTATTGGAGAAGGTGTTGATGATGGCGGTATTAACCGTGGCCACATAGCCGTCTTCCTGCGTATAAACATCGCCGATGTCTTTGAGGGCTTTTTCTTCTTGAAAAAGAGGTCGATCAGGGCCGTGGCCGCCACCACGTTGGCATAGAAGAATTTGTTAAGCTTTTCGTGGTTATTCTGGTCGTCGGCAAATTTCTGCGAGCGCAGGCTATTGGTGACTTCGCCCATGAAATTGCTAAACGACAGGATCAGAGCGGCGCCGACAGTAGGTGGCTGTTTTTCAGAAACGTTAAATGTCAGCCCGATGGCGTTGCCCATCGAGTCGAGTTGCACGCTGGCACCGGCCGGATTGTAGGTATACGTGTTATTTTGCGCACCGATAGGGCCTTGCGGAGGACCAACTGGTAGAACCATAGCCGATTCTCCTGTTACATCGTTTTTCGAGACCAGAGATTTTGTCAGGCGGGGCGGGGTACTCAGCTTAACTAGTGATCATATCCCTAATTTATCAAACCTTGGTCTCTATAATACCATTATAACAAAAAAATATTTAATTTTATGCATTAATATTGAAATTGTGAAAATCTAATTGCAAACTTGCCAAAATGAACAGGCGGAATGAGCCGACGAAGCGGCCAATGGCATGAAATCTATGCTAATGAGCTATCGCTAAACGTCCGCTTCGTCCATTGGCTGCTGTCCGCTCTGTCCACCCGTCCATTTAGTTTGTGACATGCCAAGCTTGCACCAGGCGATTCACTTTATAGGCATAGGGGACCAGGCGATTTTCGATGAAACGCGCCCACGAGGTGCGCACCTGCAAAAGCGGCATTTCTAGCAACGACCAGGTTGTGGGAGCATGCATATGCAGGCGGACGGCATTGAAGACCAATTTGGGGCCGAGCTTATGGGCGGGCAGGCCGGGCTCGATGTAAAGGGCGGTATAGCGGATGGTGTCGGGATCAAGGCGGTGGGTGATCATGCAGCCCACCACGCGCCCTTGGTGGCGCAAGCCCAGGCTGTTTAGGGGTTCGATGGTGGCTTCATCTTTAAAGGGCGAGATGGCGCCTTTGAAAAAGCCTTGATGCTGCCTTTTAAGCAGGTCCTGCCGTTCGGTAGCGGTGAGCTCGGCCCAGGGGAACTCTTCAAATTCCGGCGTATAGCAATAGGGGGTATGCACCCATGGTACATCGAAGGTCAACATTTCAAAATGGCAGCGCACCATAAAGGGGCGTTTGCCTTTCCACCCTATGGCAGCGAGTACTTTTTCAATGGCGGGCGTGGTGGGTTCGCCTGAGGGATAGACCAGGAAAAAGTAGCGCCCGCCGGCGCTTTCGGCAGCAGTCTGCAAGCTGCCAAGCAGCTGGCGGCCCAACTGCTTGTTGCGGTGCTCGGGCAGGACATACAGATGATGGACTTCGACGGTGGCGGGGACGCTGCCGCAGCTGGCCAGTACGATACCGACGGGTTCGGCTTGGTAAGTGGCGGCGATGGCGATGATTGATTTTTGGCTGTCGTGCTGAGGATCTTGTCCGGCAAAGCAGCCATGCAGCGGCTGTGGCACGAGCGCGCCATAGCGCGCACGTAGTGCTTCGGCTTGGGCGGGGATAGCTAACCGTATCAACTCATACATAAGACCCTGAAGAGCTTAAATTAGACGTAAAAAACGCAAAACTAACCACAGAGGCACAGAGACACAGAGCAAGGCAGGGAAGCGGTGTAGGTATCCGTATCTGTGCGATCAACTGTAATTAACAAATCATATCTGCTTTCTATCTCTGTGCCTCTGTGTCTCTGTGGTGAATTTTGTCCAGCTGTATTTAATGCAAAACGCAAAACTAACCACAGAGGCACAGAGACACAGAGCAAGGCAGGGAAGCGGTGTAGGTATCCGTATCTATGCGATCAACTGTAATTAACCAATCATATCTGCTTTCTATCTCTGTGCCTCAGTGTCTCTGTGGTGAATTTTGTCCAGCTGTATTTAATGCAAAACGCAAAACTAACCACAGAGGCACAGAGACACAGAGCAAGGCAGGGAAGCGGTGTAGGTATCCGTATCTATGCGATCAACTGTAATTAACCAATCATATCTGCTTTCTATCTCTGTGCCTCTGTGTCTCTGTGGTGAATTTTGTCCAGCTGTATTTAATGCAAAACGCAAAACTAACCACAGAGGCACAGAGACACAGAGCAAGGCAGGGAAGCGGTGTAGGTATCCGTATCTATGCGATCAACTGTAATTAACCAATCATATCTGCTTTCTATCTCTGTGCCTCTGTGTCTCTGTGGTGAATTTTGTCCAGCTGTATTTAATGCAAAACGCAAAACTAACCACAGAGGCATAGAGACACAGAGCAAGGCAGGGAAGCGGTGTTAGGTATCCGTATCTGTGCGATCAACTGTAATTAACAAATCATATCTGCTTTCTATCTCTGTGCCTCAGTGTCTCTGTGGTGAATTTTGTCCAGCTGTATTTAATGCAAAACGCAAAACTAACCACAGAGGCATAGAGACACAGAGCAAGGCAGGGAAGCGGTGTTAGGTATCCGTATCTATGCGATCAACTGTAATTAACCAATCATATCTGCTTTCTATCTCTGTGCCTCAGTGTCTCTGTGGTGAATTTTGTCCAGCTGTATTTAATGCAAAACGCAAAACTAACCACAGAGGCACAGAGACACAGAGCTAGGCAGGGAAGCGGTGTAGGTATCCGTATCTATGCGATCAACTGTAATTAACAAATCATATCTGCTTTCTATCTCTGTGCCTCAGTGTCTCTGTGGTGAATTTTGTCCAGCTGTATTTAATGCAAAACGCAAAACTAACCACAGAGGCACAGAGACACAGAGCAAGGCAGGGAAGCGGTGTAGGTATCCGTATCTATGCGATCAACTGTAATTAACAAATCATATCTGCTTTCTATCTCTGTGCCTCTGTGTCTCTGTGGTGAATTTTGTCCAGCTGTATTTAATGCAAAACGCAAAACTAACCACAGAGGCACAGAGACACAGAGCAAGGCAGGGAAGCGGTGTAGGTATCCGTATCTATGCGATCAACTGTAATTAACCAATCATATCTGCTTTCTATCTCTGTGCCTCAGTGTCTCTGTGGTGAATTTTGTCCAGCTGTATTTAATGCAAAACGCAAAACTAACCACAGAGGCACAGAGACACAGAGCTAGGCAGGGAAGCGGTGTTAGGTATCCGTATCTATGCGATCAACTGTAATTAACAAATCATATCTGCTTTCTATCTCTGTGCCTCTGTGTCTCTGTGGTGAATTTTGTCCAGCTGTATTTAATGCAAAACGCAAAACTAACCACAGAGGCACAGAGACACAGAGCAAGGCAGGGAAGCGGTGTAGGTATCCGTATCTATGCGATCAACTGTAATTAACAAATCATATCTGCTTTCTATCTCTGTGCCTCTGTGTCTCTGTGGTGAATTTTGTCCAGCTGTATTTAATGCAAAACGCAAAACTAACCACAGAGGCACAGAGACACAGAGCAAGGCAGGGAAGCGGTGTAGGTATCCGTATCTATGCGATCAACTGTAATTAACCAATCATATCTGCTTTCTATCTCTGTGCCTCTGTGTCTCTGTGGTGAATTTTGTCCAGCTGTATTTAATGCAAAACGCAAAACTAACCACAGAGGCACAGAGACACAGAGCAAGGCAGGGAAGCGGTGTAGGTATCCGTATCTATGCGATCAACTGTAATTAACAAATCATATCTGCTTTCTATCTCTGTGCCTCTGTGTCTCTGTGGTGAATTTGGTTCAGCCTTCAGCTTTCAGCTTTGGCTTCTTAAGCGATTTGCTCTTGGGTGCGCTTGATCTGGGCGGGTTTGCGTTCAAGGATGCAGTCTTTATCGACGGTGATCTCGGTGATGGTGTCATCGGAAGGCACTTCGAACATGAGTTCGCGCATGCGGTTTTCCAAAATCATGCGCAAAGCGCGGGCGCCGGTGCCGGCTTCCATGGCTTTTTTGGCAATGGCTTGGAGGGCATCTTCGGTGAAATTCAATTTGACGCCTTCCATATCGAACATGGCGACGTATTGCTTGATGATGGCGTTTTTCGGTTCGGTCAGGATGACGACTAAATCGTTGACCGTCAGTTCGTTGCAGTTGGCGATGTTGTTGAATCGGCCGACAAATTCAGGGATCATGCCAAATTGGATGAAGTCCTCGGGTTCGGCATTGCCGAGCAGCATGCTCTTTTCCTGAGGGTCGATATTTTCTTTTTCAGCCGTATTGAAGCCGATGGTGCTTTTGCCCAGGCGCTTGGCGACGATTTTATCCAGATTGACGAAGGCGCCACCGACGATGAAGAGGATATTTTCGGTATTTACCTTGATATACTCCTGGTTGGGGTGCTTGCGGCCACCTTTTGGAGGGACGTTGGCGATGGTGCCTTCGACGATTTTGAGCAGGGCTTGCTGCACGCCTTCGCCGGATACATCGCGGGTGATCGAGACATTGGCGGTGGTGCGATTGATCTTATCGATTTCATCGATATAGATGATGCCGAGTTCGGCTTTAGCGACATCGTAATCGGCCGCTTGCAGTAGTCGCAGGATGATGTTCTCGACATCTTCACCCACATAGCCGGCTTCGGTCAAGGTGGTGGCATCGGCGATGGTGAAAGGCACGTCCAGGATTGAGGCCAGCGTCTTGGCGATCAGGGTTTTGCCGGAGCCGGTGGGGCCAAATAGCAGCACATTGGATTTGCTGAATTCGATAGCGCCTTCTTTGTCGCGGGCTTGGATGCGTTGGTAGTGGTTGTAAACGGCCACCGCGATGGCTTTCTTGGCATTTTCCTGGCCGATGATGTATTCGTCCAGGCGGGCCTTTAACTCTTTGGGTTTCAATGTCTTGAAAGCAAAAGTCGAAGGCTTCTTTTTTTCCAGGATGCCAGAGCACAGCCGGATGCATTTATCGCAGATATAAACATTAGGGCCGGAAATGAGTTTTTCGACAGCTTCTTCGGTTCGGCCGCAAAAAGAGCAGGCAATGGCAAGCGGATCTGCCGGCGGAGTCGTTTTTTTTGTCATAAAGAAGAAACTCGTAGGTAAAGGGTTATGTCCTTATAAGGTTAGGTCCTTGGGGGAGCTTGGATTTTAGGCGTGACTACTTCATCGATCAAACCATAATCTTTAGCTTCTTGTGCGCTCATGTAGAAATCGCGCTCGGAATCGGCGGCTACTTTATCGAAAGTCTGGCCGGTATGGGCCGCCATTATTTCGTGCAGGCGCTTTTTGAGAACGAGGATTTCTTTGGCTTGCAAGGCGATATCGGCCGAGGTGCCGCCGACGCCGCCTGATGGTTGGTGGATCATGATGCGGCTATTGGGGAGGGCAAAGCGCTTGCCTTTGGTGCCGGCCGTAAGCAGCAGTGCGCCCATGGACGAGGCTTGGCCGATGCAATAGGTGTTGATATTGCAACCCATCCACTGAAGCGTGTCGTAGAT
This sequence comes from uncultured Chlamydiae bacterium, assembly GCA_963830365.1. Classification (GTDB taxonomy): domain Bacteria; phylum Chlamydiota; class Chlamydiia; order Chlamydiales; family Parachlamydiaceae; genus CAWHMU01. The sequence continues at coordinate 8,409 of CAWHMU010000020.1, forward strand.
GGCTAGGCCGGCGGTGATGTAGCCTCCCAGGGAGTTGATATAGATATGCACATCTTTTTTGGGATCTTCCATGCGCAGGAACAACAGCTGGGCGACGACGACGTTGGCCACATGGTCGTTAATTTCTGTGCCGATAAAAATAATACGGTCTTTGAGCAGGCGCGAGTAAATATCCATGGATCGTTCGCCACGCCCGGTGTCTTCAATAACATAGGGAGTGAGTGATAGCTTTGGTCTGTTTTCTGGCATGATCTAACCTTGGGTATCAAGTGTCGCAATTCTTCAGCAAGTACATACGTGATATGTATAGATGCAAGCGGCATTGCCGGTCAAGCAAAAACGCAGATTATAAAAAATTCACCAGAGAGACACAGAGGACATCTTTCTCTGTGTGTCCGTGCCTCTGTGGTGAAATTGGGCTTGGGGAATGACACGTCACCGCATTCCACGCAAGTTTATTTCTGCTGGGCTTTGTCGATGAGGTAATCCAGCGTCTTAATGATTAGCATTTGCAGGTGCAATTGAGCTTGCGCTTCCTTCGGATCTTTGTCCAGATTGATGGTGTTTTGTCCCATCTTCTGCAGCCACATCTGGCGCATCCATTCCATCATCACTTCATCTTCAGAGACGTCGATATGATGATCGCGGGCGATGCGCTGCGTGAGGAAGTACAGGCGCATGTCGTGATCGATTTTATGCGCAATTTCGAGCTCGATTTTTTTGGCTTCCTCGCCGATCAAGGCTTCATCGGTACCTTCGGCGCGCAAACTGTCGATGATGGCTTTTCTTTGGTCTTTAAGCTGCATTTGCACAAAAGAATAGGGGATGTCGAATTGGAATCTGGAGAGGATCAGTTGCTCCATCAAGGCACGGCGATTGTTGATTTGATGCTCGTCGGCTCTTTTGTTCAGGTTGATAGTAACCTTTTCTTTCAGATCTTCAAGGCTTGTGGCCCCGTATGACTTGGCGAATTCATCATCCAGCGGGGAGGTGTTGGCTTTTTTTATAGCGTGCAGCATGATGCGGCATTGCACGGGTGTGAATTCCGCTTCTGCATGCTCATGCTTATGATGGTGGTGGTGATGCGATTCGTGTCCGCATTCATGGCAATCGTCATGCTTATCCTTGCCATGCTTATCTTCCTTCTCACTCATGCCTTCGATAACTTGTCCGGGTGTCATACCGATCAGCAAGCGGCGCATCCACTCATCCATTTTACCGGGTGCAATCACAAAACGCGTCGAAGTGCAGACGTTGCGGGCGGGTTCGCTGATGATATCGACATCGATATCGACGAAATCGCCGGCCTGCACTGGGCGGTCGGTGACATCGACCCATTCGGCCTTTTGCAGGCGCAGGTCTTCCAGGGCGTCGACGATATCTTCATCTTTGACGACGGGGCGTTCCACATGGGCTATGGCTAGTTCTTCAGGCGCAATCGTTGGGATCTGGGGGGCTTCTTCGTATTCGAAGCTAAGCGTGGCGCCGTCTTTCAATGAAATGGATTTTATGGAAGCCGACTTGACGCTGTTTTTGTTGAAAGGATAGACTTTCGTTAAGCGGAAGGCTTCGTCAAGCGTGGTGTTTAAAACGATATCTTTCCATTCTTTTTCGATATGCTGCGCAAAATTCTGCGAGAGCATTGCTTGCGGCGCTTTGCCCTTGCGGAAGCCGGGGATGGACACTTCTTTATTGATCGACTTAACAGCTTGGTGCTGGCTGGCTTGTACGGCCTTGGCATTGACGATGACATCGAGATGCACGCGGCAGCCTGGCTCTCTTCTGAGAGTGATGGCGATGTTGTCGTTTTGGAATTTAGTTTGATCGTTGGTTGTCAAGGAAGACCTCGCTTGGTTGGACGACTTTGATGATCCTAACGGCTTTTGCTGCATCATTTTTTGATGCACCGTCAGGATTAAAGGGTCATTAGATTAGCGGGTGGTGAGGTTCGAACTCACGACCCTCACGTTGGCAACGTGATGCTCTACCACTGAGCTACACCCGCATGAAGGACAGTCTATTAGAAGGACATTATAAGCGGGTGATGAGGTTCGAACTCACGACCCTCACGTTGGCAACGTGATGCTCTACCACTGAGCTACACCCGCATTATATTTTTCGCTATTGAGTCTACGTCAGACGTCTTTTTTAATCCAGCTTTTTCCATTTAAATTTAATGGAAGCGGGTGATGAGATTCGAACTCACGACATTCACCTTGGGAAGGTGACGCTCTACCAACTGAGCTACACCCGCACATGTCTTAATTCTTATCGCAATCTCTCTTATCGCAACACTGCGTCACTGGCTCTTTAGCGAAGCGGCATTCTAGATTACCGCCAATTTTCTTTGCAACAAAAAACATCAAAAATATCAAGCTGCCTTCACCATATAGGCACAGCGGCACAGAGACACTCAGAAATTAGGTTCATCGCACAATCGCGTACCTCCCCATATGTAAACTAATTGAGGATGTTAAATAAATCATACATAATGGCAAATTGCGCGTGCGATGCTGTGAAGGAAGGATTTGATTTGGCATTGCCATACAAGAGATCGGGCACAACATGAGAACATTTTTACAGCCTCGATAGAGGCGGAAGCATGTAGCCACATGCGTCAGCGTTTGGTATATAATAATTGCATCTAATTCGGCTTGCATCGAAATTGCTGTCGCCGTATTCACGGCTCTCTTTATACTACATTTTATTCCATAGGTTGATACCTATGGCTACATGCTTCGGCCTCTAGCGAGGCTAACTAGACCTTCTGTGCTAGAATGCCGATTTGTTTCAAAGAGAACATTACAAATAGATCATTACTTCTCATGTTTCAACCATCAATTGCTAAGGCTTTTTGACGAATCATCATGGGCAGGTACTCATTTGTGCGATGCACCACTTAAAGCAGGCTTTCGATTAAGCTGTTTTTCCATAATTAAAGATGCAATCCCCAATAATTTCTCTGTGTCTCTGTGCCTCTGTGGTCAATTTTTTGGAATTCGGGCACGGGCACAGGCACGGGCTCGGGCACGTAAAGTTAGTATTCGGGTATGTAACCGGCAGGGGCGTAAAATTTGTCTTGGCAACTATCTTTCGTTTAGTAGAATGTCGAGTAAAAATATCTTTGAAATATTGCGGGTCTTCCTGCTCATTAAAACGGTGAGTCAAAATGCTCAATTTCAGAAAATTGAAAAAAGATTTTGCCCCTGCCATGATAAAAGATGGCAAGGCCTTATGCGATAAACACGCCGTCACTGCAGCCAAAATCGTGAAGATGGGCGCGCAAGCCGTGCGCTTAAGCTGCCGCGTGGTCGGCAATTTTGAGAATGCCTACCACTGCGAGATCGAAATCAACCGGCGCGAATCCATCATCGTCGATTCCGACTGCGATTGCCCTTACAAATATGACTGCCAGCATCTGGCGGCCTTTCTCTTTTATCTGGAAGATCATTTTGATGAGATCGTCGTGGCTTATTCCAAAGAGACGGATCTGGAAGAGTCGCCCATTGCCGACGAAACAGAAAAAGCCACCCTGCGAGAGACTTTCAAAGAAGCAGAATGCAAAGAAGTCGTGCGGCGCGGCAAAAAAAATCAAAAGGAACTCCTCCAGGAATATGTGGGAGCTTCCCAAGTTTTGGGCCAATCTCCTTTCTTCCTGCCCGAAGAGGAGCTGCAGGCCGATAAGGCGGAGCTTGCCATCGTTTTCTCACCCCCGCAGCACCCCGCCGATCAATTGAGCCTGTTCGAAATCCAGCTGGCCTTGCGCTTGCCATACCGTTCCAAGCCGTTGAATATCCCCGACGTGAAGGAATTCTTCGATGCCGTGCGCTATGGCGAAGCCCTCTATATCGGCAGCAAGCGTTATTTCTTCACCTTCGAGTCTTTTGATGCTCTGTACAGCGATATCTTCCGCAAGGTGATGGACTTCGCCCGTTATGCCGATGCCAAGGAGGAGCGCAATCTGCGCATCGTGCAAATCGATCTTGAAGCCTTTGGCACGATTTTGGCCCACGCCTACGACCTGGCCAGCGCCAAGCCTTCGACCAGAAGCACCACCGACGATGGTGAGATCGAATTGCTGTCCATGCCCTGCTTCTATTGCGGCAATCTGGAAGAGCCTTTGCGCTTTTCCACCGCACATGCCCAGCTGCGTTTCGAATTGGAATACCTTGAAGCTCCAGCCCCCAAGATCTTGCTTAAACCTGAAATTCTGTTGGAAGGCAAAGCCCATAAGCCGGAAGATGTGTGCTTCTTCGAATGCGCCAAACCGGGCATGATCTATAAAAATTCCTATTTCCGTTTCCAGCCGCATATCCGGCGCAAGCATCTGCGCAATATCCCGGTGCTGCGCGATATCACCATCCCCGAGCCTCTCTTCGGCACCTTTGTCGAAAATTCTCTGCCGGAATTCAGACGCTTTGTGCAGATTTCAAATAAGGAGATGATCGAGCGTTTTGTAACCCTGCCCTTTGTCGGTGAGCTTGGCGCCGAATGCGAGATCCACTTTTTGGATGGCGAACTTGAAGCCAGCTTGAACTTTGTCTACGACGATATTAAAGTGCCCGCCGCCGCTGCCAAAATTACGCTGGAACACATTTTCCCTTTCGTGACCAAACAGGGGGTGCTGGCGCGCAATCTTACCGAGGAACAGAAGATCATCGAGGATCTGTTTCAAGACTTCCTTTATGACCCTCAGCAAGGGGTTTATAAGGTCAAAAGTGATAAGAAAATCGTCGAATTCATGACCGAAGTGATTCCGCGCAACCAGCAGCGCGTCAAGTTCAATTGTCCGGAAAATCTGCTCGACCAGTTCATCTATGACGACACGCATTTCAAACTCGATCTCAAGGAGACAGACCGCATCGATATGTATCGCGTGGACCTTAAGGTGGATGGCCACCTGGCAGGCACTTCTGTCGATCAGCTGTGGGAATGCCTCTCTTCAAAGCGCGCCTTCATCGAGCTTGCCTCCAAGAAGCAAACCAAAAAGAAGGTCGGCGATGCGCAAGGCTTGCGTGCCCAGAAAATCCTGGTTTTGGATTTGGACCGGCTGGCTCCCGTGGTGCAGGTGTTTGATGAGCTGGGCATCAAGATGCTGGATGACCACTGCGAAGAACGGCCGCTATGGAGCCTTTCCAGTATCGATGCCGAACAGTTTGCGGGCCTGCCGATAGAGTTTTCGATGAGCGACCGGCTGAAGGAAATTCAGGATCAGATGCTGGGCACCAAGGTGCTTGTGCCCCGTGCTATTCCGGCTGTCATCCAGGCTACCCTGCGCACCTACCAAGTCGATGGCATCAGCTGGCTGGAGCGCTTGCGCGATATGCATCTCAATGGCATCCTGGCCGATGATATGGGCCTTGGCAAGACCTTGCAGGCTATCATTGCCATCACCCAGCAGATGCACGACCATAAACACACCCTTTCCGTCGTTGTCTGCCCCACCTCGCTGGTGCACAACTGGAAGGAAGAATTCGGCAAATTCAATCCCAATATCAGGGTGCTGCCGGTCGATGGCACCCCGGTGCAGCGCAAGAAATTGCTGACGGAAGTGAAAAAGTTCGATGTCATCATTACTTCCTATAGCCTATTGCAAAAAGATATTGAGATCTACAAATCCATTCCATTTGCCTACGCCATCCTGGATGAGGCCCAGCACATCAAAAACCGCGGCACGCGCAATGCAAAATCGGCCAAGATGATCCAGGCCAAACACCGCCTGATCCTCACCGGTACGCCGATAGAAAATTCGCTGGAAGAGCTGTGGAGCCTTTTCGACTTCCTCATGCCCGGCTTGCTAAGCTCCTACGACCGCTTCGTGGAAAAATATATCCGCCACCCAAGCCAGCCCAAAGGGGTGTGCCTTGAGTTGTTGCGCCGCAAGGTGTCGCCATTCATCCTGCGTCGCATGAAAAAGGATGTGCTTGCCGATCTGCCGCCGGTGGCTGAAATCGTCTACCACTGCCATCTTTCCGATGTGCAGCGCGAGCTTTATCATTCGTATGCCCAGTCGGCGCGCGAAGAGCTGTCACAACTTGTTAAGCGCGAAGGTTTTGACAAGGTGCAAATCCATGTACTGGCCACGCTGACGCGCCTGAAACAAATCTGCTGCCACCCAGCTATCTTTGCCAAAGAGAAACCTGAAGTTGGCGATTCGGCCAAATACGACATGCTGATGGAACTTTTGCAGACGCTGATCGAAGGCAAACATAAAACGGTGATATTCAGTCAATATACGCGCATGCTGAAAATTTTGCGCGAAGATCTGCAGCAGATGGGCATCCAGTTTGAATACCTCGACGGTTCAAGCAAAAACCGCATGGCCATCGTCAAACGCTTTAATGAAGATGAAAATATTTCTGTCTTCCTCGTTTCCCTAAAGGCCGGAGGCTCAGGCCTTAACCTCGTCGGCGCCGATACGGTGATCCACTATGACATGTGGTGGAATCCGGCCGTAGAGAGCCAGGCGACAGACCGCGTGCACCGCATCGGACAGAAAAGTTCAGTTTCTTCATATAAGTTAGTGACACTAAATACAATAGAGGAGAAGATAGTAGAGCTTCAAAATCGCAAAAAGGGCATCGTTAAGAAGATTATCAATTGTGATGAAGAAGCCATTTCCAAACTGACTTGGGAAGAGGTTTTGGAGCTTTTGCAGACATAAGGCAGTGTGCGCACTCCCTATAGGAACAGTTACAAGTAGGATCAGGTTTAATGAGTAAAAGAAATCAGATGAGTTTTAGAGATGTCGCTACCAAATTCTATCGCACCGCCTTTGGTAAGCTGACAAAATTCCGCGGCGTTTTTTCCAATGATATCGGCATCGATCTCGGTACGGCCAATACTCTTGTCTTCGTGCGCGGCAAGGGTATCGTGCTGGCCGAACCTTCCGTGGTGGCCGTCGATTCCATCACTAACGAAGTCTTGGCCGTCGGGCATAAAGCCAAGGCTATGCTCGGTAAAACCCCGCGCAAGATCCATGCCGTGCGCCCCATGAAAGATGGCGTCATCGCCGATTTCGAGATCGCCGAAGGCATGCTCAAAGCTCTGATCAAAAGGGTGACGCCCGCGCGCTCCCTCTTCCGTCCTAAAATCCTCATCGCCGTACCCTCAGGCATCACGGGCGTGGAAAAACGGGCGGTCGAAGATTCCGCCCTGCATGCCGGCGCCCAAGAGGTCATCCTCATCGAAGAACCCATGGCCGCTGCCATCGGCGTGGATCTGCCCGTGCATGAACCGTCCGGCAATATGATTATTGATATCGGCGGCGGCACCACGGAAATTGCCATCATCTCCTTAGGCGGCATCGTCGAATCGCGCTCCTTGCGCATCGCCGGCGATGAATTTGACGAATGCATCATCAACTACATGCGCCGTACCTACAATTTGATGATCGGACCCCGTACGGCCGAAGATATCAAAATGACCATCGGCTCGGCCTATCCATTGGGCGGCAACGAGCTGGAAATGGAAGTGCGCGGCCGCGACCAGGTTGCCGGCTTGCCAGTCACCAAGCGCATCAATTCGGTGGAAATCCGCGAATGCCTGGCCGAACCGATCCAGCAGATCATCGAAAATGTCAAACTGACGCTGGAGAAATGCCCGCCTGAATTGGCGGCCGACCTTGTCGAAAGAGGCATGGTCCTGGCCGGCGGCGGCGCGCTGATCAAAGGCTTGGACAAAGCTCTGATCAAAGAGACTGGCTTGCCTGTCATCGTGGCGCCAAATCCGTTATTGGCGGTATGCTTGGGCACCGGTAAAGCCCTTGAATATCTCGACAAATTCAAACGGCGCAAATCGCTCATATAGTAGGCAGTGACACCCATGAAGCAAAACACAATTTTCACCACCGAGGCACAGAGATACAGAGAAATTGCAAAGGAATTCAACGAGGATGGCAGGATAGACAAACTATAAGGGATTTTGGTTGTGCTTAGCTCCTATGGTGCTCAGCAACGACCACAGCAACTTAAGGCAAATAAGATGGCTGAGGCAATCCAAGGGATTGAGACGAGGTTTCCTTTGCATTTTTGCATTTATCCTGTCTATCATGCCATCCTGTTTTTTGCCTTCTCTGTGTCTCGGTGTCTCGGTGGTGAAAATTGTGTTTTGCTTCATCTCTGTACCTGCGGTGAAAACTATTTTAACATGTATTAGGCATTTATGATGACGCTCGACTCTTCTTCTTTCACTCTTCCAGCTAACCTCCAGCCTCCCTTGCGAGAGTGGATCCTTAAAATGGCCGCCCTTTGCCAGCCGGATGACATCCGGATATGCGATGGCTCAAAAGAAGAATATGACCTGTTATGCCAACAAATGGTCGCTAAGGGCTCTTTTATCCGCTTGAATCCCGCACTGCGCCCCGATAGCTATCTCGTGCGTTCGACGCCGGATGATGTCGCCAGGATCGAAGACCGCACGTTCATCTGTTCCGCACTCCGTGAAAATGCCGGACCGACCAACAACTGGTGCGATCCTAAGAAAATGAAAGAAACGCTGCTTAAATTATTTGCCGGCTGCATGCGCGGCCGCACGATGTATGTCATTCCGTATTGCATGGGACCGCTGGCTTCCGACTTCTCAGAGATCGGCGTGCAAATCACCGATTCTCCTTATGCGGTATGCAATATGCGCAGCATGACGCGCATGGGACAGCAAGTGCTTGACCTGCTTGAAGACGGACGGTTTGTGCCGGGCTTGCATTCGGTAGGCATGCCCTTGGCCGCCGGTGAAAACGATGTGCCTTGGCCTTGCAACAAGACAAAATATATCGTCCATTTTCCCGACGACCCCTCCATTTGGTCGTTCGGCAGCGGCTATGGGGGCAATGCCCTGCTGGGGAAGAAATGCTTTGCACTGCGCATCGCCTCGGTGATGGCGCGTGATGAGGGCTGGCTGGCTGAACATATGCTCATCCTGGGGATAACCAATCCTGAAGGCGAAAAGAAATATATCGCCGCCGCCTTCCCCAGCGCCTGCGGGAAGACCAACCTGGCCATGCTCACGGCCACCCTGCCGGGCTGGAAATTCGAAACTGTCGGCGACGATATCGCCTGGATGAAATTCGGCCAAGACGGCACGCTGCGCGCCATCAACCCCGAAGCCGGCTTTTTCGGCGTCGCCCCCGGCACCTCCATGTGCTCAAATCCCAATGCCATGCGCACGATCAAACACAATGCCATCTTCACCAATGTGGCGCTGACGGATGCCGGCGATGTATGGTGGGAAGGGATGGGCCCGCCGCCTGAACACCTGATCAGCTGGCTGGGGCATGACTGGTCTCCCGCTGCCAAAGAAAAAGCCGCACACCCCAACTCCCGCTTTACGGTGCCTGCCAGTCAGTGTCCGGTGATCGACCCCGCCTGGCAAGACCCTGCCGGCGTGCCTATCTCAGCCATCATCTTCGGCGGCCGCCGTTCTTCGGTGGTGCCTTTGGTGACTGAGGCTTTCAATTGGGAACATGGCGTCTTTATGGGTGCCTCGCTGACATCGGAGACAACGGCTGCGGCCGCAGGCGCGGTGGGCAAGCTCAGATTCGATCCTTTTGCCATGCTGCCCTTCTGTGGCTATCATATGGGGGATTATTTTAAACATTGGCTGCAGATTAAAGACCATGGCGATCCTGCCAAATTGCTGCGCTTCTATTATGTCAATTGGTTCCGCAAAGGCAGCCACGGCGAGTTCCTATGGCCAGGTTTTGGTGAAAATTGCCGTGTCATAAAATGGATCTTTGAACGCCTTTCCGGTTCTGCCGAGGCCGTCGCCACCCCCATAGGACTGCTGCCGGCCGAGGAAAGTTTCGATAAGGCTGGGCTGGCATTGACCGCCCAAGACTGGCGGCAATTATGGCATATCGATCGCAACGAATGGATGCAGCAGGCGGCAGAAATCGAGAAATATTTCACCCTTTTCGGAGACAAGCTGCCTGCAGCTATGAGTGATCAGATAGCAAAGCTTAAAGCCAGATTGGGTTAAATATAAATACTAGAGATTACAAAACCTAAAACATACGCGGAGCATTTGGAGTACGGAAGGCTCTTTCGCTGTGGAGCAGCGGGGAACCCTCCCGTATCGGGAAATAACATAATCTCAAGACTGACCATGTTGCTGAGCTCCTTAGGAGCGGCCATATTTGTAGCCCACGGTGTAACGCCAACGGCGTAAACCGTGGGTCATAATAAAAAAATAACCCAGTCCCAAAGGGGCGTTATAATTGAATTTCGGGATTTCATTTTTCGTTAGCAATCGAGGAGAAAAATTATAACGCCCCCTTGGGGCTAAATTGATTATGTGATGACCCACGGTTTGCGCCGGCTGGCGCTACACCGTGGGCTACAAATATGGCCGCTCCTAAGGAGCTCAGCAACATGGTCAAGCCTTGAAATTTGTTATTTAGGAGAGGCAGCCCAAAGGCGCAAAGGAAGACAACGGACCTGGTTGTTATTTTTATTTGTTGCTGTTTGTTACTTTGCGTCTTTGTGCCTCTTGGCTGTTCCTTTGCGTTGAAATTTTGCTAAAAGCATTCATGAGTTAATCCAAGTGCCAGAATTAGAGAATAAAATATGACCAACCGCTTGAACTATTTCCGCCGCTTTACCATCGCCCTCATTATTAGTGGCGCCCTCAATATTGCCATGCTAGCGATTTTTATATATCTAGGGCTGCGCGAGCGTCCACCGACTCCATATTATGAGCTGAAGCCTGCCAATCTGAAGGAACAGCAGAGTCCGCTGGCTATCGACCATAGCAACAGCGAAGTTGTGCGTTACTTTAAAAAGATGTCTTTAGAATGGCTGGTGGCCAGACTCAATAATCTACAGCTGGTTGAGAATGGCTACACCCAGCGCGATCTGGCCCTGGCCGCCCTGGTCGATTTTCACTATTTCGATCTGGAGCGTGCTCTGGCAGGTCTTTCCGCCCCAAGCCAGAAGCGCATGCTCGTCTACGGCAAGTTCCGCGATGGCAGACCGGCTGAACTGATGGTTTATCCCGGACTAACTGATAGGCATTACGAAGCTATCGTGGCTTTTGCCACCACAGAACGCTGGCCTCTGACAAGTCATGGGCTTTTTCTAGCCATGCGCAAAGCACAGAGTGCAAACCCTTCGCTGGCCTATGCTTTTTCCATGACCCCCGAATTTTTGACTGTCGAAATGCTCTTCGGCAGGGGAGAGGTGGCTGCCGCTAAGCAGGATCTCATCGAGGTGCTGGTGCAGGGCGATTGGCAGACGCTTTCGGCTTTCGTGGAGCAGCAGCGAGCCTCGCAAGATCTCTCCGCGGCGCGCAGGCAGCGCTTCTTGCTTGATTATATCAAGCTAAACTCCAAAGCCGCCGCCAACCTCATGCTGAAGACTGATGGTGCCTTTGCAGCCCATCGGCTTGACGATGCCAATGTCATGCTGCTGCTGCAGCTGTTAGAGGAGAAAAATACTGAAGCCGAACAGTTCGCTTCGGCTCTGCTGACCAGTCCGCGCTCAGACGATGTGTGGAAGATGGCGGCCACGCGCCTTTATGAATATGCCGGCGAAAGCATGCCTGAAAAAAATCTCCACCACAATGCCCTTTCCCGCTTTATGCCCCAGCATCTGGTCCTTGAGCCTGTCAGAGATGCCGTCAGACAGGCCGTCGAACCGCCCGCACCGGCCATCGCGTCGGCTGCGCCGCCCATTCCGCCCCCGCCATCCCGCGCCCCCGCCAAACCTCAGGTGCCGCCAGCCACCCAAACACTGGCCAATTCTCCGCCTGCCAGTACCCCACCTGCCAAGACTATGCCAGTAAAGTCTCTGCCAGTCAAATCTCAGACGCCCATCAGCCGGTCCCCCGCCCCCAAAAACTCGCCAGCGGTAGCCGCAAATACTCCTTCCAAACAGCAGCTGCCTATCTTTTCCAAAGAAAAATCCACCGGCAAACCTGTGGCCAAACCAACCGTTAAAACGGTAAAACCGCCCGTCCCGGTGGCCAAAAACGATCAGCGTCGCTATATCGTCCAAGATGGCGATACTTTATGGAAGATTTCCCAGCGTTTTAACGTCGATGTGCAGCAGCTGAAATCGAGCAACAAGCTAGATTCCGACGCTCTCCGCCCCGGCCGCACCCTGCGCATTCCATAGCCTCTATCCAGCTCCTGTGTAATTCGAACCCGAAAGTTCACCACAGAGGCACAGAGACACAGAGAGACAAGCAGCAAAAAAAGGTTCATCGCACAATCGCGTACCTCCCCAAATGTAAACTAATGGAGGTTGTTAAATAAATCAGACATAATGCAAATGGCGCGTTCGATCCTGTGAAGGAATGATTTGAGTTGGCACTGCCATACTAGAGATAGGGCACAAGCCATGAGAACATTTTTAAAGCCTCGATAGAGGCGGCAGCATGTAGCCACATGCGTCAGCGTGTGGTCATCGCATGTTTAGAAACAAAGCCGTGCATATGGCGGCAGCAATGACTAAAGGATAGTAGATGCTATATTAATCGCATCTAATTCAGCTTCCCTCGAAATTGCTGTCGCCGTATTCACGGCTCTCTTTATACTACATTTTGTTCCATAGGTTGACACCTATGGCTACATGCTTCCGCCTCTATCGAGGCTAACTAGACCTTCTGTGCTAGAATGCCGATTTGTTTCAAAGAGAACATTACAAATAGCCATATTTTTTGCTGCTTGTCTCTCTGTGTCTCTGTGCCTCTGTGGTGCGCTTCTTCGACTTAGGGGACGGGGTCGTGGCCGCTGTCGCACCAGGGGTTGCAGCGCACAATGCGCTTTACGGCCAGCCAGCCGCCGCGCATGAAGCCGTGCTTTTGCAAGGCTTCGACAGCGTAATGTGAACAGGAAGGAGTGAAGCGGCAGGTGTCACCCAGTAATGGCGAGATGCACCATTGATAGAGGCGGATGATGGCGATCGCCAAAAATTTCATATGCGCTGCTTTAGATGATTTGGAAGACGTCGCTCATCAGCGACAAAGCCACTTCGATGACGATCAAAATGATGATGATCCATTCCAGCCGGCTGGAATGGAGGTGGTTTAGCTCGGTGCCCAGCATCTCAAAGAGTCCGTGGATCACATCCAGGCGGTGATTGAGCACTTCCACACGCGTGTGGATGTCGAGATATTTGGCAATAATGATATAATAGGGCTCAAGCTCCGGATATTCCCAGAAAAATTCAGGGGTGTCCAGCACGTCCATATGCAGATTGATGGTCGTGCGCTCAATAAACAGCTCGCCCATCTTGCGCCTTATCTCGCGACGCGATAGCGGGATCTTGCCGTGCGCGGCTAGGTCTTCGGGGATCTGCTTATTGGCATTGAACGTTCTTTGCAGGCGCGTCTCAAAAGTCCCCAGTTTAACCGATTGGCCGATGCCTTGCGAAAAGGCTAGCTTGGTAAGGACGTCTGTATTGGGTAGCGTGATTTCATCTTCCAGGACTTTAGCCGTCTTACCATAACTGTAGGTGAATTCATCGGTTTCGGAATCGTTTTTAGAGTCTTGATGCAGTCCGTAGCTATGCACATCATCGCGCAAAATCTGCAGCGCCAGCTCTTTGGGGATGCCCCAGAAGACGACCGCACCATAAGAGAAAAAAAACGCATCGCAGCTAAGGCCATCTTTTTGCAAGACAACATGGAAGGCATCGCGAAAAAGTGTCGCTTTATGCGTCGTGCGCATAGCTTCGTACAAGGGTTTGATGGCATAGCTTGTCGCCATGCAGAAAGCAGAACAGTCCATAAAATTTCCAAATGAGAATAGATCTGTTGTTATACCGAACGTGGTTCAAAATTTGGCATTTCGAGCTGCGCCAAAATCCCCGCGGATCAAAGATCGTAGGCGACCCAATATTAAGTCAATATGGGGTCGCCTACGATCTTTGATCCCCGGGGTTTTGGCGCGCTCGAAATGCCAAATTTTGAACCACGTTCGGTATATACCAGAATCTAATGAAATTGCGAAAGAGGGGACTTGAACCCCTACGAGGTTACCCTCACTACCACCTCAAAGTAGCGCGTATACCAATTCCGCCACTTTCGCAAAGATAGAACATTGAAGAGAGGTCTATCCTAGCAATTTTGGCCAAATTACTGCAACAAAATAATGCGCGCTACTTATAACATTTGCATTTATTTGCAAATGGGGTATCAAAAGATTAATTGAAAACCAACTTTGAGAGGCTCCTATGACCCCATCGGCAGTGCACAGCCAAACACCTCATGAGTATGTCAACAACCCCCCTTCATCGGCAGCTGAGCTAAAGAAGCCTGACGAACAGCCCTCTCAGGCTTTAAAGCCTACCACCAAACGGGAGCTTCGCATTCAGCAAAAGCTTAGCGACCTTGAAGCTCGAATTAATAAAAAAGACGAAAGAATTACTGAGCTTGAAGGAGTTATTGACACCTGGGTAGGTGTCGTGCGGAGATCCGAAACTCTAAAGCAAGAAATCAACCGTCTCAAGCATGAAAATAGTCTCTTGGAAGCTAAGATTTTGCAAAACTTGGCAAAAAATGGCGCGGCCACGCCAGCCTCCTGCAACTGCATCATCCTATAGATTGGTTCAATGCGCCATTTGCCCACGCCGTTCAGCCAACACCAACGTCCCGAGCTTTAGAGAAGTACTACAATGACTCCGGCAATCCATAGCGCTGTTTCTAAAATCCCCATAAAATTACCTCATTATAAATCAGCTTTAGTTTGCCATGTTGTTGTGCTTTTAATTTTAGGCTCATCACATAAATGAGTACCAATGAGATTTTCCTGATCTTCTCTGTGACTCTGTGCCTCTGTGCTAAAATCTGCTTGCTGGTGGTATAATATTATTAATCAATATTTTACGAAAATTTCACCACCGAGACACAGAGACACGCATTTTTTGCTGAGCCCCGTCGTGGGGCGGCTATATTTGTAGCCCATGGTGTAGTGCCAAGGGCACAAACCATGGGTATCATGAGAAAGAAAACCAGCCCCGAGGGGGCGTTATCATTGTTTTTTTGCTTTTCATTCTTGCTGATAGCAGCGAAGGAATTATAACGCCCCTCTGGGGCTGGATTGTTTTGGGATTGTGACCCACGGTTTGCGTCATTGACGCTACACCGTGGGCTACAAATATGGCCGCCCTTGACGGGGCTCAGCAGCAAATGCATGATGGCCGAGGATAAACCAATATCCATACTAGCTATTAAATCTTTCTCGTCAAAACGCCCTGCCAAGGACATAAAGTAAGCTATCAGAATTTTCCTGGGCGTAGCCTATCTCTTTGTAGCCCGTGAGCTAAGGTTTGCGAGCTAAAGCGAAGACAGCCGCAGCTGCGGGTTTTAGACGAAAAATAATTACCCCGTAGGGGTTCGTCTCTTTATGTACTTGCACCTTAATAGATTAAAAGATAGTACCCCCTATGGTTTAAGCACTTTACTTGCTTTGTCCATACTTGCGCCGCCCCCTTCTCCATGCCTTAGTGCTCAAGGCTTTGCTGAAAAAGGTTTTTGATCTTGCCGGCCAGGATGTCATCCACCGGCAGGGACGCCAAAAGCTGAAAATCGCGGCAGAAGGCCAGATATTCCATGAGCTGTCGTTCGCTGTCGAATAGCGTTGGATCGAGGTGTGTGGAGAGCGCGAGCAGCCCTTCATGGCGCAGCGTCTTCAGGCGGAAGCTTGTGCTGATGGCCAGGGGGTTACTTGCCTCTGGCAACCTGGTCAGATAGGCGAGAAATAGCTGATAAAGATCGGGAGAGGCTTTGCCGGGCATTTGTGTGGCCAGCACCGTCTGGAGCATGTCGCAGGCGGCATCGAGGGTGGCTAAATTCTGGCGCAGCTTGAGATGGGAGTTGAGGACGTCTAGTTCGCGGCAGTTGTAGAGTTCGCTGCGCCCTTTGGTGCAGGTCGCTTCTATCTGCGTGAGGGGGGCGGTGGATGAGCCTTGTCCTTTCTTCTGACTGAAGGCGCCTTTGACAAACAGTTTGATGAGCCCGTTTCCAGGGGTGAATACTGTAAGGATGCGGTCATATTCCTGAAAGGGCAAAGCGTGGGCAACCACGCCTTCGGTGCTTAATATTTCCATAATGCAAAGAATTGTAGAAGGGGCTGTGATTTCAGACAACAGTGAAAAGAGCCCTGCTTGAGATTAGTCACGCATGTGGACGTTGTTTACGCTATCGTTCAAGAAAGTCGATTGATAATGACAAACTCCTCTCTGTGATCTTTGTGGGTTCTGTGGTTGTTAAATTTAGCCACCACAGCGCCCACAGAGATCACAGAGGAAGGGGGAAATGAATTTAGCGTGACCGTAAACTTTTCTTGTATAAGGTGAACACTACCCTCATTTGTCGGATGCGGCTTTATTTCTTTGGCGGGTAGCCTTCTTCCAGTTCGGTCAATGTCACATCATCATCTTCTTCGCTATTGTCGAGCGGGATGGCAAAGATATCGGTTTTATCGACTTCAGGATGCAGGTTGAACTTGGGATGCTGGTCCGATATGGCCGTTTTCGGGTCGTTTGGGGCATTGAATTTCGGTTCTACATAGGTGTAAAGCGCCAGCACAATAACACCTGCGATCGCTGCGATGATCCATTTATTCGATGACATAAAAATTCTCCTTGATGAGTTGAAAAATGATTCATAGCAAAAAATGAGGTTTCACGCCATCCCTTCTTTTTAAAATTCTCTTTTTGCTTGCCTGTTTAGTTCGTGTGGACTAGAATTTAGCATAATATTTTTTCATCAAGCACCGATAGCTCAATCGGATAGAGTACCCGGCTTCGAACCGGGTGGTTGGAGGTTCGAACCCTCTTCGGTGCACTTTATATAAATGTTCGATGCACACCAATTCTATCTTTTCACATACTTACGCTTCCTTTACCGATTATATCGTCGCCAAGCTCGGCAAAGGGCGCATGCATGCCGGCTTGGTTTATGAAGAATTCTTCCGCACGGGCAAGGTCACCACAGGCCAGGATCCGGCCTTCGACAACGCCAAGGTACTGCTGCAAAGCATTTTGGGTCTTGTCGACTTCTCCCATCCCGAGCTTGTCCGCGACCATACCGACGGCACAACGCGCAAGATTCTGCTGCGGCTGGAAGGCAATCTCGAAGTGGAATCGGTACTTATCCCCATGGCAGCGGGAGGGACGCTCTGCGTCTCTTCACAGGTAGGCTGCCGCATGGGGTGTGCCTTTTGCGAGACCGGACGCATGGGCCTATTGCGCCAGCTTACGGCCGCAGACATCGTCAGCCAGGTGTTCTTGGCCCGCCACCATGAAAAGTTCGCAGTGCGCAATGTTGTCTTTATGGGCATGGGCGAGCCTTTCGATAATTACGATCAGGTGATGCAGGCGGTGCGCATTTTATGCGATCCCAAGGGCTTGGGGTTTGGTCCGCGTCACCTCACGATTTCAACCAGCGGCTGTGTGGATGGCATCCAGAAATTGATGGCCGAAGGCGCGCTGGCCCCCAATCTGGCGGTATCTGTCAATGCCACTACCGATGAAGAACGCAACCGCCTGATGCCCGTCAACCGCCGCTACGACATGCAGCAATTATATGCCGCCATGCAGACTTATTGCCAGAGCACGGGGCGTCAGATCCTCGTGGCTTATGTGCTTTTGCATGAGCAGAACGATACGCTGGCGCATGCCGACCGCTTGGCAGCCTATCTGCGCGGCCTCAATGTCAAAATCAATCTGATCCCTTACAATCCACAGACGCGTGACCGCTTTGCCGCTTCTTTGCCTGATGTGGTGGACGCCTTCGCGCTGCGTTTACGCCATCATGGCTACCGCACGCTGCTGCGCGGCACCAAGGGGCAGGGGATCATGGCGGCCTGCGGCCAGCTGGGCAATGTCAAGCTGCGCGCCGAGCTCAGGCAGGCCAAACAAACCACGCCACAAAATTGCCTCTGAGGCTCGGGGCGTCACATTTGCCCTCATACCGCCCTAGTTTCTCATGGCTTGATCAGGCTCTGAGGATTGGGGTCTGGCTTGTGATTTGTGATTTGAAAGTCCTAAATGCATTAGAAAGCCCGACTCCTTTCAAATCGCAAATCGCAAGCCTGACCCCAATCCGTTCAACCAAAGTTTACATTTAGGTTTTTTGGGTTTTCACCTCTGTCAACCACTCATTTGTGTGATGAGCCTCTTTTTTGCTAAAATGCATTCAAGAAAATTTAACACAGAGACGCAGAGCAGACGCGGAGTCGCAAGGAAATGGAACATAAACTAGACAATATCAAGTGCTAATCACCAAGGCCGGTTAAACTTGACCGCCCAAACATGACACATGCCGCTCCAGTCGAGAGCCGCTTCAGCATGGCATAAAGCAACCGCAGCTAGACATTAACAGCCAAACCCGTTATGATTGGCGTTTATTCTCATTAAAAACTTTTAGGTTTTGACTATGTTTGATGATATCCGCAGCGAGACGTTTGACGAAAGAGAGTTGCGCATGCTGGCGTTCTGG
This sequence comes from uncultured Chlamydiae bacterium, assembly GCA_963830365.1. Classification (GTDB taxonomy): domain Bacteria; phylum Chlamydiota; class Chlamydiia; order Chlamydiales; family Parachlamydiaceae; genus CAWHMU01. The sequence continues at coordinate 26,850 of CAWHMU010000020.1, forward strand.
CAGAAAGATCGCATCTTCGAAATGTCGGTGGAGCAGAATGCCCAAAAGCCGCTGTTCTCGTTTTATGACGGCCCGCCTTTTGCTACAGGCTTGCCACACTACGGCCATTTCCTCGCCGGCACCATCAAAGACGTCGTCCTGCGCTTCAAAACCATGAAGGGCTATTGGGTGCCCCGCCGCTTCGGCTGGGATTGCCATGGACTGCCCATCGAAAATGAAATCGAAAAGGCGCATCATCTGTCAGGCGCCAACTCCATCGAGCAATTCGGCATCGCCCACTTCAATGAGGAATGCCGCAAAATCGTGCTGCGCTATACCGAAGAATGGAAGACTCTCGTCGCCCGCATGGGACGCTGGGTCGATTTCAGCCACACCTATCGCACCATGGACTTGTCCTTCATGGAGTCAGTGTGGTGGGTCTTTAAAGAACTGTATGACAAAGGGCTGGTCTACGAAGGCTTCAAGGTAATGCCGTTTTCAGCCAAGCTCGGCACGCCTCTTTCCAACTTCGAAGCCAGCGAAAATTATAAAGATGTCGATGATCCTTCCCTGACGATAGCCATGCCGCTTGTCGATGAGCCCAACACCTATCTGATGGTATGGACCACCACGCCATGGACGCTTATTTCCAATCTGGCTGTCATGGCAGGGCCTGATATCGATTACCTCAAAGTGCGCAATATCGCCAGCGGCAAATGCTATTATATCGCCAGCAGCCGTCTGTCTTCTTATGACAAAGAGGGCAGCGAAAAGGAATATGAAGTCCTCGGCCAGCTCAAAGGCCAAGATCTTGATGGCAAACGCTACCAGCCTCTTTTCCCTTATTTCGCCACGCGCGCCCAGCAGGGGGCCTTCAGAATAATCATGGATGCTGTCGTCACCACCGAAGACGGCACCGGCCTTGTGCATTGCGCGCCGGCTTTTGGCGAGGCCGACTTCTATGCCTGCCAGCGCGCCGGCATCGAGCTGGTATGCCCTGTCGACAGCAATGGCCGCTTCACGGCTGAAATTCCGGAATACACCGGCCTCTTCGTCAAAGATGCCGATAAGGATATCATCAAGCGTCTGAAAGTCCAAGGCTCTGTCGTCCAGGCCGCCACCTTGCGCCACCGCTATCCGTACTGCTGGCGTTCCGACACGCCGCTGATCTACAAGGCCGTGCGCTCCTGGTTTGTGGCGGTTGAAAAGATTAAAGACTCCCTGATTGCCTCTAATGAAGAGATCCACTGGACGCCCGGCAATATCAAGCATGGCCGCTTCGGCAAATGGCTGGCAGGCGCGCGCGACTGGAATATCAGCCGCAACCGCTATTGGGGCACTCCTATTCCTATCTGGCGGGCCGATGATGGTGAAATCATTGTGCTTGGCAGCATCGCCGAACTCGAAGAGGCCACAGGCGCTAAAGTCACCGACCTCCACCGCCACTATATCGATGAGCTCACTTTTGTCCGTAATGGCAAAACCTTCCACCGCATTTCTGAAGTCTTCGACTGCTGGTTTGAATCCGGCTCCATGCCCTATGCCCAGCAACACTATCCTTTTGAAAACCGCGAATTGTTTGAAAAGGGGTTCCCGGCAGATTTCATCGGTGAAGGTCTTGATCAGACGCGCGGCTGGTTCTATACACTGACAATTTTATCTTCGGCGTTGTTTAACCGGCCCGCCTTTAAAAACGTGATCGTCAACGGTATCGTACTGGCGGAAGATGGCGCTAAGATGTCCAAAAGGCTGCGCAACTATCCGGATCCAAGTATCGTCATCCACCGCTATGGCGCCGATGCCGTCCGTCTCTATATGATGAACAGCCCGGCCGTGAAAGGCGATGATCTATGCTTTGCCGAAAGCGGCGTTGAACTTGTGCTCCGGCAGGTGCTCATTCCCTTATGGAATGCTTTCAGCTTCCTGACGACCTATGCCAAAATCTACCATTGGCAGCCGACAGCCGCGCCCGTCAAGCCGCAGGCTGTCATCGACCAGTGGATCGTCTCGCTGCTTAACAAACTGATCAAAGACGTCGAAGATGGCATGCAGGAGTACGACTTAAGCCGTGCCGTTGAGCCTTTTGTCGCCTTCGTCAATCAGCTGACAAATTGGTATATCAGACGCTCACGCCGCCGCTTCTGGGATGAAAAACCTTCCGCAGACCGCGACGAGGCTTTTGCCACGCTCTATCATGTGCTGATGGAGTTAGTGAAGATTTCAGCCTCTTTTGTGCCTTTCATCAGCGAAGCCATCTATCTGAACTTGCGGCAGGCTGATATGCCGGCATCGGTGCATCTGTGCGACTTTCCGGCCTACCACACAGAATGCCGCGACGAATGCCTGGAAGCTGCCATGGAAGCTGTCCAGACCACCGTCAGCCTCGGTCATTCGCTGCGCAAAGAGCATAAATTAAAGGTGCGCCAGCCTCTGCCCGCCGCCCATATCGCCTCAGGCGACGACAGGATTTTAAGCTTCCTTCAAGATCAGCAGCATCTGATCGCTGACGAGCTCAATGTCAAGCAAGTCCTCTTCGGCAAAGATGAAACTCAATTCGTTTCTCTAAAAGCCAAACCGAATTTCCGTACGCTTGGCAAAAAAGTCGGCAAACTCATGCGCAGCGTTCAACAAGCCATCGATGATTTTAACCAACACCAGCTCACCACCCTGCTTAATGGCGATGCTGTCACCCTACAGGTCGAAGGCGAAACGATCGTCTTAACCCCTGATGATGTGGCTGTCGAACGCCATGTGCGCGACGGTCTGGTGGCGGCAAACTTAAACACCATCACCATTGGCCTGGATACGGCCCTGTCAGAAGAATTGCTGATCGAAGGTCTGGCACGTGAACTGGTGAATAAAATAAATACCATGCGCCGCGATGCAGGCTTTGACGTCAGCGATCGCATCCATATCAAGATCGATACCACCGAGCGCGTGCGGCAGTGCTTCGAGACGTTTGGAGATTTTATCCGCAATGAAGTCCTGGCTGTCGCTGTCGATTTCACACCCTGTGAGGGGACTGCCTGGGAGCTCAACGGCGAGCCGGCAACAATAGCCCTGCTAAAATCGTGATTTGTAAAATAATAGCTTTATTGTTATATTGCACGTTCACATTTGATTCATATACGATTGAGGGGAAATGGAGACATTAACGGTTCAGGAAGCCCAACAAAAGCTGCAGGCTTTGATTGAAAACGCTTCCAGCGATCAGCAGAAGTACTGTATCACGTCGGCGACAGGCAATGCTGTTTTGCTTTCCGAAGAAACATATCACAACCTGCTTATCACTCTTGAAATGCTCTCTACGCCACTTTTTCTCGATACTCCGCCGGAAGATATCAATGATTTTGCCCTCTGCGAAACCCTTCAGCATAGCAAAACCCCCCTCTAGCCCAACTTATGTAGCGTAGACTTTAGTCTGCGCATGTTTTTGCGGATTTTAACCCATAGGCGGGAAGCTAAGAGATTGTGATATCATTGTATTTGTGTTATAGGTCGTGAATTCGATCCAACGCAAAGTGGCAAAGCCGCAAAGAAAAACCTTCACCACAGAGGCACCGAGACACAGAGAAACAAGCAGCACAAGTCGGATGGAATAAAGCTTCGTCTGGGACAATTATCTACCCCTCGGATTGCTTAGGCAATCCGAGGGACATACCTCACATTGACGCTGTCAATGTGATTGGAGTCTGATACATTCACACTTGTCATCCTGTTACTGGCTGTTTGTTTCTCTGTGTCTCGGTGCCTCTGTGGTGAAGGCCTTTCTTTGCGGCTTTGCGCTTAAGGATTTCAGGTCTAGCGCACGCGCTTCACAAAGATGGGCTGGCGCAGGCTATAGCGGTGGTAGGCGTACCAAATGGCAAAGATGATGGCGGCAATCGTCCAGACAATGGCGCGCGGGGTGTTCATAAAAGGATAGGGCTTTTGCGGCGGTGAGCCCAAACGTCCTCCCGGCGGCCAGATGATATCGCAGGGTGCCCCCTGCAGGTTGTTTTGATGGACGAAGCCAAAGACGCGGCTGTCGGCGCTCATGGCATGGTTGTCGCCAAGCACGAGGTATTCCTTTTCCGGCAGGATGACGCCGAAAGTGCGGATGAAATCGGCATCGATAGTGCCGTCGCTTTTGAAGGGTGCACCATGGTCTTTAAAAGCCACATAGGGCGCATTTTCAGAAGCTTTGGCTTGACGCAGCTCTTCGCGCTTATGGAAGGCCGCTAAAATGGGATCGTCTTTCTTCAGGATCGGCGCGCCCATGAGGTAGAGGTCTCCATCGCGGAAATAGGCATAGCGATGGGGAAAGAAGGTCTGATTGCTCGGGCGCGGACTGAAATCGGTACTCATTTCAATGCCCAGATTGTATAGCTTTTGCACGTTGACAGGGTCATGGCTATACAAGGGGCTGGTGTCAGGGACGATGCATGGGATGCCGGTCCAGAGAATCTCTTTCGCTTTGCCGAAATAGAACTCATAGGTGCCGTCCGGCACTCCAATAAATGTTGGATTGTCGTGGCCGAAATGACGCTCTCCCAAGCCATAGCGCATGCCTTTGCCATCGCCCACCACAAAACGCGCCGTGTATAAATGATCCATGATGGCGTCCAAATGCTGCTGCTGCAGGGGGATGACGGCGGTGTAGCCGGGGATGCCCACGCCGCCGGGAATATTCCTTTGCACAAGCGGCTTAGGATAGTTCAAGCTTGGCGTGTGGTGCAGCTGCAGATAGAGCACTCCCTCTTCGATGCCATCAGCGCCTTCAGGAAAGTTCTTTAGCTCTTCTTTGGTAAGCAGACGCGCTTCGGCATAGTTCCTGATACCTAACAGATCGCTGTATGTCTGGATAGTCTGATGCGGCTTGGTTTGCGCCAAAGGCTGGTCTTTGATCCACTCCTTGCCGTTAAAAACTTCGCCATTCAACTGTCCTAGCACGTTGTAGGAAAGTTTTCCGGCCGGTTTATGCATCTGGTTGAACAATACTCCATTGGCGATGGCACTCATCTCTCCTTCAAAAGAGAGGAAGGGGACATATTCCAGCGTCTGCATCCACGGGCTGTCGCGCAGTTCCGCCAAATCATGTCCGTCCTTATCGACGCCATAAAGGCGCCCGCCATAGAAATAAAGGGCATCGCCGGGTTTGCCGAGCAGGCGCTTAATGTAGCGTTTCTTGTATGGAAAAATGCCGAAATAGGTGGTGTCGACATCGCGCAAGGGGAGTCCATCGCCGGAAAATATGACGATGCTACTGCGCTGCACTAAGGCCGGATCGAAATATAGATGCCTTGTCTCCAAGGGGAAGTTGAGCCCAAAAGCTGTCTTCGTCACCGTCAGGTGATCCTGCTCGCGAAATGTCGGCCGCATCGAGCCGGTGGGGATCTCATAAAGCTCAAACCACATCTGCCTCACCAAAGTGGCAATGATGAGCGCAAAGGCCAACGCCAGCACGAGCTCCCAAGTGTATTCAAAAAACGACTTCTTGCAATGCACATCGCCAAACTTCTCAAGTCGTTTAGCCACTTGGCTGGCTTCGCCACGCTGCCCAGTTAGCAAGGCCTGGTCAAGGGCCTCCATATCGCTTTCAAGGAGGTCCAGCTGGGGAGCGGGGAGTTGCTTGCCTTTCTTTTTATACCAGGCATACACCCACTTCATGATGTGACGTGATTTGCGTAAGGGATAGGGGCGCGGCGCTGAACTCATCGGATTGCCTAAAATAAAGTTTGAAAGCACTAACAGTAGCGAAATGCATCACAAAATGCAATCCCTAAAGGTTGACGTTCCCGCGCACCGGAAATTTGCGTTTTTAAGGCCTTGGCATAGGCAAAAGCCTTATACAGTCCAAGCGCTTGGAAATAACGCCGTAAGCATGCCGACAGCCACTGCTCAGCGTGGTTCACGCCGCCAATAATTAGGCTCGCGGCGGCGCATTGCGACATTACCCATACGCCTTTAGTACGCCTGTATTTTGTAACTCCATGATGACAAGCTTGTTTTTTTGTGGAAAACTTGTCGGTAAGCATAGGTTGTTGTGGAATTTTACAGGGGATTCGAACTGCGCTAAACAAGTAAAGTCATGCAGGTTACGATATTGCAGAAGACATAACCTGCTGAACGATGCGATGTTGTGTTTTAGCTGAGAGTGTGCTCTAACAACCAGTGCCTCTGGTTGGCAGCCGGGTTAAGCGAAGCAAATATTTGTTAATAACTAAGAGCAATTTTATTTTTTACAAAGATGAGGGGTTTTACATTAAGATATAGTAAAGATTTTATTAACAACTATCTGCGGGTTCATCCGCCTCTTAAGGCACGCGTCCGGGAGATGTCAGCCCGCTGCCGGAATCCACGATGCGCACCTTGGCTTTGCCGATGATCCCGCTGATTTGCAGCCAATAAGGAAAATAGGCCGGGTATTTCTGACTATCCTGGGGCAGATAGATCTCGATCATTTTGCCGGATAGTTCGCTCCCATCCTTGGGCCAGTGTGTGCGCCACCCATCAAAGGCGACTCCTTGTATGATTTTACCTTCCACAATCAGGCTCGGCTGCCACAGGGAGCGCCGATCAGTACTGTCGGCAAAGGGGCGAGGGCCGACTTTTTTTCGCTCATCAAAAGGAATGGCCTTAAGGCGTAAATTTAGCAATGTGGACAGGAAATTTTGTGATTGGGGGATGGTGATCCATTCATTTCGGGAAAATGAGAACGTATGCTGCAGTGCGCCGGTTGATAAATGAATATTATACAACAGCCAGGAAGTGTTTCCCTTGGCTCCGCTTTCAACCCAACGCCGCCAGGAAAAAGTTTTGTCGGCAGCGATGCACTTGGCCGGGACGGTAATTTCTTCGATGCTTAATATGTCAGCTTCTTTCTGGCGAATAAGTAAGATGGTATAGTTTTTGTTTTGAGCTGTGACGAGGTAGTCACCGCTTTTGGCTTGCTTTAGGTTATCGCGCAGCAAGAGTTCTCTTTCTGCCGCCGGCGCCATAGCCGGGCAGAGGAGTCCAAAAGTTAATAGCAAACTGAATAGAAGAAAAAACTTGTGTTTCATCAGGAAATATACCGTTAGCGTTTAGGTGAGGGTGTTCTATTCGTTTATATCGCGCCGCACAGTAAAATGGAATGTAAATTTCGCGTTCGATCCTGTGAAGGAAGGATTTGAGTTGGCACTGCCATACAAGAGATAGGGCACAAGCCATGAGAACATTTTTACAGCCTCGATAGAGGCGGAAGCAGGTAGCCACATGCGTCAGCGTGTGGTAATCGCATGTTTAGAAACAAAGCCGTGAATACGGCGGCAGCAATGACTAAAGGATAGTATATACCATAATAATTGCATCTAATTCAGCTTCCATCGAAATTGCTGTCGCCGTATTCACGGCTCTCTTTATACTACATTTTATTCCATAGGTTGACACCTATGGCTACATGCTTCCGCCTCTATCGAGGCTAACTAGACCCTCTGTGCTAGAATGCCGATTTGTTTCAAAGAGAACATTACAAATAGATCATTACTTCTCATATTTCAACCATCAATTACTAAGGCTTTTTGACGAATCATCGGCGGTATTTTTGCAACTTCCTCATTTGTGCGATGAACTTTATATATTTGTTCTTTGAAGCATCGTTGTTAGCCGCGAATGGCGGCGGCAGCATGTAGCCACAGGCGTAAGCCTGTGGTTGTGCCACCAAAGACGCCAAGCCGTGCTAACGGCGACAGCATCTCCATGTAACTGTCGCCATTATCACGGTTCAATGTCATAATTCTTGTGCCACAGGCTTACGCCTGTGGCTGCATGCCGCCGCCGCTATTCGCGGCTAACGACTTTTATTTCCACCACATCCCTTGAGCTCTTTCAGTTTACAACGGGCCGAATAATGAAAGTTTATCAAAACCTGAACACTTAATACTTTCACCTGCCAAAGGTGGGTCATCACACAAATGATTGGTTGACAGAGATGACTACTCAAGAATTTATGACGTGAAAGGACTTTGAGGGTTGGGGTCAGGCTTGTGATTTGTGATTTGAAAGTCCTAAATACACTAGAAAGTCCGACTCCTTTCAAATCGCAAATCGCAAGCCTGACCTCAACCCGTTCAGCCAAAGCCTACATGATGAGTTTTTGAGGTTCATCCGGTTTTATAGGACCCACCTAGAAAAGGATGCGTAGAAATGGGGAAATGTAGGTAACACATCGGAGCGTAAATAACAGGATATTAGGATGGACAGGATGAAAGATTTAAACTTTAGTTTGCCAACTTTGCGATTTACGTAAGTCTTGGGTGATCATCCTATTTTTCATATCCTGACCATCATAATATCCTGTTATTTTTGCTTGCTCTTTTCTCTTTACAAGTCCTGCAAAACCGGAAGAACCGTTTTTGAGATGTTAGCTCTGTCAACCACTCGTGCGTGTGATGACCCCCAAAGGTCCTGATTTGCCGGATGAACTATTTTTTGCACTAAAGTTCGTTCCGGCAATTACATGTAATTTTGTTTTTTTGACGGTAGCGTATGCCTGCCCAGCCAGCCGATTCTTTTTTTAGCCTGAGCCTTCCCCCTTTTCTTTTTATCCGTGATACGTTAATTTGATTTTCAGCGTTTAGCTTTCTTTTTGGAGGGATGCATGTCAATCAATTATCGCGCTCTGGGGTTATCGGCCTTGCTAATGTCGACTCCGCTGCTTTTAAATAGCGCAGAGCCAGCTTCTGCTGTGCAAACTGCCGCGTGGCAGGATGAATTGAATACCATTGAAACTGAAATACAGGCCCTAAAATTAGATCTGCAGACCTATCGCAAAAAATCTTTGAATGAAGAAATGCAAGCCCAGCCCTTGATGATTGATAACTGGCATGAATATGCAGACCGCATCACCCTTTCCGAAGATGATGAGAAACGCGTATTGGTTATCAAAGCGCGTATGGCAGCTCTTAACACACGCAAGCAAGAGATTCTTAAGAATCATCCGGCCCCTTAGCCGGTGTAATCCAAAGATCCGCACGCATTAATTTTTTTGAGCATACTCATGACGTTGGCACAGCCACAGAAATTCCGCTTTTATAATCATTCCCTGGCTTTGCTGATCGATTTGTACCAATTGACCATGTCATATGGCTATTGGAAGGCCGGTCTGGATAAAAAGGAAGCCGTCTTCCACCTTTTTTTCCGCAAACAAACCTTCCATGGAGGGTTTACCATTGCGGCAGGATTGGAAAGTGTCATCGATTACCTTAATAACTTTCGCTTCGATGAAAGCGATTTGGCATATCTTTCTGCATTGCGGGGAGATGATGATACGCTGCTATTCGATCCGGCGTTTTTCGACTACCTGGCGGAGATGAAGTTTTCTTGCGATATCGATGCCATTCCCGAAGGTAATGTCGTTTTTCCCTATGAGCCCCTCATCCGTGTGCAAGGCCCCCTTATCCAGGCTCAACTGCTGGAAAGCCCTTTGCTTAACCTCATCAATTTTCCCACGCTGATCGCTACCAAAGCTGCACGGGTGTGCATTGCCGCCCAAGGCGACCCTGTCTTTGAATTCGGCTTGCGCCGCGCCCAAGGCATTGATGGTTCCCTTACCGCCAGTCGTGCCGCCTATATCGGCGGTTGTACTGCCACTTCAAACGTGCTGGCAGGCAAATTGTTCGGCATCCCCGTGCGTGGCACGCATTCGCATAGCTGGATCATGGTTTTTGATGATGAGCTTGAGGCTTTTAAAGAACATGCTAAGCAGCAACCTAATAACTGCATTTTTCTGGTGGATACTTATGACACCTTGGAAGGGGTTAAAAAAGCCATCGAAGTGGGCTGCTGGCTCAAGCAGCAAGGCAAAAAAATGCTTGGCATCAGGCTCGATTCCGGTGATCTGGCGGATTTGAGCATTAAAAGCCGCGCCCTGCTCGATGCCGCCGGCTTTGAAGATGCCAAAATCATCGCCAGCAATGAACTCGACGAAACCATCATCAGTGATCTTAAAAGGCAAGGCGCTAGAATCGATATGTGGGGGGTTGGCACCAACTTGGTGACGGCCGGCAACCAGCCGGCACTGGATGGCGTGTATAAGTTGTCGGCCATCAGAGATCCGGGGCAGCCATGGCAATATAAGCTGAAACTCTCCGAGAAAATGGTTAAAGTTTCTAATCCGGGCATCATGCAGGTCAAACGCTACACCTACCAGGGGGAATATGTCGCCGATGCCATCTATGATTTAAGCCTTGGCATCAATCATGAAGGGATGATTATCGATCCATTCGATCCCACCAAATATCAGCGTGTAAAAAAAGCCTGGTCATCACACGATTTGCTCATTCCCATTTTCCGCCAGGGGAAATGCCTATATGACTTACCCCCATTGTCTTCGATTCGCGCCAACACCCAAAAAGAACTGGGCTGTTTTCATAAGGGCATCAAACGCTTCATCTATCCGCATGAGTATGTCGTCGGCATGGAAAAAGCCTTTTATGATCTCAAAGTCGGTCTGATCAAACAGATTCGCAACCATAGTCCCATGCAGGAAATTTGATTAACTTGTGAAGGTTAGTGATGAACGCTCTTATTCTTGTCGACATCCAAAACGATTTCCTTCCCGGCGGAGCTTTGGCCGTGCCAAACGGCTCTCAAATCCTTCCCATTGTGAATGCATTGCTGGCTTGTCCTTTTGACAGCGTGGCGGCTTCTAAAGACTGGCACCCGCATGATCACGGCAGCTTTGCCGCCAGCCATGGCAAAGCGGTAGGCGAACAGATCATGCTGCGTGGTTTGCCACAGCAGTTATGGCCGGTGCATGCTGTCCAGGGGACTTTTGGAGCGGAATTCAGCGACGGCCTGGATATTGGAAAAATTCATAAAACATTCTATAAAGGCGCTGATCAATGGATCGATAGCTACAGCGCCTTTTTTGACAACGGCCATAATAAAAGTACGGGCCTTGCTGAGTATTTGCGGAAACAGGGTGTAAAAGATCTCTATCTAGTAGGTCTGGCGACAGACTATTGCGTTAAATATTCAGTCCTGGATGCTCTTAAGCTGCGCTTTAACACCTTTGTGGTCGTCGATGCCTGCCGCGGGGTGGATTTGCAAACCGGCGATAGCGACAGCGCCTTGGTCGAAATTCAAAGCGCCGGCGCTACGCTTGTCACTTCCGAAGAAGTCTTGGAAGGGTTTTTCGGGGTGGTGGGATTCGAACCCACGACCTCTTCGTCCCGAACGAAGCACGCTAGCCAAACTGCGCTACACCCCGGCTATTGAGGTAAATTCTCAAAAATTCATGGCAAGCGGCGATGACTTAGGCTTGGGGTCTGGCTTGTGATTTGTGATTTGAAAGCCCACCAGGGCCTTTAGGAAGGTCAACTCCTTTCAAATCGCAAATCGCAAGCCTGACCCCAAGCCTTTCGCCGAAACTTGCCCTATGGCTTTTTATATACTGCAGCCGACAATATTATTCGATAAAATTAGTATCCGCTCACGGGGTCGGAAATTTAGACGTCAGGCCTTCAGCCTGAGATTTTTGTGTGTTTTACCTAGGGCCTCGCCCTAGGTGGAATATATAAAGAACCCAGGCTGAAGGCTTGATGTATGGTTTTCGACCCCGTGAACGGATACTAAAATTAATCTTTAGCCGGTCAGCATAATTTTACAAGGATGCCGTATGTGGAAAATGTCGTCTGAAGGGGTTGTTATTCCGCTAAAGGTAACACCCAAAGCCAGCTTTAATGAAATTGTAGGCTGGGAAAATAATGAGTTGAAAATCCGCATAGCCGCACAGCCTGAAAAAAGTAATGCTAATGATGAACTCATCGCCTTTCTGTCTAAGGAGCTAAAGCTAAGCAAACGGCAAATCAAGCTGATTAGCGGCTTTACCAGCCGTCACAAGCGTATTTGCCTCATCGATGTTGATCCTCAAACAATTTGGTTTCTAAAGAATGATACCGCCATCTAATGAGAATTTGACATATGGGATTGCGCGAAAGCTCCCGCGGTTGTGTGATCGTAAGTCACCCAATATTAGCAATATGGGGTGACTTATGATCATATAACCCCGGGGCTTTGGCGCGTCCAATATGTCAAATTCTCATTAGATCATGGTATAGGTTTGAAAATTCTGTCGCTTGCGCTTTTTGTTGATTTTTTCATCTCATCTTTATATTGTCTTAACGAAAAAAGCCTAAAAATAGCCTCGAAATGAACTTTTACGTGTGCAACATTTCTAAATCGTGACACCTAAATCTTTTTAAATCGATCTACACACAAGTCTAAAGAGGCTTTATGTCTTGACCGATCACTCATTTTAAAAATACACCTCATCAACTACCAAGGAGTCCTTATGAATTCACTCAATGACCTTAATAATAAGATTGATTACTGGAATCAGCCAACACAAACTTTTTTCACACACCACGTTAAAACTCGTGCCGCTAACGTCTTTGCCGGCGCGCCGCTCGGTCTGGTCGCCGTTGCCCAAAATGCTCTTCAAGCCACGGCACAAAGTGTCGGCGCTGTCATAAAATTGCCGGTGCGCATATTTTCGATCATCACTAAAGCCGCCTGCCTGCGTCAGCTCGATCAAAAGCTGCCTGCGTTAAAAGATTTCTTCGAAACGGTGAAACGTGTGATCGCCCATGCCCTTGGTGCGTTTGCTTCAGCTACGCTTGGTTTTGTTTCTCCTTCGCTTAACTTTAAGCTGCAAGTTTGCCTGGGTGTGGTAGTAAGTAACACAAACGATTTGCAGAAAATGACTATCCTTGATGAAGAGGCGCTTAAGCTGACACAGGAGATCAAGAAGCTTAGAGAAAACAAAGAAAAAGCCATCCTCGCCAAGCAAGAGGCTGATGTCAAAAAAGCCGAACAGCAAGCTGCCGAACGCCAGCTGGAAGAAACTTGTGAAGCTGTGCTAAATGCGGCCCGTGAAATTGATGCCAAAGCTATCGATGCAGACATCCCTGTTTCCGAAGCTGTAAAGGAATTGTTTTCTAATGCTGAAACCGAGACTCAAGCCGCAGCTGATGTGATCAGCAAAGATGTGGCTGAAATTAAAGCCTTTATCGATGCCGACTCTGCTGACGAGATAGCGCTTGTTGAAGCTGAAATTCAAAGAGAAATCGATGAAGAAGCCGCCCAAACACAACACAAGGTGTGCGATCTTGGCAACTCCATCCTCAATGGTCTTTCCACCGTAGGCGGCGGATTGAAGTCTGGTGCCATATACCTTGCCAATATCCCTGTAAAATTAGTTACCGTGCCTTATAATTTCTTTGCTCAAAAGAATGCAGCTGCACAAGTCTAATCTTTAGCCTGTTGATCAATTTGAATATATGTCCCCATTCCTGTAAAGGAATCGGGGACATTTCTATTTTGTGGTTGTATAGAAAGTTTTCATGTCGCATCATCCGGACTGTTTATCTGAATTTCATGACAGGAGATTGATATGTCACCTCTCGATGGGCTGATGAATCGGGTAGCTGAAATGTCTGATTCGAATTCCTTTTTCAAACAGCAGATTCTTTCTAGAGTGTCCGTACTTGCCGGCTGTATACCCCTTGAAATGGTGGCCACAGCCCAAAACATTATCAAGCTTCCCTTCGAAGCCGCCATGCTGACGATAAAAATTCCAGCCAAGGTCATCAATCTGTTTATAGGTTCCGAGACCCTTAAGGACTTCGAAACATCATTGCCGGGCCCTTTGCAGCTCATTAAGACGGCATTTAAAATCATTGGCTATGCCATAGGCACCCTCTTCACTTCCACTTTAGGCATGCTCAGTCCCTATAAAAATTTCCGCTTGCATACCGTGCTGGATCTGATCTCGGATGAAAAAGCCGAGGCAGCAGCTTTTCAAAAAGAGCAGGCAGCCGCCAGGCAGCGCGAAGTGCAGCGCGAAATCATGCAGCTGCATATTAAGAATCTTATCCTTGCCCAGCGCCTGAAAACAGCCGAACAGCAACTAGCCATCCTACCAGCTTCGCAGCCGGCCAACCATGCCCCGGCTGCCCTGGATGCCCTCGATGCCCTCGATGCCGCCACGCCTAATTCTACAGCACCGAAGCCTGCGCCTCAAATGCCCTCAGAACCTAGATCTACGCCCGAAGCCTCTCGCTTTATTCAAGAACCTCAGCCGCTGGCAGTGAACATACCAACCCCTAATAATGCTCTTGTGGAAGAATCTATGCCCGCCTCCACTGCCCAAGAAGCGGTTGCCGCCTTGACATTGGATTGACACGCAGGTTGTTAGTTCCCAATCCCTGCTCAGAGCCCTTTGCATCCGGTCAATTTTAATTTTATCGAGGAAGAAACATGTCTAAAAGCTTTTTGCTGACCCTATGTGGACTTTTTATGTGCAGCCTATCGGTATTTGCTGAAGAAAGCGTGGCGCTTAAAAACGATAGGAAGGAAATCCCCAAAGAAGAAGCCGTCAGCACCCTGCATTCTGTCAAAATCAATAATACCGATATCTCCTACAAAGCGACTGTGGGAATGCAGCTGCTTAATGACGACAAGTCCAATCCCAAAGCTTCACTCTTTTATATCGCCTATACCAAAGAGGGCGTTACCGACTTAAGAGCGCGCCCCATTACTTTTTGTTTCAATGGGGGGCCCGGCTCATCTTCCGTATGGCTGCATTTAGGCGTCTTCGGCCCGCGCCGCATCGATATCGATAGCGAAGGCAAGCAAGCCGTCCAGCCCTATCATTTGCTTGATAACCCCTATTCGCTGCTCGATGTGACGGATCTGGTGTTCATCGATCCCGTGTCGACAGGTTATAGCAGGGCTGTCGATGATGCCAAGCCATTCCATGGCGTGGAAGGCGATATCCAATCAGTCGCCGATTTCATCCGCCTGTATGTGACCCGCAACCTGCGCTGGGAGTCCCCGAAATTCCTGGCCGGCGAGAGCTATGGCACCACGCGCGCGGCAGGACTTGCCCAGGAGCTGCATGACAATCAGCATCTGTATATTGATGGCATAATCTTGATTTCCAGTGTCCTGGACTTTCAAACCATCAAATTTTCAGCCGGCAATGACTTGCCCTATGTCCTTTTTCTGCCTACCTATACCGCCACGGCATTGTATCATAACAAGCTGGCCCCCAATCTGCAGCAGGATAAGCAAAAGACCCTGACCGAGGCCGAGAAATTTGCCAATAACGAATATGCCTGTGCTTTGATGCAAGGCGACCGCCTGCAGGGGGCCGAGCGGGCGGGCATCATTGATAAGCTTGCCGGTTTTACAGGCCTTTCCAAGGAGTATATCGATAGATCCAATTTGCGCGTGCACTACGCCCGCTTTGCTAAAGAGTTGCTGCAAGGCGAGCGTCGCACAGTAGGCCGCTTTGATAGCCGTATAAAAGGGATCGAATCCGACTGGTGCAATGATACGTTCGATTTTGATCCGAGTTTTGAAAGCGTCATCGGCGTATTTGCAGCTACCCTTAACAACTATGTGAGGGCGGAGCTCAATTGGAAGAGCGATACTGAGTATAAGATTTTGTCGGACGTTTCGCCCTGGGATTACGGCAAGACCTCCTCCAATCAATATCTCAATGTCGGCGAGAAGTTGATGGATGCGATGACCAAGAATACCAAATTGCAAGTGTTTGTCGGCACCGGCTATTATGATTTGGCCACGCCCTACTTTGCGACCGAATATACTTTTAGCCATTTGGGATTGGATCCTTCGTTGCGCAAACATGTGGTTTTGAAAAACTATGAGGGGGGGCATATGATGTATTTGTATCATCCATCATTGGTAGAGTTGAAGTCTGATCTCGTGCAATTTTTTAAGCAGAGTTTGCAGCCCAAGCCATAAGCTGCAGCCAGTCATCGGCAGGGATTTTGTTTTTTTGCACTTTTTAGCAGGAAAATCTTGCTTGCTGAAGGCATCCCTGCTATGATTGCTGCATCCCCTTGGGGCAATAGCTCAGTCGGTTAGAGCAGCGGACTCATAACCCGCTGGTCCTTGGTTCAAGTCCAAGTTGCCCCATCCTTTTCCTCCAAAGCTTCCTAGATCGGCCACATGCATCAGACTCAAGAATGGGGTCTGAACCCATGCGGGCTCCACGAATTCATTCCAATAGTGTGTTTTGCCAACGGCGTGTCTTTCAAAACTCTTGTTGTCTAAAGTTACTATAAATATTTTAGTTTAATCTTTAGAATCCGCAAAAGTCGTCATTTAACCTGAAAATAGAAATCAAGAATGAGACTCGAGAATGGGGTCTGGCTTGTGATTTGTGATTTGGTTCCTGCCAAATCGCAAATCGCAAGCCTGAACCCATTCGGGCCTCACGAATTCATTTCCAATAGTGTGTTTTGGCAACGGCGTATCTTTAAAAATTCTTGGTGTCCAATTTCACTGTAAATATTTTAGTTTAATCTTTAGAATCCGCAAAAGTCATCATTTAACCTGAAAATAGAAATCAAGAATGAGACTCGAGAATGGGGTCTGGCTTGTGATTTGTGATTTGGTTCCTGCCAAATCGCAAATCACAAGCCTGAACTCATGCGAGCTCCACGAATTCATTTCCAATAGTGTGTTTTGGCAACGGCGTATCTTTAAAAATTCTTGGTGTCCAATTTCACTGTAAATATTTTCGTTTAATCTTTAGAATCCGCAAAAGTCGTCATTTAACCTGAAAATAGAAATCAAGAATGAGACTCGAGAATGGGGTCTGGCTTGTGATTTGTGATTTGGTTCCTGCCAAATCGCAAATCGCCAGCCTGAACCCATGCGGGCCCCAAAAGTTTACTTAAAAGGAATATTTATGGCTAGAAAACCCCGTCTTCACACTCCAGGAGGCTTTTATCATGTGATGCTGCGCGGAAATAATGGCCAGCCAATTTTCTTTTCAGAAACAGACCGGTGCCGATTATCGCTGCTCATTCAGGAAGTTTGTGAACGCTTCAACTTTCGCATCCATGGCTTCTGCTTTATGAAGAATCATATCCATTTGATTCTCCAGGTGTCTGAAAACCATATTTCATTAGCCATGCAAAATCTATCCTCACGCTATACACGGTACATCAACAGAAAGGAAAAGCGCATCGGCCATCTTTTTCAAGGACGATTCAAATCCATCCTGATAGAGGATAGCGATTATTTGCTTCAGTTGATTCGTTATGTTCATCTTAATCCTGTGCGTGCCGGGATTGTCGCAAAGCCCGAATATTACCTTTGGAGTGGACATCGCGCATACCTAGGAGTAG
The DNA here is from genome assembly GCA_963830365.1 of uncultured Chlamydiae bacterium. GTDB lineage: Bacteria > Chlamydiota > Chlamydiia > Chlamydiales > Parachlamydiaceae > CAWHMU01. Next base: position 44,018 of record CAWHMU010000020.1, read on the forward strand.
AAACAATATTATGGCTAACGCAAGACTGGATACTAGCCAAGTTTGATGACTCTGAGTCTACTGCAAGGCAGTGTTATGAAAAATATGTGAATGAAGAAAGTCTAGCTGAAATACCCTTAAATAAATCTAAGAGGGTATCGTATCAAGATCAAAGTCTTAGCAATGATAATTTCGTTGGACGCGTGCTTGCGGAAAATCATCAACTCTTACAAAATCCCGTGGTATGTTCTCTTGAGGATATTTTAGAAGTCGTTTGTCAGCAGCTTGGCAAACCTGTCGTTATTGTCAAATCGCCGGGTAAGGAAAGAGTCGGCTCTAAGGCTAGGGCATTAGTGTCATATTTTATTAGACGGACGCCGCACCTTACTTTGAAAGAATTTGCGGATTTTTCGGGCAGAGATGTGAGTAGTTTAAGCAAGCTAGCAAGGGATATTGAAGTGCGAAATGAAACAGAAGAGGGGACTGCTTTGTTAATTTCAGAGCTAGCTATCAAGTTCAAGCATTGCGCCTTAGCGCCTTGATAGATGTTTGAAGTGTTGTTCGGGTGTAAAGTTCCAGTCTCTCCTCATTCTGGCCATCGGATAGGCGGACTAGCCTTTTTATCTACAGTACTTTAGGTGTCAAATCTCCAAATGCCAAGCCTGACCCTTTGTGTTGGCGCTGGCATTGATAGAGCCAATGGGACGATAAAGGAGATTCCAGTAAAGGTGTGGTGTTTTCCCGTCACTATGGTATAGTGTTGTGGCTAATTCAGAAACTGGTTGAAAATATGTCGCAGTCTTCATTCCAATAGGTTTGAAGAGGTTTTGTTCAACATATTCTTCAAAACTCTTCCCTGTTATCTTTTCCACGACATAAGCTGCAACAGCGGGTCCGGAATTACAATAGGCCATGCGCGTACCAGGGCGCCAACGAGAGATTCTAGAGCTGTGATCATAATCAAGCGCATCGAAAGAAGACATTGTTGAGGGGTTCTTGGCAAACTCGCGCAAATGCATGTCATCCCAGCCAGTAGTGTTTTCTAGTAAATGGACAATACGCACTGGATCGCTGGCTTCCCACTTATTGTCAAACCACACCTCCGGCGCTAATTTTTGCAAAGGATCTTCAAGTGAGAGCTTGCCTTCATTGACGAGCATAAGGACTGCGAGAGAAACAAATCCCTTAGATACCGATCCTATGCGGAATAGTGTTGTTGCAGTTGCAGCTCGATCATTGACTAAATCAGCTTTGCCTAGACCAGCTATCCACTCGGGAGTATCTCGATTCACAATCGCAATGGACATGCCTGGTACATGCATACTCTCAAGTACATTTTCAAGTTGCGTTTGCAATTCTTCGATAGACTCAGCAGGCTTTTTATTTTCAGTGATGTTTTGGGAAGAGCATGAGATTTCAAGAAAAGCTAAAATAATTATTGAGATCATTGACCTTAGACTTATCATATTGAATATTTCTTATTTATCAGTTGAAGTGCTGAGTTTTTCGAGAATGAAATCAACCCTTTCTTTAACGGGTATTTTTGGGATAAGAACAGTCTCATAGCCGAAATTCTTATACTTTATAAGAAGCTCCTCGAACTCCTTTTTTGCAGATTCAAAATTATGCTTTCGCTCTGTATCACCTTTAAAAATCTCTTTCCAAGGAGGAACGAGGAATATTAGACGATTGTATCTAAAGTTTTTAGCTGCATGCTGAAAATATTCCGGCTGAGATGGGTCTAATTGAACGGCATCAATAATGCCTCGATCAAAAAAAATAAATTTTTGTGATTCTTTCTGAGAATTAAACTGAAATAAATAACGAGATAAAGCAAGTTCCAAAAATTTATTAAGATTTATCCAGGGTAAACCATTTCCGCCGATTGCTGTTTGTTCTTTTACGATTTGGCGTCCTGGCTCAAGAACGACAGAATAGCCTCGATTTACAAGCTCAGATAAAAGAGTAGATTTCCCTCCACCCGAGCATCCAGAAATAACCACATAATTGTTTTTGATAATTGGAAAACTAGTCTCGTTTAAATAATTATCCTCTAAATTTTCCGCAGAAATATTTGGATTCATAATCAAGCATCCTAATAAAATTAATATAACTATTTTCATCTAAACCTCTTTAGGTCTAAAACACTTGTAAAGAACCTCCTTAAATCACTCACAACTCTTTCTAAAGAGATAGGTTCATGCGAAATATCCCTTAAAAAGGCATTCCATTTATCTTTTTTGATTTGATTGTCATAGAAAGATTCTAAGAAAGCAACGGGAGTAGCTTCAGCAGAGGTACCACGATTTTTGAGAACTTGTTGAATAATTCCCTTTAGCTCTTGAAGGTCAAAATCAAATTGTTGAATCAACAACCATATGTCATAAAAATCTTTCATACGCGTATTAGCAAATCCTAAGCGAATGATAGATTCAAACTTTTCAGCTATGGATGTTTGAGGCGTATAGCCATTAAGTTCGGGTGCAGGAAAATCTAAAAGCGTCGGATATTTTACCTTTGCAGGATGAGGAAGAATGGTATCACTAAAGCCAAAGTCTATTCGCATGGGAAGCTTAGCTGTAAATAAATGTGCTGAAAACGCTGCACTGATTCCATGATACTCAGCTTCTAATTGTGCTTCCGCTAATTTTAATGTTTCTGAAGCAAATTTCAGACCATCAGGAATAACTTCTATGGCGCACACTTCATTAATAATTTTCTGTAGATTTGCTATGGAATTAGAAGTCTTAGCGAGGAGATCAATGTCTACGGTGGCTCTATGGCTCATAGGATCCCAGACCATTAGCATCAAACCACCCTTTAGATAAAAATTACTCTGATGTGAAGAAACGCTTAAACGATACAAAAAGCGTTCCATCGCATAGTATTTCAAAACTTCTTGAACGGGTCTCTTTCTCTGCCTTGCTACATTCTTTAAGCGGCTATAAATCGATTCCTCGAGGTTCTTTTTAGTTTTCTCCATTGCCGTTAGCTCACTATTGTTTCCATAATAGGTTGAAGGATTTTTTCAACGCGATTTATCTTTGCATACTCATATAATTTATCAATTTGCGTTCCTTTGCGTTGCCAGTACATTTTCAGTGCTTCAATGACAACATCCATACCGATTTTGTTACGGAATTTAATGCAATCGGCTAAAGTTTTTTCAATATTGAAAATTTTAACTGGATAACCTCCAATCAATATAGTTTCAACACCAGCAGTATAAACCTTTTCTGAGTAATGAAAGTAGCGAATCGGTGGATAATCCAATCTTGATTGTCTTGATTTTGTTGGAATGGCGATATAAACAAAGTGCGGAATCTGTGTCGTGATTTCGTGATAGGCCAAGGCTGAAATCAAGCATATGACGGCTTGAGGGATTTTCTTGGAGACAAGGACAAGATCGGGCTCAGAGAAATCAGGAACTTCAACTAATCTATAGACTCCTTTAGCTAACTGCTCTAACAATCCTTCCTCTCGCAACTGATAAATAATGCGAGGGTGTATACCCAAGCGCATAGCTTCGGCTGTCCGGAGCAAACCTTGGTTTTTCTTGAAGAGTTTAATGGCTTTTTGTTTTGCAGTCATGGATAACAACGTCGGTAAATATCATCTTTTTACTACATTATTATCCATATGAGTTTTTTGGTCAATCTAAATTCCTCGCTGCCTCTCATGTAACAAGGTCCATTACGCAAATATTACGCACTCGGCAGGAAAAGACTAGAACAAAATTACGCAGACCAGCACAATCAGTAGTTACTCAAACCATTGAATGTAGTGTGCCTATGTATTCTCATTTATGCTGGTTTGTGGAAGGTCAGGCGACTCATAACCCGCTGGTCCTTGGTTCAAGTCCAAGTTGCCCCATCCTTTTCCCTCCAAAGCTTCCTATGTCGGCCACATGAACCCATTCGGGCCCCACGAATTTATTTCCAATAGTGTGTTTTGCCAACGGCGTGTCTTTAAAATTCTTGTTGTCCAATTTTACTATAAATATTTTAGTTTAATCTTTAGAATCCGCAGCAGTCATCATTTAACCTGAAAATAGAAATCAAGCCTGAACCCATGCGGGCCCCACGAATTCATTTCCAATAGTGTGTTTTGCCAGCGGCGTGTCTTTCAAAACTCTTGTTGTCCAATTTTACTATAAATATTTTAGTTTAATCTTTAGAATCCGCAGCAGTCATCATTTAACCTGAAAATAGAAATCAAGAATGAGACTCGAGAATGGGGTCAGGCTGGTGATTTGTGATTTGGTTCCTGCCAAATCGCAAATCGCCAGCCTGAACCCATGCGGGCCCCACGAATTCATTTCCCATGGTGCATTTTGCCAACGGCGTGTCTTTCAAAACTCTTGTTGTCCAATTTCACTATAAATATTTTAGTTTAATTTTTAGAATCCGCAAAAGTCGTCACGGCATCTGCGAATTGACTCCATATTGAGACTCGAGAATGGGGTCTGGCTTGTGATTTGTGATTTGGTTCCTGCCAAATCGCAAATCGCCAGCCTGAACCCATGCGGGCCGCAAAAGTTTACTTAAAAGGAATGTTTATGGCTAGAAAACCCCGTCTCCACGCTCCAGGAGGCTTTTATCACGTGATGCTGCGCGGAAATAACGGCCAGCCAATTTTCTTTTCAGAAACAGACCGGTGTCGATTATCGCTGCTCATTCAGGAAGTATGTGAACGCTTCAATTTTCGCATCCATGGCTTCTGCTTTATGAAGAATCATATCCATTTGATTCTCCAGGTGTCTGAAAATCATATTTCTTCTGCCATGCAAAATCTATCCTCACGCTATACGCGTTATATCAACAGAAAGGAAAAGCGCATCGGCCATCTTTTTCAAGGACGATTCAAATCCATCCTGATAGAGGATAGCGATTACTTGCTTCAGTTGATTCGTTATGTTCATCTAAACCCTGTGCGGGCGGGGATTGTCGCAAAGCCCGAGCATTACCCTTGGAGTGGGCATCGCGCGTACCTAGGAGCTGAAACGATATTATGGCTAACGCAAGACTGGATACTAGCCAAGTTTGATGACTCAGAGTTTACTGCAAGGCGGTGTTACGAAAAATATGTGAATGAAGAAAGTCTAGCTGAAATACCCTTGAATAGATCTAAGAGGGTATCGCATCAAGATCAAAGTCTTAACAATGATGATTTCGTTGGACGCGTGCTTGCGGAAAATCATCAGCGCCTAGAGAATCCCGTGGTATGTTCTCTCGAGGATATTTTAGAAGTCGTTTGTCAGCAGCTTGACAAACCTGTCGTTATTGTTAAATCGCCGGGTAAGGAAAGAGTTAGCTCTAAGGCTAGGGCATTAGTGTCATATTTTATTAAGCGGATGCCGCACCTTACTTTGAAAGAATTTGCGGATTTTTCGGGTAGAGATGTGAGTAGTTTAAGCAAGCTAGCGAGGGATATGGAAGTGCGGAATGAAACAGAAGAGGGGACTGCTTTGTTAATTTCAGAGCTAGCGATCAAGCTCAAGCATTGCGCCTTAGCGCCTTAATAGATGTTTGAGGTGTTGTTCGGGTGTGAAATTCAAGTTTCTCCTCATTCGGGCCATCCCATCGAGTAGGCGATCCAGACTATTTATCTACAGTACTTTAAGTGTCAAATCTCCAAATGCCAAGCCTGACCCCTTTTGCAAAAAAATGGCGAAGTTGTTGTGCTCCTTAGCGGGAATCCTGATGATACAGGAGATGTGTTAAATCTTTTAGATTATTTATATAAAGAAACTTTGGATACTTTTTTAAAAATCTTTAAAAGTCCTTTAAAGAACAAATTTAAAGAATTCAAAAAAATCTGAAATGGCTCAAAGAACTATGTTTAGCTAATCTTCTTAAAAAAGTTATAAAAGGAATAATTCGTCGTGATAAAAAAACTATTGTTACTTGTGTTTTTTAAGATATCTTGAGTGATGCATTAAAGCGAACCTCCTGGATTACGTCGGCTTCTCTGCTCCAATCTCCGGCTTGTCCCCATTTCACAAGTCTGCCATCACAGAAATAAAGCCAGTAAGAGTTTATTTCACCTTCAGAAAGCAGTATGGGTGCACATAGACCCAATGTGAGGGCCGTTAACGCTAGTTCACCGCCAAACTGTCCACTAGTTTTTCCTTGGTCAACACGATACTCCCAGACTTCAATGATCTGACCATAGTTATTTTTGATTGAACCACGAACTACAGATGGAGAACCTAGTTTGTTCAAGACTTGAGACTTATCCATGTCTACAGATACTGTTATAAGCTTATCTGAATTTATGCTTCGAACGCATCCAAATGAAAATGAAAGAAGTATGCAGGTAAGAAGTAATGTTGTGAGTTTCATTGCACCCCCCCCAATTATTATAGAAAACTGTCAATAAGTGTAGTAGATTAAGTATTTAAACACAAGATAGATAGAATATTTGAAGGATGGAGTGTTCCTAAGCTAGATCCAATAAAGGCAAGAAAAAGGGGCAGGCTTGGCATTTGAGAAAAGGGGTCAAAAAGGGGTCAAAAAAGGGGTCAGGCTTGGCATTTGGAGATTTTACGCTTAAACACTTTGCTATCAATATTCTAAGTGCCAAATCCCCAAATGCCAAGCCTGACCCCTTGTGCTAGGAGAACTCCAGAATCTACAAGGGGGCGTAAATTCTTCAACTCAACAAAAGGCTTTTGGAATCCTTTGCCATCGCTATCGCCTTCCAATCGTTTAAGACGCTTTTTCCAGCCGGACAGAGTGTTCATGGGAATTTGTTGTTCTTGGCACCAAACGCACGCGCTTTTTCCGCTGTCTCTCCATTCGTGGACTAATTTTTTCCAGTTGGGATTCGGTTTTCCTTTGGTCATATCTCTCCTTAAAATGAAATCTAAGGGAAGATTACCAGTTTGGTTGAATTGTAAAAAGATGGCTAAAATTGACGCTTACAATTCTTTCGCTCTACCCATAAAAAATCTGGTACGGTTGACTTGAAAAATCGACTTCATCGGCCATCCGCATCCCATTATCAGGGAGGAAGAGCACTACTTCAGCATCAATTTCAAGTCTTGAAAGATCAAAACCTGAAGAGGCATCGTAGATGACTCTAGCAATTCGTCTTTTAGTAGATTTGGCATAAAAAAAACTCTCTAATTTTTCTAAACGCTTTTTTTGAGATGCTTTCATTTTAGGTTTCCTATCTGGACAAAAGACTCAAGAGTTTGTAGCCTGCATTCGTGCTGATTTGCTTCAAGGATTTTTGAGTGTAAATCTATTGTTCTAGACAGCGCCTCACCTTCGGATGGCGAAATTTCGCCTTTGCAGATGGCTGATATAATTAACATCGATGCAGATAAAACATCTTCATATGTTTTAATTTCAGGGAGATTCAGCCGGATTAAGCGGTCTTTACGAGGAGGCAAAAATCTTTCCAAAACCATTTTTGCAGCTTGCATGTTGCCATTTATAGCTTCTTCTTCGATTCGTCTACAGATTCTATCTAATGACCCTTCAAGCAGTTTTTCTGCAGCTAAAGTCGATTTATTCCTCGCGCCTTTGGGTTTACCTCTAGGATTTCCGGATTGTCCTCTTTTGAATTTGTTACTTCCCTGTATTTTTCCTGTATTTTCAGGCATTGCATTCTCACGGTATTGAAGATCAATATTAAGTCTTTATTCTAGCAGATTTTTTAATCATGTGAATAGGAAAAGCGATTTCACATTTACAGGTATATAGCTAAATTTATTATTATCTAATGGTCAATAAATAGGCTTTATTTTTCCTCATCTAAAAAATGAAAAACTTGCGTGGATATAGCAAGTGCTATATCCTATTCACATATCACACATAACCTACTGAATTGGAGTGACTATGAACCACGAGCAGGACTGTCGACCAGAACAGATAAAAGAAATACGAAAGAGGCTTAACTTAAGCCAAGAAGAGTTTGCCAAAAAACTTGGAGTTAGTTTTACCAGCGTTAACCGCTGGGAAAATGGTCAAACTAAACCCTCCAAGCTGGCTCGACGACAAATTTTGAATCTTTTTGAACAACTAAACGAATATGAAAAATTAGTAAACAGTGTATAACAAGTTTTTTATGAATTATTTAAAATAAAAGCAAATCATAACAATTCACTTAAACTTATTATTGAAGTTAACTGAATTAACTGCCAGAGAGAAGAAAGTCTTTTATGAATGAAGCTGACACATGTAGGCAATATATCCTTCCAAAAATTGTAGCTGCTGGATGGGATAACTTGCCCCATTCAATTACCGAGCAACGAACATTTACTGATGGTCGAATTTTTGTAGCTGGCAATAAAGTTAAGAGGGGTAAACAAAAGCGTGCCGATTATTTGCTACGTTATACTAAAGATTTCCCAATCGCAGTTGTTGAGGCTAAAGCTGCACATAAAAATCCAGGAGCCGGCTTACAACAAGCAAAAGAGTACGCAGAAATTTTAGGATTAAAGTTTGCTTATTCAACTAACGGTGTCAATATTATTGAGTTTGATTATATAACCGGAAAAGAAAGCTTGCTTACAGACCTTCCAAGTCCTAGTGAGTTATGGAAAAGACTGAAAGGCGATCAACATATTTCCGACGATCATGCCGATATAATTTTAAGTAGCTTTTTTAATCAACCTGGTAAACAGCCCCGCTATTATCAAGAAATTGCTATAAACAAAATTGTTCAAACAATTGTTCAAGGAAAAAAACGCGTTCTTGTCACAATGGCTACCGGCACTGGAAAGACAGTGGTTTCATTTCAAGTTTGCTGGAAGCTTTGGACTAGCAGATGGAATATAAAAGGAGAATTTAGAAAACCACGAATTCTTTTTTTAGCTGATCGAAGCATTCTTGTAGATGACCCTAAAGATAAAACATTCACACCCTTTGGCGATGCACGTTACAAATTGGAAAATTGCTGTATCTCAAAAGGACGTGAAATGTACTTTGCAACTTATCAAGCGATTGCAGAAGATGAAAGAAGGCAAGGGCTTTACAGAGAGTTTGCTGCTGACTTTTTTGATCTTATTATTATTGACGAATGCCATAGAGGATCGGCAAGTAAGGAGAGTAGCTGGCGAGAAATACTAGAATATTTTCATCACGCTGTACAACTAGGAATGACAGCTACTCCCCTCAGAGATGATAATCGTGATACTTACACCTATTTTGGCAATCCAATATACACTTACAGTTTACGGCAGGGTATAGACGATGGATTTTTAGCACCATATTGTGTTCATCGTATAATAACCACTGCCGATGCAGCAGGTTGGAGACCTTCATTTAAAGAGGTTGATCGATATGGAAGGGAGATTCCCGATGGTGAATATCAAACAAAGGATTTTGAGCGTTTGATAGCCCTACGTTCACGGACTAAAGCTATTGCAAAGCACTTAACGGATCACCTAAAAAAAACGGATCGGTTTTCTAAGACCATTGTTTTTTGTGTAGATCAGGAACATGCCGAAGAAATGCGCCGAGCTATCAATAACCTTAATCAGGATCTTACAGCACAATACCCAAACTATGTTTGTCGCATTACATCTGACGAAGGTGACATTGGACGTGGACATCTCAGTCGTTTTCAAGAACTCGAAACTATGGAGCCTGTAATCCTAACGACTTCAAAACTCCTGACCACAGGAGTTGATGCACCAATGGTTAAAAATGTGGCTCTAGCGCGGGTTGTTGGTTCTATGACGGAATTTAAACAAATAATAGGCAGAGGAACGCGTGTACGAGATGATTACGGAAAATATTTTTTTAACATTCTTGATTATACAGGTTCAGCAACAAGCCATTTTGCTGATCCTGAATTTGACGGAGAGCCTTCACTGATTAAAGAAGAGAATATAGACGATAACGGCAACCTAATCGATGAAGAAATCTGCGTAAAGAATTTAACAGATGATGAATGGAACGACATTATAAACGGTGATCCCCCTCCAATTTCCGACACTCAAGTTGAAAAACCTAAAAAATTTTATGTGGATGGTGGTTCAATAGACGTCATAGCAGACCTTGTATATGAACTTAATGCAAATGGAAAACAGCTTAATGTGGTTAAGTATACTGACTATACGGCCAATACTATTCGTAGTCTTTACCCAAATCCTTCTGTTTTCCGTGAACAATGGATGAATTCTGCTGAGCGGGAAGATATTATTCAAAAACTCAAGGACCAAGGAATTGATTTTGAAAAATTAGCTGAACAAACCCTACAGCCAGATGCTGACCCATTTGACTTGCTTTGCCATGTAGCTTTTAATGCGCCACTTCGAACAAGAAAAGAACGAGCTGAGCGTGTTAAAGCGAATAAACAAGATTTTTTTGAGAAATATAGCTATGCAGCACGGGAAATTTTAGAATACCTGTTAAAAAAATACACCGATCATGGTCTGGATCAGTTTAGAATACCAGAAGCATTAAAGGTTCCTCCAATTTCTAATTATGGAAACATTGGCGAAATAATTAAATTATTTGGCAGTGCTGATGATTTACGAAATGCAATTAACGAATTACAAAATCAACTATACGTGGCTTAAATTCGAAATAACAAGGATTTGAAATGATTACAAAAAATGTAATAATGAAAAAACAGAATTTAAGGACAATAGAACAGCTCGAATCTCTAATTGATAACGCAAGAAAAATAATGCGTAAAGACAAAGGGTTAAATGGGGATCTCGATCGTCTTCCTATGCTTACTTGGATAATGTTTTTAAAGTTTCTTGATGATATGGAATTTATCCGTGAGCAAGAGGCTCAACTTTGTGGTGAAAAATACCGTCCTACTATTGATAATCCATATAGATGGCGTGATTGGGCAGCTCAAAAAGATGGCATAACAGGAGATGAATTAATAACTTTTATTAATCAAGAAGAAGTTTTGTTACCTGGTGGAAGAAAGGGAAAGGGATTGTTTGCATACTTGAAATCACTTGAAGGTGATGGTAAAAGCCGCAAAGATGTTATTGCAATTATTTTTAAAGGAACGGTCAATCGCATGATTAATGGATATCTACTTAGAGAGGTTATTAATAAGGTAGATGATATCCATTTTAGTTCATCCGAAGAAACACATACACTGGGGATGCTCTACGAAAAAATGCTAACTGAAATGCGAGATGCAGCTGGTGACAGTGGGGAATTTTATACACCAAGACCGGTTGTACAGTTTATGGTTGCTACGACTAATCCAAAACTTGGAGATAGCGTTCTGGACCCTGCTTGTGGTACAGGCGGTTTTTTATCTGAAGCATTTATTCACCTTCAAAAACAGTGTAAGACAGTTAATGATCAAAAACGACTGCAAGAACAATCAATATTCGGGCAAGAAGCAAAACCTTTACCTTATCTTCTAGGTGAAATGAACTTGTTACTGCATGGACTGGAATTTCCAAATATTACTTACGGAAATACACTTGCTCAAAAGATAACTGAAATAGGTGACAATGAAAGAGTAGATTTGATTCTTACAAATCCACCTTTTGGTGGAGAGGAAGAAACGGGGATTAAATCAAACTTTCCCAGTGACTTACAAACTTCAGAAACAGCATTGCTTTTCTTGCAATACATTATGCGAAAGTTAAAGCGATTAGAAAAAAACAAAGGAGTTCCTGGTCGGGCTGCGGTTGTTGTTCCTAATGGAATTCTATTTGGCGATGGCGTATGTGCCCGAATTAAAGAACAACTCCTAAGAGATTTTAATCTACATACAATTGTAAGACTTCCAGAAGGCGTTTTTGCACCCTATACCGATATACCGACAAATATTATTTTTTTTGATAAGGGAGGTCCTACAAAAGAAACATGGTTTTATGAGCAACCAATTGCAGAAATTCATAGAACTAAAAAGAATCCAAGATACTCTAAGACAAAGCCCATGCAATATTCCGAATTTGAAGAATGTCTCACTTGGTGGAGTAATCGTAAAGACAATGATTTTGCATGGAAAGTATCAGCAGATGTTATTAGTTTAAATAATTATAATTTAGATATTAAGAATCCTAATTCTATAGAATCTCTTGTCCACCTACCGCCAACAGTTCTTTTAGATAACATTCTTGAAAAGGAACAAATGATCATTAATCTAATGAACGAGTTAAAATCTGAATTGAGGAGTAGATAGTGAAAAACAATTGGCCGAGAGTTAAACTCAATAAAATCCTTCAAGAGCGTAAAGAATCCCCTAACCCCATTCATATAGCCTCCGGAGACATAAAAATTATTTCAAAAATAGGTTTTGAAAGTGGTAAAATTGAGTTTCGCCAAAACTCCTCAACACATACAAAAATGATTTCTATCCATCCTGGAGATTTAGTTATTTCAGGAATTAATGCTTCAAAAGGCGCAATAGCAATAATGGATAGTTCATTTAAAGCTTCAGCAACCATACATTATAGTTCATATGCAGTTAATGAAAATCTTGCAGATAGATTTTTTCTATGGCTCTATTTTCGAAGTGCTTATTTTCAAGAAATATTAACTAGTCAACTTCGAAATGGAATAAAAACAGAGCTTAAAGCTAATAGATTTCTTCAAGTTGAAGCCCCTCTCCCCCCTATTAAGGATCAGCATAAAATAATAAAAAAAATAACATCTCATGAACAAGCACTCCAAGCTTCATTTAGAATTTCAGAAAAGCAGATTGATGAATTGGAGGTTCTGAAAAGATCTTTAATAATGTATTTGATAGCCTACTGCCTACGGTGATGCTCTGGCTGATGTCACCGGTCAGCAGGTTGGGGATGCGGTCGATCACGCTCGACCGGGCAGATTTCATCCTGAACTCGCCAGCTTGTTGAGCGGCCAAGGCCTTCTGGTGCGAAGCCAGCGCAAATGCGTCCTGGTCTTCGCGGCTGACCTTCCACTGGTCGGCGACCTTCTCGGCCGTCAAACCCATGCCGTAGGCGATGCCGATGTTGTCGTCGGTGGTGAAGACCAACGGGTCGAACGAGGGCTTGTTACCGCCCATGGGCACCAGGCTCATGGACTCGGCGCCGCCGGCAATCATCACGTCGGCTTCG
>CAWHMU010000021.1:0-80338 GCA_963830365.1 uncultured Chlamydiae bacterium
GCACCGGACCCAGAACCTGGCGATCCGCCGGAATTTCAGCGTCGATACAAAAAAGCCAATGCCAAGCGTGATGAGCAAGGCCGGGGCATTGCCCAATTTGCCTTGCGAGGACTTCGTTGCGCAGAAATTGAGCAAATAGCGATGTCAGCACGATAGCTGTCGTCAGGCAGGCAAAGACCACCGCCAAGAGACACACAGGGCGCTGCCAAAGGTCCTAAAGCTTCCATGGCGATCAGACCAAGCATCTCCTGAGGCGGTTTATCAATGAATAGCGGGGAATAGTCCAGCCCAGCGATACCAGCACGAAATACACTGCCGACAGAATGCCGGCACCGACCAGGGAGGCGAGGCAGAACACTCTAAGAGGCGATGCTTCGCCTGGACTTGCCGATGTGCTATCATAAAGATATTTGATGACAAATTGCGAAAGAAAAAGGCTGCCAACAGATCCATGGTCTGATATCCCTGGAAAAAGCCATTTGTCAGTGCATCCCAGCGATGTATATTGCTGGCAGGTAGCATGGAACCTTGACTCAACGCTACATAGGCGATGGTGGCGATGGCCCCCAGCAGGAATGGCGTCAATACCGTCCCGATGATAGTGACAACTTTATTTTTATTTACCGTCAGCAAATAGATGACAGAACACAGACATAGGCTCGTCACGGGCAGGGAGGCCTCAGGAAATAGCAATAGCAAGGCGCCATGCGCCACTGTCAGGCAGCGGGCCAGCACGCCGAACGGCCCCATCAAGGCCAGCGCCAAAAAGGAAAATATAAAGGTACCTCTTTTGCCGAAGGCACTGAAAACTATAGATATCCCCTTTGTACAGCATCATGCCCAGCACCCCCAGAAAGGGCACCGCCACGCCGGTAAGCAAGATCCCTAAGGCCGCCGGTAAATAATGGCCTTCACTTTCCAATCCGACGGTGATCGGGAATACCAGATTTCCCGAGCCGAAGAACATCGAAAACAAGGCAAAACCTGTGCTGACCACCAACCATGTATTTTTCATCATCAATCATCCTATCCTTTGAGAACCTATAAAATTATTTTTGCCTAAACCTCAAAAGGCAAAAAAAAACCGCACCTCTGGCGAGGTGCGGTCTCAACATTAAATCCATATCCGGCCAAGCCGATTACATAGATCCGCACCTCAAATGAGTGGGATGAATAATAATCAGGTTAATAATGGCGCGGCAGCTGTTAAAGCACATAATGCGTATATATCCTTATGAATGCTTCAATGTATCACACGCCAAAAATATTGGCAAGGCCAAAATCGTGTTCGCATCCCAAATGAACGAAGCGGGCGTAAGTTAATTGCTAAAATTGGTAGGCAAGGTTTACAAAATAACCTTGATAACTCTTTTGGCCGAATTGATAGGAGAATCCGAGCGTCAGGCAGTCGTAATCAAGCCAAGGATTGATCTTGCTGGCAATCAGCGATACACCGATTTCATCGTAGTGGTTCATATAGAGTCCGCCGCGTTCAAAATCGGAATCCACCACATAGATGCTATAATTGATCGGCCGGCCGCACATCTCCATGCCTTGGCATGAAGTGATGGATAGCCCGTTCTTAAAAATATAGTTGTGCAGGTGATAGTTGAAATTAACGCCGCTTAACCACATATTGCCTGAGGCGTAATAGCCGGCAAAATTCGTCATCGATAGCACATAGTTGCACAGTTTGAAATTCACCATGCTGTTTAATCCGGCAGACACAAAATCACCGGCCGTGCACAAATCAAACGATCCGCCAGCGCCAAACCTCACGATAGGCGTCACCGACCATATCGACGTCACGGGAATTTGCAAGCCCACCCCCATGGAACTGAAAAGGGAATAGGCGCCGCCGTTGATGTTGAATGTCAGCGGCGCATCAAGAATTAAAGCCCCAACTCTGACAGGAAGAGTAGGAGTAGCGCAGCGGCAGCGTGATGGTGGTCGTATCAAATTCTCCTGAAAAAGCCCTGCCGACATATGTGCCGGCCTGGAACTGATGCACTATCGGCTGGGCACCCCCACAGTCACAGCCGCTCAAGGGCGATAGGCGCCCCAGTAAATAATCGGACTGGGCCATCTGCGCCAACAGGCTATTGGGATTACCGGCAATGGGGTCGATGGGTGAGTATTTGGCATAAGCTTTTAACAACTCATGTTTGCTGCCCCCGTCTCTTACGAACTCTTTGAAAAGCGCAAAGCTGGCATCCCTGGTCGCGCCCGCAAAAACCTCTACCTTCCCCGTCTGCGGGATGGCCACCACCAAGGCGGTGGAATTGGCGGCATAGGATCCTATCGCCATGATGCCACGCAAATTGATATCGAGGGAGATTGGCGACATGGGGGTATAGGTAGGAATAAGCAGTTCTAGCGAAGCTTCCTGCAAATCCCGCTTCAGATCGACCAGGTTGGGAGCGCTCACATGCGCGCTGTCGGCACCAACGGTTACCGTCGCCTGATAGGGCTGGTGGGCCGGCAGGCTAATCGCCTGGCCAAGCAGTATCCCCATCAGTGCGTAGTTGCGTATTTTTTGAAACATGCCGTCTGCCTCTTTGAAAATGTTTGTTATATTGAAACCATAAAACCATTTAAATGACAAAATATTTCGGGTCATCACACAAATGAGTGGTTGACAGAGATGACTACTCAAGAACTTATGACGTGAAAGGACTTTGAGGGTTGGGGTCAGGCTTGTGATTTGTGATTTGAAAGTCCTAAATACATTAGAAAGCCCGACTCATTTCAAATCGCAAATCGCAAGCCTGACCTCAATCCGTTCAGCCAAAGCCTACATGATGAGTTTTTGAGGTTCATCCGGTTTTATAGGACCCACCTAGAAAAGGATGCGTAGAAATGGGGAAATGTAGGTAACACATCGGAGCAAAAATAACAGGATATTAGGATGGACAGGATGAAAGATTTAAACTTTAGTTTGCCAACTTTGCGATTTATGTAGGTCTTGGGTGATCATCCTATTTTTCATATCCTGACCATCGTAATATCCTTTTATTTTTGCTTACTCTTTTCTCTTTACAAGTCCTGCAAAACCGGAAGAACCGTTTTTAAGATGTTAGCTCTGTCAACCACTCGTTTGTGTGATGACCCAATATTTCCCACGCATATCTCTTTTCGGTGGCAGAGCCCAAACTAAAATTACGTGCCCGAGCCCATGCCCGAATTCCAAAATACTTAGATCTTAAAGGAAAATGGCTCAAGTATTCATTGGTTCTGACTTTGCCACGCTAAGAATGGATGGTCTAATGATTTTGGAATTCGGGCACGGGCTTGGGCACGGGCTCGGGCACGTAATTTTAGTTTGGACTCTGCCATGTTAAGAATGGATGCTCTAATTTCTCCTTTGACAAATTAAAGGCAAGCTCCCTAATGTAAGCTTTTAGCCAGAGATATAAATTTTAGGGGATTGACTGCATGCCAAATTCGTTCTTACATCAGCCCATTTTATCCAAAAAGAAAACCGAAGCCATTGCCAACGGCGCCTTTCTGATCTGCCTGGGCATCCTCTTTGCCACAGACGCTTGGTGGCCGGGCATCTTATTAGCTATCTGGGTATCGCTGGCTGTGCGTCAGTATTTCAGCGGCCGCCTGTACGATCTGATGATGTCTTCGTTCATTCTGCTTGGGTTGTTTGTCATTTCCCTTTTAAAACTCGACTGGTCAATCTTGATGCCGGTATTATTTGTTGTCGGCGGGATATATATCATCTTCCGCGAGTATTTCTTTGCCGAAGATACCAATGGGGAAGACAAATCACAGGAAATACTTGATGACATCGACAATGACAGAAAAACCCCCAAACGCTAAGCTGATCCACGCCGCCAGCATCTTTGTCGATGATGGCAGAAATCGTTTCCTTTTTCTGCGTAGAAGACCCCCACCCACTTTTGCTGGTATCAAGAATCAGGGGATGGAGTTGAAAATGAGACGGCCGTATCAGCGCCCACCATCGAAGAGGCGCTGCGCCTGGCCGCCCGCCATTTCAAGCGCTATTTTTTCCGCACGCTGATTTGCGGATTCCGCTATACGCTGCCGGAACGCGATGAACATGGCATCAATGCCTTATTCCATCAGATGGCAGCTTCCTGTAGCTCGATGAATGGCGTCTACTATGATGAAGAACTGGGCAACAACTGCTTTGTCCAAAATGCCTCTAATGAAGCCTATCAGCTATGGCAGCGCTTGAAGGCCCAACAGCGTTTGTAAGCGCAAAATGATCGCCTTATGATGAAAGAAGAAATTACCTGCCCCATCTGCCACGTTTCCTTTGCCCTGCAAACAGCTTCCGGCAGCGACGCGCATTACTGCCCTTTCTGCCGCAGCGCCCTTTACCCCGCGCAGACCACCACGCTGTCGGCTGAGACGCAAAAAGATGTCCAAACGCCGGCCAGCACAATGTCTATTTCCTTTCTGGCCGAACATGTACCGGCCTCTGAAAACATCCAATTTGTCATCGGGCCCTATCAAGCCTTGCACAGCATCGGCAAGGGGGGGATGGGAGAGGTTTTTCTGGCCTATGACACTACTTGCGGACGGCGCCTGGCATTAAAAAAGATCCGTCCCGATCTGTTGGCGCATAAGCAGTTGCACAACCGTTTCCTCAAGGAAGCTCGCATCACCAGCCAGCTGACACACCCTGCCATCATCCCGATCTATGCCATCCATAGCGAAGCCGATTTGACCTACTATACCATGCCCTATGTCGAAGGCGAAACTTTGAAGCAGATCCTGCGCAAGGCCCGCCAACAGGAAAAAAATGGCGAGAAAATCGATCCGCTGGCCCAGTCGATTCCGGGGCTTATCCGCATATTCCTGAGCATCTGCCAGGCTGTCGCCTATGCCCACTCCAAACACGTCTTGCACCGCGATCTCAAACCAGAAAACATCATCGTCGGTCAATACGGTCGAATCGTCATCCTGGATTGGGGCCTGGCCAAGATGCTTAAAAACTCCACTGAAAGCCCAAGCGATATCGCCGATGGTTTTACAGCTGATGAGGAGGAAGAAGAAGAACACCCCATGCATCACCTGACCCATATTGGCAGAGTAGTGGGCACAGTCTCTTATATGGCGCCTGAACGGGCCATGGGCAATCCTGCCAACTTCCAAACCGACATCTATGCCCTCGGGGTCATCCTCTACCAGCTGCTGACCTTAAAACACCCCTTTCATCGTCCGTCGTTGAAAGAATTCCGCCGCCGCATGCATCAGGAAAAGCTGATCGACCCCATTGAAATCGCCCCCTACCGCGATGTGCCGCGTTCCCTTTCAAGAGTGGTTATTAAGTGTCTTTCGCCAAACCCTGAGTTGCGCTATCGGGCTGTCGACGAGCTCATCCACGATCTGGAAAACTACATTGAAGGCCGCTCGGAGTGGTTCCAGATCGGCGAATTGGATATCAACAACAAAGCCGATTGGGAATTCCAGGAAAATGTGCTGATAGCCGAACATGTGGCCCTTGCCCGTGAAACAGAAGTTTCAAATTGGGTCAGCCTGATGATCTCTAAAGCCTCCTTCCAAGCCAATATCAAACTGCAGGCCAGCGTCAAAATCGGCGAGCACGGACACGGTATAGGCTTTATGCTTTGCATTCCGGAGGCTGCCGAACGCACCCACCTGAACGACGGCTATTGCCTATGGCTGGGCACCGATAGCAGTAAATCGACAAAACTGTTGCGTTCCACCGTCGAAGTGATGCACTCCCCTGAAGTCTTTCTCAAACGGCATGAGTGGCATACCGTCAGTATCGAAAAGATCGAAAACAACATCCATTTTTATCTCGACGGCATACTGCAGTTTTCCTACATCAGCCACCTGCCCCTGGCAGGCACCCACGTGGGATTGCTAGCGCGCGATGCCGACTTTATGATCAAAGACTTCTTTACCTATATCGGCAGCCAGAACGTCACGGTAAACTGCCTGGCGGTGCCCGATGCCTTCCTCGCTCACAAGGACTATACCACGGCCCTGAATGAATATCGCCGCATCGGCTACTCCTTCCCGGGAAGGGCTGAAGGACGCGAAGCCATGTTCCGGGCCGGCATCACCTTATTGGAGCAGGCCAATGATACAGAAGACAAAGCCAGGAAACTAGAGCTTTACGATCTGGCGCTGGAGGAATTCCATAGACTTTACAATACGCCAGGCGCGCCTTTGGAATATCTCGGCAAGGCCCTGGTATACCAGGCCCTGGATGATTATGAAGAGGAGGCTAAATGCTTTGAGCTGGCCTACCGGCGCTATCCCCGCCATCCCTTGCTGCCGGTCTTGCAGGAGCAGATCATCTACCGCATGTATGCCAATTCGCGCCATCACCGCCAGGCCACCTTTAATTTTATCCTACTAACACTTAGATACCTGCCTGATGTCGCTACCAACCCCAACACAAAAAAACTGCTTGCCAATCTGGAAAAATTCTGGGAGCCGCTATTTTTCTTTGAAAATGACCCGGCTGCCGCCACGGATGAAAACCTGTCGAATTTCGCCATCTCCCTAAAGCTAGCCTTCTGGCTTGCCCGTCCTTACGCCATCAGCGAAATCATCGACGACATGCTTAAAGCAAGCCCGTTCCATCCCGTCATGCTTGGCAACGCCCTGTTCTGCCTGCTTGAACTTGGCTGCTGGCAGCTTGCCAAAGCCAAGCTTGCCCAAATAGCCTACCTGCACCCGGTCTCCCAAGAGTTTTTACAGATTAAAAGCCTGCTTGACATCGCCCTGCTGCGCCACACCTCATCCCTGGAGGCTGCCGTCGAGGCCTTTACGGCTTACCCATTCCCCATGCAGTCAAGGGCAGATGAAAGAATCTTGTGCTACCTGATAGAACAAGCTCTAGATGCCGGCAAGACGCCGCTCGTGCATCTGCTTTATCAGCATGTCAGCGCTCAACAGCTAACACTTGACATGCAGCACATCATCCATGAATATGCTGTCTGGGCCTATCTGCTGGATAAAAATCTGGCAGAAGCCGGTAAAATCCTGCACCACTATCCGCCCGAACAGCTCAGCCAAGATACCACCCTGCTGCATTTCGTCTATGGCTGCTGGCTGTATGTCACCGAAGGCAAAGAAATCGCATCGATCCACTTCTCGGGCATTTATGAAGTCCCCTATCCCCGCACGTGGAACCTTTTCAGCTATTACCTGAAAGGCAATATCTTTGACAGCCGCGGCTGGCTGCCAAAGTCCTTCCTATGGGAAAGGCGCCAGCTCTTCAGGCAGCTGCACCTGTTTTACCAATGCGCCGGCGACACCAAGAAGGCGCTGGACTACCAGGAGCGTATCCAGCAGGAGGCTGTAGATGCCCCGACAGTCTAAGTTTAAGTTCCCCCCCCAACGATCATAGAAAGCACCTTAGTGCTGGATGCCTTTTTCATGGTGCACCGCGACCGGCTGGCGCTCTCCGATACACAGGAATACACATATTACTCCGTCAAGACACACCATGCCGGCGTGGTCGTCATCGCACAGACTAAGGCCGGGCTGTATGTAGTCAATGAGGAATATCGCCACCCTGCGCAGCAGGTGTTGCTCAGCCTACCCTGCGGCTGCCTCATGGCGGATGAAACGCCTGAAGGTGGCGCTAGGCGCGAACTCTTGGAAGAAACAGGCTATACGGCCAAAAATTTTGCAACCATCGGCACAGCCTATCCCTATCCAGGCATTAGCGGCCAAAAGCTTTATTATGTGGCGGCCTTTGAGGCCGAAAAAACCGGCCAACCTGCCCTTGAACCCAGCGAAGTGCTCACCACCGGGCTCTTATCCCCCTCGCAGCTGCAGGCACAAATTTCGCAAGGCCGGCCTGTCGATGGCAATCTATGCACCGCCCTCTTCTTCCTGCAAAACCGGCCAGGTAGCTGATAGTTTTTGAATACAGTTCCGTTGGAGTTCGTCGCTTTTTCGCGCCCTAGTCCAAATACTAAAATTACATGCCCGTACCCGAGCCTGTGTCCGTGCCCGAATTTCAAGACACTTGGCCGAAGTATTTTAAAATTCGGGCTCGAGCTCGGGCTCGGGCATGTAATTTTAGTTTTGGCCCTGCCAGCATACCAATAATGAGTGATTTACGCTTTCTTGAATTCGGACACGTAAATGGACCGGCAAAAAAAAGCAGCCATACCTTGTAAGAGGTATGGCTGCTTTAATTTATGGTCAGCGTGGCTGATGGCTTACACTAAGTAGCTACAAGCTAGGCAGCTATCAGTTGAGACTTTTTTTTCAGTTGTTCCATTACTTTTCCAAACTGCTGTTTACTCGCAAGTTCCAACTCTATTTGCTTGATCAGCTTCGTCCATTCGCTCACTTTCCCGGGCTTATGCTGATCGGCTTTGGCCTTAAGCTGAAGCTGTTCAGTGATCGCTCTATGATACACCCCTTCGATGTCTTTATTGAACTGCTTTTCCTTCCTCTTGTCGTAGATGAATTTCTTGCCTAGCGAGAACACCGATATGCCTATTACCAAGGCCAAGCCAAGCGGTGCAAGCGGCGTGAACGTTAGGATCAAACCGGCCACCAAGCCGACGATGCTGGCTATCAGACTAAGCGTTTGCGACCATTTCTTGGTGCTGATACGCTTGCTTAATGTCTCCATGGTCGTCTTCAAGATTTCCTTACCTTCTTTCTTCACGTCAGGGTTGGCAGAAGCAATTCTCTCTTTAGCGCAGGCTTCAATCATCATCAGGCGGTGAGCAAATTGAGTCTCATCTTTACTGAAGTTGGCTTTGATGAAACCCTTATCTTTTTTGCGTTGATTTTCAATCACGCTCATGCCACTGCGATAATCTTCCTCAGTATAATCTTCGGTTTGCTTTTCCAAGACGGCGGCTTGGGTGAGCTTGCTGGCAAAGCGGCACGTCTTCACCAAGGCTTTAATATCCAGGCCAAGGCCAATCACTTCCAACGGGATACAGGCAATTCCCAAAGGGGCTGTCCAAGCGATAGCGCTTTTGCTCACTGCGCCCACCCCTTTAAGGAAACTAGCCATACTCTTGGCCGCGCCAGCCACATCGCCTGTTTTTGAAACGATACTCAGCGTGTTCTCGATATTTTTCAAAGTTGTGGCATTAGGCATTTTTTTTATCACGTCGGCAATGTCTTGCAGAGAAAATATGCCCTTCAAAGCGGACAGGCATTTCAGATGATGCAAGTGTGTATTGCCGCTGCCCCTGATGGCATTAATAAAGCCTTCGGTATTGCGGGCAATGCCGGCAAGTGTCATCCCTGTCTTAATGTCTTCTTTTTTTGGAACAGGAATCATTGTCCAGCAGTCCGGTTGTTGTATGATGCCTATGTTGGTGACCGTCATTAGCTCTCCTTACTATTCTATTTAAGTTTATTAACTTTATTCTGTTTATACACTTATTATAAACAACGATTATTAAGATTGCATAAATATAGATAAAATTCTTATTTAAGATTCATCACGCAAATGAGTGCCTCATTAACAAAACCCTAAAAGCAAGCTCCATTTCCCTTCTCTGTGCCTCTGTGTCTCGGTGGCAAAGCTTTTCGTAACACACTGATTGATAATACTATACCACCAGCAAACCGATTTCACCACAGAGTCACAGAGAGTGTCGGGAAAACCTCATGGGAACTCTCATTTACATCATGAGCAAGTTTTGACTTGTGTATTCTCGATTTGATTGGTATGGAGCAACAGTAAGTCAGTCGTGTAAATTAATTTTCACCTCAAGAGGATTAATAAATGTCTTTTCTGGCTCATAGCGCAAATGAGTACCTGACCGAGGAGAACGGAGAAAAGGACCTAGTTTAGACTAGTTGAAAAAGAGAAGCAGACAATTTATTAAGGCTCATCACGCAAATGAGTACCCATGAGGTTTTCCCGACCTTCTCTGTGACTCTGTGCCTCTGTGGTGAAATCTGCTTGCTGGATGTATAGTATTATCAATCGGAGTGTTACGGAAAGCTTCACCACCGAGACACAGAGGCACAGAGAAGAAAAATGGAGATTGCTCTTAGGGTTTTGTTAATTAGGTACTCATTTGCGTGATGAACCTCTTTTCTCATTTTTCAACCATTTCAAACTATACCACCCACGGCATAAACCATTTTTCCCATTCACCTAAGGCTGGTACTCGTTTGCGTGATGAGCCTTATTTATTCCGACAACATTTATTAGCGAATATTGACATGACCTTTTAATATAATCTCAAAGGCTGGTATAACCCAAAAAAAATAGAACTTCACGAGAACTCATAATAATGGTTTGTGACTGGCCGCAAACGAATACCATGATTTTTTAGACCACACAGGCGTGTATTTTCAACTCGGCCATAACTTTTTTATGTTGTTCTTTATATGCTTTTTCCAGGCGCTCTTGTTTAATATCTTGCATGGCTTTTTTTGAAACCTCGCCGACAGCCTTGCGATACTGGTCTTCCATAGCCTTTTGAAATTGTTTGTCCATGATCCTCTTATAGATGAAGGTCGATCCGAGCGAGATGACAGATCCCAGCACCATCAGCCCCAAGCCAAGCGGCGCCAAGGGGGTGAACAAGAGGACCAAACCGGCGACTAGCGAGATGACGCCGGCTACCAAACTAAGCGTGTGCGACCATTTCTTGGTGGTAAGGCGTTGGCTTAATGTCTGCATCGTTATTCTCAAGCTGCGCTTGCCTTCAGCCTGGTCTTTAAGATCGGCGGAAGCAATTTTTTGCTGGGCACAGGCTCCAATCACCATCAGGCGATGAGCAAGTTCCGTTTCATTTTTATAAAAATGATCTTTGATGAAATCTTGGTCTTTAACGCGGTGGTCAAGAATGAGCTGCACTCCTTTTTGATAATCTGCAAAAGTATAGTCGTCATCTTTCTTTTCCAAGCCCGTGGCTTGCTTGAACTGGGTGGCCATGCGGCAGGTGTTCACCAGGCGTTTGACATTCAAGCTGACACCTATCACCTCAAAACCTGTACACACGATCCCTAAAGGTTTTATCCAAGCGATGGCCTTTTCTGTCACAGCGCCGGCGCCTTTAAGAAAACGGGCAAAACTTGACACCGAAGCGCCAACGTCTCCGATGTTTGAGGCAATCACAAAGGCGCTCTCGATTTTTCTGGGGGCTTTGGCATGCGCAAACTTTCCCGCCGTTTGCACAATATCTTTAATAGCAAATAAACCACCGATCACGGACAAGCATTCCAAGTGCTTGAAACACCCCCCGTCAGTTTTCATAACTTCTTTTACTAAAGCTTCTCCGCCAGTGGCAATGCCGGTGGCGTTTAAAACCAGCGGGGTATTTTCTTTGATGCCTGCTGCAATTTGCAGGACGGAATCCCAGCTTGGCGATGAAGAGATCATGTGGATACTGGTCATTGTAACACCTTTATAATGACTCTGCAGACGGCAAAGGCGTTGATTAACAAATTGAGAACGTGGGACCGTTGTTTGGAGCAGATGCGCTGACCAAGAGCTTCCATCTGCGTTTTTAAATAGCGCTTGCCTTCGGCTTGCACTTTGGGATCGGTAGAATCCAATTGCTGGCCGGCTGTTGACTCAATCACCATTAAGCTATGGGCGAATTCAACACCCTCGTGCTTGAAATGCTCATTGATGAAATCTGGATCTTTAACCTGTTGATCAAAAATCAGCTGGATGCCGTTTCGATAATCTTGCAACGTGTAGTCGTCTACGTTTTTTTCAAAAGCAGCGGCTTGCTTAAACTGGTTAAAGCACCCATACGTCTTCGCTAGATTGCTAACAGCCAAACCCAAACCTATCACCTTGGCAGCCGAACTTGCGACATCCAACGATTTTGTCCATGTGATGCTTTTAGAGGTCAATGCGCCAAGTTCGCTGAGATAGCAAGCAAAGCCTGAAACCGATTCGCCCACGCTGCCGCTTTGGGTAGCGATGACAAAGACATTCTCTATTTTTTTGGAAATCGGGGCCTCAGCGGTTTTTTCAAGCGTCTGAAAGAGGGATTTGATAGTAGAAATGCCACTATAAATAGTTAAACATCCCAAATGCTTCACATTATCTGAAATTTTTTGGAGGCAGCTTTCCCCATAAGCGGTAATACCGGTGGCTGATAAACCTGCCGAGACCTTGTCTTTCACACCGCTGGTGATTTGCATCACTGTATCCCAGCTGACTGACTGAGAAATACTGCCGATACCTATCATTAGACCCCTCATCTTAATAGATTCCATAAGCTAATTAACTGTAGTAAATAAAATTATAACTTAATAGTATTAAGATTGCATAAATATACTGTTTTTGCTGTTAGATTGCTATCTCATTATTGATTTATCATATAAATAAGTATTGATTCATCACATAAATAAGTGCTTAATTAACAAAACTCTAAGCGCAAACTCCATTTCCCTTCTCTGTGCCACTATGTCTCGGTGGTGAAGTTTTAGGTAACATATTGATTAATAATACTATACCACCAGCAAGCAGATTTTATCACAAGGCACAAAGTTACAGAGAGGGGCGGGGAAATTTCATGGATTCTCATTTGTGGGATAAAGCCTTACTTTTGGTTCATACGATTATACCACCTTGCCTGTCGCCAGGCGGAATAAAATTGAAGAGCAAAGCCATTGCGATCGGAGTCGAACCAATTTCTCCCTTTCATTTTGGCCTTCACTGTGTTAAAATTTAGCCAATTTTCACCTATGAACTAAGGAATCTTCCCATGCCAGAACTCCCCATCCCCATCGAACTCCCGAAAGCATACGATGCTAAAATTGTGGATGCGAAATGGTATGAATTCTGGGAAAATCAGGGCTTCTTCAAAGCCGATCCCGCCTCAAAAAAACCACCCTATTGCATCGTCATGCCGCCGCCGAATGTCACCGGCGCACTGCATATGGGACATGCCCTAGTCAGCACTTTGCAGGACGTACTGATCCGCTGGAAACGCATGAGCGGTTTTGAAGCCCTCTGGATCCCCGGCACCGACCATGCCGGCATCGCCACCCAGACCGTCGTCGAGCGCCACCTGATGCGCACACTGGGAAAAAAGCGCAAAGACTTCCCCCGCGAAGAATTTTTGGCCCATGTTTGGCAGTGGAAAGAGGAAAAACAAAGCAACATCTTAAATCAGCTAAGACGCGTCGGCAGCTCATGCGACTGGTCGCGCCTGCGCTTCACCATGGATGACGGCAATAATAAAGCCGTGCGTGTGATGTTCAAAAAAATGTATGACGCCGGACTGATCTACCGCGGCGACTACCTCGTCAACTGGGATCCTGTCACACAAACGGCCCTGGCTGATGACGAAGTAGAATATGAAGAGCGCCAGTCGTTCCTCTGGCATTTCAAATACCCCCTAAAGGACGGATCAGGCTTCATCAGCATCGCCACCACGCGGCCTGAAACGATGCTTGGCGACACCGCCATCGCCGTCTCCCCCAAAGACACCCGCTACACACATTTGATCGGCAAGACGGTCATCCTGCCGCTGATGGAAAGGGAAATCCCCATCATCGCCGACCACCATGTAGACCCCGAATTCGGCACCGGCATGGTCAAGGTGACCCCGGCCCATGATCCCAACGACTACCAGATGGGACTTGCCCATAACTTGCCTTTCATCAACATCATGACCCCCGATGCTAGGATCAATGCCAATGGCGCAAGCTTCCAGGGACTTTCCATGGAAGAAGCCAGAAAAGCCGTCGTGGATGCCATGCAGAAGCTTGGCTTGCTAGTAAAAACCGAACCCCACCTCAACCGCGTCGGCATCTCATACCGTTCAAAAGCCATCATCGAACCATATATGTCCAAACAATGGTTCATCCGCATGCAGGGCTTCGCCGACAAATTGCGCGCCGCCGTCCAGACAGGCAAAACGCAGCTGATCCCAAAAAACTGGGAAAACACCTATTATCACTGGATCGACAACCTGCGCGACTGGTGCATCAGCCGCCAACTGTGGTGGGGACATCGCATCCCCATCTGGTACCGCTGCGACGACCCCTCCCAAATGCTCTGCCATGACGGCGAAGGCATGCCTCCCGAAGTCGCAAAAGAGCCTGAGGCATGGGTGCAGGACGAGGATGTACTTGACACATGGTTCTCCTCGGCACTTTGGCCCTTCTCCACCCTGGGATGGCCTGAAAAGACCCCCGAACTGGCCCGCTTCTATCCCAATGCCGTGCTGGTGACCGGCCATGACATCCTGTTCTTCTGGGTGGCGCGCATGATCGCCATGGGAGAATATGCCATGGGCACAGTCCCCTTCCCCGATGTATTCCTAAATGGGCTGATCTATGGAAAGTCCTATTGGCGCTCGCAGCCGGGCGGCGGCATCGCCTATCTAAACGACCAGGAACGCAATGAATATGAGCTTGGCAAGCCCACCCCCAAAGACGTGCATTTCAAGTGGGAGAAGATGTCCAAAACCAAAGGTAATATCATCGATCCGCTTGAAATTATCGATGACTTTGGCACCGACGCCCTGCGCATGGCCCTCTGCGCCAGCGCCACCCAAGCCCGCGAAATCGATCTGGAACGGCGCCGCTTTGAAGATTTTAAGAATTTCGCCAATAAGATATGGAATGGCGCCCGCTTTGTCTTCATGAATCTGGACGGCGACGCCCCCTTGACCTCAATGGAATTGGCACAAGGCCTCGATGAATCTTTGCTCGGTCTTGAAGACCGCTGGATCCTTTCGAAACTGAATCACACCGTCCAAAGCGTCAACGGCAAGCTCGGCCAGTACCTCTTCGACCAGGCGGCTTTGGAAGCCTACGATTTCTTCTGGAAGGAATTCTGCGCCTACTACCTTGAGATTGCCAAGCCCATCCTGTTTGGCAAAGTCGGCACGCCAGCCCAGCGCAAAAATAAACAGCGCCTACTGGTCATCATTCTCTGTCAGGCCATACGCCTGATCCATCCCATGGCGCCCTTCATCACCGAAGAACTGTTCCAACTGCTGAAAGAGCGCTTCAGCCATCTTAAGGCCCTGCCAAATATAGACCCCTATACCGCCGAGGCCATGGCCGCCCTGCACGCCCCTGCCTGCCTGGTGGCAGCCTATCCGCAGGTCGTGCGCGCAGGCGACCTCAATCCGGCCATTGAACAAAGCTTCGACCTCATCGAAAAAGTCGTCTACACCATCCGCAATATCCGCGGCGAAATGAAGCTTGCCCCAAATATAGCCACAGATGTGCATATCACAGGCTCTCCCCAAGATCCCCACTTCTGCATGGTCAAAGAGCACCGCCATATCATCGGCGCTCTCGTCAGGACCAATGCCGTCGAGATGCACCACACGGAACCTGAGCTCGGCTTTGCCAGCACCGGCATGCTCAACAGCCTAAAAATCGCCATTCCCCTACCCGAAGAGCTGCTAAAGCAGGAAAAAGTGCGTCTGGCAAAAGAAAAAGAACGCCTGGCAGGCGCCATCGAAAAATCCCGCATCCAGCTTGCCAACCAGGAATTCATCGCCAACGCCCCTGCCCAACTCGTCGAAAAACAGCAAAACCAGCTGCTACAGGCCGAACGCGAATGGCAAGAGATATCCGACAAGCTCAAGCTGCTCTAATAAGCGTTACAAAATGCACCACAGAGACACAGAGAAGAAGGAAAAGGCCACAGTCTTAGATAGAGCCCCATAGTGCCACATGAAGCCCATTGGAAACCGATAATAATTACAAAATATGCATGATCGCAAACGGCAGGATAGGCAGGCATATGCCATCTATATATTTATATCCATCCTTATACTTGTTGCTCATTTCCCTCTATGTCTCGGTGTCTCGATGCCTCTGTGGTTGAAAATCATACAACCACAGAGGCTATAAAGGGGGAATTCGGCAAGCAAACCTGCAGGCGCTTAACTATCGCTTTTAGGATTATCTTCGCCGACCGACGGTTTGGTAGACAATGTCTCGATGAACATGTCATCCAGCATGATCTCGGCCGCCACATTCTCTTCAGGCTGCGCATCACTATCAGATCCTTCAACCGGCATGCCTGGGAGCTCACTTGCTGCCGGCTGTGCCGACAGCATCTCGATGAACGTGTCATCCAACATGATCTCGGCCGCTACATCCTCTTCAGGCTGCGCATCACTATCAGAACTTTCAACCGGCATGCCTGGGAGCTCATTTGCTGCCGGCTGTGCCGATAGCGTCTCGATGAACATGTCATCCAGCATGATCTCGGCCGCCACATCCTCTTCAGGTTGCGCACCACTATCAGAACTTTCAACCGGCATGCCTGGGAGCTCATTTGCTGCCGGCTGTGCCGACAGCATCTCGATGAACGTGTCATCCAGCATGATCTCGGCCGCCACATCTTCTTCCACCTGTGCATCACTATCAGAGCCTTCAACCGGCATGCCAGGGAGCTCACTTGCTGCCGGCTGTGCCGATAGCGTCTCGATGAACATGTCATCCAGCATGATCTCGGCCGCTACATTCTCTTCAGGCTGCGCATCACTATCAGAACTTTCAACCGGCATGCCTGGGAACTCATTTGCTGCCGGCTGTGCCGATAGCGTCTCGATGAACATGTCATCCAGCATGATCTCGGCCGCCACATCCTCTTCAGGTTGCGCACCACTATCAGAACTTTCAACCGGCATGCCTGGGAGCTCATTTGCTGCCGGCTGTGCCGACAGCATCTCGATGAACGTGTCATCCAGCATGATCTCGGCCACCACATCCTCTTCAGGTTGCGCACCACTATCAGAACTTTCAACCGGCATGCCTGGGAGCTCACTTGCTGCCGGCGCGATTTTGACATCTGCATTATCGGTGGTGCCACAGACAAACCCTCCGCCACTGCCGGCAGCAAAACTTGACAAAAGATCGCTTGGCGCTACCGCGGGGTAAATATCTATCGACAGTGTCGCAGTGGCACTTGGCCCGCCATTATTGCTGACAGTCTGGCCGGTGAAAATTTGCCCGGTAGATGTCCCTGCCGAATTGGTTACTGTGAGAGTCACACTATAAGTCCCTTCCATCTCATAGGTATGGTCGGTTAAGGGCGATGCCGTGATTTCGATGGGACTGCCGTCGCCGAAATCCCAGACGTAATTGCTGATAGTGATATCTTCAGGGGAGTTCTCCGAGGCAAATGAGGCTGAGGCATCAAATAATGCCGGCGAATTCGCCGTAGAAGCTTCGACAGTAAAAACTGCCGTGGGTGCCTGATCCGGTGTAATAGCAATCCCCCCCAGGTTATGTCCGGCTTTGATCAGGCCAATATAACTATCAGTCGACACATCGATAACGGCCACGCCCTGCTGATGGCAGGCAGCATAGGCCAGCAGCCCATCAGGGCTAAAGAAAACACTTCTTGGTCCGCCAGGAAGTTCGATGGTGGAAGAAACAGCATGCGTAGACAATGAAACAACACTGATGTCTTTTCCCCATTCATTGGCTACATAGGCTTTGGTGCCATCTGGAGCAATGGCAACGGCGGCAGGCATAAATCCCACCCTGAACTCGGCAATGATGGCATCGGTTGCCAAATTGATCACGCTTAAGCTGCCGCGCCCGACATTATGTTCGTCTCTATTGAGCACATAGGCTGATAAGCCATCGGGCGAGATGGCAATATCGCAAGGCCAATCTTCCACCGTGATATTATTCAACACCGTATAGGTCGTCAGATCGATAACACTGACCTTTCTTTTCAATTTGTTCGTCACATAGGCACGCAAACCATTGGGTGAAATGCCCACACTTAGGGGACAAGTAAAAGGAAATGACGGATCTGAAGGAATGGTATAGATAACGGTATCTGTATCTGTATCGATGATACTGATGTCATTGGAGTCCCTGTTGGCGACATAAACCTTGGTGCCATCAGGTGTAATGGCAATGCCCTGCGGACGGCTGCCGGCTGGAATACTTGCTACGACGCTATTGGTGGCAAGATCGATGGCGCTGACGCTATCAGAGTCGCGATTGGTGACGTAGGCTTTGCTGCGGTCCGGCATAATGGCAATCCCTACCGGCCCATTTTCCACCTCTATTGGAAAATCGGCATTAAAGCCGGTATCAGCGTCGATAGCAATGACAGCATTTGATGCTGGATTTGTTGCATAGGCCACCCAATCCAACGCACACACGCCATTTCCGCAGAGCAAAAACATGCCCTGTACAGCAAAGATAAGTTTCCGCAGTTTCATCATATCCTCTCAAAGTTAAAGATAAAAATGCGGTTGTAACTAAAAGAAAATATATAGACAAGCGATATGTATTAAATTTTAATTCACCCTGTCACACCTGTAACAGAACTTCAAGCGCCGCTTTGGTGGCCTTGACGTCCTGATGGCAAATGCCATGCAGTCCAAGATCTGTAGCCACCTCGATAAACAGCTGCCGGTCGTCGATGTAGGCTATCTGCTCTGGCGGCACATGCGCCATATCAATGGCCATGCGGAAGATTTGGCGGTCCGGCTTGCGTACGCCGACAAAACAGGACACCACAAAGAAATCGGCAATGCGCCCTAAATCAAAGCTGCGGATGCGATGCTCCGTCAGTTCCCGCCCTTCATTACTCAAAATCACTACTTTCAGCCCATACGCCTCTTTCAGGCCGCGCACCATCGCCAGCATCTCCGGATGGGGCTGCGATTGGGCATACATAAAGTCTTTAAAATCCTTCAGCGAAAAAGCCCGCGGCTTAAAAAAAACGGTATAGCGCAAATAGTCATCCAAAGAGATTTTACCCACCTCATAATCGCCAAAAATCATCTGGTGGCGGATATCGAACTCTTTCTGGTCGAAACCGAAATCTGCCGCCGCCTTGATCCGGCTAATATGCCCCCAGCCATTGGTAAGCAAAACGCCCCCCACATCGCAAAATAACGTCCGAATTTTGCTGTCTTCACTTGTGCTATTCATCTCTCCACCTGTGTCTCAGCTTGACGGACCGCAAAAGCGGCCGCACCGACAACACCGGCGTCAGCCTTTAACTGCGCCACCACAATCTGCAGATTCCGCGTCGCAGCTTTCAAGCTGTGCGCAAACACTCCCTTGGAAATAACTTCTATCAGCTCCAAATCGTTCAAAATGACCCCACCGCCCAAAATGACACGGGCCGGATTAAACGCATTGACAAGACCCGAAATGCCCGCCACTAAGGCTTCTTTCAGTTCTTCAATAACCTTTCTGGCCATTGGCAATCCCTGGCGATAGGCTTCAAACACATGCTTGGTAGTGATATCTTCAAGCTTGCCGCCGGCAAGTTCCAACAGCTGCCGTCCGCCGCCGGCATCCACAGCCACAAGCTCCCTTGCGCGCCGCGCAATCGCCCATCCTCCAGCCAAGGCCTCAAAGCAGCCGCGATTGCCGCACGTGCAGGCAGGCCCACGCATATCGATCGTGACATGTCCCACTTCACCGGCCGCATTGTCATTGCCTATCAGCATCCTGCCGCCGCTCACCACCCCGCCGCCGATGCCTGTGCCGACAAACAGACACAGTAGATCGTCACAGCCACGGCCCGCTCCATATAGCCATTCGCCCCAAGTGGCGGCCCGCACGTCGTTGGTCACAAAGACCGGCATCTTCAACGCTTTACTGACCTCCGCCTGTAGAGGAAATTCCTGCCAGCCCAGATTCGGCGCGAAATGCACACTGCCTGTGACCTTGTCAATCTGACCCGCCATGCCGATGCCGACGCCAAAGACCTTGCCTGATGCATCCTGGCTGCGCAACCGCTTGATTGCCGCGACAATATCTTCAACCACCGCCTGCGGTCCGTCTTTAACGCGGGTTTTGATCAGCTCACGCCGCTGCACCTTGCCCGCCATATCGACCATGCCGATATCCGTCTTGGTGCCGCCCAGATCTACGCCAAAAGTCCAGCCTGTCTTTGCCATGATTTCACCTCTTTAATATTTGGCCATCGCTTTAACTTCTTCGTGTAAACGAAAGGGACCTAAATGACCTAAGGGACCTTAGGGACATTTAAGCGAAGTTAAACCAATAGCTTAAAAATTAATATATATGTAGCTTAGATAAAGAAATACAGGAAATTCTACACAAGGGGAGGATCAGTGTATTGATAGGCGTAGTCTAATAATTTAACCACCGAGACAAGGAGGCGCAGAGATAAAAATGGCCGCAATTCAACCTTGACAGCGTGCTTTCCTCTGGTTCTTTATGCCTCTGTGGTTATTTTTGGTTATTTTTACTTTTTACAAACCTTCGGCGTTGCGGGCCGACAGCCTTTCGCCGGCCAGGATTTTTAGAAAAATACGTGTCTCGGCAATCACGGCGCCGGAGAGCGCGCACAAACCTATAAGGTTGGGAATGGCCATCAGACCGTTGCAGATGTCAGAGATTTTCCATACCACATCCAATTCCAGTACCGCCCCCGGAATGACGACCAGCGTAAAGACTATGCGATAGAATGGCACCAAGCGCGTGCCAAAAAGATATTCAATACATTTCTCCCCGTAATACGCCCAGCCAAGCAAAGTCGTAAAGGCAAACAGCACCAGGCCTACCGTGACCACATAGCCGCCCCAAGGAAATACCGATTGAAAGGCCGCGAGCGTCAAGGAAGCACCATTGATTATCTTACCATTGATATCGACCGAACCAAAGACATTCGTAACCGCCAGCACAAGACCTGTAGCACTGCACATGATGATGGTGGCAAGAAAACAGCCGGTCATGGAAACCAGCGCCTGCCGGCCAGGGAAGTCAGTCTTGGCTGCCGCGGCCGCGATGGACGCCGTGCCAAGCCCGGCCTCGCTGGTCATCAGTCCTCGACTGATACCCACTTGGATGGCGAGCACCACACTGGAGCCTAAAAATCCCCCTACGGCTGCCTGACCGCTAAAGGCCGCTTCGAAAATTGTCAGCAGGGCATGCGGAATGCGGTCATAGTGGGCGACCAAAATAGCCCCGGCCCCGCCGATATAGAGAATGGCCATCAGGGGCACAAGCAAACTTGCCACCTTGCCGATGCTCTTGATGCCGCCAAGCAGCGTAAGTCCTGTCAGCAAAGCCACGACAATACCCGTCCACCAGGAATCAATATTGAACATGCTGCGCATCACGTCGGCCACGGAATTGGCCTGCAGCATGTTGCCTCCGCCAAAGGCGCCGATGGCGCCGAAGAGGGCGAAGCTGGCAGCCAGCCACTTCCAACCCAATCCATTGGCGATGAAATACATAGGACCGCCGCACATCTCGCCGCGGTCGTCCGTCGTGCGGTATTTTATCGCCAGAATGGCTTCGGCATATTTGATAGCCATGCCGATCAGCGCCGTCACCCACATCCAGAATAAGGCGCCGAAGCCGCCCACGGTAATGGCGGTAGCGACGCCTGCGATATTGCCTATGCCTATGGTGGCGGCAAGGGCCGTCATCAGCGAGGCAAAATGGCTGATATCGCCTTCGCCGGCCTGATTCTGCTTGCCGAAGACCAGTTTAAGGGCATAGCCAAGATAGCGGAATTGCAGCCCTTTGAGCGCAATCGTCAAATAGATGCCAATGCCCATGAGAAGTATGAGCAAAGGGGGCCCCCATACCCAGCTGTAGACAATGTCTAGCCCCTTCAATAGGGAAATATAAAAATCAGAAGATGACGCCATGCTTTATGTTTTTTTAAATACCTTAATTTTTTCAGAGGCTTGTTCCTGATGCACAACTTGTAAAAACAGGCGTGTTTCGGCTGCAATGACCCCCGAAAGGGCCAGCAGCGCTATCAAATTCGGAATCACCATCAGACCATTCATGATGTCCGCCAGATGCCAGGCCACTTCCATTTTCAACGCGGCGCCCGGAATGACGATCAGCGCAAAGATGCAACGATAGATGATGATGGCGCGTTCGCCAAATAAATATTCAAAGCACTTCTCACCATAGTAGGCCCAGGCAATGACGGTAGAAAAGGCAAACAGGATCAGCCCGATCGAAACGAGATACGCCCCTCCCGGCAAGGTGGAATTAAAGGCTTGAATAGCCATCTTGGCGCCACTGACGGCTTTGCCGTTAGCCGCCGTCTGGCCAAGTACATTCGTGACGGCCAGCACAAGACCTGTAATCGAACATACAATGACTGTCGACATCAACGCCCCCGTCATGGTAATCATAGCCTGGCGTCCGGGACAATCCGTCTTGGCCGCCGCCGCCGCCATCGACGATATACCCATGCCGGCCTCATTGGAAAATATGCTCCGCGATACGCCCATCTGGATGGACATCATCACACTGGCTCCCAAAAAGCCGCCCACCGCCGCCTGTCCTTGAAAGGCACTTTTGATAATCAAGGCAAACGCTTCCGGCAACTTATCGATATGCAGCGCGATGATGATCAGGCCGGCGCCGAGATAAAAAACCGCCATTACCGGCACCAAGACGCCGGCCACATGACCGATGCTCTTGACGCCGCCCAAGATGACAAGACCTGTCAATGCCGCCAATACTACCCCGGTAATCCAGGGATCTATCGACCAGACGCTGTCCACGGCTTCGGCGATGGCGTTCACCTGTACCAGATTGCCCGTGCCGATGGCCGCCACGGCCCCGAAAATGGCAAAAAGCACGGCCATCCATTTCCAGCCCAGCCCCTTCTCAATATACTGCATCGGACCGCCCATCATCTCGCCGCGCGCATCCAACTGGCGATACTTCACCGCCAATAGCGATTCGGCATACTTGGTGGCCATGCCTAGAAAAGCCGTCACCCACATCCAGAACATCGATCCCAGGCCGCCGGCGGTGATGGCTGTGGCCACTCCGACAATGGTGCCGGTGCCGATGGCGCCGGCAAGCGATGTCATCAAAGCTTCAAACTGGCTGATATCGCCTGCAGCATTGACTTTGGAAGGTGTAAAAGCCTGCTTCAAGGCGTAGCCTAGATAACGGAATTGCATGCCGCGCAAAAGCACCGTCAAATACAGCCCCGTACCGGCCAATAACAGCAAAAGAGGTGGGCTCCAGATCCAATTCTTAATTTCACCCAGTATTTGATCGTATTGCTCCATGCCGCTCCATGCCTTGAATTTTCGGTGTATAACACGCCAAGTGTAGCTCAAAAGACAGGTTTCTGAGAAGTCCTTTTTATCAAGCCAACCTTCCATATATGGCTTGACAGGGTAGAGTCTTTTCTCTCGGTATGCTTAGTTTATATTGAATTAAAGTTAGGCTTCGGCTAGATTGCTCTCTTTTTAACCGGATTAACATCAACAAATGAGGTTTTATTATGACAAATCCTATTAGCAATTCTACAATACCCACCATCGAAGTGCCAGCAGCAGGCTGGTGGACTACCGGTACTGAAGCTGTGTCTTCAGCGATATCTTCTATCGGCGGAAAAATCAGCAATGCGGCTCATAGCACGCTTAACGCGATGAATGACGGCGCCAATTACGTCGGCGAAAGCTGCAGCGCTCTGAAAGGCCGTGTGGTTGACTTTGCAGCCTCTGTTAGATCACATGAATATCTCAAAGGCTCCTTTGACAATCTCGCCGTGGTGATGCCTTTTGTTGGCGGTGCTGCTGCCGGCGCGCTTTCTACCCACGCAGTAATCAACCTCGCTAAAGCCGTCCATAGCAAAAATGATGTGCAAAAAAATGACCTGATCAAGCTTGCCGCAGCCGTGGCTTTTGCTAGTGTTAGCTATGCTGCAGCTGGCGATGATCAAGTTAAGACCTTGGCCATCAGCGCCACGGCCACAGCCGTCCTGACCGGTCTTGCCGTCACATTTAAAGACTCGATCAGCTCCAATTTTCAAGCGCTGAAGGATAGATTCTCATCAGACAAATCTGCAAAGATTGCCTAGTACATAGCAGAATTAATTCGATTGATCCAAGGGTTGAAGGGGCTGATTGCCCCTTCAACCCTTTTTCATTTCATTCCGTCAAATGCAGGCCCGCACCCATTTCATGGGTGCGGGCCAACCTATTGCAAAAGTATTTTAGATCATCATTACGCAGTTTTTATAAAAAAAATTAAGCATAGCCTAGTTTACGAGGAAGCTCTACTCTGTCCATTTTTGAACAAGCTAGCGCATTTTAAAAAAAATCAATACTGATTTATAAAATCTTAATATTCGTATGCTATACTCATTTCATAAAACGATAGCTTGGCGCGACAAATGCAACTTGCCTGAACTTGAGGCCATGCTATAGTCGCCAGTCTTTAGTGAATATATTTATTTTTATTGAATTAAATATGATACATGCGTTAAACTTTTTTAAACAAATTAAACTAATTTAAATATTAGCTAAATAAATTAACCAAAACATAAAAAAAGGTTTTAAATGACTAACATCACTAATTATACTAGTCTCTTAAATTTTAATCATACCGCAGGTTTTTGCTCAATCCACGAAGCCCCAAAAGCCAGCTTCTGGTCCATGGGTGCAGACTGGCTGTCTGCTATCGGCACAAAAGCCAACGGTGCTGCACAGTCAGCCTTTGCCTCAATCGGTGACGCTGCCCAAACCGTCCGCGAAAAAGCCGGTGAAGCTGCCACAGTCGTCAGTGAAAAATTCGGTAATGCTACCGAAGCTACACTAACATCGCTGAAAGGTGCTAAAGATTATATGGCATCGACATTCGAAGCCGGTGCAAATGCCACCAGCACACATTATACAAACCTGAAAGGGCGTGTTTCAGAATTTGCCGCCGATGTTAAATCGAACGAGAAAGTACAAGCATTCCTTAACAACAGCTATGTAAAAGGCACCATCGAGACTGTCGCTCCTGTGCTGCCATTTGTTGGCGGCGGCATTGCCGGCGCACTTTCAGCCAATGCCGTGATTAACCTGGCCAAAACTGGCACAAACAAACTGAGAGCCATGGCAAAACTTGCTACCGGCGTTGCGATCGGTGCCGTGTGCTATGCAAATAGTACTGATGAACAGGTAAAGACCTTGGCCATCACTACCGCCGCCGGCGCTGCGCTGTCAGCACTCAAGTCCGTGTTGCTAGCATCAGCCAAGCCTAGTTTTCAATCATTGAAAGCAAACAAGATTGCCTAAATTTCAAGGTAGTCCAATTAAGTCAATGCCAGGATTGAAGGAGCAGTATGCTCCTTCAATCCTTCTTCATTTACGCATCCCTTTACTTTTCTCTCAATATTTCAATAAATTCGTGACAGCCAAATAAGCGCCTGCTAAGTTCCCGAATTAGCTATAATTTTTTTGGAGATTTTCTATGAGCTTTGGAATTATGCCATCAAATATTATCCCCTCGGCAGCTGAAATACGAGAAACTCTCAACCACGTGCATGACAATTTCAATGCTTTGGCCATGCTAGCTTCTCCTTTAAGAGATGCTGCCAAAACGTTAACTTCCCAATTAGTCTCAAGCGTCACTTCGCATATCTTTGCTCCCCCAATAGCCGGTGCTTTGGGTGGTTACCTCGCCGCTCAGGGCCTGATATATAGTTCCTGGATTTCGCGCAGTGCCGGTTTGGGACTGGCTGCCGGCGCCTGCTTGATCACCTCCTCGGAAGACGAACAAGAAAAACCCTTCACTCAGGCCCTGGAGGGCATCGCTTTGGGCATCATCTACGGATTGGGTAAAGCCCTCATCGACAGAAGCAGGTGTCCGAGAAAAATCTGTCCTTTTAATAGGTAAAAACAGCCCCAGGCCATGCATTTTATTTGCGCGCAATCGCTGATCGGTTATTATAAAGCTGTGATAGGCTAATTTTTGCAGCGATTCTGAATTTATTTTCCCTACTGCGAGGTTTTTATGCAGGAAAACAAGGCCCCACTTTTACTTGCGCACTATAAGGCCAGCCATTCTTTTGAAGAGACATTGAATAGCATCGAAACCTTCGTCGCCAAGCAAGACGGCAGCAACTTAAATATCTGCCTGGCGACCCCCTTTTCATTCATTGAGCCGCTAATACAGCATTTTGCTGATAAAAAAGTGACTGTCGGCGCCGAACACCTGCTCAGCGTGGCAGAGGGAAGTTTCACGGCCTCTATTGCCGGCAGCATGCTTACAGAGGCCGGCGCGCAATTTGTGCTTATCGGTTCAAATGATGAACGCCGCGACAGCAGTTTCCAGATAGCAGCGCTTAAAAGCAAGCTGCAGAGAGCTTTATCTGCCGGCTTACGCCCCATCCTCTGCATCGGCGAGACCGAAGAAGAATTCCATAACGACGCCTCGCACACCGTTTTAACAAAGCAGCTGACTGAATCCTTAGCCGACATGCCGCCCGAAGAGCTTGCTAAGCTATCTCTGCTTTATGATGCCGCCTGGATCAATCGCATCCCATGGGAAGCGTCCAATCCAGCGTTGCAAAAGGCCTATAAAACTTTTAACGACATCCTAGCCGCCACATTTACTCCAGAAGTTTTGCCCCATATTAAAGTCATGTATGCTGTCCCAACCTACAGCAGCGAGCTGCCCCAAGTCATCGCCGCCCTGCCGGCGGCCGGTTACTCACTAGGGGAACTAAATGCCGCTGGCCAGCTGAACATCGCTTCCCTGCCGCCAGTAGTCTATCAACCTGTGCCTGCCGCGACAATCCCCTCACCAACCGTCAGCCGGACACCGCCCATTGAAAGACCTACCGCCAAAGAAGAGCCGCCGGCAATGACCCTAGAGGAGGGCCTGCCGCCTGAGTCTGCCATCAGTGAAGATCCCATGCTGCCGGCTGATGAGCTGCCCGCTCCACCAAAAAAAGTAAGAAGAAGCAGAAAAAAAACGGCTGCCCCAACCCCTGAAGATGCCCCTGTCGAAACTGAAACCGCCAAAGAAGTGCTGCCGGCTGATAAGCTGCCCGCTCCACCAAAAAAAGTAAGAAGAAGCAGAAAAAAAACGGATGCGCCAACCACTGAAGATGCCCCTGCCGAAACTGAAACCGGTCAAGAGCTAGATAAAAACCCGTAATTTTGCTTTAATTTTTAGGCTTATTCCGTTGCGACTTTGCACTTTTCCAAACAACAAGGCGTACAACATTTATTATCGTTGCGTTATACCGTGTTAGGTTGCCGCTTTGCGTTGAATCGAATGCACAATCTTATGATCCAAAGACCATAGTTTTCCTGTTCTAGAAAGGTTCCATAATGATTTAAATACACAAATTTGCTAATGTTCTACTCTTCCCCCCCTGTTATGCCACATGAGGGCCGGATTAAACTGAATTGAAGATGCACTAAAGCCTATGCCTAAAGATTCCGCCTTCAACGCCATCGATATTGAAACCCTGCCTTCACCGGCAACTCTAAGACAGCAGCTGCCTGCCACGCACCAGCAACTGGCATTCATAAGGGATGCGCGCTCACAAATCGCCCGCATCCTAAGCGGCCAAGACCCACGCCTGCTATTGATTGTCGGACCTTGCTCCATTCACGATCTGCCCTCAGCAAAGGAATATGCTCTCAGATTGCAAAGCCTAAACCAGCGCTTTGCCGGCACGTTTCTCATCGTCATGCGCACCTATTTTGAAAAACCGCGCACGGTGCGTGGCTGGAAAGGCATGCTCTATGACCCTCATCTGGATGGCACAAATGATATGGCCTACGGCTTACGCCAGGCGCGCCAATTATTGCTCAGCCTTACCGATATGCAGATAGCTGCCGCCACGGAATTCTTAGATCCCGTCACTCCCCGCTACTTTGGAGACCTCATCTCATGGGCCTGCATCGGGGCGCGCACCGTCGAATCGCAAGTCCATCGCCAGCTGGCCTCAGGCCTCGCCATGCCGGTAGCTTTTAAAAACAGCACTTCAGGCAATATCGAAGTGGCCCTCAACAGCATCCTATCTGCCACCCTCCCTCATGCCTTTTTTGGCACCGACAATAGTGGCCATATCGCCATCATGCGCACACAGGGCAATCCGCATGCCCACCTGGTCTTGCGCGGAGGGGAAAGCAAGCCCAACTACGATCCCCAGTCCATTGCCACCATCTTGGCACAGCTGGAGGAGGCAGCATTACCCCAACAGATCGTCGTCGACTGCTCCCATGACAACTCATGCCGCAACTATGAAGCACAAACGACCGTTTTCAAATCTGTCATCGAACAGCACTTGCAAGGCAACACCGCCATCCGCGGACTTGCGCTGGAAAGCCACCTCTTTGCCGGCAGCCAGCACCTTTCAGCCGATAATTCCAAACTGCAATATGCTGTCTCGTTAACCGACCCCTGCCTGGATTGGGCTGCCACCGAAGCCCTGATCGGCTGGGCCGCCAGCCGGCTGGAAAACAAGGGTTAGCATGAAAGTTAAACATGGCCTTATGACCCCCTTTTCATCATGGCTGCTGGCCCTTTTTATGCTGTCGGGATGCAGCCAGCCATTCCTCACGGTCCATACCGACTACCTAAGCCATGAAAACCTTGCCAGCTACCATGTCAGAACCCCTGATCCGCTGCTAAATCATCCTCCCATCGGTCAACGCCTGATTGTCACCTGGTCCATCCCCAAAAATTACCTCGCCTTTGATGACCTGCATCTGGAAATCTCCATCCGCTTCCGCAATCGGGAACAACTGGTCGAAAATCTCAGCCTTTTAAAACGCAGCGGTACATATGTGTATGCCCTCTTAAATGAGGACTACACGGCCAAACGCGGCATCCTGACTTACAAAGTGAATTTAATCGGCAATGGCCAGCCGCTGGAAGAATGGCGCCATCAGATCTGGGCAGAATTAATCGTGATGGACCAAAGTTGTGCAGCGCCGCCTGAAGAACGCGGCAGTAGGGATTCTATTTTAGAGAATGTCGATGAATTCGAATGATTCTCTAGCGAATTAATACCACGCGTTGTTAGCAAGTCCGACTTCTTTCAAATAGCAAACCTGTGCCAGACATTTTGAATTTTTACTCCACCCCAATTATGCAACTAAACCGTGAATATAAGCTTTTCAAATATTTAATATATTGTGCTATACAGAAATTAGCATCCTGTGGCGCTTCTTTTACCTAGGTTTATGCTTCTATACCCCTTAAATGAGGATTTAGGTAATGATCATACAAGCAAACAAACCACGACCTCATCAATTGTGCTGGCTGATGGCCCTGCTGTTGTTTTTTACTCTGCCAGCTCAGGGCGTGGAAAACGCCTCAAAAGCAGATGAACAAGCCTTCTATGCCCTATCTTCCATGCGTTTCCATGTGCACGATATGGACACCAACAAGGAAATTTCTGTCCCAAGCATCACATTTGACGACGCCGAAGTAAATCATCTATGGGCCACGATAGCTAATACCGCCCCGGCTTCTTATCAGACAGCGCTTGAGCTGGCAAAAAGTTATTACTACGCTGCCTTGGAAAAAAACACCTACAGTATAAGCGCGGCTAAACTTCTTGCCAAAACCGCGCATATTTTAGACCAGACATGGCAAGATCTAAGCATCCCACCGGCTTGCAAACATTCAGCCGCTCACCTCGCCTCGCGGCGCCTGCTAAAAGACTTCGATCATCATAATAAGAAGAAAATCAATCCCTATCTCTTGCCTGAAAATCATCCGATGACTGCCCCCTTAAATGCAATTTTCATGGTTTACCAAGTCCTTGATGACCTCAATACCTTTATCCAAGCCGGCTTTATCCCCTTATATTACAATGAGCCTTCAGCCTTCGTCGTGGCAAGACATCCCCTCCTTCCTGGATATATCGTCAAGGCTTATTTAGATTCCCAACAGCAGCTAAAGGATGATTTGACAGGCTTTGAAAAGCTGGCCGCCCGCTGCAAGGGTGCCGCCAACGTGCGGCATTTAATCACTAAGAAGAATCTGCACCATTTCAGCGTACCGGATAAATGGATCTATCCGCTAGCCAATCGGCAGCCCCCCCCTGTAACCAGCGCCAAAGCCGAGGAAAACATCTCTCGGGCCGACAGACAGACGATCATCCTGCTGGAAACCGATATGCAGCTGGTAAGCCATGCCGAGAGCCAATATGTATGGAAAAACATTGTCACGACGGAAATTCTTGATGAACTCTACTGCATTCTAAGCCACGGCTTTGCGTCCTGCAACCTCCCGCTGAATATCCCCTATACCATCAGCGGGAAATTCGCCTGCATCGATACCGAATACCCACAGAGAATCATGAAATATAGCGATATCCAGCCCTATCTCTCCGACGAAATGTATCACTACTGGACCAAGCTGGTTAAAAACGGCGGCCCTTCCTCATAAATTGATCAAGGGGAGCGGAATTAGGATACTGGTCCAATTTCGTCC
Organism: uncultured Chlamydiae bacterium; assembly: GCA_963830365.1. Classification (GTDB taxonomy): domain Bacteria; phylum Chlamydiota; class Chlamydiia; order Chlamydiales; family Parachlamydiaceae; genus CAWHMU01. Next base: position 30,118 of record CAWHMU010000021.1, read on the forward strand.
AAAAAGAAAAAAGCGGAACCCATCCGGAGTTAACCTCGTAGCGATTGCATTCAGCAGTTGTGGATGATCTATGCTGCTGCTCGCAAGCCCTGGCTGCGGACTACATAATGAGGCGGAGCGGAAGCTGAGCCGCAGGTATACAAATATGAACGCCTCATCATAAACCCCGCATGGGGTTCCCTTTTTTTATTTTGGTCGAAATTAAGCCCTCATCAGGAATTAAACCCTCAATAAGGACTCTATGGGCTTTATTTCGCCGTTGACGAATCCTTTGGAATTTCCTTCTTGGTAACGTCCATCACGATTTTAGTGATTCTGTCCTGCCCGCCTATATTTGTCACCGAGAGGATTGAACGGTCAGTGTAGCTGAATCGTTTGCCATCCATATTCTGTGTCACTGTTAACTCATATTGACCGGCTTTAATATTTAAGTGGTCAACATGGATGGTATTTACAAGATCAAAATATTTCCTTTTAAAGGACTCCATGACATCTTTTATGCCCTTGGCAGTCCAATCCGTTTTTCCGTTGGTGGCGTGAATGTATTCAACATCTCTTCCTAATAGTTTTTTGAATTCAGACGGTTTCTGGGCCCAAATGGCTGTAAGATAGCGCATCACCATATGTGTGCCAGCAGTTTCTGTCGAAAAGGTCATCATCAACTCCTTGGTATGTATTCGGTTTTAAGGGAATTACGTCGTAACATTTTATCATTGTAGAGTCAAGACTATCACATAATAATAATTTGTACTGGTCGATGATTCTTCCTGATCAGCCTTCTGTTTTCTCTTTCACATGCCGAGACCGCGCCTGGCCGGCAGCTTGTCTGCCAGCTGCTGGCTGGGGGATTCTTTAAGATGGATGCCAGAAAGTTTCAAACGCAGGCTTTCGGTGATGAGGAACAGCAGTTTCTCGGCCGCGATCGCATAAGACAGCCCTTCGGGCGGATGCACATTGGAAATGCAGTTGCGCTCGGCATCGCTGTGGCCGGCTTTGGGGTGGTATGTAAGATAGATGCCTAGGCTGTTGACTGAGGTTAGGCCTGGCCGTTCACCAACCAGGATCACGCTGAGTTTAGCGCCGAGAGTTTCGCCGATATCATCGCTCAAAGCTACCCTTCCATAAGGTGCCAGGACGATAGTATATTTAAAATCCGGCAATATGGCCTGCAGCATAGGTTTTAGAACCTTCCAAAACGGGATAGCGTGGGCGTTGATGGCCGGCACGGAAAGTCCGTCCGTGATGATGAATACAATGTCTGTCTGATGCCGCTGACTGTATTTGCTTACTTTAGCGCGGCTGTCGCTAGTTAGGATCCGGCCAAGGGTGGGGAATTTCAGATATTGCTCTCTGATGCTGACGGCGGTTTTTACATGGATCGGCTTTTCTCCCGCCGCTATCAATTTTTCTTCAAACTGCGCCACCTCCCAGACTTCTTGTACGGCATCGCGCGCCAAAGCGTGCGCGAGCTGAAAGTCCAACCAGTCGTTGGTGGATAGAGAATGTCCGCTACGCTGCAGTCCGATGCGCGCTTGTGTATGTTCTTTAAGCTGACCCCAAAGGTTCATCAGTCATTCCTCACCGGAAATATGTGTCAGCAGCTTCATGGTTGAATTCCCCTTGATGCGGCCAGTGGCATGCAATTGCAGCTTGTCTGCATTCCATAGCCCCGCCTGCTCAAGCCAAGCCTCAAATTCCGGCGCCGGCCTCAAACCTAAAATTTTGCGTATATAGAGGGCATCGTGGAACGAGGTGCTTTGATAGCTCAGCATGATATCATCAGCGCCTGGCACACCCATGATATACGAACAGCCGGCCGCCGCCAGCAGGGTAAGCAGCGCGTCCATGTCATCCTGGTCGGCATCGGCATGATTCGTATAGCAGGCATCACAGCCCATGGGCAGACCCATGATCTTGGCGCAAAAATGGTCTTCCAGTCCGGCCCGCATAATCTGTTTTCCATTATACAGGTATTCAGGGCCGATAAATCCGACCACGCTATTGATAAGAAACGGATCAAAATGCCGCGCGACAGCATAGCTGCGCGTTTCGGCAGTCTGCGCGTCCATGCCATGGTGGGCGTTGGCAGATAAGGCCGCCCCTTGTCCCGTCTCAAAATACATGACCTGATTTCCCACCGTGCCACGGCTTAATGCGCGCGCCTTTTGATTGGCTTCTGCCAGCAGGGAAAGCGATATGCCAAAGCTCTTGTTGGCTTGTTCAGTCCCTCCAATCGATTGGAAGACAAGGTCGATGGGGGCGCCTTTGTCGATGCACTGCAGCGTGGTGGTGAGATGGGCCAGCACGCAGGATTGAGTGGGGACAGCCAGTTGACTTCTGATCTCGTCCATCATTTTCAGCATCATGATGACGTGCTCAGGATTATCTGTGGATGGGTTAATGCCGATAACGGCATCGCCACTGCCTAAAAGCAAGCCGTCCATGATGCTGGCGAAAATCCCCTTCGGATCATCAGTCGGGTGGTTTGGTTGCAGACGAGTGGAAAAATGCCCCTCCAATCCTATGGTAGTCCTAAAGCGGGTGATAATGCGGCATTTCTTGGCGACGGTGATCAGGTCTTGGATGCGCATTAATTTAGAGACGGCAGCCGCCATTTCGGGGGTGATGCCGAATTTCACTTTGGCGAGCACATTGGCTGTCGTTTTGTAGCTTAGCAGCCATTCTCTAAATTCACCGACGGTCTGGTGAGAAATCGACTCAAAAGCCTCTTTGTCATGCGTGTCGATGATAAGGCGGGTGACTTCGTCCTGTTCGTACGGCACAAAAGCTTCATTCAAAAAGGCTTTGAGCGGCACATCGGCCAGAGTTCTTTGAGCGGCAACCCTTTCGAGTTCATTTGCGGCGGCGATGCCGGCGAGATGGTCTGCCGAACGGTCGGGAGAGGCTTTTGCCAGCAGCGTCTTCAAATCCCGGAAGGAAAACTTTTTTTTCTGAAGGGTTATTTGGTACGGCATAACTTATCGTCGCAATTACGGTAGATTAATATTTATTCTTACCAATCTTTGCCATTATACCCCAGAAAAAACAAAAACGCTAATCCGGTGACGCCCAAAAACTAATCACATCCTGCGTCGTCGCGTTTCCTCCCCGTCTCTGCGTTGTATGTTCCAGAAAACAACACCGCCAGAAAACTTGCATCATTGTACCTTGTCAAAGTTCTGTGAATCCGATTCCAACTAAGAGGCGGGAAGGAAAAACGATGCAGGGCACCAACAAGGTTTGAGCCCGAACCGAATAATCCTGATATATATTTCCATTTTGATGGACCACTTCTCAATTTTGTTTGATTTATTTTGAAATACAAAATAGCTTCATTGCGAAACAACCTCTGGAGGTCATCATGACAGCACCATCTAATGCCATACGCGTTAGCGATACCCAATTTGCTCAAGCCGTTCAGCTTCTCGGCCAGTTTGTAGCCATTCCTTCCGTCAGCCACCCTAACAGTCCTTACTATAATCCAAAAACCCTTGCCCAGGCAGCAACCTTCGCTGGCGCGCAGCTAGAAAAACTTGGTTTTACCGTCTCTTATCCCTGTATAGATAAATCGGCACCCTTTGTGATTGCCGAACTCATCACCGATGCTACCAAGCCGACTTTATTGCTCTATGCACATTATGACGTGCAACCGGTGGACCTTTCAAAATGGAATACCAAGCCGTTTGTGATGACGGAACGCGACGGGCGCCTGTATGGACGTGGCGCCAGCGACGACAAGGCAGGTGTCATCGGTATCATTACAGCCTTAGCTGCTTGCAAAGCAGCTGAAGTGGCACTGCCTAATATCAAAATTCTGTTCGAAGGCGAAGAGGAATATGGCTCTTCGCATATGGATGCTTTATTGAAGAAGGAAGCTAAACGTCTGGACGCCCAAGCCTTGATCGTGCTGGATGGTTTGAATAAAGATGTAGCTACAGGCACATTAACCAGCTCCACGCGCGGTTTAATCAATCTCGAATTAGAGGTCAATGCACTCAAGAAACCTGTACATAGCGGTATCGGATGCCTGGTGTCTGATCCGGCGCAAGTGCTGACAGATCTGATCCACTCGCTGCGTCAGCCTCAGAACATCCCAGGCTTTATGGACGGATGCGACAAATTAAGTAAAGAGGAGCGCAGGATTTTAAAGGATGGTTCTGTCAGCGCAGAGCAATACGCCAAAGATATGGGCATAGTGCCCGGCGGCAAATTGAGAGGCAATGCCAATGCATCTGTCTATGAACGCATTCTGAGTGAACCCAGCCTTAGCGTCGTCAATATGACATGCGGACAACCCAATGGCGGCAACTCCATCCAGGATACCGCCCGATGCACCATCGGCGTGCGCATCCTGCCCGGGCAGGATCCTGACCAGATAGCGGAAGCCGTGATGTCATATCTAAAAAAGCAGAAGGTCGATACCAATGTACAAGTACATGTAAATCAGTCCAGCAAAGGATCGTGGGCATGGAAAGCCGATTTGACGGCCAAGTTTTCAAGCCTCTACTTCGAAGCTTTAAAGGCCAACTTTCCCAAAACATGTGCCATGCCATGCGGTGGCACGCTGCCCCTATTGCGCGAGTTCCAAGAAGCATTTCCCAAAATGGAAATGCTCATACCCGCCGTAGAAGATCCCAAAACCGATGCCCATAGCCATAATGAATCACAGGATATCGCCGTCTTTAGGCGATCTATCAATAGTTTGATCCATTTCCTGGATCAAAGCGGCAAAATGAAGGTTTCTGCGGCAAAAGACGCAAAGGCGGATGCCGCTAGCCCTGATGCATTCCAAGGCGTTGGCATCTTTAGAAGAGCGATGAACTGCCTAAGCTCTTGTTTGCGTTGTCCAGGCAGCAAGACGGCTTGAAATAACAAGCCGTCGAAGCATACGGATATTTTATCCACTCCTCGGATTGTCTCAGCAATCCGAGGGGCTATCTCACCGCTACAGTGTCTTAATTATGTTCAATCTTCTCTGTGTCACCGCGTCTCTGTGTTGAATTTTCTAGAAAGCAGCACTGCCAGACAACTTGAATCATTATCCGTTGTAATAGTCTGTTAATTCATTTCAACGCAGAGACACGACCATACAGTGAGCTACAAAACCCATTGTGAAGGAAGTATGTAAAACCCTGTTAACCTGATGTGAATGGCTATTTCAGACGGATGACGGCCGTGCCGGTGCCTAATGAGGCGAAGTTGATGACAGGGTACCCCATTTGCTGGATCAGGACAGCCGTTTGCGCACATGGCCGGCCGGGGCCGGCATCGTGCAAAATGATGGTTCCCTCAGGCGACATATAGGGAAGATAATCCAGGAAATCCTGCAAGGCCCCTTTGGTTGAACGGTCGGCATCGATATGCAAGTAGTCGATTTGCCACCCTTTGGCCTGTGCTTTAGCCACATTGGCGGTAGTATCCATGATGATTTCGATTTCAGGATAATGTTCCCGGAAAAAGGCGCCTTTTTTCAACCACAGGGGCCTGCCCCATTGTCCTGTATTGCCATCGACCAATATCGTTTTGGCATTGGCCAGCTGCAGATCCCGCTGCGCCTGGCGCAAAACGCGCGGCACAAAACCATCGCCCGAGCCCAAACATACGCATAACTGTGCCTTGGCAGTATATACCAAGGCATAATACAGCATCCCCGCCCCCAGATCCTCTCCATGCGCGGCATGCAGCTTGCACCAATAAGCCTCGCAGGTGAGGTTATCCTTGATAAAGGCGGGATTAATCAGCCTGTTTTCGTCGGCATACAATCCCATTATATGTATTCCAAGAGATACGCATGCCAGCCATATAAACACTATACGCATGGATTAGGGCAGGCTGATGGTGGCAGGAGTGCTCAGCGCGCCATTGCCATCCACCGCTATCACCTGATAAGTGTATAACTTTCCTTTTTGCAGGTTATGGTCCTGATAGGCCAAAGGGGCGTTTGCTTGAACGACGGCGATTTGCAAGCCATCGCGCCAGATGTTATAGGCCACTATCCCCGGTGAGGAGCTGGCAGACCACTTCAATTCATCGATGATATCGGCTTGAGTCAGGAAGCTGTTATAGATCTGCCTGCCGGTCAAATTTTGCGGCGGATTCAGAATCGTATTGGCGGTGTATACGACTTGGATCGTCTCCGTTGCCAGAGGATCAACCGCCCATACCACCGCCGCGCCGCCAAATTCATTCATGGACAGATGTGGGTACTTTGAGGACGAGCCTATGGTGGAAAGGAGCTGTGGCGTCCCTAGCCAGGAGTTGGTGGCTTGCGTGTATTGGCTGAAATATACTTGCCCATTTGAGGAATTATCGTCCTTTTCCCACACCGCATAAGCATTGCCTAGCTTGTCTACCCCGATATTTGGGTGGTTTAAACTATTGCCGGCATCTGTAGTAGCCAGCGGGACAGCAGCTCCCCAGCTGCCGCCGGTATAACGGCTCGCCAGCACTTTATAGGTATCGGAGACATCAAAAGTTATCCACAGCGCCAGCGCATTGCCGGCATTATCCAAAGCCGTCGCGACATCAACCAATGTTTCACCAACTGCCGGCACATACACAGATTGCTGACTGCCATATGTCCCGCCAAAAAAAAGCGAAGAGCTGATGCCGAAATCTGAATTGTTTTGCCAAAGCAGCATGGCCTGATTTGAGGCGTTCATGGAGACCGCAATCAGAGGCACGCAAGTGTTAAAAAGATCTGTGGAGACGGGCTGCGTATTCCACGTCACACCGTCATAATAACTTCCATTGAGTGTGTACACGCCGCCGCCATCCGACCATGCCAGCAGGGCTTGTCCCGAAGGGGAACCTGAAATTGCCACCCCGGATAAAATATCGGTAGCCGAACTTGCCAGGCTTTGGGGTGCCGACCAGCTGGGGGAAACATACTGACTAATCCTGATAAGTAAATCGCTAAGAATTTGACCGCTCCAGGCACCGATGGCTTTGGTGTCGTCATCAAGCGTTATGCCGGTTTGAAAAAAGGACACCACGTTCTCAGTTACCGGATCCGAGAGAGTCGTCGCGCTGCCCCAACTGTTATTTGTAAGGACGGCCCCGCGCACGATGTCATTGAATGTGCCGTTGTCGAATTCCGTCCATAGCAGGGCGCCATTGCCGGCGGCATTTACGGCGATGGCATTGATGTTATTGTCTCCCGCTAACGTTATCAGCTGGTATCTGTGCGTATTTTGCACTACCCCCTGCACAAGCTGCGCCCCTTCTTCATAAAAGGTGGATAAATCGTCCGAGGTGATGGCCGCAATGACGGCGTTGCCGGCGGCATCCACGCCTACCACGGGCTTTTGCGCATATTGCGTCGAAAAGACATCCACAGGGCCCTGCCAAGCAACCCCAGATAGCATATTGGCACTGCCCACCCCTATAAGAATGGCCGAAATGGATAGCAAGCTAAGCAGATTTTTCATGGGGGAATCCTTAAACTGATAAAATTATCTTTTTATATAATTTCACTTAATCAAACAACGAGATTTCGTGCCGATACAGGGATTTCTGCATAAATGACCACTCAGCCAGTGAGATTAATGAGTTTATATGAGAAAATTGAGAAGTCCCTGTGGCTAAGTGGTGAATGATACCACAAAGCTCCGATATGGATCGCTGGCGTGATGAACCTTATATGGCTAGGAATTAAAATTCAATTTCGATTACAATACCACAGATATAATTCATTTTTCACAGCATATAACAATAAAACCGCAGTTTTACAAACAAAGGACATTAACATGCATCATTCCCCTTTATTGCCGATTAAAGCCATTATTTTCGACTGTGACGGTACGTTGATCGACAATGAAGGTTCATATTTCTTTGCTTGGCAAAAAGTGGTGCTCGACCGCAATCACTTTTTCTCCATCGATGATTATATCCAATGCATGGGCAGCGCCAATCCGCTGACGGCCCAACGGCTGGCTGCCAAGATGAACGCCCCTTCAGCCGAAGCGCTGCTCGCCGAATGCCGGGCCAATTACCGCGCACATGCCAAAAATGGCCTGAAGCCTATTCAACATACGGTGGATTTCGTGTTGAAATTAGCGGCAGCAAAAGACCGGCTGGGGATCAAGCTTGCCGTAGCCTCGGCCGGCAACAAAGAGGAAATCCTGCGCAGCCTAAGACAGATCGGTATCGACGGCCTTTTCGATGCCATCATCTCCGGACAAGATGATCTGCACGACTATAACGACCCGCAAGGCGTAAACAAACCTAGCCCCTATATCTATTGGCATACCGCTAAAGTACTAGGCGTCGAACCTGCCGCCTGTGTGGTCGTCGAAGACAGCCTGCCCGGCTTGACAGCCGGCGTAAGGGCAGGCTGCTTCACCGTGGCTATCCCCACCCCTTCAACCAAAATCCAGGACATGTCGGCCACCGATCTGAAATTCAAATCCCTTGAAAATCTATCTGTCGAGCAGTTTTTCCAGCTAGTGCAGGAAAAGCTCCTGCAAAAATCCGCCAAACAAACGCCTACAGTCATTTTCCTAAACGGCACCAGCAGCGCCGGCAAAACAAGTATCGTCCAGCACCTGCAAGCGCAATTAGACCAGCCGTTTATGCATGTGGGCATCGACCACTTCCTCTTCATGCTCCCCTCGCGCTACCGGATGGATGGCGCAGAGTCACACTTGGGCTATTGCTTTGCAAGGCAAGACGACCATGAAGGCGCCAAAATCTCTATTTCGAAGGGATCTTACGGCCATAAAGTAAATGCCGCCATGCGCAGCTCAATGCAGCATCTGCTGACGCAGGGTTTCAATTTGATCATCGATGAAGTCCTGTTTGCCGAAGACGACTTCCATGCCTACCTGGAGCTTTTGCAAGACTATAAAGTCTTTTTCGTCGCCGTCAAACCGCCTGTTGATGTGGCTGCGGAACGAGAAAAAGCCCGCGGCAGCCGCATGCTCGGTCTGGCCAGAGGGGTATATGATGACGTTTATCGCAACAAAACTTTCGACATCGAAATTGACACCTCTCACTTGCAGCCTGAAGAGGCTGCATACCAAATTGTCCAGCATATGCAGGCACACCCACTGCCTCAGGCCTTCCAACATAACATCGCGGCTCACCTGCAGAGGGTAAACGCCGGAGGAGCGGTATAGGTGCGGTGTTTATCCTGATCACTCTAATATCTTGCTATTTTTTGGCCTTATTCACCTTCATTGGGAAAATGTTCGGTCACGATAAACTCACTTCTCCTCTCTCTGCGGGCTCTGTGGTTTTAAAAATTCACCATCACAGAGATCACAGAGAGGGGCTTGCCGGAATCAGGCTACCACAGCACAGAAAACAATTATTTCATCGTTGGAACGCCATAAAACGCATTGCCTAATTATTGATTACTGTGACACTCTTTGCAAAAAATCCAACTTGGCTAAAAAAAAATGCAATTTTACCACGAACTTATGCAGCGTTATCATTTCACTCTAAAATTGATCATCTGTCTTTTCGCTATTTGCCAACTATTTATTTTCCCTAGTATGGTATCTGCCAAGACACGCTATGCTTATGACATCGCTATCTGTGCAATTTTCCGCGATGAAGCGCCCTATCTCAAAGAGTGGATTGAGTTTCATAAGCTGGTCGGTGTGCAACATTTTTATTTGTATAATAATTTAAGCACCGATGATTATCTAAGCATTTTAACTCCCTATATTGAGAGTAATGAGGTTGAGCTTACAGAGTGGCCTTTTGCCGCTGATTGCCCAATACGCTGGTATGAGATTCAGACCAGCGCTTACAATAACGCCCTAAAAAAAGCTTTATATAAAAGCAAATGGATTGCCGCACTTGACACCGATGAATTTTTATTCCCAATGAATACAGACAGTCTGGTGACATTTTTAAAACGTTACGAAAAATATGGCGGATTATGTGTTAATTGGCAGATGTTCGGTTCTTCAGGAATTTGGCAAATCCCATCAGATAAGCTACTAATAGAAATGCTAACGCTAGGCGCAGAAAAGCACGACAGTGATAATCTTAATGTGAAAACAATTGCCCGGCCAGAATGTGTGGCGTACTGTCCGTTATGCCCGCATTATTTTATTTATCACCATGGCTTTTTCCAGGTCACCGAGAACAAACAAGCTTTTGAAGGCGCATTTCCTCCATGCATTAGCGTAGATAAAATTAGAATCAACCACTACTGGAGTCGAAATGAAGAGTTCTTCTATCGAACCAAAGTAAATCGACGCAATCAATTAGGAGAGCAAAACCAAGAAGCCATCATTCGTCACAATCGTATGAATAAAAAAGAATCGACCGAAATTCTGCGCTTTGTACCGGCCCTGCGCAAGAAAATGCATTTATCTTAATGCTTGGGGAAGGCTCCCCCGATCACCCCTAGGAAGTTGGTTTTGGAATATCATTTCTGAGTATGGATGAATCGGGGAATTTCAAAGGCTCGCGCGCATAAAAGTTGTTGCCCACTAGCCCGAGTTTCCTTGTTATTTTCTGAGTCTGATGTAAGATTCTGGTCTGCAGCCGGTTATGTTTTTCGCTAGATTACCCTCTTCGGTATAGAATTTGATGGCAAAGCCGCGTACATCGCGTTCAACATCGGCCACGCCCACTTCTCCTGCGACAGTCAACACTAAAATCCTATCGCTGCGGCTAACGATAAATTGAAGGCAGTGATGCCTGGATGGCAAACCAGACAAAATGTTGTGCTTCCCAGCCAGATACGCCCTTATCTGCAAAAGCATCTTTCTGAAGATTATAACAAACGTCTCTTTGGCGCTGTGCCGATCAGTTACCTGCTTTTGAACCATGCCGAAAAATGGGCAAAAATGAGTGTGTTCGGTGGCTTAATTACCTTGTCAGTCAAATATTTTTTTGCTATGCAAAATAATTACATCATCCTAGCCCAAGGTTTTTTATGCCCATTCTTTCACGCAAAGCCAGGTTGGCAGCATGCTATAGCTCTATCGGCTTTCTGTTTTCAATGCTGCTGATACAGCCCGCCTCAGCAGAAGAAGCAAATACACAAAAAGCCAAAAAACCCAATATCATCATGATCATGACCGATGACGTCGGTTATGGCGATCTCGGCAGCTACGGCGGTGGCGAAAACCGCGGCTGCCTGACACCCCACCTGGACCGCATGGCGGCGGAAGGCTTGCGCTTCACAAACTACTATGGACAAGCCAGCTGCACGGCAGGCAGAGCCTCTTTCATCACCGGCCGCATCCCGCTGCGCACCGGCCTATCGACAGTGCTGGCGCCTGGCGACCTCAACGGCTTGAAGAAAGACGATCCAACCGTCGCCGAAGCTTTGCAAAAGCTTGGCTACCGCACAGCGCAATGGGGAAAATGGCATTTGGGCGACCGCCCCGAAAACTTCCCCACAGCCCATGGCTTTGACGAGATGAAATATATGCTGCCGTACTATGCCGGCGTGTATGCTTACGACTATCTGCCGCTGCAGCCAGATTTTCCGGTGCACAACAAGGCCTTCATGGAAGTTTGGAATCAGCTGGACTTAAGCCAGTGGGAAGGCAAAGCCGGCCAAGACCCAAAGGTCATGAAGAAAAAATTCAGCTATGAAGATCTGGCGACAGTCGACGACATCATCCGCGAAGATGCCGTTAAATACATCAAAGCGCACGCCAATGATGAAGACCCCTTCTTCATGTATGTATGCTTCATGAAAGTCCACAATCCAAACAACCCCTCTCCCCGCTTCAAAGGCAAATCGATGGGCGGCGGCAACTATCTGGATGCCCTGATGGAGCTGGATGACAATTCAGGACAGCTCCTGCAGGCAGTGCGCGAAGCTAAAATTGATAAAAACACGCTTGTCGTCTGGACCACCGACAATGGCGCCTGGATCGATGCCTGGCCGGACGCCGGCTACACCCCTTTCCGCGGCATGAAAGGCACAAGCTTCGAAGGGGGCTTCCGCTGCCCGGCAATTGTTTGGTGGCCCGGACATATCAAAGCCGGCAGCGTTGCCAACCAGATGATGAGCCACATGGACTGGTGGCCGACATTTGTCAAATTGGCCGGCGGCACACCACCGACGCGCATCTGGAAGGACAATTTCGGCAAGGATATCGTCTTTGACGGCATTGAAAACAGCGACTTCATCCTTGGCAAAGGCCCGTCAAAGCGCAACTCTTTCATCTATACCAACGACCTGTCATTTGGCGGCATCCGCGTGGATAATTTCAAGATCCTCTATACTGCCAAAGACACCTGGCTGGGCCCTGAGTTGAACCTGGCCTTTCCGGCGGTATACAACCTGTGGTGGGATCCCGGCGAATGCTACGACTGCTGTTTTAACGGCGCCGCTCCCACGCGCGGTGATCTGAAAACCTCACCCGGCAGATTCTCGGGCAGCGACCACGGCTGGATCGGCATCTTGACCCAACCTTATTTAGCACCGTTCTTTGAAGAACTCGTCAAATACCCGAACCGTCCCACTATCCCCTCGGCGGGATCGACAAACCAGCTGGTGGAACAGGTGAACAACCCGGCCCAACTAAAACGCCTGCTACTGCTTTTAGAGCCCTCATACCAAAACAAGTAGCTAAGGAAAATATATGTCATATCATAGAAACTCTCTAAAGCATCTCCTTGCCAGCATCCTACTATGTCTTGCGTTGTTTTCCCATCCGCTAGCTATGGCTGCTGATGACCCCCTCCCCTCCTGGCATGATGGCGTCGCCAAGCAGGCCATCTTGACTTTCGTCAACGAAACGACAGCCAAGGGCAGTCCGTCATTTATCCCTGCAGAAGACAGAATCGCCACCTTCGACCAGGATGGCACGCTATGGGTGGAACAGCCGATCTATACCCAGATGGCCTACGCCTTTGAAGACATCAAAACACTGGCGCCAGCACATCCGGAATGGAGAGACAAAGAGCCCTTTAAAGCTATCCTGGCTGGCGATAAAAAAGCCATCGCCGACCTTAACGAGCATAGCATCGAAGAGATCATCGCCGTCACACATGCCGGCATGAGCATCGACAGCTTCCATCAAAGTGTCGCCCAATGGCTAAAAACAGCCCTCCACCCACGCTTTAAAAAGCTCTATACCGATCTCATCTACCAGCCCATGCTGGAAGTCATGCAGCTGCTGCGCACACACGGCTTCAAGGTCTATATCGTGTCTGGCGGCGGACAGGAATTCATCCGCGCCTACGGCGATAAAGTTTATGGCACGCCGCCCGAGCAGGTTATCGGCACGGCCGGCAAAATCAAATACGCATATCAAGATGGAAAGCCGGCATTGTTGAAACTGCCGGAAATACTGCTGATCGACAACTTTGCCGGCAAACCGGAAACCATCAACCTGATCATCGGCAAGCGCCCGGTTGCCGCCTTCGGCAATTCCGACGGCGACCGCCAAATGCTCGAATGGACCCAAGGCGGCTCAGGTAAAAGACTTGAACTGCTAGTCAGCCATGACGATGCCGCGCGCGAATACGCCTACGGCGCAGACTCCAAAGTCGGCACCTTCTCCGACTCCCTAAAGGCCGAAGCCAAAAAGAAAGGCTGGATTGTCGTCAGTATGAAAAACGACTGGAAAGTTATCTTCCCAAAATAAAAAAACTCACCGCCCCTTGCGGGGCGGTGAGTTAGACTTGGTATGGTCGCTTAACTTAGACTTCAATCTCAACTTTTAAGCGGCTCTGAGCGCGGCCGGGACTGAGCGGACTTGGGCTGGAGACGGATACGACATGTAGAAGACACCGCCTGCCAAGGCCAGTTTTTTTGCCGCCAGCCAGCATTTTCCGGCTTTATGACTCAGCCAGTTTTCCGACTTTATATTTACGACATTTTTTTCAGTCGTAACTATTTTTTTAGGCACACTCAGTACATCATGGCAAGCACTGATAGTCAGACCGATACTGGCCGCAATACCAACGACGGCGGTATTGTTTTTTACCGTTTCAATTGTCCAGCTTACCATTCCGGGGAGTGTGCTTGCAGCCACTTTACCTACCTTATAGGCGACACCCGCAGCGGTCGATGCCGCCGAATGGGCCGCATCGCACGTCAATTCAGAAATACTTCTTAAAGTCACCCCTTCGGCTGCAGCCATATAACCGCTAACCGTGCTTACTTTGCTCATGGCTCCAGCTGCTACCGTTACAGGCAGTAATAATTTACCGGTGGCTGTCCAGAGCTCTTTTACTGCGTCGCCAATCCTTTCGCCTAATGCTTTATCTTCATGAACCACCACGGTAGCACCATTGATCACGATTTCTTTAGTCTTCGTGCCTGCCGATAGATTATGACAGGCGCTTTCCAAATTGTTGATCCCCAGCACAAATTTGGCCGCACTAGCCGTATTGGATACAGCCCCAGAAGCTAAATCACATGCGCCACCAACCACACCTCTTACAGCACCCTTTGCCATATTTAAGGGCAAGCTGGCCACGGCCCCTAAAACGCCAACTGAAGCTGCAGCGGTTTTCTTTGTTATGAAATAGCCGGCAGCCGCTGTATTTCTTACCATAGCCCCGGTCGCTCTTACCGCTAAAGAGGTGGCATTCACTGTTTGTCTGGCCAAGAAGCTCGACGGAGTAGTAACTATAGATCTTAGAGAAACCACATAAACTCCTTTTATTAATTTTATATTTATATTTATATTATCAGTTCGTAAAATCAATTATAGCAAACAAATATAAAGAATTGATAAATATACATATTTTTTTAAATTATTTTAATGTGGGTCATCACACAAATGATTGGTTGACAGAGATGACTACTCAAGAACTTATGACGTGAAAGGACTTTGAGGGTTGGGGTCAGGCTTGTGATTTGTGATTTTAAAATCCTAAATACATTAGAAAGCCCGACTCATTTCAAATCGCAAATCGCAAGCCTGACCTCAATCCGTTCAGCCAAAGCCTACATTATGAGTTTTTGAGGTTCATCCGGTTTTATAGGACCCACCTAGAAAAGGATGCATAGAAATGGGGAAATGTAGGTAACACATCGGAGCAAAAATAACAGGATATTAGGATGGACAGGATGAAAGATTTAAACTTTAGTTTGTCAACTTTGCGATTTACGTAGGTCTTGGGTGATCATCCTATTTTTCATATCCTGACCATCGTAATATCCTGTTATTTTTGCTTGCGCTTTTCTCTTTACAAGTTCTGCAAAACCGGAAGAACCGTTTTTGAGATGTTAGCTCTGTCAACCAATCGTTTGTGTGATGACCCATGCTTCAAACTTCGACTATACAATTTACACAAACTCAACCACTCATTTGTGTGATGAACCAAAAATTTGAATAGTTTTTCAAAGATTATATCAAATTTTTCTAATAAAAATGGCTGGGTGGACTGGCCGCGATGAATGAAAGAATGCAATATGCTGACTTTGCAGCGTAAACTGCAGATATGCAAGCTTCGACGCAGACCAGACGTCAAATTCTCACAAAATCACGCAATAAACTGCACACGGTCTAATTCTGCATAAAAAAATATGCATTACCTAACCTGATTGAGCCTAGAAACGGCAGTTGCGCTGGGAAAATCTGCCGTTTCTAGGTTGAATGAAGCCTTGGTAGCTAAAAAGGCATCTGGGAGAAATACGAAAAATCGTTTGGATTTTGAAGCCGGCGTATTGGGGGCTGTGGCCTTCTACTAGGTATTTGCACTTGCATGCCGCCTATAGTTAGCGTAACAGCCTAAAGTGGTCCCCTTTGTCTAGACAAAAAATGGGAAAAGTTAAGCTAATAACCTCAAGTTTTTGTTGTTCTTGCAGCTAAAGGGGGAGTTTGAGGGGGCTTGCCCCCTCAAGTTCCTTTAAAAATCAAGGTAATCCAAGTCCAACGAAGGCGGAAGGGGGGTAAGGGGGCTTGCCCCCTTTTCCTAAAGGCTCTGCCTAGAAAAATACACCTCCGCAGGCGTTTTATAACCCAGTCCTTGGTGTGGCCTGCTCTCGTTGTAAAACTTAAAATAACTCTTAAGTCCATTACGGACATCTTTTAAGCTTTCATACCCTTTTGGATAAATCTCTTCATACTTCACGCTTCTCCAGAGCCTTTCAATAAACACATTATCAAGGGCTCTGCCTTTTCCATCCATACTGATTCTGACTCCGCCTGCTTCTAATCTCTCTACAAACCGACAGCAGGTGAATTGAACTCCTTGGTCTGTGTTGAATATCTCAGGACTAGCTCGAGAAAGCCCTCTTTCTAATGCATTAATGCAAAATTCCGCATCCAGCAGATTCGAAAGTTCCCATTCGATCACATACCTGCTAAACCAATCGATGATCGCAAAAAGGTATCCAAATCCTTTCAACAAAGGAACGTAGGTGATATCTGCAGCCCATGCCAAATCGGGTTTATCTACTACAATCCCTCTTAGTAGGTAAGGAAACTTTTTATGCTCCTTATTTGCCGCACTCAGATTGGGCTTGGGATAGATTGCTTCTAAACCCATTGTCTGCATCGCCGTTCGAATCCTTTTTCCTCCTACAAAAAAACCTTGAGCTCTCATTGCTATCGTCATCCGTCTTCTTCCATAGAAGGGAGTTTGAAGATATTGTTCATCAATAGCCCGCATGAGTGCCAAATCTTCCTCGTTGGGCTGTTTGGCCTTATAATACAACCCAGATCGTGACATTCCAAGCAAATGACACTGACTTGATAGCGACAACTTCTTATGATCTGGCTCTATTAGAAGTCGTCGAGAATTTAAGTCAAACATCCTAACTTTTTTTTAAGCCACTCCACCTCCATTTTAAGACGTCCGATTTGCTCGAAAAGTTCTGCCTTTTCTTTAACTTCCTGTGCTGTCCCAGTCATCTTGCTCGGTTTTTCAAATACAGTTGTGGCAGTTGATAAAAAGTGTTTTTTCCACTCCGACAACACGATAGGATGCACTCCCAGTTCACCGGATAATTGACTTGCAGTCTTTTCTCCCTTCAAAATCTCAAGCACGGCTTTGACTTTAAATTCTGGGGGATATTTTTTTCTTGTTCGGCTCATTTTCACCTCTTTTCTTAAAGAGGGTATTAGCTTAGACCATTGTCCAAATTTCCGGGACCATTATAGCCGGCAATTGCGCAATCATACCTCCCAAGCTGAATGTACGACCCCTCATCTGCAAAGACGCACATTTCTGTTCAGCTTGCCAGGATATTTCTGTCCCTGATAAATACTTACCGCCGCAGCTTTGATTGACATAAGGAATCTGATTGTTGGCATAGTTAGCTTGACATGAAGACATAAAAAAGGTTCATCGCACAATCGCGTACCTCCCCATATGTAAACTAATGGAGGATGTTAAATAAATCATACATAATGGCAAATTGCGCATTCGATCCTGTGAAGGAAGGATTTGAGTTGGCACTGTCATACAAGAGATAGGGCACAAGCCATGAGAACATTTTTACAGCCTCGATAGAGGCGAAAGCATGTAGCCACATGCGTCAGCGTGTGGTAATCGCATGTTTAGAAACAAAGCCGTGAATACGGCGGCAGCAATGACTAAAGGATAGTATATACTATAATAATTGCATCTAATTCAGCTTCCATCGAAATTGCTGTCGCCGTATTCACGGCTCTCTTTATACTACATCTTATTCCATAGGTTGACACCTATGGCTACATGCTTCCGCCTCTATCGAGGCTAACTAGACCTTCTGTGCTAGAATGCCGATTTGTTTCAAAGAGAACATTACAAATAGATCATCACTTCTCATATTTCAACCATCAATTACTAGGGCTTTTTGACGAATCATCATGGGCAGGTACTCATTTGTGCGATGAACCATAAAAAACTCTTTTAATTGTGTTTTAAAAATGGTAGTTTTATATAAACGCCAATAAAATAACAATCAGTACTTTTCACGATGCTGTGGCAACTTAAAATGGCAGGTTGACGAAATGCGAAAAACCCGGCTCAGAAAAATCCGTTGCCTTGTTTTCGATTTCGGCATGGTTTCTCGATTCTTGAAATAAGACATATACCGTGATCTAGTGAGAATTTGACATATTGGACTGCGCGAAAGCTCGATTTCCCTTCTATTAGCCTCTGTGTCTCTGTGCCGGTGCGATCGGCGTCTCGGTGAAGTTTTTCTTAACACATTGATTAATAACATTATACCACCAGCACAAGCAGCTTTCACCACAGAGTACAGAAAATGTCTGAAAAACCTCATGAGTACTCATCTGAGGGAGTTGCATGTGTGAAAAAGTGCGCATATACACGCCTACGAATTGGGTGGATTTTAGAAAAAGAGAAAGTGCTGACGGAGTATGGACCCCATGCCCCATGTCAATCATAGGTATGGTTAAAATGGGGCATCCCAAGGATTTTTAAAAGCTTTTCCGGCCTAGCCAAGCGTCCACCTCTCCACTAACTGTGCGTTAGAGAGGGTGGAATTGCTACGATGCAAAAAAGCTGCTAACTGCTAACGCTGGCTATATCGTCTAAGGCTTTTAGCTTATTTCAAGCGCAAAGCATATGGCAACAGCAACAGCCAGGCATGCGCTGGCGTTTCGGCTGGTGTGTGGTTAACTTTTTCGGCAGCCGTGCTTATGAGGCTCTTAAAAAAGGCCACGACTTGATCTGCCCATGAGACAAGCGTTTTAAATGAATCGGGAAAGAACATCCAGATCAAATAAAAAAGGATTCCGAAAAAGAAAAAATTCAAAATAAATCTCATAATCCACTCCTCTTATCATCTATGATCAATATATGGCGGACCCAGTAGAGCCGGCAGCATACACCCATCTTTGCAACATAGCAGACCATTCAAATTAAATAAATAGCTATAGGCATTAATTTTTACTTTTCGCTTTTGCTTTTTTCAAACGAGGGGCTTAACTGCTTCTGCAAACGGCTTAAGACGACCAGCAGCAAGATGGAAGGCAGGAACAAAAGCACGAGAATTGCCAGTATAACAATCATGAAAATACTGCGATTCCCCTGCAAGTTATTGAGTTTGCTTACCAGCGCCGTTGAGTCTGCGATGGCTTTGGCATTTTGATTGATGGCGGAAGTAGTCTCTTCTATCGCCCGCTTATTGGCTTCAATCGCCGTCTGGTTATCCATGATGGCTTTCGTCGTTCTTTCCACAGCCAAGCGGTTTAAACGAATTGCTTTTGAACTCTGTTCAACCACCTGTTGGTTGCCGCGAATGGAATCGGTACTGGCAGATACCACGGCGCTGTTGTTTTGAATGGCTTGTGAAGCTTTTTGCACCACCTGACCATTATTGCTGATCAATTGAGAGCTTGTCTGCACAGCCTGCATATTTGATTGGATAGCCTGCGTGGTAGATTGAATGGCGTGCGCATTTTCCGTAATCCCTGCAGTGCTCAATTCCACGGCTTGCAGGTTATTCTCGATGGCATCGGTGCTCTTCTGCATCTTTTCAACCAAGCCGCATCCTGTCAGCAACGGCAGCGCCAACAGCATCATCCAATATTTTGATCTCATTTTCAAATATCTAACGTCGTTCATCTTTGCCTGCATTGTTTAATCATAAAAAAAGCACTATAAACTTATAAGGAAAAGAGATCTCTAAAAAAATGCAATTTCCCCAATCTGGAAGTAAAAACTGCGCGCCTTGCATCACGATATGATGCGATAGTTAAGTCCCTTTACACTCCAAGCCTGCATCCTAAACCCCATCAAAATGTTAAACATTTACTGCTAAGCCTCTTGGAATTGGTCATATTTGCAACCCATGGTCTAGCGTCAATGATGCAGAACATGGATCACAATGAAAAACAATTCAGCCTCAGCGGGTCGCTATGATTCCTTCGCTTGTATAAGCAAAAATCTGAGAATGTATACCACACGCGGCTAGGTTTGGCGATTTTCGGCAACGCCAAACCTAGCCGCGCGTAGTATAGTTATAACGCCCCCTTGGGGCTTGTTTTCTTAATATAATGACACCCATGGTTTGCGCCGTTGGCGTTACACCATGGGCGATACATATGGCCGCTCGCTAAGGAGCTTAGTACCATTGCCGGCATCAACATTCGATTTTGGAAAATTGAGGCCGGCTGCAGTATAACCTTAGGGGAATAGGATGCTGGCCCGAGACCATACCCTTGCCAGAATTCTAAAATGCCTAAGATTTAGTTTCATTCTCTGATGAAGATACATCGGAAGATTCTGTCGGTGCATGAAATGTTTTACCAGTAGAGGAGATGACATTGCCGAAAGTACGCTCGATGAGGTTTGGACCTGCCGGGGCATTCAGCCATTTGGCTGTGATTTTGTGCTTCCCTGTTGAACGCTTTCCTTCCGGGGTTTCTTTCAGCAAGCAGCAGCTTTTGTATTTCTTTCCCGAGCCACAGGGGCAAGGATCATTTCGTCCAGGTTTCTTATGCATAAATCGCCCTCTCAAAAAAGTAGTCTTTCTACACCACGCGAGGTATAGATTTCATATATCATTAGATAATTAATTATTTATCACGCATACATTTTAAATGCAAACTCGAGATAAAGTAAAGCATAAGCCATACCCCATTACCCAGATTCAGTAATTTTTCTTTGACAAAGTGCCTATTTCCATCTACGTTGGGGTTATGAGTACGCCAAAAGCGCCCCATATCATCTTGCTTGATGGCAAGAGTTTAACTCTTGCACGCGCCGAAGCCATCGCCAACGGCGCCCCGCTACGCCTCGCCTCCACCGTTAAACAACGCATCGATAATTCTCATAAACTTGTCAAGCATTTGGCCAAGCAAGACACCCCTATCTATGGCCTAAATACAGGTTTTGGCTCGTTTGCCGACAAACACATCAGCCATCACCAACTGCAGAAATTGCAAATCAATATCCTACGCAGCCATGCCGCCGGCTATGGGCCGCCGCTCTCTATTGGCGAGACACGCCTGATGATGGCGCTACGCCTCAACGTCTTTTTGCAAGGATATGCCGGCGTGAGTTATCATCTATGCCAGGCCTTATGGGAGCTCATCGAAGCCGAGATCTATCCCATTATCCCCGAATATGGCTCCGTCGGCGCAAGCGGCGACCTCATCCCGCTGGCCCATTTAGCCCTACCCCTCATCGGCGAGGGAATGGTACGCTATAAAAACCAGACGATGGCGGCTGAAAAGGCTTTAAAAGCTGCAGGCCTACAGCCCATCAGCCTTGAAGAAAAAGAAGGCTTAAGCCTTATCAACGGCACCCAAGCCATGCTGGCCATGGGCAGTTTGGCACTTGCCAACGCCCGCCGACTTTACCTATACGCCGATAAGATCGCGGCTTTAAGCTATGAAGCCTTAAGCGCCTCCGCCGACAGTCTAAACCCGCAGATCCATGCACTTAGGCGGCAGACTGGCCAAATAGATTCCGCCACGCAGATATTACAGGAACTCCAGGGCTCTCCCTTGCTAAGGGCCACACATCATCCGCGTGTGCAAGACCCCTATTCCCTGCGCTGCGCCCCGCAAATTCATGGCGCCAGCCGCGATGCCATCGAGTATGCCGTCGCCATCATCGATAAGGAACTCAATGCCGTCACCGATAATCCCTTGGTATTCTATGAAATGGAAAAAGTCCTTAGCGGCGGCAACTTCCATGGACAGCCCCTGGCCATGGCCTTTGATATCGCCTCGATCGCCATATCTGAGCTGGGAAATGTCTCTGACAGGCGCCTGGAGGTTTTGCTGAATCCCCAGATGAGCGGACTGCCCGGCTTCCTGGCCGCCCATGCTGGCATTGATTCCGGCTATATGGCCTTTCAATATCTCACCGCAGGCCTCGTCAATGAGACAAAAATCCTGGCCAACCCCGCCGTGACGGATTCCATTCCCGGCAATGGCGGCATCGAGGATTTCGTCTCCATGGGCATGACCTCGGCGCGCAAATTAAAAACCATCGTCGCGCATGCAAAAACGATACTTGCCATCGAATTGATGGCAGCAGCCCAGGCTATTGACATGCAGCATATCAAACATTTAGGCAAAGGCACCGCCAAGACTTTTGCAACCATCCGCGCCCACGTGCCGCCACTCAAGCACGACCGCATCTTGGCCGATGATATCCCAAAAGCCTTGGCTGCACTTGACACACTATAAGGGAGCGTGATCCATGCCTCTAAAGCCAAACTCGCAGCTTAAAGATTTCCTGGCCGCCTATGCCACCCACCCCCACTATAAAGCTCCTAGGGGCACCACGCTGCACGCCCTGTCCTGGCAAAGCGAAGCCCCCTTGCGCATGCTGCTCAACAATCTAGACAGCGAAGTGGCCGAAGACCCCGCCAACCTCATCGTCTATGGCGGCACCGGCCAGGCCGCCCGCAATGTCGATGCCTTGCAAAAAATCATCAACGCCCTGCTAAATTTGCAGGACGACCAGAGCCTACTCATCCAATCCGGCAAAGCCGTCGCCATCCTACCCACGCACACTGAAGCGCCGCGGGTGCTCATCGCCAACAGCAACCTTGTCCCTCACTGGGCTACCTGGGAACATTTTAATACCTTAAAAGAGAAGGGGCTGATCATGTTCGGCCAGATGACGGCCGGCAGCTGGATCTATATCGGCACTCAAGGGATATTGCAAGGCACCTATGAGACGTTTGCCGCTCTGGCGCGCAAGCATTTTGGCGGCACACTGAAAGGTAAATTGATCGTTTCAGGCGGCTTGGGAGGCATGGGCGGCGCCCAGCCACTGGCCGTGACGCTCAACGGAGGCATCTTTTTGGGCGTCGATATCGACCCCTGGCGCATCGATAAAAGGCTAAAGACAAAATACCTTGATAAAATGACCCATAGCTATGAAAAAGCCCTAAAATGGATCCGGGAAGCTCAAGCAAAAAACAAACCTCTATCCATCGGCCTGGTCGGCGATATAGGCACCATCTTGCAGCGGCTATTAGATGACAAGATCACGCCTGATGCCGCTACCGACCAAACTTCCGCCCACGATCCCTTGAACGGCTACGTACCTGCCAACATGACGCTTGCCGGCGCCAAAGAGTTGCGCGCCGCCGATCCTGTGCTATACCGTCAAAAAAGCCTCACGAGCATGGCAGTGCAGGTGCACGCTTTACTGGAGATGAAAAAAAGAGGCAGCGTCGTCTTTGAATATGGCAACAACCTGCGCGAGTTTGCCAGGATTGGCGGCGAAAGCCGCGCCTTTGAAATCCCCGGCTTTGTCGCCGAATACATCCGACCGTTGTTTTGCCAAGGCAAAGGGCCCTTCCGCTGGGTGGCCCTATCCGGCGATCCCGAAGACATCTACCGCACCGACGAAGCGCTCATCACAGCCTTTCCAGAAAATGTCCACCTCCACCAGTGGCTGCGCAAAGCTAAAGAGAATGTCTCTTTCCAAGGACTGCCGGCACGCATCTGCTGGCTTGGTATCAATGAGCGCGCTACCGCCGGCCTGCTTTTCAACGATCTAGTCAGACAAGGCATCGTCAAAGCGCCAATCGTCATCGGGCGCGACCACCTTGACGCAGGCTCTGTGGCCTCGCCATATCGGGAGACCGAAGGCATGCTCGACGGCTCCGATGCCGTCTCCGACTGGCCGCTACTCAACCTGCTAAGCAACTGTGCCGGCGGCGCCACCTGGGTATCGTTCCACCATGGCGGCGGCGTCGGCATCGGCTACTCCCAGCATGCCGGCATGGTCATCGTTGCCGACGGCACAGAGCGCGCCGCGCGCTGCCTGAAGCGCGTGCTCTTCAACGACCCAGCCACCGGCATCGTGCGGCATGCCGATGCCGGCTACGAACTGGCCGTGAAGATGGCTATGGAAAACGACTTGCTATTATGATGTAAGTGCTATACCTGAAGCTGATAAAAACACTTATTCTTTCTCTGTGTCTCTGCGCCTCTGTGGTAAATTTGTTTTATTAATTCTATAATCAAGCTCACCACAGAGGCACAGAGACACAGAGAAAGTAAAAATTTGTCTTTTATGTTGCTCATTTTTGACAAACCATGGTTTATACGGGTTGCCAATGGGATTTAACACCGACTCTCACGAATATGTCATCGGTCCATTTGCACAGGTTGTGACCATGCACGGGCTGCCCGCAAGCGGTCCCATTGATGACAGCCTGCTGACCATCAAAGCCGATGCCGCCATCCATGTGCGGGGCGATCTCATCGTCGATATCCTCCCCTTCAATGCGCCTGAAATCCGCCATCTCAAACATCTGGAGATGGCAACGCCATGCGTGGCTATGCCGGGCTTTATCGATACGCATACCCACCTGTGCTTTGCCGGCTCGCGTGCCGCAGACTATACCCGGCGGCTAAGCGGCATCAGCTACCGACAAATAGCCATGCAGGGCGGAGGCATTCTATCCACCGTTATCCAGACCCAAGCCGCCAGCCAGCCAGCCCTCGTCGATGGACTGATAAAGCGTTTAAAAATAGCCTGCCAGCAAGGCGTCACTACCTGTGAGGTCAAAAGTGGCTACGGCTTAAATACCGGTGATGAAATCAAAATGCTGCAGGCCATCAACCAAGCCAGCCAACAGCAAGCCGTTTCCCTCATTCCCACTTGCCTCGCCGCCCATGCCCTGCCAAAGGAATTTCCTTCCGCCACATCCTATCTCGACCATCTCGGCCATGAGTTGCTGCCGAAACTCATCCAGCAAAAGCTTTGCCGGCGCATCGACATCTTCGTCGACAGCTGCGCCTTCACGATAGCTGAAGCACGCCCTTTCCTGGCACGCGCCAAGCAAATGGACTTTGCCATTATCGTCCATGCCGACCAGTTCGCGCGCGGCGGCGCCAAGCTGGCAGCCGACATCGGCGCCCTTTCCGCCGACCACCTGGAAGTTTCCACGCCTGCCGATGCCGCCCTCATGAAAGCTTCAGGCGTCATCCCCATCGTGCTACCAGCCTCAAGCCTCGGCCTCGGCCTGCCCTTTGCACCGGCACGCATGCTGCTTGATGCCGGACTGCCGTTAGTCATCGCCTCGGATTGGAATCCGGGCTCAGCCCCTTCAGGCCGGCTGCTCATGGCTGCGGCCTTTTTGGGAGCTGCCCAGCACCTCACCATGGCAGAGACTTTTGCCGCCTTGACAGTGAGGGCAGCCAAAGCCCTTGAACTTAACGATCGCGGTATGCTACAACCCGGCAAGCGCGCCGACATCATCGTTTTCCCTGTCAGCGACATGCGTGAAATCTTATACCAGCAAGGTGCACTGTTGCCATGCACTACCCTTATCGGAGGAAAACCTCAATGACTATGCACTTAGCACAGGCTACACTCAAAAACTATCAGGCCACACCAACCAGTCTCTGGCAAGGACGCAGCGATGGACAGGGCGCCGAACGCTACCACGAATGCATCAAATGTCTTGATCTAAGCCAGGAAGCTCCACCCCTTGCTATCAAAACGACTTTCGCCTTGCTGGGCTTTGCCTGCGATGAAGGTGTGAGGCGCAATCAGGGCCGCGTCGGCGCAGCCTATGGTCCGGCAGCATTGCGCGCATCTTTGGCACCTTTTCCAATGGCCGGCGATATCGTGCTATATGATGCCGGCGATATCGTCTGTCATAATGGAGATCTTGAAGGCGCTCAAAAAGCTTTGGGTGAAGTGGTGGCTGGCCTGCTACATAAAAAAATCTGCCCGATCGTATTGGGCGGCGGACATGAATTGGCTTGGGGTACCTATCTGGGACAGGCAGCGGCCTGCGAGCCTGTCGATTGTGCTTTTGTCAACTGCGACGCCCATCTGGACCTGCGCCCCCAGCTGGCGGGAGATAGGGGCAGTTCCGGCACATCCTTTGCGCAAATAGCCTCCCACCGTCTGGCCAACAATATGAAATTCGATTACACCTGTCTGGGCTTGCAAGCCTGCGGCAATACGCCAAGCCTTATAGCCAAAGCCAAAGACAACCATGCCCACCTGCTCTTTGCCGACGAATTCCATTTGGGAGGCACCGAAGCCAGCGTAGAAGTCATTGATGAGATCATCATCCGCAGCGATATCATTTCGCTGTCGCTATGCCTGGATGTTTTTGCCGCCCCCTTCGCCCCAGGCGTCAGCGCTCCACAGCCCCTAGGACTGCTCCCCTGGCATCTGATTCCGGCCTTGCGCCGCCTGGCCATTTCCAAAAAGGTGGTGACTTTCGGTATCGCCGAGCTTTGTCCGCCGCATGACGACAGGCATGTCACGGCCAGGCTTGCCGCCAGCCTCATCGCGGACTTTCTCGCCCATGTCAACAGCTAGTTCTTGATTACTGTTATGTTGATAATGTCCGGCCGCTTAGCTTGATGTACATCTGTCCATCCGGCCGCTTGCGATCTTTGTCGTTACCTACAACTATCAATCGAATATTTTAAGTCATTTTTTTTCCCATTACCATCTTCGTAGGGAAAATATTCGATCAACAAAGTAAAAAGAGAGGAACTCCTACGGAGTTAAACAAGAATATGCGTTTTCCCGTAGAAATGACTTAAAATATTCGCTTGATAGCTGTGGGTAACGACAAGCTTGCGATGCTGCCTATCCTGTAATGTTTCATCTCTTGCAGCCTGTTATGGCGTGGGCGTGATTGTCACTTTGAAGATATAGGATGAGGCTGTCGAATCCGTGATCACATTGGTATTCGGCAGCGTGCTTTGGATGCCCCCTACAATATAGCCGATGACGGTAGGATTTGCCCCCAAAGCATCCAGGTCGACCACGCCATTGCTAAAGACAGGCATGTCCTCGGCCATGAAGAAATGCGAACCGGCGCCGAACAAGAGCTGGTTGCCGGGGTTGGACTGGGTCGAAAGGATCACCGGGTAGCTGCTATTCATCAAATATTGCGTGTAGTTTCCATGATTATCCCGTTTGATAGTCGTCACTTCGTTAATAAAGGGTATTTCCTCATCCACCTGAAAGGCGCCGTTCTGGATGAATCCGTAGCTGATGCCGCCAAAAAGCACGCTGTACATATCCTTACTTTTTTTGGAGAACAATTCCAGATTGGACGCTTGATAATGGTTCATGGCCTGCTTAAAGGCCTTATGAGGCTTTTCCATATGCGGCTTGCCATGGCGGTCGATCTCCACCGGCACCGTCCACACCCCTGTATCCAGGGTAAACACGCCTGCAAAAGCAATCAAGCCGGGCTGATAGCTGCCGCCTTGATGAAAGATAGCAGGCACGATATTCAAATCGCGCCGGCGATAATAGTTTTTTTTCTCATCGGGCTTGGCGGGAAGGAATTTGACATCCAGATTGACGCCGTCATCCTTCAGGCGGAAACGGCGCACCTGTTCGCTGTACATCCCATTGGATTCGTCGAAATAAAAGCCCGTAAAATTCTGACCGAACACCAGCAATATAATGTCGTCGTCGATTTGAAACATATCGCCGCCGGTGATTTGGAAAACGGGATCGGAAATCTGACGGATATATTGCGCGGCCGTCTGTCCGGGCGAGGGGTTGATCACCCAGCTCATCAGACCGGGGATGTTGATGGCTGTCAGGGTGTCTTTGGTGGAAAACTGACCGGTAGCGGTGATGACGCCATAGCCGCCGGTGATGTATAATGTGTCGCCGTTCCATTCGGATTGTGGGGAAGTGACCGACAGCGTATCGATCTGTTCCTGAGTTAAACCTGAAGAAGGATCGTATAAGGAACGTGAATAGGTCGTGCCGGTAGCAGGATTCACCACGTAGATGTCAGTATTTTGCGCCGTGGGGGGGAAGTTATCGTCCGTATTGCTGAAGTCGTGCAAACCGTTTGTGCGCCCCGCTAAAAAGAGCCATTGCCCATTATATGACGCCCAGGCATATGATTGGAGGCCATTCGGCAGGCTAAAATCCGCCTGTACGATCTGCAGTTGGAAAGTATCGAATGCATTTTGCAGAACAGGGCTCAACTCCTGGGTTTGATTCGGCGATGGGCTTGCAGCAGAAACTAAAGTTACGGAGCTTACCAGGTAGGCCAAGCACAAACGTTTAAAGGCTGTCATCAACATATACTAATTTCCATCTGTTAAATTTTTGGGCATTAAAAAATCTGCGATAAAGACTTGGCTGGTCTTATCGGAACCCCGCTTGGAAGTCCATAATAGCTTATGGCCATCATTGCTAAACACGGGCAGGCCGTCAAAAGTCGGACTATGCGTCAAACGATATGATGCCCCTGTCTGCACATTGAGCAGATAGATTTCATAATGGGCATGTCCATGCAATGAAGTGGTATAGGCGATGACTTTGCCTTCAGGATGCCAGTATGGTGCCCAGTTGACGGCAGCATTATGTGTCAATTGCCTTAAGTTTGTGCCGTCGGCATTGATAACATAGATCTGCAGATAATCGGGTTTGTCGTAATCGGCCCTGAAGACAATCTGGCTGTTGTCGGGGGAAAAGAACGACCCTCCATTATAGCCTTGTGTTGTATCTGTGACAGGCTGGACAGCAGAGCCGTCAGCTTGCATGGTATAGATGTTCATGCTGCCACTTTTGTTGCTGGCAAACACAATGCGGGAGCCGTCGGAGGCATAGGCGCATTCGGCATGGTAAGCAGGACCTGTCGTCAAGGGCTGCAGATGGGAGCCATCCGGATCGGCTTCATAAATATTCATATAAGGAGTGAATTGCCAGGCGTAGCGCCCTCCCTGGCGTTGATATCCCGGCACATCTATGTGGGTATCGCCAAGCTGTGGATCGTCATGGCTGGAGGCGAAGATGATCTTTTTGCCATCGGGTCTGAAGAAGGCACACGTACAGGCCCCGCGTCCTGTGCTTACCATCCTTGGCACTCCCTCATCGAGATTTAACGTATAAATCTGATAGTGTTCTTGTCCGGCGGCAACCGCCTGGAAGATAATGGTCTTGCCATCCGGCGAAAAATAAGCTTCTCCGGCTTTCTCAAAACCCATCGCAGGGAAAGTCACCTGCCGTATGTTTTTTAAGGATATGGCTTCAAGCATAGTGTCGAAGATTTCTTCAGCATAAACTTCTCCTGCATAGCAGAAAGACTGAAACCCGGATACGCAGAGGCAGAAAAATAGGACATGAAATCTAATTCTCATCATATTTTAGCCTTCAACAGATTGTTCATTAGAAGCAAGTGGAGGTAGGAATAAGCCGAGTGTACCCAAGGCCAAGATTTCAATCATGGCAATGCGCACCAAGTTATACTGTTGATGGAATGTCACAGGCATCCCAGCTCCTTGTGTCAGCCAGGCGGCTGTTTGCATACCTGCAGCAAGGGAAATGAGCTGCACAGGGATTTGCAATATCGATTCCTGGGTTTCTGTCGCCTTGGTTAAAATCTGGGCAATCACACTGCCTGCCACCGATTGTGTCAGTGATGCCAAGGCGATGGCTTTCACATCTAAATTATAGTTTGCGAAGAACCTGGCATTGGCCGCATTAATCAGAAATTTCGAGAACTCTAACGTCGTATTAAACGCAATACTCATGGCTACCTTCTATGGCTACCTTCTTACTAGAAACATGACATGCAGCACCTTCTTCCGAGGCAGGGGCGCTATTTTTCTCCTCCCTCTTTCACTACCTGCACATAGACGTCAGCCTCCCCCCAAGTGAAGGTGGCGGTGAAATACTTCATCACCTCAAAGCATGGCTTGTCCGTGTAGTCTGTCAGAGGATAACTGACAGTAATAATCTTAGTCCCCACCGGCAGGCGCGAAAACTTTGCAGCCAGCGCCTTGATGGCCTTGTCTTCCAGGCATGTCCCATACAGATAACACACCGTAGCTCCTGTGAAGTTGCTATCGCAAATATCTGCCAAACGGAATTCGATGCCTTTGACGCCAAGTTTGTTTTTTATGCGGTTGGCGCGTTCGACAAATTCGGGCACATATTCGATGCCTACGACCTTGCAGCCGATGATGCTATGCAGCCAAAAACACCCCCGTCCCCGACCTGCGCCAAGCTCATAGACGCAATCTTTAGGGCCGATGCCGCTTGCGCGCGCAATCAGCTCCAGCGTCGTCAGGGGCGTTTCACCATAGGCGTAGATATCCTTATCACCCTTATGCATCAAAAAGCGCTTGCTGATGGAATAGGGGTTGTGAAAGAGATACATCAGCCGCAAGGCAATATCTGCCTTGAGAAACGACAGGTTGCCATAGTACCGGCAGGCTACTTTAATAAATTCTATGATATTGCGCAAACACACCACAAAATTTATCCAGAGAAGGACTAAAAACTCTCTGATACTCATGTGTTCGCTTTTCTCGATGGAATGGTGCATTGAGTCTCTCCAAATAGATTGTCGTTTCAAGCAAAAATAGGATAGATAACGCGGGCGATAAGAAAAAACATCAACGTCGATAGCACGTCATTGAAAGCCGTTACAATCGGTCCCGAGGCCACTGCCGGATCTATGCCGAAACGGGCAAAAAAGAACGGCGAAAATGTCCCCAGCCCCGTGGCCATCAAACAAGCTCCCAGCAAACCGACACTGACTGTCGTACCTACGGCCAGCGGATCGCCGCCGGAATTGTGGATTTGAAAATGATTGAGGAGATAGACGACAAGGCCGCAAAAAACGCCAAAGACACACCCAATAAGCAGGCCGATGCCAAGCTCCTGACTCACCGCATTCATGCGCGAGCCGCTGGAAAGTCCGCCGGTTGACATCCCGCGCACGAGGATAGTACTGCACTGCAGGCCCACATTTCCGGACATGCCGGCGATCAACGGCACAAAGAACGGCACATAGACAAACCATAAGCGGTCTTTGAAATGCGCCATGGCAGTGGCTGTCACCAATCCGGCACAAAGGGTCACTAGCAGCCATGGGGCGCGCAAAATAAAACGCTCTAGGATGGGGGCCTGTTCGCTCACATCCTCGGCGGTACCGGCGATATTGGCGATCGTTTCATCGGCGATATCTTCCATGGCCTCTACGACATCTTCATAGGTGATGACGCCGATTAGATGGTCTTCCTCATCAACCACCGGCAAGGCGGGGATTTTATATCTTTCCACTAGATCGACGACCTCATCACGCGAATCATCGGCGGTCACCTTGTGCAAAACAGGGCGCATAACCTGTCGCAGGGGTAGATATGCAGGATTTACCATCAGGTTGCGTCCAGGCACAAAACCGGCCAAGGCGCCATCGTCGGTGAGTACAAAAATGCAGCGGGTCAATTCAATACCCGGATTATCGCGGATGCAGGCCGTCACTTCACCGATGGTGGCATGCATATGGAAAGCAAAAAATTCGTTGGTCATCAGGCGGCCGGCGCTATGCCTGTCATGTTGCTGCAAATCGCGGATGCGGGCAGCTTTTTTCGGATCGAGCTGCTCTAAAACGCGCTTCAAGCGCCGATCGGACATATCGTCCAGGATCCAGACGGCTTCATCCGGCGGCATCTTTTCAATCAGGCGGTTGATCTCTTTATCATCGATTTGACGGAAGATGGCACTGCGGGTATTGCTACCGGTATTGATCATGAAAATTATCTTAGCATTCAAATCGGGCAGGTTGTCATAGACGACAACGCGGGCGCTGGGCGGCAGCCGTGTAACAGCATGGGCAAGGTCGATGGGATCGTGTTCGCTTGCGATTTTGGCAACATCATGCAGCAGAACTTGCGATGTCTGCTTATGGAAAGCGCTTTCAAGTTTTTCATTAAGTACATCATCGAGGTGGCTAATCTTTGAATCCATAAGATTGCCCGTCGACGTGCTGTAATCATCCAACTCTTGATGTCTGCCCTCAAAATCAGCTGTGTGCTCACCATGGGATTTACTTTCCATCTTCCCTCCTGATACAGGCACTCAATATACTGGCACTCAATATACTGGCACTCAATATACTGGCACTCAATATACTGGCACTCAATATACTGGCACTCAATATACTGGCACTCAATATACTGGCACTCAATATACTGGCACTCAATATACTGGCACTCAATATACTGGCACTCAATATACTGGCACTCAATATACTGGCACTCAATATACTGGCACTCAATATACTGGCACTCAATATACTGGCACTCAATATACTGGCACTCAATATACTGGCACTCAATATACTGGCACTCAATATACTGGCACTCAATATACTGGCACTCAATATACTGGCACTCAATATACTGGCACTCAATATACTGGCACTCAATATACTGGCACTCAATATACTGGCACTCAATATACTGGCACTTAATATACTGGTATTCAATATACTGGTATTCAATATACTGGCATTCAATATACTGGCACTCAATATACTGGCACTCAATATACTGGCACTCAATATACTGGCACTCAATATACTGGCACTCAATATACTGGCACTCAATATACTGGCACTCAATATACTGGCACTCAATATACTGGCACTCAATATACTGGCACTCAATATACTGGCACTCAATATACTGGCACTCAATATACTGGCACTCAATATACTGGCACTCAATATACTGGCACTCAATATACTGGCACTCAATATACTGGCACTCAATATACTGGCACTCAATATACTGGCACTCAATATACTGGCACTCAATATACTGGCACTCAATATACTGGCACTCAATATACTGGCACTCAATATACTGGCACTCAATATACTGGCACTCAATATACTGGCACTC
The DNA here is from genome assembly GCA_963830365.1 of uncultured Chlamydiae bacterium. Taxonomy (GTDB): domain Bacteria; phylum Chlamydiota; class Chlamydiia; order Chlamydiales; family Parachlamydiaceae; genus CAWHMU01. The sequence goes on from CAWHMU010000021.1 coordinate 62,628, forward strand.
AATATACTGGCACTCAATATACTGGCACTCAATATACTGGCACTCAATATTGTTTGCCATGACGGCATTGTTCACAGATAAGTTGGTTTTGACAAACTATGATGCAACCTATATTGCGACAAGATATTCTTTTTTACGAGTTTCTCTGGGGAGAGTGTACTTCTAAAAAAACAATTCCCACAAGCAAAAAGCGCCATGGTGATTTGGCATGGTGATTTGGATTGCAGTCAGGCTGCCCCTTTAATCCAAGCCCTATCTGGCTTGCCCCCCTTGCCATATACAGCGGCTACCGTCATTATTTTAACTTTAATATTGTAATTTTACAAAGTTACTGCTATGATTACTTCTTTTTAAACCTAAAAAATAACAAAAATCCTATGTATTCACCAAAAAAAATTCGTAATATCGCCATTATTGCCCACATTGACCACGGCAAAACAACTATGCTTGACAGCATGCTCAAGCAATCCCATGTCTTTAGAGACAACGAAGCTGTCCCCGAACGTGCTATGGATTCCTACGATCAAGAAAAAGAACGCGGCATCACCATCTTCGCCAAACACACCTCGGTACGTTTCATTGATGACGCTGGTGACGATTACAAAATCAATATCATCGATACACCGGGTCACGCAGACTTCTCAGGCGAAGTGGAGCGCATCCTCGGCATGGTCAACTCAGTATTGCTGCTGGTCGATGCCCAGGAAGGCCCTATGCCGCAAACGCGCTTTGTGCTGTCCAAATCCCTGAAAATGGGCCTGCGCCCTATCGTCGTGCTGAACAAAATCGACCGCCCACATGCTTCTCCGGATGCCGTGCTGGATGCCACCTTCGATCTATTTAACGAACTCGGCGCAACCGATGCCCAGCTCGATTTCAGCTATTGCTATGCCTCCGGGCTTTCCGGCTTTGCCACGCACCAAGTCGACGATAAGCGCGTTGACATGCGTCCGCTTTTCGAACTCATCGTCTCGGCTGTAGATGCACCGCAGGGCAGCCTGGAAGAACCGTTCCTCATGCAAGCTGCCACGATCTCTTATGATGATTATGTGGGCAGACAAGCCTGCGGCAGGATTCTTGAAGGCTCCGTCAAAAAAGGCCAAATCGTCATCCATTGTGATGCCGAAGGCAAGCAAACCAGATGCCCCATCACGCGCGTCGAAGGCTATTTGGGTTTGCATAAAATCGAAATGGATGAAGCTGGTGTAGGCGATATCGTCTCCCTTTCCGGCATTCCTGAAGTCATGATCGGCGATACGCTATGCGATCCAAAGAAAATCGTACGCCTGCCTCCTATCAAGCTGGATGAGCCCACCGTTTCTGTCGATATCACCGTCAACACCAGCCCCTTTGTCGGACAAAGCGGCAAACATGTCACCATGAACAAAATCCGCGATCGCCTAGAAAAGGAAAAGCGTGCCAATATCTCGTTGCGTATCTCGGAAAGCTCCGGCGATCAAGATAAAATCACCGTGGCCGGCCGCGGCGAATTGCACCTGTCGGTGTTGATTGAAGCCATGCGTCGCGAAGGTTATGAATTTAGCGTGTCTAAACCGCGTGTCATCATCAAAGAAGTCGACGGCGTCAAACTCGAACCAATAGAACGCGTGCATATTGAAGTGCCTGAAGAATTTACCGGCAATATCATTGAAGAGCTATCACGTCGCCGTGGCGAAATGCAGCATTTGGATACCAACGAGCATAAAATAACCAGCATGGAATTCGTCATGCCAACGCGCGGCCTGATGGGCTATCGCAATGACTTCTTGACGATCACGCGTGGCTTGGGCATTCTTACTTCGATCTTCGAAGAATTTGCCCCATGGAGAGGCTCTATCCCCGGACGTACCCGCGGTGTGCTTATTTCGGCCGGACCCGGCAAGACCAATGGCTACGCCTGCTTCAACCTGCAGGATCGTGGCGTGCTCTTCACCGGTCCTGGCGATGACGTCTATGAAGGCATGATCGTCGGCGCCAATAGCCGCGAAAACGATTTGATCGTCAATGTCACCAAAGGCAAGCAGCTCACCAACGTCCGCGCTTCAGGCAGTGATGAAAACATCATCCTCATTCCTGCGCGCAGATTTACACTTGAGCAAGCCATCGATTACATTCAAGATGACGAACTCATTGAAGTGACACCGGATGCCATCCGCATGCGCAAACGTCACCTCACCGAACAAGATCGCAAACGCAAAGATAGTAAATAGTAAGCTTGAAGAAAACCTGACAGCTGAAAGCTAAATGCAAGCAAAGATGAAGGTTGAGGGATGATGGCTGAAAGGCCAAAGTCCTTTAGCCTTCATCTTTTTTTTGGCGACATATTAAATATATTTATTTGCAACACAGCTCCGAAGGTGCTTCCCGGGAAAACGATGCTAGCCGTATGTTTTAGGAATATGTAATGGTGTGCGAATACCGATAAAATTCCTAAGCATCGGAGATGCGACTCTAAACGAGCCTAAGCAGCCGGGAGCCCGGCAGGGGTGACCGGAACTGGGTTTATTCGATATTTAATTGTGAGCCCTGAAAGGAAGACTCTTATATCCCGGGCGGTGTGATAAGAAAGAATTAATAATCTCAAGTAGCCGCTAGCAAGGGGCTTTTCGACTATTGATTTAACCTAGAAACGGCAGTTGAGCATGTAAAAAGGTGTTCAAGATTTTTGGCTGCAACGGTTTGCGAAAGACAAGGACATCACCAAATCGGTGAGGCCCTATTTTTCGCAAACCGCTGCAGCCAAATAGATTGGGCAGATTTTCCAGGGGCAACTGCCGTTTCTAGGTTTAATTTCTTCCATCTAAACATCCATCTTAAGTTAGCCATGAATACAGCGGAAGCATGTAACCACAGGTGTCAACCTGTGGTAAACTCATCATTAATATGGCTCATCGCGCAAATGAGTACCCATGAGGTTTTCCCGACCTTCTCTGTGACTCTGTGCCTCTGTGGTGAAATCTGCTTGCTGGATGTATAATATTATCAATCAGAGTGTTACGGAAAGCTTCACCACCGAGACACAGAGGCACAGAGAAGAAAAATGGAGATTGCTCTTAGGGTTTTGTTAATTAGGTACTCATTTGCGTGATGAACCATTAATATCAAGTCGTGGCTAAGGCGGCAGAGCGCTCGAAGACCCTGCCGCCTTAGCCATGGCTTAATCTCTTTGGCTGTGATTACCACAGATTGACACCTGTGGTTACATGCTTCCGCCGTATTCACGGCTAATTCAATATTTTGGCCTGGATGTTAAGATGAATGAAATTAAGGTGATAGCTGGGTTGTCCACCAGCAGGACTGTACATGTCAAAACGCAATATTGCTTGATTCGCTGATAATCAAGATTGAATAACAGTCAAATATTTCTCATCAAAACGCTCTTATAATAATTGATTCGTTAAGATGGCCTCTGCAGCTTAGGCAGAGCCAAAGAACTTCGCCACGCATTCGCAAATGCCTATGCCAACACTATCATAAGTGCATACTTCAAAACAGGGCTCTTGGGATGATGGCTGACTTTCTGATGAACCGAAAAGAATGCACAAACCGATGGCAGTGACAGCAATAGTCAATACGCCAACCGCGCCGCAATTCTCATAACATACTCCCAAACACTGCCCAGCATCATCGGCATTATTAAATGCGCTATAATTTATATCCGTGGTGCCGGCTTTATCCGGATTATATCTAATAACTGGCATGTTTATCTCTCGCTGTTAAGCTATCTTCTCTTTGCAGTCAGCTATCGCTTTCGTCTGCCTCTTGCTCATCTTCCTCTTTGCTGAGCAGGCGGGAGATCAGCATGCGGAAGGAGGTCTGATGGCACAGGCTTTCCAACCATTCGTCATGCATCACATCTTCCACAGGCGGTAGCGCATCGGACTGCTCCGCCCTTTCCATATAATGCATGGCGGCGGCTGGATTTTCGGTGAGGGCATAAAGGCAGGCGAGGTTATAAAAGGCGTGAACATTACCCAAAGACACCGCTTGCTGAAGCTTGCGTTCGGCTTTTTCAAATAGCAGATGGGCTTGGGCCCTATGGGCTGGATCATTGGTCAGCACACCAAGGTTCAGCAACGTAAGGCCATAATCATTCCATGCCATTTCATCTTCTGGGTCTTTTTGGACGAGCTCATGAAAATGCTCGATGGCTTTATGAAAGCTGTCGATATCTGAGTTCAGCTCCCCTAAATGGAACAGGGCCAGCGCCAGGTTATAACGGGCATGGTGGTATTCGGGATCAAGCTGCAGGATATGGGCAAGCACCTGCACAGCTTTTTCATAATAGACGGGCTCCTCGTGGAAATCGCCAAGGAAATCCATGGCGCATCCATAGTTGTAAAGCCATTCAATTTCGACATCCTCGCCATGCGCATCAAGGCGCCGGCTGATGGCCAGTTCAAATTTTTCAGCGGCGGCTTCGACATGTATCTGCTCGTTAGTCATTTCGCCAAGCTTCATCAAAGCCACACCCCAGTCACTCAAGAACTGCGGCACAAGCGTGCAGCCGGTGGCTGCCACGCGATTGAAAAAATCAACCGATTTCTCGATCGTGGCAGGACAGCCTGTCATCTCACCGATGGAATAGTACGCCAGGGCCATGCCATGCAGCAATAAGGGATGGGAACTCTTCAGCGTCAAACCGAATTGGAAGTTCTCTATGGCCTTATAATAATATTCTTCGGCCGCAAAATAGCGTCCGAACTCACTCAAGCATACACCATAGATATACCAGGCGTCGGCCTCAGCAGGCAAGAGGTCTAGCGCCAGCTTGATCTTGGTTTTGGCTTCATGTAAAAGCTCTAAATTCTCCGTATATGCTCCCATCAGCATCTGGGCTTCGCCCCACCGCAAAAACACCTGTGGGTGCTCCGGCTCGAGGGAATTGGCCTTGGCAAATTTATCCATAGCCGCTTGAATGCGGTCTAAATCGCGCGCCGCCTTGCCGGCATTAAGCAGCAGTTCGGCCCAGCGCAGCCAAACAATTCCATCCTGTGCATTTATTTCGTGAGCCTGTTCAAAAGCCTCATCAGCTTCATGGAAATATTCTGAAATGCCTGTAAGGTCGTATAAGCGCTGATAGGTGCAGGCTATATTAAGCCAGCCTTCAAACTGGCCTGGCACAAGCGATGTGAACTTTTTGTAATGCTCAAGGGCTTCGATTAACAACTCTTTGCGCCCTGCTACAAGACAAGCCAGATCTATCAAAATATTGCCAAAATCATTATGGAATTCGCCGCTGTCACATCCGGCTTTTTCAGCCAGGCGGAATTTCTCAAGCGAGCGGAAGAAGTCTACAGCCTCGCCGGAATGCTTGCCGATGTGATACCAGCTCACACCCCAATGCCAATACAGACTTTCGGTATTGCGCTCTCCATCATGCTGCGCCAGATGCGCAGCTTCATGAAACTTCTCATCGGCCTGGTACAGATAGGCCGCATCGTCGTAAAACATGCCCATCCTGACCAGGATATTGCCCCAGGAATGCCAGGCAGGCACAAAAGAAGGATCCAGATGTGTAGCCTTTTCTAAAGCCTTGCTGGCAGCCAATAGACAGCGGATATTCTGCCCTTGCGCAGCATAGACCAAGGCCTGCCTGAAGAAGACAAGAGGGCTATGCGAAGCCACTTTGGAGGCGATATCGAAGCTTTCCAGCACTTTGCTGTCGCCATTTTTCAGTTGATGCTCCCCTTGCTTGACAAAGAGAATCCCCAGCAGTTCGCGTTCGTTATGCGTCATACCGTCCCACAACACAGGCTCGGCGTAGGGAACGAGTTGTTCGAAAGCATTGTTGGCTAATATTGTTTTAAATTTCTGTTGGATAGACATAAACCATCTTTGCGGCTAGATAAGAAAAAATTAATCATACATTATTTTTGGTTTAAATACAACCTTCAATTAAAGAAAGAATGTAAACAAAGTTTTTATAACCAACAAGTTATACTTTATCGATGGTTTAAACCACATATCCCATCGAGGTAAGCATGACCAAGGCCGCCGCATCGGTGATGCCAAGCGGATTATAATCTTTATCGCAGATAAAAAAATCCTTGATCGGCACTAAAGGAGCCTTATCCTCAAAATATTGATTCAACACGCCATAAGGCATGCGATGTGTTTCCATGGCCTCTTGAATGGCTTTTTTCACGCAGTCGATCATCTTCGGCAAGCTGAGGAATGAAAGGACCGTTGCCAATATTTCTTGCGGATCTGCGTCAATGATCTGCTTGGTAAGCTCTTGGGAATTCAGATCAAACGTAAGCTCATGAAAGAGCCCAAGCTCCTTATGCAGTAGATTTTTAAGATACAGCGTCTGATGCGCCTGCTGACTGCTCCCTTTCCCAGCCACTTTCTCTATCAGTTTAAAATCAGCCAAAACTGTATTGAGCAAATCCTGCATGGCTATCGAAATATAACCTTCCACCTTCTCGACAGGTCCGGTGGCAGCTTCCAGATTAACACCGCGCCGGAATTTGGCAGGAATTGAATTGTAAAAAATGGCTATGCCGTCTCTTTGACCGGAATTGCACTCGAAGATCATGCTGGCAAACTGCATCAGTTTGCTCTCCCTATCAGAAAGCATTGCACCAGCGGCAACTTGATCGCTTTCTGCCTGAAGGGCCTGTAATATGGCATAAAGATAAAATGCCGAATTTTTAATTGGAGCATCTTTAGCCCCCGTAGCCGTTAGCAGGCGATAGACTTCCTTATCTTCAGACAATATTTTACTCTTCAATTCGGCAAGCAGATTCTTATTGGCCACACGCTTCAAACTGGTGATCATTTCAATTTCTTCTTCAACCTTGCTGCGTCGCTCAGGAGAAAGAAGTTTTAAACGCTTGTCCAACGATTCAAAAAGTTTATTAAAACTATCCAAGCCCACGCCTTGTGACAAATCACCGAACGTGAAACCTTTTTGAACCGCCTGCTTGCGAAAGCCTTCCAAATTCAAAGTATAATCCATGCCCTTAAACTTGGTAACGACTGGCGATGCCAGAGCTATCAAGCTCTGCTTATTTTTCAGGCGCTGGTGGAGTATATATGGATTTGTTTTGCCGCTTTCGCCCGGCATGGCCAGAATGGCAACAACTTCGGCTTTTTGGGCCAGCGAATGCTCAGGCATGTATAAATCCGCATAGATATCTTTTATCTCATTTGCCAGTTTATACGCATTTTCACGATCCGACAGGTTATCCAGATGCTCGTGTAAATATTTCTCGGCGCGCTTGTGAATTTCGGGATGGTTATCAAAAAAATCAGCCATGATATTGAGTTCACACCATTTCTCCTGATCTTTTAAATCACCGGTTTTTTCTATTAAGGCCATGCGATCCTGCGGCGCTACAAGTTTAAGCATAAGCAAAATGTGGTCAACTTCATAAATTCCATCATGGGTAATGCCTTCATCAGGGTTTTTGAATTTCGAAACAAAGCGGCCAATTTCTTCTAGATCAAGCGCACAGGGTTTAGGTATCAGCCTTAAGATGGAGAATAGCAGCATGCGTTGCCAACCATGTCTCAGCCTTGAAAGGTTTTTTAGGAATGTCCAGATCTTTAAATTAGGATCAGTGGCAGAAACCGTCTTCAATATCTTTAAAAGATCAAAACAAAGGTTATTATTATCCAAGCGCTTTGCTAAGGCGGCGATATCTTCCACCCGATCCCAGGGCTTTTTCATTAAAGAAATTTAACACCAAAAATTCCACTCACAGCCAGCTCTAAGGCGATTTCGCCATTTTTATTCTCATATATCTAGCCTAATATATAAAAAAACAATTGACTTTATTTATCACGTATATTACAAGGTGTTTTAAATAAATATCTGGTCTAATATGTCGATGAATCTGGTAGATCTACATCTAAACTGGGGTGCATTTACCTCTAAGGGCAAGAAGTATGTCTCCTATAGCCTTGCTAGATCCATTTGGACAAACGGCTCATGCCGGAAAGAAATCGTACTTAAATTGGGTAAACTCACTAATGAGGAAGTCGTATTCTGGCGTCAGACGCTGAAAGACGCAAAAAAACGGCGCAAGGCAATTTCTCAGACAGCCCCTAATCCTTCAGGTGACTCCAGTCCTTCACTTGTCGAAGCTAATAAGTTGACAGCGAATTCTCAGGATCCCGATACTGGAGATCTTCAAATTGCTACGGGGGATTTTGAGGGCGAAAACATGTCAGTAAGAAAGAAATTCATCTACGACGAACACGATCAAAATGTCGATATTCACTCTTACGAGGATGCTGTAAAACATGCTTTTGCGGACGTTCAGGATCCGCGCGTCGCAGATAATCTGCAATATCCATTCTATGGACTTCTGCTAACGATTCTGGCGGGTATTCTTGCAGGCGCAAAGTCCATCAGTGGTATTTACGAGTATGGAAAGGAAAAAGCTGCCATGTTATGCCCTTTACTTAATCTCGAACGACACCCTTCCTATACCGCCTTTTGGTGGATCCTGACGCGAACAAACCCTGAAATCTTGAACCAGGCATTCATTAAATGGATTAAGTTGGTGGCTGACACCTTGGGCGGCACTGAGAAAAAAATCTCTATCGACGGGAAAACTCTGAGAGGTGCCAAAAAGGATCTTGTTCATTACGTGAGCGGATACGAGTCTGGAAGTGGGCTTCTGCTTGGTCAAGTGAAAACAGAGGAAAAATCCAATGAGATCACGGCAATTCCAGAGTTGCTAAAGGTAATCGATGTCAAGGATGCGACGGTCACAATTGATGCGATGGGGTGCCAAAAAGGCATTGTAAATGACATCAGGGAGCGCGGAGGGCATTATGTGATTGCCTTAAAAGGAAACCAAGACACTCTACATGCTGAGGCCCAGAATTTTTTTGATCAAGCCAGAGCAGCTGATTATAAGGGGGCTAAGTGTAAAAAGTATGAAGCGACCAATGAAGGACACGGCAGGCTAGAGAAGCGAGAGGTGACAATCACCAAAAATCTCAATTGGCTGGATTGTCGAAGTGATTGGCGGGATCTTAAGATGCTGATAGAAGTGAAATCCACTAGGACGATCAAGGGTAAATCTACAGAAGAACTTCGCTACTACATTTCCAGCAAGGATATGACTGCGAAGATGGCGAACAGCACTGTTCGCTCACACTGGGGGATTGAGAATAATCTTCATTGGGTTTTAGATGTGTTATTCGGTGATGATATCTCCCGGGCCAATACTGGCCATGCAGCGGAGAATCTAGGTCTCTTTAGACGGATGGCCTATTGCATTTTAAAACAGGAAACAGTGCAAGGACGCGGTTTGGCATCAAAACAACGCAAGGCAATGTGGAATGATCACTATGTGCTTGAACTGTTAAACAAGTTTATCAAGGAAGTGAGCAGCGGGAGCGAGGTTTACCAGCTCGAGTAGACGACTGCCGGCCTAGAGCATCAAGCGCAGCTTGTACCCGCAGGGGCGGCATGAAGAGTGTAAAGTATTTTTAATGAAAAAGCCCTGCACCCGATCCACTCTAGATTTTATTGGAGTCAATTCCAGCGCTTGCACAATAACTTTAAATGATAAATTCTCTCGATAGCAGCCTGCCAGCTGCTCAAATAATTTAACAGCCGGCAAGACCTGGTTGCTGGCTGTCGACGGAAAAGGCATCAAAGGCAGCACGCTATGCAGGAAACTTGATCTGCTAGCTTCAGGAAGGCTACCAATGGCAGAAATAATGATATCCCCTTCCGCCTCATTTTCAATATACTGCAAGAGCTCTGCCAAAGGTTTGCTCGATTCCCGCCTTTGCTTGAATGGCAGCAAGGATATCGATGCCAGCAACGCAGCCCTTTGATGCTCTCTGAAAAGGCCTTCGGCATAATCCGAAGCAATCGCGATGACAAAAGATCTTTGATCCTTAGGAATCAATTTCACTGTCTTTAGTATCTGCGGACAAGAGCAAAGACTTTGTTCATTAAGGTCGCTTAAAAGCTGTGCTAATGGCCTGGCTACACGATCTAAAAGCGAGGGTGAAATATATTCCGGACTCAAAGCTTTAAGATAGGCTATGCGCTGCCCGGCCGTCGGCAGGCGGCCGATAAACGGGGCGGCATATTCGATATGGTCTTTGGCATAACTACATTCCTTCTGCAGTTTCTTAAAACTATCCAACAAGATGTTTAAATGAAATTTAGAAGCTATATTTTCAAAAATGGCTGTAAGATGTTGTTTTAAATAATTCCGACTGATTGACGGCACATAAGCTAAAGCCTCCTGGACGGCATCCTCCGCAGTTTCGACTTCTTTTGCTTGCAGAGCTGAAGCTGGACGAGCCTTCTTTTCAATGGGTTTATCGCCAGCTTCATCCTTTGATTCCGTACTTTTTGCATCCGGGCTCGCAGGTTCTTTGCGCTTGCGGATAGTTTCGATACACCGCGCCTGACCTTCCTGAGACATGTTGACCTCTTCAGCGGCTCTTTTGGCAGCTGCGGTAGTGGCTGAAAAGGTGAAGGTTCGGCTTGATGGCTGCGGCTGATAGGGCTGGAGGCCCGCCACTGCGGCCTGCTGGACAGTAGTGCCGGCAGATTGCCTTACTAGCGGCGGCGGAAAGGGTGGTTGCGCTTGAAAAACAAATCCGGATGAACGCTGTGTAGGCTGCATAGTTTTAGCTCATTAATGATTGTTCAGTATTTGACAAATTAACAAATCTAATAAAAAGAATTCAATGCGAGAGTCGTGCTTGAAGCAGCCTTTCTCCTGCCCAAACCTAAAATAAGCTGGATATTCACAAAAGACAGAATATAAGTGAACTGAATTGGCGTGAAAAATAATGCGCCTAACGGAAGCCTTACCCCAGTTGTTAAAACTCCTGCAAGTCCTGCTGTGTTTCTTCGATGATGGGAGATAGCGGCCTGTCATGCACTGAAACAAGACTGCTTGCATCTTCATCGAAACCGGACAAATAGTCGTCGTTTGAACTTGACGGAACCTCTGCTGCATAAATTTGACCGGGCATCATGCAAAATGGTACCGCTGCCATATTAACTCTTGCATGGATCAGATCAGATATTTCATGATGTTGTCTTTTCACCCACCTAACGGTCTCATGCTCTACTTGATCTGAAAAGGCCGCATTTTGCCAAACCATGGCGCGCGCTTTTTCGATTGATACTGGAATAACCAGTTCTGAAAATATACTGCGCACATCATTGGAATGTGCATGCAAAGTCCTCATAAATTGTCGATCTGCATCTGTATGCTTTTCTTCCATATTCTCAGGTAATGATAAAATGGTCCGATTGGCCAGACTGGCCAATTTTCGGCTGGCGGCAAAAAGCCTATCGGCAGCGTCCCTCTCCTCCGCGATAGCAAAGGGGACAACCGACCTGCGGTTAAAAAAGACGGGCATAGAGGAAGCCTGAACAAACTGCTGTCTGGCATTTAGCGAATCTAAAGCACGACCAAATGGTGCAAAACTCGCCTCCGGATTGTTAGGTACTGCCCCCATCACAGCCCCCCTGGCTAAGCGCGGCGTGTCTTCTTCCCTAGAACTGGAAATGCAGCAGCAACAAAACATTTGGACCAACTTATAAGTTTTAATTTTAAACAAGATATATTACAAATTCTTTTACATGTAAACAATTACGTTATATTATGGCGGGCAGGGGTTGATAGAGTCAAAATGGATCATGTTTCACCCTATACCATGATCTAGTGAGAATTTGACATATAATTAAGGGAAAATGCTATGCAAACTCATTTGCTGCTCGATTCTATACCTATCTGGGGCGTCTTTCTTTTGACCGTGGCAATTGTTTCCGTGGCCTTTGAGGTGGGCTTCCGCCTCGGCGGATACAGAAAAACAAGCCCGGACATGCATTGGAAGCCCCTGTCGGAGCTGCCGTGGCAGCGACAATCAGCCTGCTGGCCTTCATCCTGGCTTTCACCTTCAGCCTGGCAGCCACGCGTTTTGAAGAGCGGCGGCGGCTTGTTTTAGAGGAATCCAATGCCATCGGAACGACATATCTGCGCGCTGAATATCTTGCTGAGCCTAACCGCAGCAAAATTAAAAGTCTGCTTCGCGACTATACCAGCTACCGCCTAGCAGCTGTACAACCGGGAAAGCTGCAAGAGGCTCTGACTAAATCAGAACAGCTGCAAGATCTATTGTGGAGCCAGACAGTGCAGGTGGCAGAAAAGGCGCCAACATCCGTTATGGCCGGTCTTTTCGTCCAATCCTTGAACGACGTCATCGACATCCATGCCAAGCGCGTTTTGATAGGCTTGCGCAGCCGCCTCCCTGAAACTATCTGGCTGACCTTATTTTCGATAACATTTCTAGCCATCGCCGCCCTGGGCTATCATAACGGACTGACAGGTGCGCGCTGTTTGATTGTCAATACTGCCCTTGTCCTTACATTTTCAGGAGTCATTTTGCTAATTGCAGATCTCGACCGTTCGCAGGAAGGGGCGCTTAAAGTCAGCCAGCAATCCATGAAAGATCTTTATGATAAGTTGAATAGCCAAAAGCCCTCTGAGTCTTAGCAGACCATGGGCAAAGCAAAGACCATAATTAACCAGTTATAATGGTATTGCATGCACAGTATACTGTTAACCACCTTCGCGATCTTCTTTGCCATACTCTCTAAAGAAAATGCCTTCTCGAATGAGAAACAAACATTTTCATTCAAATGCAGTATCGATCTGAAGGTTAAAAAAGAAAAAAAATGGCAAAACCGCGTCTACCTGGCGACATACCCTCGCTCAGGAAATCACTGGATGCGCTATTTAATCGAAGAGGCCACGCATATTGCGACCAGCTCCTGCTATCAAGATCCCGACCCGCAGCATATGGCAACGGTTTTTCCATGGGGCGGTTACTGCTGCGAACACGGCTATGAAGGACAATCCAGCTATGCGACAGAACAGGAAACGGTGGTCATTAAAACCCATTTTCCAGCCATCGGAATTTCCCCCTTTGATGAGTTACCTATATCAAAACCATTCGCATCGTCCGCCATCCCGTTGATTCTTTTTATTCTTTCTAGTCTGGGTGAAACTTATTCCAACCAGCCCTGTGAATATGCCATGCCAAAAGACGTCCTGTTAAAATCCATCGCGTCATGGCGGGCCTTTGGAACACTCTTGGGACCAGGCAGAAAATGTGCTGACGGTGCGTTATGAAGACCTCTATAACCACCCAGAGCACTACCTGCGCCAAATCCTGAATGCCATCGGTTACCAAGTGACCGAAGCGGACGTCCGCGCGCCGTTGCAAAGTTTCCTCCAAGAGGAGGACTCTATAAGCATTTCGACCATTTTTGGCCGAAGACTTAGCCCTCATTCAAGCAGAACTTGGCCCCCTCATGCAGAAAAGTGGCTACAGTTGTCAGTGAGTGGGGTCTTGATGATCGGGGTGATCGGGGTCATGATCGGGGTTAGGCCTGCAAGGCTGTTCAAGTTGCTTTGTGTTTTCTTTTAACTTTTCGATTTTTTTCTCAAATCGTGCAGTCGCAATGTGATTTTAGAAAATGGCACTTTAAACTACTTAAGCTACTCCCGTCTCTGTTGAAAACTGTTGCCATCTCTTCTAAGCCGATCCCATTCCCCTGTGCATGCATGACAACTGCCCCTCTAGCTAAAGATAAAGGTGGCGGAGTTTTAGCATCTTAGGCTAGGCGAAAAAAATTCTTTGGTTGTGCTGACTCATCAAATGCAGCACGTCGGACTGCCCAACAGACTGACCCGGCGCACTTGAAGTGCCCGGCGGGTGAGAGCTGGCTAATTTCTCTTTCCAATGGGCCAGGGAATTGATGAACAACTGAAAATCGTGCTGATAACTTTCAAATGACGTGTTGGCAGCCTCGAAAATCTTCATTAAAATAATCGTATTTGTTTCCTTATGCACTGAAAACATGGCTTTGCCTGTCTCGTCACCAAAAAGATTGGCTTCCAACAGCATCTCACAAAGTGATCCTCTCGCAGATGTCTGCGGAAGCTGGCCCGGCTTTGGAATACATGTAAAAATACTTATCGTCGGCAGAACTGCGCAGGTGGACAAGGTATTTCTCATTAATCAGCAGGCGCGTCACGCCCATCGCATCGGTTTCTGCGCGGGGGGCTCCGGATTGCTGCGCCACTTGTGCTAATATTTCGCTTAATATCATCAGACTTCATCCTTCAAGCATTGCTAGTCACTTCATATGCTTAAATTCCGCGGTTTCAAGCATCTTCTTGGCCTCTTGCAGCAACTGTTTACAGGTCTTTTTGCCAAGCGACACCTCTACTAAAAGTGGAAAAAAAGTCTCCACCATAAATTGAATCGTGTTCACCATTGCAATCACTATCTCGCCATTCATACTCGGCAGCGGTGTCAGATAGACATAACGATAAAACATCACCCGCTCATTTTCCATCAACCCAAAACAGGCCATGTCAAGGTTGGAATTGACTGTTAAAATATACCGTGCCAGCTCATCCATCGCCTTAGGTTCTACCACTTGCGGTAACGCCACCGTAAACTGCAAAGATTTGAACGCGGGCGGTTTTACCTCTGCGGCCAGCTCAGCCTCGAAGATGGCATCTGCCTGACCTACCCCTGCGATGCGCAAAAGAAAATCCTTGCCTGCGCCTCCATTGCCCAAATACACGACCACTTGCTCAAGAGTTGCCGGAGGGTCGATAGGCTGAAAATAAGTCTGATAGCCATTTTTAGCTAAAAAGGCATTAATGGACGGCAGATCCGTCTGTATCTCATCACTCATTTAATGATCTCTTTCAAATTGAACTCATTTGGTAGCCATAAAACTTTTCATGACACCCGGTTTTTCAAGAAGTTTCCCAATATCATCAGCAAAGTCTTTGGCGGGAGTATTCACTAAATATTCATTTACCACAGCTATTTTTTCACTCATCATGATTGCATTCAATACCACATGCTTGACCATCGCTTTCCCCGATATCGGCGTCGTCCGCTCTCATTTCAAGCTGTTTCTCAAGTTTTAATCTAGTTTCCGGTTTAAGATTATCTATCGTTTTTTGAGCTTCTAGTTCAAATTTCTCCCTCTTTTCGGATCTAGTTTTTCAAGCGTTTTTTTGGGCTTTTTCTTTAATGGCTTCAGTATTTTCTAATTTTGCTTTCATCTCGGGCGGCAGCTGTGCCGCCAGTCCTTTGAAATCAATGGCCAGATTTCTCTTGAAGCTTGGCTTCCTGATGTTTTTTAACGGCGACCATGACGATGGTAACCACTAAGCCCACGATTAACAGCCCTGCCGCAATCCAGCCTGCCGGAGTCATCGCCACGCCTACAAGGATGCCTACCGCTACCACTGCTGCCAAACCGCAGCCGATCGCGATTACGAAAGAGCGCAGGCAGTTTAAAATGCTATTTTTCTTCTCAGTCTTTACATTCTCACATACTTTTTCCATTAATTTAAGAGCCGGCTGGTTCTTCTCAAGCTCTACCTTGTTACCCTGTCCACATTCAGCCTTGGCAGTTTCTGCCTTTTCCAATTTTGCACCAAGCATATGGGCTTCACGCGCGAATTTCACTGCACTGGCCGTCGCGGCGATACAACCCAGCCCTGCGGCAATCGGCGCCATAACCGCCGCTGCTGCTGCCGCTCCCGCCACGACCCCTGCATTTGCGGCCACATTCATTAAACCAGGCACTTTTGCCACTGCCGCGGCGACAGCTTTTGCCGCCGTGGCGGCAGAACCTAAAGTGGACAATCCCTGATTAGCGACTTCAGCCGCGGATCCATCCTTAATCGCCGAGGCAAAATCAACGGCGCTTTTGAGAAGTAAGGGCACGGAAAAAACAGCGCCCAGCATATCGATGGCCCCTGAATTACTGCTGGACGCGAATTCCCCTGCCATCTGTTGGATCAGCAATACCTGCTGTGGTGGAGCCTGCATCAATTGCATCATTAAGGTTACTGGCCGCCTCGCTTTTAACCCCCTCACCTTCCATAGATGCGGCTCGAGCTCGCAAGAGTCCTAGTGATAGGGCCTCTGCATTTTTTCCAATCGCCAATTGTTGAGTCAACAACGGACGCGGCGATGGGTTAATTTGTGGTAATTTAATAGAAGATGCATTGCCCTGCTGATCTTTTTGAGCGGGTGCAATGGCAGCCGAATCGATAATCTCTGCGGGTAGGACAGCAGTTAGCGAAGCCTCCTCAGCCGGGGCGGCTGGGACTGCCTGACCTACTGTCACTTGAGGATAGATCGATGGGGACAAGCCGCCAAACTGACCACTATCGCTAACGGATCCCATAAGCACTCCATTTAGTTTAATTATACAGCATATTTTTAATTTTAACAATAGCGGCTTCTGCAAAACTGAATAAAAAGTGGATTGGTTTAGTTTATTACACAGAGAAATTATCGAAGAATGATTTATACCAGGACCTAGTGAGAATCTGACATATTGGTGAGGTGCTATTTCCGCAAACGGTGGCAGCAAAAAAGATTGGGCAGATCTTCCAAGGGAAACTGCCATTTCTAGGCTTAATCGGGAATACCATTTTTTCCTTTTCAAAAAAAGAAAACATTTATCCTGGAAATATGAATTTTTTTTATATATTATTTTATTTTCCAAGTAACAACCGTTACTTTTCAGATATCCGCGGTAAACCGCTTGGGCGCTACAAAATAAGGAGTATCCCGATGACAAGATTATCTATGTTTGGGCTTTTGGCAGGGGTTGCTTTGACTGCCACAGCTACGTTTTACGCCTTGTATTCGAATGGCAAATACTTCTCGAGCAAGCCTCATCAGCCTGGGAAAACGCAGTTTGTGAGGCGGACTCTTTGAGATTAAATTCTTAGGGTGTAAGGAATGCCTCTGGATCATTCTCTGCCATATATTATCATGGGCAAAGGCGATGATGTTCCTGTCATGCAAATCGGAGTGCTCAGTCAATCAGCAGCACTGTCCTCAGCTCCTTAAGGAGATAGTAAAGGCTTGCAAAAAACAAGTCAAATATGACTTTGCCCCATATTTTGGGCTGTCTGCCAAATTTACGATTGTAGATGGGGCCGGCCCGATTGATTGGAGCAAATATGCCGCGCTGGTATTAACCGATGAAACACCCATCCCCTCAGCTTTTGGATTTCACGACATTCAAGACTCAACGGGGCTAAATGGCAGCGATATCGCCTCAGATATCACATCAGCACCTAATCTTCCAGATGGCACGCCCTTTATGATCATTGAAGTGCAAGTGTGCAAAGACTTTTCAATTCCAGTCGATCCAACATCAACTCTTACCTTTGAGAACGAGGTTTCTTTGACCGTAAGCCATGAAATTCTGGAAACATTGGGCGACTCTGCTATGAACAAATGGTTCGAATTCACCACCCCCTTCACAACCAATTTATATGTCTGCGAAGTCTGCGATCCGGTGGAAAATGTCGGTTATTTTATCTCAGACACCATGGTCTCAGACTTTGTACTACCGAGCTATTTTGTAGGCCCCGGTCAACTCGGTCCATATGACTTCCTAAACACACTGACAGGTCCATTTACCACCTTTAATGGCACCATTTCAACCTTTTTCAGGGAGGTGCGTGATAATTCACTCAAAACCAGAAACGCTCCAAATAAGGCTGATGATCGTACTACACCGATAAACAAAGACAAAAAGACCCCATCGATTTTGGATTTTATAAATAACAAAGCCGCTAAAACTGAAATTCGAATTACTAATTAATAATCCGTTAGATATAGGATAAATTATGAATTTAATGAAACAT
>CAWHMU010000022.1:0-20742 GCA_963830365.1 uncultured Chlamydiae bacterium
AGCCAGCTTTTTGGTTCATCACGCAAATGAGTACCTAATTAACAAAACCCTAAGAGCAATCTCCATTTTTCTTCTCTGTGCCTCTGTATCTCGGTGGTGAAGCTTTCCGTAACACTCAGATTGATAATACTATACATCCAGCAAGCAGATTTCACCACAGAGTCACAGAGAAGGCCGGGAAAACCTCATGGGTACTCATTTGCGCGATGAGCCAGCTTTTTTGGTTTATTTGTTGGTTTTTTATCAAAATTTTGACCGAAAAGGCAAACACCGCCGCCCAAAAGTACCGTCTTCCTTCGCTGTGATCTTTGGGGGTCTGTGGGGCAAATTGTTAAAATCCGACGGGATGTGTATGTGTACCTGATGTCGGCTCAGTCCGCGTCATCCGCTCAGTCCCCCTCTTTTCTTTGATGGAGTGGGGGTTGAGCTGTCAGCATGCAGGCAGAAGTGTTGGTTTATTTGGAAGAAATGTAGCAGATGTAAATTAAGAGGGAATGGCAAAGAAAAAGAGTTACGCCCCGTAGGGCGTAACTCATATTGGACTCAAAGATTAGAATGCAACATCAGCACCAAGAACTAAGCCTTGGAATGAGTAGTTGCCGTCTTGTCTTGTCATGCGGTTAAGATCAAAGAATACCTGTTGGGCATAGCCAACATGGATGCTGAAATCATAATCGCACATGTTATCTGCATATTGCAGACCAGCGAAATACTCTACTGTTGGGATAGCTGTCCAGATTGTATCGTGGTCAGTATCAACGCTTAGTAGTGTGGTGGTGGTGGGTGTTACAGTGGCTTCTTCAATACGGTGGTGGGTGTTGAATTTCGAATACAACACGGAACCGCCGACATGACCGACAACAGACAAGCCGCATGACAGGTTATACTCGGCCCAGAGACCGCCTTCTACGCCATAGCCTTGAAATTTCTGCTTGTAATGATCATATTGCGTGGTTGTGCCGAGTGGGAAATCTTCTGTTACCAGGTCAATCGTTATAGGCACGAGCAAAGTTGACGCTACATGATATTTCTGGTTGCCCCATGCAGCTCTTGCGCCGATATGTGGACGCAGTTTGAAGCACTCGCCGCATTTGATTGTGCGTGAGAATTCAAGGTCAACTTGATTCAGGTTAGACTTCCATGAGCCGCTCAGGCCGGACAGAAGTGTTTCGCCGGTGTTGATGAAACCTTCAACTGTTTGGGTTGTGCCTACTGGTAGGTTTATGGCTGGCGTATGAAAGCCTGTGCTGCCTTTGCCTGGTGTGTAGACATAAGCTGCGCCAAGTTCCCACTGGTCGCATGGCAATTCGAAGCCGCCATAGACTCTAAAGCCGTTTTCGTAATCGAATTTAGGACGGATGTGGTGGCCGTCTGCTGTGGTAGGTGTTGTTGTGAGAACGTTTGTCTCGATCTCGCCGATTAGCAATCCGTCTTGTTGGGCTTTGCCGTAGAGCCAGTCAGCGCCGACTTTAAATTTTCCGCCGCAGAATGTCAATTCACAGCAGCTTGGTGCGCAGCATGGGTTGCAGTCTGCAAATGCAGCTGTGGATGAAAATCCGCCCACAAGTGCCCCTAAAAGGGTTGCGATAAAACCAATTTTTTTCATAATACAGTCTCCTTGTTTACTTTTTTTTGTTTTTCTCTGTTAATCACGATTAAATTGATCGCCACGATTAATATCAAGAAATTAATATCATTTTATTTGCATTTAGGCAAAATATCGTGCTTCCGGGCGATCACCATTTCGCTTAATGGTTCAAGCATTGTTTGTTAAAGTCTATGCTATTGGACTAGAAACCGACATCTAGACCCAATGTTAAGCCTTGGGTAGAGAAGTTTCCGCGCGCCCAAGTGGTATCAAAGCGGTTCATGTCAAAGAATACATGGGCTTCCCAGCCGGCATGGATGCTGTAGTCAAAATCGCAGATGTTGTCGGCATACTGTAATCCGACGAAGTAATCCAGGGAAGGAATGGCATCGTGGACGGTGTCTGTTTCAACGCTCACATGCGTAATTGTTCTCTCTTCACCGACGACGGCTTGAGCGACTGAGCTTAGGCGTTCATCGATTTCGAATTTGGAATAAAGGATGGAACCGCCGACATGGCCGATAATTGACAGGCCGCAGGATACATTATATTCCCCCCATAGGCCGCCTTCTACGCCATATGCGCGGAACTTGTTGCTCAGGTGGGCAAAGGATAGCTGTGTGGTAGCTTCGGTGGATGTTACGAGCACGCTTTCGACGTGGTAGTTTTGATTTTGCCAGGCGGCTCTAAAGCCGATATGTGGGCGCAGGCGGAAGCATTCGCCGAATTTCAAAGTGCGTGAAATATCGACATCGACGTAAGCGAAGTCGTTATTCCATTTGGCTTGCATTGAAGTGGCATGGATGCCGCCGATGGATGTGAAAGGAATGAGAGTTTCGTTAGGTTCGTCTACAGCCACAAAAGCGTGGCTTGATTTGGCAGGCAGGCAGGTGTAGGCGACGCCAAGTTCCCATTGATCGCATGGCAATTCGTAGGAGGCATAAACCCTGTAGCCATTTTGCCATTTCGCATGTGGGCGTACAATCTGGAATGAGTCTAATTGCGGAGCTACGGCGCCTTCTGGCGGTGTTGTCGTGGTCGTGATGCCGGCAATGCCGAGGTCGTTTTGCTGCGTTCTCCAATACAGCCAATCGGCGCCGATTTTGAATTTGCCATCGCAGAGCGACCATTCGCAGCAGCTGGGAGGGCAGCATGGATTGCAGTCGGCAGCGCTTACCGGTGAGGCGAATCCGGCTAATAGGGCTCCCAAAAGGAGTGAGTTAAGAGCAATTTTTTTCATGATGTAGGTCTCCTTCAATTTTCGTAAATTTTCTTGAATAAAGAAAATGTTTGTGCCTGAGTTTGTCATAGCGGGGCTAGTAAACGGATAATCGTGATTAAAATCAATAAAATGTCGTTTTTTGTGTTGCATCCTAGCCTGCCGCAGCTTTTAAGGCCATAAAAAAACAAAGAGGGGTGAATTTTTTTTGATTTTTACTTCGAAAGTTGTTTAAAACCTAACCGGGAAGATAGCTTATGGCTGCACAATTCCGTTCATGTTATACCGTGGTATAGTGTCGAATTGCAATTAGACACTAGCTATGAGGGATGCTGGGGGATGGTCGCGGCAGTTTTCTGTTCCGCCAGCAGCGGCAGGTCTTCTAAATTGCGCAGGCCATAATGCGTCAGGAAGTCCTTGGTGATCCCATAAAGAGTAGGTCTGCCAGGCACTTCCAGGCGCCCTACAGCTTCGATGAGCTGCCGTTCCAGCAAGTTTTGCATGATGCCAGAACAATCCACGCCGCGGATAGCTTCAATTTGCGGGCGCGTGGCCGGTTGCCGGTAGGCGATGATGGCAAGAACCTCTGCAGAGGCCTGGGAAAGCTTTTCGGTGCGTTTGTTGCGGAACAGGGCGTCGATAAATGGGCTGTATTCTTCGCAGGTACGCAAGAGAAAGCCTTGGGCTATCTCTTCAAGGCGGAAGGCGCGTTGCTGCGAAAGGTATTCCTGCTGCAATTCGATGATCAGATCGCGCAGCAGACGGGGTTTGAGGGGCTGGAAGGTATCGACGATTTCGCGGATTTTAGCAAAGGGCAAGGGGTCGCTGCTGGCAAACAGCAGCGCTTCGATGATTCTTTTAGCGTGCTGGCGTACGAATCTTTCTTGTTGGTGTGCGCGTTGGGCTTGCTGGATATTTTCCAGGATGCCCGGCAATGATGGTTGTTTGAGCGTGGTTTGGGAGGTGGTGTCGGCGGGGCGTCTTGTGTTTCGATTTCTTTATCAAACAGATTGATTTCTTTAGCCATGAGAACGATACCTTAATTGATGCAATTTCATGTTGCCTGGATGCATATGGCATTACGGGCATGGTCGTTAACGACGCGTGCGTCGCCATTTTTCATTAATTCGAGCAGGGCCAAGAAAGTGACAATGAGCTCATCGCGGCTTTTGTCGACAGAGAAGACATCTTCAAAGACTAAAGTGTTATGCTCGATGAGCAGATAACGTAGGGCTTTAATTTTATCGGAGACTCTCCATATTTCCTCATGGATGACGCCCCTGTGCACTGTCGATTTGGCCAGGATTTGGCGAAAAAGGCCGGCCAGATCGTCTAAGGACAGGTGCTCGATGCCTAAATTCTTTTTAGCATCGTTTTCTTCCGTGCCCCGGTGGTAAAAGGCGGCTTGCTGTAGCTCCCTTTCGGTCAGTGTTTTGGCGGCCTGTTTGAAGCGGCAATAGTCCAGCAGCTGATGGATGATTTCAAAGCGCGGATCGAGGATTTCCTCTGGTAGAATTTCTTCCATTTGCTGTTCATGTTTGGGCAGTAGAGTTTTGCTTTTATACCACATGAGGGCGCAGGTCATGGCCACAAATTCGGCACTTTTATCGAGGCTGATGCAGGTGGCAGCGCGGCACCTGGCTAGATACTGATCGATAATTTGGCAAAGTGAAATCTCATAGATGTCAATTTCCTGGCGATTGATCAGCTGCCAGAGCAGGTCAAGAGGGCCTTCGAACGTATCCAGTACAAATGTTTCAGTTTTGGGAGAGTTCATAATATGGTTAGACGAGATCCTGAATTTGGGAGAAAAATCTAGCATAGCAGGCGGCTAAAATAAAGGCAAAGGGACAAGCGGTTGGAAAATTCCCATTGTTTTTATCCTGAGAACAAGCTACTAAAGAAAATAATTAACATGTATAATGTTTATAGGGACTTAAGAGGGAGAAAAGGATGCATATGCCAAAATTTTGCCACTGTTATTTTTGTAGCTTTGCTTTCATGGCTGCCCTTTTTACGGCTTCCCTGGTGGGGGCGGCAGAGTCAGAACTTTTGCAGTCTGCGAATGTCCAGCAAATCATGCAGCAGATTTTTTCCCAGCATGTTGACAAAAAGGAAATGACAGCAGCGATTATAAAAAATTCCTTTAAAGTTTATATTGATCAATTTGATCCCGATCGCATCTATTTGTTGGATCAGGAGGTGCAGCCTTTTTTGCAGATTAGCGATGCCGATACGGCGCGGATTATGGATCAGTATCAGCACAATAAGTTTCCGGAGTATACCCAACTTAACGAGGTTATTCAGCAGGCGATATTGAGGGACAGGGAGATGCGCGCCAATCTGATTAAGACGCAAAAGGACCGATTATTTCAGAAGAGTGGTTCTTATAAGGCCGACGGCTATGAAGAATGGGGCGACCCCGATTTGAAACGGCAATTTGCTAAAACTGAGGCAGAGCTCAGCCAGCGCATGAAGCATGCTATCATCCAGTTTATCGCCGTTGAGCGCAAGCGCTATGGGGATGGCTATGTGGCCAGTCGGGAAACGCAAACCATGCGCCTTTTTGAAAGGCAGGCAAAAGAACATGAAAATCAATATCTTTTCTTAAATGCCAATCAGCAGGCGATGGGTGAAGCTGAAAAGCAAAACGTCTTCACCATGCATATATTAAAGGCTTTGTCCAATAGCCTTGATGCCCATACGACGATCTTAAACCCTGCCGAAGCCTACGACATGCGCATCCGCCTGGAAAAGGGAGTGCAGGGCATCGGCATCATGCTGCAGCCCGCCAGGGATGGTAATTTCATTGTTTCGCGCATTTTGGAAGGTGGCCCCGCCGCGCAAAACGGGCAGATCAAGCTGAACGACCGGTTGGTTGAAATTGACGGGATGCCGCTTAAAAACAAGAGTATGGATGAAGTCATGACGCTTGTGCGCGGCAAACTAGGCACCAAGGCTTCGCTTGTGCTTAATCGCATAGGGGCAGAAAACAATCCCTCTGCCGAAAAAAGTTTCCAGGTGGAGCTGGTGCGGCAGGAAATCGCGGTCAATGAAGATCGGGCGCTGTCGACTTTTGAGACATTTGGCAACGGGATTATTGGCAAGATCAAGCTGGATTCTTTCTATCAAGGGGAGAATGGGGTCTCCAGTGAAAATGATGTGCGTGAAGCCATAAAGAAATTGGATAAGCAAGGGAATTTGCGCGGTTTGATTTTAGATTTCCGTGAAAATAGCGGCGGCTTTTTATCACAGTCGGTCAAGGTGGCCGGCTTATTTATCACCAACGGTGTGGTGGTGATCTCCAAATACTTCAATGGCGATGAACATATCTATCGCGATATGGATGATA
Source organism: uncultured Chlamydiae bacterium (assembly GCA_963830365.1). Classification (GTDB taxonomy): domain Bacteria; phylum Chlamydiota; class Chlamydiia; order Chlamydiales; family Parachlamydiaceae; genus CAWHMU01. The sequence continues at coordinate 6,160 of CAWHMU010000022.1, forward strand.
AGGTGGCTTATGACGGACCGCTGATTATTCTGACTTCAAAGGCGACAGCTTCGGCGGCCGAAATTGTGGCGCAAGCCCTGCAAGATTATGGTGTGGCCGTCATCGTCGGGGATGAGCATACCTATGGGAAAGGCACGATCCAAAGTCAGACCGTGACAGAAAATCAAGCTTCCACTTTTTTCAAAGTGACTGTGGGCAAGTACTATACCGTTTCCGGCAAGACGCCGCAAATTCAAGGTGTAAAGGCCGACATCGTTGTGCCAAGCCAGTTTGTGCATGAAAATATCGGTGAAGAATTTTTGGACAATCCCTTAAAAGGGGATACCATTGCTGCGGAATACAATGACGATTTGCAGGACATCACACCCAATCTTAAGCCTTGGTATATGCATTATTATATGCCCACGCTACAGCAAAAAAAGGCTTTCTCGGGCAATATGCTGACCACCTTAAAGAATAATAGTCAGCAGCGCATCGCCAACAATAAAAATTATCAACGCTTCATCAAAGGCACAACGCCTGAGGAAGCCGCGGCGGCCTGGAGACGGCCGCTGAAGGGTACTTTGGATGATCTGCAAATGGCTGAGGCTGTCAGCATCATGCAGGACATGGTTGCGATCGAAGCCCGGCAGCGTGGCGGTGAGGCCAATACCCAAACCGTTTCCATTCGCCCCCAGGAAATCCCAAAGTAACACCATTTCCAGGTTTTAGCAAAATAGTGATTGCACAAAAAAGCAGAGATGGCGTATCTTCGTCCTTTCTCTTAAGTAGGGACGCTCAAACAACCTCTCTTAACGTGTTTGTGGCCAGATAGCTCAGTCGGTAGAGCAGAGGACTGAAAATCCTTGTGTCGCTGGTTCGATTCCAGTTCTGGCCACTCTTTTTTCCATTAAAACATCTCTCCTCCCACGTTAGCAAATACCGTTTTTACGATCATTGCCGATTATAACTCGTCCATGCATTCTGGAATAGATCTCTGGCCGCATATCGAAAAATCCGAATTCCTTGCATGGAAAATTAAAAAAATGGAAAAATGCATGGCATCATCTTTAAAATGCTTAGGATAAAGGATCGGGGTCGTGGAAAAGAATAAAGATATTAAGGTTGATCTGAATGAAATCATCGATGCGCTTGAGATGCTTGCTATGGTGGGTGATTTTTCAAGGTCTTTTGTGAACATGCAGACTGGTCAAATTGTTAGCCTTGTTGAAGGTGAGGACTTTTCAGATGTTGAAGATGAGGGTTTCGAAGGCGACTGGATTCCGGATCATTATGCTTCGCTCCCAATGAAGGAGGATTTAAATGAGTATGAAATGATGGAAGCATTTTGTGGTGCCGTAGCAAATAGAGGGATTCAAGACAATCTTTTATGTGCCATTCAAGGTAAAGGGGCATTTGGCCGCTTTAAAACCGCTATTCACTGCCACAACATTGAGGACAAATGGTACAAATTTCGGGAAGAGCGTTTGAATGAAATTGCCATCGACTTTTGCGAACGACTTGGCTTGGCGTATCATTATTCTTGCCGACGTGGTGAGTAATAAACTATACCACGCGCGGTTAGGTTGTGCACATTTTGGCGCAGCCGAAATATGCACAACCTAACCGCGCATGGTATATACAAAACTTGAGGAATGGCAGCTACATTATGGGAAGATTTTGCAGAATATGCAATCAGAGACGTCCGAACGAAAGCTTTTCAGGTAAAGGACATCGACAATGTGTTTGCAAGAAGTGCCAAAAAAGACCGAAGGAAGAAATTGCCTTAATTGAAGCGAAAGATGAACTGTTGCACTATTGGGAGCAGAGTAATATTTCCGCTTTAAATATCGCGCGCCTTAAGAAGCTGACTCAGTTTCCCAGTGATGATATTCAAAAGCTTGCGCACCTCACACTCGTTGTCGCAGCTGTAAAACCCCATAAAAGGCGGCGCATGAAATGGTTAAGACAGCATCAGCGCGATCTATACCTGCGCGTAAAGGACTATTTTGGCGGAGGATATTTTGCTGAGTATGGGCCCGATGATTTCGACGAAATAGATGCCGACGAAATAGATGCCGATGAGTATGTGGAATTATTTCAAGAATTGTCACCGGAAGACAAAGAACAATCATGGTTCGATGATGACGAGCCTTTACCCTTCTAAAAAAGCCAAAATATTGGCGGCGCCATCCATTACCTAAGCCTCTCTACCTAAGTTATGCGATTTTAACAATTTAGTTTTATGACAAATTAGTGTTTTGTTTGATAGTTTATTTTTGATTGTGTCGAACTGTTATTGATTGTATAATAAATAAAAGTACTATGAAAATAACAGATGGAAATTTATGGGTCTGTCGACGGCTTGCTACATATCCGCGGCCTGGAATCTGCTGCAATCGGGCTGTGAAGCGCTGAATGCCTGGGTGCCTGGGCTTTCGCCTGGCGTATTAAGTAGCCGCGTGACTTTGCCGAATTTGGATAGCAATACGCGGCGCATTGAAAAGCTGGCCTCGCTGATCCACCTGCCAGCATCTGAGATTAAGGAAGAATTTGAAAATAAGCCTCTTTCAAAATCAGTTAGGGTCATTGCCGAAGATAGCGGACATATGGCCTGTGCGCATGGTAATCTGGCCTGTGGCATCATTGGTTTGTCGCCGCGCTTGATTGGCCACCAAAATGAAGATGTGCGTTTCTATAGGGACAAACATATCATCCAAAGGTGTACCGATGAGAAGCTGCGCTTTGATGACCTGATCGAAAAAAGCCCGGATGAGGCGGATGCATTGATCGCCTTTCTGGCGAAAAAAATTTCGCCAGCTGAGATTGAAAAATTTCAACAGCACCTGCAATTTTTAGAGATGGATTTAAATGACAGTGAGTTGAGTTTTATCATAAACCATGAGATGGGTCATTTGACTTATCAAGATCCAAAGCAGGCCTTTCAATTATCAAGTGTGGTGCGCTTTAGTGGGGTTTTTGCGGCCGAATGGCTGGCCTCGGCGTGTGTGCCGCAGCTTTCTTTAGCCTACTACGCCAGCCAACTGGCGGGTTATTTGTTGAGCCGCTTTGCCGTGGCGTCGGTGGTGAGGCACCGCCAAGAATTGCGTGCGGATGAGTTTGCTGCCAATGATAAGCAGCAGGCGGTAGGCGGGGTCAGGTTGTTTAAGCGTTTATTGATTTTGGAATGGCTGGGATCGAAGCCTAACCCAGCTGGTCTAGAAGAGAAATCCTCTGAAGGGCAAACTCCACTGATGACTAAACTGCGCCGCTTTGAAGCCGGTCTATCGCATCCAGCCACTAAAGCACGGCTGGCAGCCTGTGCTAAACACCTGTCCCGGTAAGATTTCGTGCAGCTTGCAAAAGGTATGGTTTAACGAAATAACCAAAGGCTACCGAAGCTACTGTACAGGCAATGCGCGACCAAGTCCGGCAGCGCGCATTCGCGACCATTTTTTCACCAAAATCTTTATCCTTGATTTCCTTGCTGGCGGCCTCTGCGTCTCGAACGCCAAGATGAGAGGTCAATGCCGTAGTGACAATTCCGACGCCAAGTCCAATACCCGGGTCGGCGATATTTGCTAAAGTGGCGGCAGTACTTGCCACTTGCGTGGCAGCGCTGACTAGTTGTCCTGTTAGATGCTCCTTTTCCATTTTTCCAAAATAATTTTGTCTTAGCTGCAAATCGTCGAGATCTTTGGCACACTTTTCGAGTTCGGCTGAGAGTTTATGCTTATGGCAGGTTAGGGTGTGCAGCTTGCTGCGTGTGCCATCAGAGTTTTTTGGGTGGGCTGAAATCAGGCTTTTCAGCAGGGATTCTTTATTCCGATGATGTTGCATCAGTTTTTCGAGGTTAGCTTTTTTTTGTTGGAGAGCATTGATTTGCTCTCCAAGGCCCGCTTTTTCATTTTCCAAGGCGGTAGGCGGCAGCCAGGGTTTGGCGCGGGCTTTAAGGCAGCCGGCAGCTTTTTCTTTCATGAAGTTGAAGGTGCAGCATCTTTTGGCTAGACTGATGACTCTTTGTGTGCAGCTTTCAGCCTCTTTTTTTGGGGAGCTTTTAGGGGATGGAATAGGGGTGGAGGATGGGCTCTGGTTTGCTTGGGAGGTTGAATATGATACATTAACATCTAGAGGTAGCATAATAACGCCAATTATTTGTTGGTTTGGTTGTTTTTTCTTATACTATCTATTATAGCATGTTTCTATTAATTTTATATTAAGATGGGTTTTTCAGCCAAAAAAGCTGGATTTGCAGGCTGTGCTAACTTTCCGCTTGATTTCAAACGGCAGGTGCGCTATCCTTTGTGTTTTCAAGTGAATTTAAAGACAGCAAAACTCGCTATCTGTAGGGAGAGAAAAATGTACGCCATTATCAAAACAGGTGGAAAGCAATATAGAGTAGCCGTGGGCGAATCCGTCGACGTCGAACTGCTCGACGGGGAAATTGGCTCCGAAGTGCGTTTCACCGAGGTGCTTTTTGTAAATAAAGGTTCTACGCCTATGGTAGGCGGACCTTTTGTGCCAGGATGTGTGGTCACTGGGGAACTGATTGACTACGTCGCCGGGCCTAAAGTAAAATGTATGAAATATATTCCTGGTAACCACCGCAAGAGAATTGGCCATCGCCAGCACTATTCGCGAGTGAAAATTACTCAAATCGCAAGCTAAGGTAGGAACACATGGCACATAAGAAAGGACAGGGATCGACCCGTAACGGCCGCGATTCTCATTCAAAGCGCCTGGGTGTCAAAGTTGGCTCAGGAGAAGTTGTCAAAGCTGGCAGCATCCTGATCAGACAACGCGGCACCAAGTGGCATCCGGCGAAAAATGTGGGTAGGGGCACAGATGATACACTCTTTGCACTTGCCGACGGGATCGTCGTTTTCCGCAAGACCGATAAGACATACGTCTCCATTCAAGCCGGCGTGTAGTCGCGGCTAAAGAGTGTTTATTAAGGTAATAGGCGCAAAAATCTGCGGGTCAAGTCCCTTGATTTTTGCGCCTTTTTGTTTGTAAGAAAAATCCCCTGGATTTCGGATCTATCTGCTTGAATATTAGCGAGATATTCCACAGAGTATTTCACAGTGTATTCCAGCAGAGCGATCTAAAATTCAGGCTAGCAAGGTATGGTTTTTTATGTTTATCGATCACGTTGATCTTGATCTCTTCGCCGGCAAAGGTGGCAATGGTGTGGTGGCTTGGCGCCGCGAGAAATATATCCCTAAAGGGGGCCCGACAGGCGGCAATGGCGGCCGCGGCGGTTCCGTCATTCTGGAGTCGGACGTACAGGTGTATTCACTGGAGTGGTATCGCAATCGCCGCATCCTTAAGGCCGAAGATGGCCGCCCGGGGGCATCCAGCAGCCGCCAGGGGCGTGGCGGCAAGGATCTGATCCTTAAAGTTCCTTGTGGCACATTGGTGAAAGACATTAAGACCAAAGAGGTCCTGTTCGACTTTACCGCCGACAAGCAGCAGTGGATCATATGCAAGGGCGGGCGCGGCGGGCGCGGGAATGAGACCTTTAAGACACCCACCAACCGGGCCCCGAACACCTGCACGCCGGGGACGGAAGGGCAAAGCATCCAGGTGGAGCTTGAGCTTAAGCTGATTGCCGATGTGGGTTTGGTAGGCTTTCCCAATGCCGGTAAATCGACCTTGATTTCCACTTTGGCGCATGTGAGAGTAAAGATTGCGGCTTATCCATTTACGACTTTGCAGCCCAATATCGGCTTTATCCAGCGTGCGGATTTATCGCGCATTTTCATCGCCGACATTCCGGGGATTATTGAAGGCGCCCATCGCAACCGCGGTTTAGGCTTTGAATTCCTGCGCCATATTGAGCGCACCAAGCTTTTGCTTTTTGTGCTGGATGCTTCGGGCATTGATGGACGCAATCCGAGCGATGATTACCGCGTGTTGCGCTCTGAGCTTTCCAAGTACAATGCCGAGATGCTGCAGCGCCCGTATCTGGTGGTGCTCAACAAGATCGATTCGGAAGAAGCGGCGGCGCATTGCCTGCAGTTCCATCAGGATTTTCCGCTCGCGCCGGGCTTGGTATATGAAATTTCGGCTTTATGTGGCGATGGCATTCAAGAGCTGCGTCAGGCCATTTTCGCTAAGTGTCCGACCGAAGAGATGCCGGCTTAGTTAGGCTGGCAGATAAGTTTAAAAACGGTGCTTGCCGGTGAAGGATTTTCACCACAAGCGCCGTTTTTTTTAGATCCGGTTTTCCACCTTTTTAACGAGGTTTTTCAGGGCTTGCGGCACTGATTTTTTGAATTGAAAGCACATGGTTAAGGCCAGGAGCGGGGCTAACAGGCCTGTCACCTTGACATGGTGCGTGATTTTTACTTGATTGGCGTTGATTTTTTCCAGCTTGTGGCTGAACACCAAGGTGGTGAACGGCATATGGGTGGTATCGCTATGGGCTTCATTCGGCACGATCTTTGAAATGACAAAATCAGAAGCGAACCAGCCTTTGGGCTTCAAAGTCCCTTTTGTCCCCTCGGCAAATTTGCCATCCAGGCGGCTCCAGCTAAGTTCATGATCCCAACTTGGCCAATTCGGCACATCTTTATAGATATTCCAGACGGCTTCTGGCGCAGCCATGGCGGTTTCACTAGCATTTATTTCCCAACTAAACATTTTCAACTCCTGTGTTTTAAATTTTTTCAAGCCTTACGCTGAGGCTGGCGCCAGAAGGTCTAATTAGCCTCGATAGAGGCGGAAGCATGTAGCCATAGGTGTGAACCTATGGAATAAAATGTAGTATAAAGAGAGCCGTGTTCACGGCTTTGTTTCTAAATATTCGATCACCACACGCTGACGCATATGGCTACATGCTTCTGCCGTATTCACGGCTAATTTAAGCACCTCATTCCTTGAGACAGGCATTCATTTGACGGATGAATCATATGAAATTGCGGTTGGTGCCTTTGACACTATACCATGGGTGACAAATAGGGGTGGCTCGACACTAACTATCATGACTTAAGGGAAAATACGATACGCACACACCTACAAAGTGGGTGTGTGCGTTTAGGAGCTTACCAGGCGGGAAAGGCGTAGCGCGGGGTCATGCGTTGACCATTTAGCGCATTCCAAAAGCTGGTGAGTATCGAGCCGTCGGGATTGACGACTTCGATGCTGTATACCGGCAGGAAGACTTCGGTTGAGCTGCGCACAGTGAAATCTTCACCGAAGGCCGCCTTCGCGATCTTCTGGATCTGGGCATTGGAATATTTGCCTGTGACGCGCTGGGCATGGTTATAGGGTTTCTTTACCAGCCAGTCATTCATTTTAGTCTCGGGCTGTACCAGGATTTTGGGGTCCTGGAAATGCAATTGCAGCTCGTTGCCTTTTTGTACGACGAGATATTTTGCAAGAGCGCTATCTACCCATAGGTGCAAGGTCTCTTTTTCGACCTGCAATTCTTTTTGCAGCCGGTCCAGCGTGCTTGCCCCCTTGCTTTTGGCAAGAGCCTGCATGAGTTTGAAGTCATTGCGTGTAGCATCGGCATTGATAGCGTCTTCAAAACCATGTGTTTTATCCCAGCTGTCGGTGTTGAGCACCATTTCGCCATCCACCAGACTCCATAAGGCCGTGGCTTCGCGCGTCCTTTTGTCGGGCTGGAAGTATTTGACTTCCATCAACACGTAAGGATGGAATTTAAGTCCGGTATCCTGAAAGGCATGCTGGTCATCGACAAGCAGCTCCTTGCGATGACTTTCCATGATCTGTTCAGGGGTATAGCGCGCCTTTAGGGTGATGAACTCCCCATTTTCCACATACTGCTGCACCATGCCGGAAAAATGATCCATGCTGTTATACATCCATAAGCCTGCCGTCAGCAAGAGGCCTATGACTAGATAGGGGATGATTTTGCGCATGGCTTATTCCTTCATTGACAGCAAGAATTCGGCATTGCTATTGGTCTTTTTCAGGCGTCCAAGCAGGAGGTTCATGGCATCCACGGTGGCAAGATCGGCGACGGCTTGGCGCAGCAGGTAGATCTTCTCCAGCTCGCTTGGATGATACAAGAGCTCTTCTTTGCGGGTACCGCTCTTGATCAGGTCAATGGCCGGATAGATGCGGCGGTCGGCCAAGCGGCGGTCCAGCACCAATTCCATATTGCCGGTACCTTTAAATTCTTCAAAGATGACTTCATCCATACGCGAGCCTGTTTCGATCAGGGCGGTGGCGATGATCGTCAGCGAGCCGCCTTGTTCGATATTACGGGCGGCGCCAAAGAAGCGTTTGGGCTTGTGCAGGGCGTTGGCATCGATACCGCCGGAAAGGATCTTGCCGGAGTGTGGCTGGATGGTGTTGTAAGCGCGAGCGAGGCGCGTGAGCGAATCGAGCAGGATGACGACATCATTGCCGTGTTCTACCAGGCGGCGGGCTTTCTCGATGGCCATTTCGGCCACTTGGACGTGCCTTTCAGGCGGTTCATCGAAAGTCGAGGCGATGACTTCACCTTTGACGATGCGCTGCATGTCGGTGACTTCTTCAGGGCGCTCGTCGATCAGCAGAACGATCAGCACGATTTCCGGATTGTTGGTAGCTACGGAATTGGCGATGTTTTGCAAGATGATGGTTTTGCCGGTGCGCGGCGGGGCGACGATCAATCCGCGCTGCCCTTTGCCGATAGGTGCTGCCAGGTCTAAGACGCGCGTTGACAGCCTGTCTTTGGTAGTTTCCATGACGATGCGCTCATCAGGATAAAGCGGGGTCAGGTTTTCAAAGAGGATGCGTTCTTTAGCTTTTTCGGGAGCCCGGCCGTTGATGCTGTCGACTTTCAGCAGCGCAAAATATTTCTCTTTTTCTTTGGGCGGCCGGATGGTGCCGCAGAGGGTATCGCCTTTTTTCAGATCGAAGCGTCTGATTTGGGCCGGCGAGACATAGATATCTTCAGCTGAAGGCAGGTAGTTGTAATTTGGGGAGCGTAAAAAGCCGAAGCCATCGGATAGGATTTCGAGCACGCCTTCGCCATAAAGGACTTCATTGGGTTTTTCGGAGATGGCTTTAACGATTTCGAAAACCATCTGTGATTTGGTGAGCGAGCCCAGGTGGCGCAGGCCGATTTTTTTGCCGAACTGGTTAAGCTGGTCGATATTCATGCGCTGAATTTCAGCGATTTTGGTGATCTCCTCGATGCCTGAGGAGCCTTGTGATGAAGTCTGCTCGGCAGATTCTCTTTCGGAGGCTGTGAGATTATCTTCGTAGGTTGAAGATAGATCGGAAGAAGGATTTTCTGGATTCATTAAAGAATCAAACTCCTAAATTATAAAAGTTTTAAAGGAAGGGTTTCTTTCATCTATTGGGTGATGAAACGAGTTTGTTAAAAAGATGGCACACAGCCTTGTGCATTTCTTCTGTGCTGCCATGGTTTTCGATGACGAAGTCTGCACGTTTTGCCTTGTCTTCCGCGGAAAACTGGCGGGTCATGCGTTTATCGTATTCTGCAGCGGCATGGCCGGTGGCTGATATAAATCGTCGCCGGCACACATCAATCGGAGCATGCACGGCAATGGTGTAGTCAAAATAATTTTCGCCTGCGACTTCGAATAATAAAGGGATTTCAGCAACGAATAAAGCCACATCACCTTGATTATTCACCTGTTGATACCGATTTTCAATTTCACTTAAGACAGCAGGGTGAAGAAGTTTTTCCAGGGATATTAGCCATGCCGGATCGTTGAAAACCTTTTTAGCAATCTGGTTGCGGTCGATCCGACCATCCACGACAATATCTGCACCTAACAAAGCAATGACTTGTTGTCCTAGGGATGTTTTGGGTGAAGACAATAGTTGGTGAACGATTTCGTCGGCACTGACTACGTGGGCTCCAAGTTCTTTAAAGAAACGACAAACTGATGATTTGCCACACGAAAGACCGCCGGTTACGGCTACTTTAGATAACATTAACATTCTTTCCAATTTTTGCCAATAGCGATATCAACAGTTAATGGAATTTTTAACTGAAAAACTCCCTGCATCGCTTCTTTGACTAGCGGTTTAAAGATTTCTATTTCTTCGTCAGGAATTTCGAAGATCAGTTCATCATGGATCTGCAAAATCATATAGCCTTTCAGATGCTGTTGAGAAAGTTTTTCATCAATTTTAAGCATAGCCAGTTTGATCATGTCTGCCGCTGCGCCTTGCACGGGGGTGTTGACGGCCAGGCGCTCGGCCAGCTGGCGCAGCTGTCCATTTTTGCTGCTGATTTCGGGGATGGCGCGTTCCCGGCCGGTGAAGGTGACGGCTTTGCCGGTTTTTCGGGCCTGATTTTTGCAATCCTCGAGGAAGTCTCTCACATGGGGGTAGCGTTTGAAATACATATCGATGAAGGCGGCGGCATCTTTGATGTCGATTTTCAGTTCCTGAGATAGGCCAAAGGCCTGTTGTCCATAGATAATGCCGAAATTGACGGCCTTGGCCTGTTGCCGCTGTTCCTTAGTGACCTCTGCCAAAGGGATATTGAACATGGTGGCGGCGGTGAAGCGGTGGATATCTTCGTTGTGGTTAAAGGCGTGCAGCAGATTTGGATCCTGGCTTAAATGCGCCAACAGGCGCAGTTCGACCTGTGAGTAGTCGGCGGCAAGGTAGCTCCAGCCGGGCAGCTGCGGACGGAAAGCCTGGCGTATTTTGCGTCCTTCTTCGGTGCGCACCGGGATATTCTGCAGGTTGGGATCCTGGCAGGATAGCCGGCCGGTGGCGGCCACGGATTGATTGAAGGTGCAATGGATGCGTTGGGTCTGGGGGAGGACATCATCGGGGAGGTTTTCGATGTAGGTGGAACGCAGTTTTTCCAAAGAGCGGTAGTCCAGGATGATGCCGGCGATGGGATATTTATTTTTCAGCGCATCCAGGATGTCGGCATTGGTGGAGAAACCGGTGGCTGTTTTTTTAGGCAGTGGGATGTGCAGTTTATCTTGCAGGATGTGGCTGAGCTGTTTGGGCGAATTGAGGTTGAATTCTTCGCCGGCCAGCTGATAGATTTCCTGGGCGATGAGCTGGATTTTGTGTTGGATTTCATGCGACATTTTCTTCAGGCAGGGGACATCGACAAAAATGCCGCGCCTTTCCATGCCGGCTAGGACTGTTAGTAGCGGCAACTCGATGTCAAAAAATATTTTTCCAAGTTTTCTTTCGTGCAAGCCTTTTTCCAGCACGGCTTTTAGGCGGCAGGTGTAGTCGGCATCGGCGCAGCAGTAGGTGCATACCTTATCGATGGGCACATCAAGCATGGTAATGGCTTTTTTTCCCTTGCCGATCAGCTCGCTGATGTCAGTCATGGCCTGGCCGAAATATTGCAGCACAAGCGTGTCAAGCGAATGTTGGCGGTGGTGCGAATTCAGTACATAGGAGGCTAACAGGGTGTCAAAGCAGATGTTGGCCACGTGGATGCCGTAATTGGCCAGCACATGGTAATCGTATTTGACATTATGACCGTAAAAGCCTAGGGCCTGATTCTCAAAAAGCGGCTTGAAAGCCTCCAGCACGCGATTAAGGCCGAGTGCGCCATTGGCAGGTACATACCAGGCATTATGTGGTTCGAGGGCAAAGCCGATGCCGACAAGTTCAGCTTTGAGGGGGCGGACATTGGTTGTTTCGGTGTCAAAGCAGATTTCTTTTTTTGTCTGCAGCATGGCGATGAGTGCTTGCAGGCTCTGTTCGTCATCGACCAGCTGGTAGTTGTCGACAGGTGGCGCTTCTTCAGGGAAGAGGGAGAGCTGCTGGCTGGCGGAATGGGTATGTATAGATTGTGCCTGCGTCGATAGGTCGAGCTCTTTGATGAGCGAATTGAAGTTCATACTTGAATAGAACTGTTTCAGTTGGGAAATGTCGGGCTGCTTTAAGCGATAGAAATTTTCATCATGCGGAATGGGCACGGCGAGATCGATGGTGACAAGCTGCCGGCTGAGCCTGGCTTTATCAGCGTTTTCGATGATGGCGGCACGTTTTTTGTCGCCAACGACATCAGCGCTATTGGCGAGTAAATTGTCTAGTGAACCGAACTGCTTGAGCAGCGCCGCGGCCGTTTTAGGTCCGATGCCCGGCAAGCCCGGCACGTTATCGGAGGCATCGCCCGTCATGGCCAAAAAGTCGATCATCTGGTCGGGGAGCACGCCGTGGATTTCCTCCACCTGCTGAGGACCGATGACCAGATTGTCTTTGCGCGTGTTGAGCATAAAGATATGATCTTTAACCAGCTGGCACATGTCTTTATCGCTGGTGCAAAGGTAGGCGCTGGCGCCTGCCCGGTTGCTGACCCAGGTGGCGATGCTGCCCATGGTGTCATCGGCTTCAACTTCAGGAATATTCAGCCAAGGGATGCCCTGCAGCGTGCAGAATGCCTGCGCCCAAGCGATCTGATAGGGCAAATCCTGCGGGGCTGCCGAGCGGTGGGCTTTATAGTCCGGATAGATTTCTTCCCGTTTCTTGCCATTATGGGGCCCGTCGAAGACCGAGACGATATGGGTAGGTTGGAAATCTTTGATCAGCTTAAGTACCGAGCGGATGAAACCATAGAGGGCGTTGGTGGATTCCCCTTTGCTATTGGTCATATTGCGGATGGCAAAATAGGCGCTATACAGGTATCCGGAGGCGTCGATGATGAAGATTTTTTGCATAAATTCTCTGTTGGGATGGGGATCCCTCTCTTCGATTTCTGTGGGCTCTATGGTAGAATTTATAATACCACAGCATACACAGAGATCAAAGAGAGGTGAAAGGAATTATGGTGACCAAGCTTTCTTATGGCCGATAGAGGTATAAATACTGCTGCATTAATTTAGGATGCATGTCCGGTGTCAGTTCGAGTTGGTGCGTGATGCGTCCGCTAAGCAGATCCAATTTCGCCTTGAACAACTCCGAAATCCAGGATTTGCTTTCCAGGGCGACGACTTGATAGTAATCATCTTTGATTTCGATTTTTTCCGCCAGCAGTTTGATGGTATCATTGAGGGTATGGCCGGTCTCATCGATATAGCCATATTCCTTAGCCAGGTTTGCCGGATAAATATTGGCGCCGTAGTCGTTGATCAGTTTTTCTTTGTCTAATAGTGGGCGGTTGGCAGTCACGATATCCACGAACATGCCATAGTAGTAGGTGATGGCATTTTTGATATTATCCTCTTCTCCCTTATGCCAGGGGCGCAGTGGATTTAAATTGTCTTTGCCTTTGCCGTCATAGAGCGTCAGCGACTGGATGCCGATTTTATCCATGATCTGTGAGAAATTCAACATTGTGGGCAGGATCACGCCCACGCTGCCGATCAGGCTGACATCGCTGGCATAAATTTTATCTGCCGCCGATGCCACATACATGCCCCCTGAAGCGCATAAGCCATCGACATAGGCATAGACCGGCACTTTGTAGGTTTCTTTATACCTTTTGATGGCGTGGTAGATGCCGTCGGCATCGACGACTGTGCCACCGGGAGTATTGATATACAACAGAATGGCTTTGACGCGCTCTTTTAAGGAGCGCTCACGCGATTCTATCAGCTGCTGTTCCACGGCCTTATGCGTGAGCGAATCCAAACCGATGATACCGCTGATATTGAGCTTGAGGATGACGGGCGCATCTTTGGACAGCTCCTTGCGGATGCCATCGGCATTGGGCTTTATTTCGGGAGTATACGTATAGGCGATTTCCGGCTCGGCCACGCTGGTGTCTGATATGGCGCCGACAAGGGCGAAGATGACGACAAAGCCGATCAGCAGGCCGGCGACGCCGAATAGGGCCAGGAAAAACGCCCGGATGGCAGCCGAAAAGATAGATTCACGCATAAGGGATTCCTTTAGGGAGGAGTTAAAGCATCTTATATATAGATCTCTTGATCTTAAAACACCCGCCCATTTTTTCAAAGGAAGTTTGCTGAATCATCATTAGCGCGGGGTATATTTCTGGTTCATCCGGTGTTGTAGGCCAAAAAAGAGTTTGGCTCTCTAATCCCCTGTAGGACTTTCAAATCACAAGCCAGAGCCCAATCCTTAAGTCACCACCCTTGTCATGAGTATTTGAGAGCGTACTCAAATCTGTTAAAGCAAAATGTGGTTCATCGCACAAATGAGTACCTGCCCATGATGATTCGTCAAAAAGCCTTAGTAACCTCATTTCCCGTAAGAATTATAACTAGGTACAACACAAGTCATTAAACAACAATGCTTTGACACTTAACTTTAAAACTTCTTTCCTTTTTTCATGGTTATAATTATAACCATGAAAAAAGGAAATCATATGACCTATCGAGTACATCAGATAAACAAGAAAACTGGCATTACATATGTTTATGAGGCTGTTTCATGCTGGGATAAGAAAAAAAAACAAGCGCGCAATAAACAGGTGTGCATTGGCAAACTTGATCCTGCCAACGGAGAATTCGTTCCGGCTAAGCGTCTTGCGCCTGAACAAGCTGCTGTTAGAGATCCGATTATCACAGCATCTGCCGAGATAGTAGGATCTTCGATTATTCTCGACACCATCACCGACCAGTTAGGTCTGGAAGGGCTGCTAAAATCCAGCTTTCCTAAGGAGTACCGACAGATTCTAACAATGGCTTACTATCTCGTTTCCCAAGGTGGTCCTTTGAGCCA
>CAWHMU010000023.1:0-33846 GCA_963830365.1 uncultured Chlamydiae bacterium
TAAAGTGGTCCCCTTTGTCTAGACAAAAAATGGGAAAAGTTAAGCTAATAACCTCAAGTTTTTGTTGTTCTTGCAGCTAAAGGGGAATTGAGGGGGCTTGCCCCTCAAGTTCCTTTAAAAATCAAGGTAATCCAAGTCCAACGAAGGCGGAAGGGGGGTAAGGGGGCTTGCCCCCTTTTCCTAAAGGCTCTGCCTAGAAAAATACACCTCCGCAGGCGTTTTATAACCCAGTCCTTGGTGTGGCCTGCTCTCGTTGTAAAACTTAAAATAACTCTTAAGTCCATTACGGACATCTTTCAAGCGTTCATTCCCTTTTGGATAAATCTCTTCATACTTCACGCTTCTCCAGAGCCTTTCAATAAACACATTATCAAGGGCTCTGCCTTTTCCATCCATACTGATTCTGACTCCGCCTGCTTCTAATCTCTCTACAAACCAACAGCAGGTGAATTGAACTCCTTGGTCTGTGTTGAATATCTCAGGACTAGCTCGAGAAAGCCCTCTTTCTAATGCATTAATGCAAAATTCCGCATCCAGCAGATTCGAAAGTTCCCATTCGATCACATACCTGCTAAACCAATCGATGATCGCAAAAAGGTATCCAAATCCTTTCAACAAAGGAACGTAGGTGATATCTGCAGCCCATGCCAAATCGGGTTTATCTACTACAATCCCTCTTAGTAGGTAAGGAAACTTTTTATGCTCCTTATTTGCCGCACTCAGATTGGGCTTGGGATAGATTGCTTCTAAACCCATTGTCTGCATCGCCGTTCGAATCCTTTTTCCTCCTACAAAAAAACCTTGAGCTCTCATTGCTATCGTCATCCGTCTTCTTCCATAGAAGGGAGTTTGAAGATATTGTTCATCAATAGCCCGCATGAGTGCCAAATCTTCCTCGTTGGGCTGTTTGGCCTTATAATACAACCCAGATCGTGACATTCCAAGCAAATGACACTGACTTGATAGCGACAACTTCTTATGATCTGGCTCTATTAGAAGTCGTCGAGAATTTAAGTCAAACATCCTAACTTTTTTTTAAGCCACTCCACCTCCATTTTAAGACGTCCGATTTGCTCGAAAAGTTCTGCCTTTTCTTTAACTTCCTGTGCTGTCCCAGTCATCTTGCTCGGTTTTTCAAATACAGTTGTGGCAGTTGATAAAAAGTGTTTTTTCCACTCCGACAACACGATAGGATGCACTCCCAGTTCACCGGATAATTGACTTGCAGTCTTTTCTCCCTTCAAAATCTCAAGCACGGCTTTGACTTTAAATTCTGGGGGATATTTTTTTCTTGTTCGGCTCATTTTCACCTCTTTTCTTAAAGAGGGTATTAGCTTAGACCATTGTCCAAATTTCCGGGACCATTATAACCTTTGTCCTGCAAAACCGGATGAACCATATTGGGTGGTTTTACGATCATGCCATCGCGGGAGCTGTCGCGCCGTCCAAGATGTCAAACTCTCGCTAGATCATGGTATACATTAAAACATCGATCGATTATTTGTTTTTAGTGTGTCTTGTATGCTTTGAGTGTATGTATTCTTAAAAGAGAGGATCTTATGTCGACTCCCTATGCTACTACCGCAAATTCTCATCGCTCGTTTTTTACTTTGGCCGACAGCAGCGCAAGTCCTACCCGGCAAGGCTCAAGGGATAATTCTTGCTGGGGCAGAAATTGGCATAAAATTATGATGGGTGCCATGGCGAGTTTGGTCAGCGGGACTGTTTTGGCCATCATAGGAGGAAGCTTAGCCCCCCAGACTGTAATGATGCTGATGATGCCCAATGCACTGCCGGTAAAACCCTCTTTTTCATTGGCTTAACTTTAGCCGCCCCCGCCATTAGCATAGGGGTGATAAAATGTGCAAAGAGCCTATGCAAGCAATGTGGTCAGGAAAATGAAGGAGTATCATATGACGGCGGCAGCAGGGTCTAATGCCATATGATACGAGAAACGCCAGTTGAGCATGTGAAACGATTAGACAGATTTTCTGTGTGCAGCCGCCGCAGTTAGGATTATACCACGGGGCTTGGGCATAGCTAAAGACGTCAAACCTAAGCGCGTGTGGTGTAAATATCTTTGGAATATCCATTCTTTAATTGAGGTTGTTATGTCATTTTTTGCGTCCACCATCGCCAATCGACCGCCACATCTTTACCTTTTGCCATCCAATACAGCAGCGCCATTCCAACCGGTCTTGTCACCGATAGCTTCCTCACCGATAAAATCGCCACTAGCATCGCCGCTATCTTCACTTGGATCATTATCCATCTCCTCACTATCATCAGCATCACCGGAGATGTCGCCATCAGATACGCCAACATGTGCCGCTTCCCCTTGCAATGGACAGACAAACCCTCCCTCATCCACATCGCTGAATCTGCAACAATCAGATTCTTCGATGTATTCGTTGACCATATCGCCGATAAACCCACTGCAGCCGCCTTTTAAAGTGTCTAGAACATCGCCAAGCGGCTATTTTTGTTGTGAGGTGAGAAATTCCTGCTGGGGAAGGACTTGGAAAAGACTGCTCATTCCCGGCACTATCGGCATCATTAGCGGGGTCATCGGCGCCTATTTGGTATCGACGCAGTGTGATGATGGCGATGATGGTTCTTGTCAAACAGGCAAAATTTGCTGTTATGCGGCTTTGGGCTTGATGGCGCCGGCCATCATGCTTAGCTTGGCGCGTTTGGGGGCTTGTATCGTCTATATCTCGTGCCAGCAAGCCGATGATATTCCGGCTGCTTCGCCAGATAGCCCGATCGGACAATACTATCGCGCATCATCGCCAAGGAGATCCGCTACCGTTTAAGTTCTGCATTGAGAATAATGCGGCGGCATGCTATCTTTAATGTTCACTCGCTAAAATAGCGATCGATCTTTCGCAAAGAACCTCTTTCGCAAAGAAAATCTTTCACCGGGGACCTCATGGAATAGAACAGTCCGAACCAGGTCAGGACAGGAATGTAGCAGCCTTAAGGATAGCGTTTTATGCCTTGAGATAATCTCCGGTGTTTTTTTTATCTATTCCCAAACTTGTCTTTTATGTTTCATTTCGCGCGGCATCTCGCCGGCCGGCAGAGGGAAGGTCAATGGACGTCTTCGGCCGATAAATAAGGCATGGCTGATACCCGACTCGCTCCACAGGAATTTGGTGATGCGTTCCAGCGCTGTCAATAGCGGTTTATTTTGGCGCAAGCCTGCTGCCAACGGGGCTGAGGCTAAGTTGACGATTTTCCAGCATAGCGCCAGCACGGCTGTCGAATTCCATTTAAACCAAAAGCGGCTGAAATATGCGCGCTTGGCCAGCTCCTGTTGGCGCACATCGCGGCTTTGGCTGGCTTTGACAAAGGCCGCCGGCGCCTCCAACAAGCGCAAAAGCTGGATGAAGAGGCGGTGATAGCTCAGCACCCACTGGTCGATGATGAATTCCGTCTCGCCAAGCGCCGCAAAGCGTTCTAGCGCATCGTCGGTATCTATATCCAAGCCGGTAGAACAAGCCACCAGGCCGTCGGCTTTGACCAGGCGCGCAAGCTCGGCAAACAGCAGGCGGTATTCATCGGCCGGCAGATAACCGATGACTTCAGTGCATACCACCAGGTCATAAGCGTTGTCAGCCAGGCGCGTGTTGGGCAGGCAGTCATGGATCGGGGTGATGTGCTGCATATCTGCGCTTTTTAACAGCTGCAAGGCATTGGTGGCTACATCGACGGCATCGATGGCGGCGCCGCCATCGCGCAAAAGACGCGAAATTACGCCCCCGCCGCAGCCGAGATCGACGGCCTTTAGGCCTGTCAGAGAGGTGCGCGTGCGCAGCGCTTCGATGGTGCGCTGCACCCTTTGGCGCTGCATGCAGTCGCGTTCGGGATTAAATTGCTGCACATCCTGGTGCCATAGGCGTTCCATCCTGGCTTGGGTTTCCTGGCGGCGCGAGCTTTTGCCGCCAAGGGCTGCAGATGAGGGGAAAGAAGATTTCTTTTCCACAAAATTGACCTTAAGGCGCTGATCACACATAATTCCACCTGCTAGCTGTTAAGATTCTAAATTCTCACTATACCACGCGCGGTTAGGTTGTGCACATTTTGGCAACGCGACAGCTCCCGCGGTTGAACGATCGAAAGCGACCCCATATTGCAATATTGGGTCGCTTTCGATCGTTCAACCGCGGGACTTTGGCGCAGCCGAAATATGCACAACCTAACCGCGCGTGGTATAGATCATGGTATAAACATCCAGCATCAAGAATCTTTAAGTTAGCCGTGAAAACGGCGGCGGCATGTAGCCACAGGTGAAAACCTGTGGTAAATACATCGGCAATATCAAGCCGTGGCTACGGCGGCAGAGCGCTCGAAGACCCTGCCGCCGTAGCCACGGCTTAATCTCTTGGGCTGTGATTACCACAGGTTCACACCTGTGGCTACATGCTGCCGCCGTTTTCACGGCTAACTCAAGATCTTGGCCTGGATGTTTAAAGGCACGAAATTAAACCAATAGCCAAAAACGGCTGCATCTATACCGCGCGTGGTATAAATAGCAGAGCGAAAGACGTTTAGCATCTCTGTGCCGTTTTTTGTTAATTCCCGCTATGGTAGGGTTCCGCAGCTCCGCTTGGCGTTGAATTTTTTAGATTAGCTTGCCGGTGTGATAAATTGCAATTTTGATTCTAAATTCTACCAAGAAAGAAGGGGATTTGCTATATTTCCCTGTCAAAGGAGATAATACTATGCTTAAAATCATCTTGTCCATGCTAATAACCATACTGGCAGTTGGCTGTGGGGCCCCACGCTATGTCGATTACTTTCCCTGCCGCGACGACGGCACACCCAAGCCCAAAGTGGCCTTGATTCCCGCTGTCGATATATCTCAATCAGGCTTACCTTGGGATGTATCTGCGGAAATCTCCGAAGCACTTTACTATGAGTTTATGAATAGCGGCGAGTTATACGTGCTATTGCCGAAAGAGATCGGGCCGGCCTGGTCGAAATACAAAGCCACCGATTTTTTTGATAGCCAGATGTCATTTTGCCCAGACTTCGCCTGTGCCGATTTCATCGTGGCCATGGAAGTGATCGAAGACTCGATCACAGACTGCGACTCTTGTGGCGGAGCGCCCATCTCGCCATCCAATGCCTGCAACGAAATAGCCACCATGCGCATGCGCTTAAAGGTTATCGATGTGCGCTGCGAGACACCCCGCGTTATCCTCTATGAGATCGTTAAAGCACATTATCTGATGGCGCCGTCACGGGATACGTGCGGTGAAGAGATTGTATGCTGGGGCAGCAAAGGCTATGCACTGTCGCCCTATGGCATCGTGCATCGGCGCATGGCATGCAATCTGGCGCGGCGACTGGAAGAAGTCCTTTGGAGTACCAGATAAGCATGAATGCTGCGTTTGAAACCCTCTTGCAGGAGCGGCTATATGTCTTTTTTATCGCCGTAGCTGTCGGATTGTTCGCTTCTTTTGTGGCCTGGAAATTGGGGTATTATCGCCTGAAAGATCAAGCCCTGAAAGATCAAACTTTGGCCCATGTATCAGGCCAGGTAAGGCAAAGCTCCTGGCTCGGCTGGAAGGTCGTGCTGGGGGCTTTTGCCGTCTTCCTTTGCGTCGAACTGATCGCCGTGCCCTCCTTTTACATGTTCTGGCTCTCGCTGAAAGAAGGGCGGCTTGTCCCATCCGCCGAGGCCAATCCCGACCAGGAGACACAAGGCTGGATCAATCTGCTGGGGATGGTCTGCACGGCGCTTGCGCTCGGCCTTTACTATCTGGAGCAAAACCGCAGTTGCCGCGGCGAGATATGGGGTGAGGGGCATCCTCCCCGTAAAAGCTGGCAGGTGGCTGTTGATATGGCGCTTGGCGCCTCCACCTGGCTGCTGGCCTATCCTTTGATCATTGCCGTCAGTCAAGTCACTGACGTTATCCAGCAATTCGTCTATCAGGGCCCGCATGCAGATCAGGTGGCGGTATCGCATTTGAAAGACATTTTCAAGCATCCGTCCTTGTTTTGGCTGACGGTTGTCGCCATCGTCACCATTGTGCCTTGCTTTGAGGAGCTGTTGTTTCGGGGTTTTTTGCAGTCATGGTTGAAAAGCCTGTTTGGATCTGGCAAGTCCATTATCATGACGTCCATACTTTTCGCCTCGTTCCATTTCTCCATCAAGCAAGGCGTTGAAAATTTCGAGCTGCTGATTTCACTGTTCCTGCTTTCCTGCTATCTGTGTTTTATGCGCGAGCGCCAAAATTCCCTTTGGGCTTCCATCGCCCTGCATGCCACCTTCAATGGGATCAGCCTGATCCTGCTATTTTATGGCGATTTTTAGAATCCCGATGCTAAACCGTTGTAGAAATTAAAGATGCTATATGTTATGCTGATTTTTAATATATAACTGCATGGCCGGGCGAAAAATCAGGCCGTTCTCATTCGGAGCATACTCTTAAATGGTGGCTGCACTTCTAATGCCGTACAAACTTCTGGCATTCGGTCTATCCGATATCGGCCTTGTCCGTCAAAATAATGAAGACATCTGGGCGGCGTTACCCGAAGACGGGTTTTTCCTGCTTGCCGATGGCATGGGCGGTCATCAGGCCGGTGAAGTCGCCGCCCGCGAAACGGCTAATATGCTCTGCCGCATCGTGCGCAAAAAAATCGCCCCCATGCGGGAAGCTGGCGGCTTGGCAGACAGTAAAGAGCTTATGCGCCGAGCCATCCGGCATGTGAACACGCTCGTCTATAAGCTTAGCCGCACGCAGGATGAACTGCGCGGCATGGGCACTACGCTATGCTGCTTGCTCTTTCATGAACACAGTCTGATCTTTGCCCATGTCGGCGACAGCCGCATCTATCGCTTTCGCGATGGTAAGCTGCAGCAGCTGACAAGCGACCATTCGCTATTGCGCGAGCTGGTGGATCAAGGGCAGCTAAACGAGCGCGAAGCTTCGGATTTCGTCTATAAAAATATCATCACTAAAGCCATCGGCACAGAGCCTAAAGTAGAGCCTACTGTCGATACCGCGGATGTGTTGCCTAATGATCTATATCTCATGTGTTCCGATGGACTGTCTGATCTATTGACAGCACAGGAGATTCAGGCTATTATTAAGGCCGCTGCCACTATCCAGCAAGCCGCCACTCAGCTTGTGGCCTGTGCTAATGAGAAGGGTGGACGCGACAACATTACCGTGGTGTTTACAAAGGTTGAAGAGTTGCATGAATCCAAGGATCTATCTCGATAATAATGGCAGCACCCCTTTAGACCCCCGTGTCAACGATCTAATCATCAGCCTGCTTCCTGAGCTGATCGGCAACCCCTCAAGTACCCATGCCTACGGACAAAAAGCCCGCAGTTTAATTAGCCGGGCGCGCAGCTCAATTGCCGCCTTTCTGCATGTCAAACCCCAGGAAATCATTTTCACCTCTGGCGGCACCGAAGGGGCCAATATGCTCATCCGCGGCCTGCTGCCGCCGCAAGCCGGCCACATCATCACCTCTGCCGCCGAGCACGCCTGCGTATTTACCACCGTCAAGCAGCTGGAGCTGTGCGGCTACAAGACGACTGTTTTGTCTCCCGGACTTTGGGGCGCGGTCACGGCCGAGGCCGTTGAGGCCGCCATCCAGCCCGCTACCAAGCTGATCGCGCTGATGGCCGTCAATAACGAGACGGGGGTGAAAACCGATCTTGCCGCCATCGGCAAAGTTGCCCAGAAGCACGGCATCCCTTTTTTCGTCGATGGCGTCGCGCTGCTCGGTAAAGAAGTGTTTGAGATTACCCCCGGCATCTCGGCCATGTCCTTCAGCGGACATAAGCTGCACGCGCTGCAAGGGATAGGTTTTTGTTATCTGCGCGGCGGCGTCAAATTCCAGCCCTTGCTGGTGGGCGGGGAGCAGGAGTTCGGCCGGCGGGCGGGTACGGAAAACGTCTTGGGCATTGCCGCGCTGGCAAAGGCTATCGAAGTGCTCTCTTGGGAACTGCCGGCAGCCTCGCTGCGCATGCAGTCGCTGCGCGATACGTTTGAAAAGACGCTCATGGAAGAGCTGCCGGGCGTGTCTGTCAATGGTCAAGGTCCGCGCACGGTCAATGTCAGCAACCTGGCTTTTGCAGGCGTCGATGGCGAGGCTATGTTGATGGGCCTGGACAGCGCCGGCATCGCCGCCAGCCACGGTTCGGCCTGCGCTTCGGGTTCGCTTGAGCCTTCGCGCGTGCTGCTCGGCATGGGGCTGCCGCTTGAGCTGGTGCGCTCTTCCATCCGTTTCTCCCTAAGCCGCTTCACTACCGGCGAAGAGATTGAGCGCGCCTGCCAGCTCATCAGCGCTCTGGTAAAACGCCTGCGCCAATCATAAAGCGCAAAGACAAGGCGGACGAAGCAGACACAAGGCGGACGAAGCCGACAATCGGGCATGTATCCTAGTACCCATATATCTATATCGTCCGCTTTGTCCGCTAGCTGTTATAACTCATCTTTTGGCAACTTGGGTGTTTTGGCGAGTTCCCTTTCGGTAAGGTTAACTCCCGATTTTAACGACTTCTTGTTCTAGGGTGGCTGAAAGTGACTTCCAATAGTTGGTTTTCAAGGCTTTGCTTATGCGTCGGGCATCCCGCTTTAGATATCCCTTGATAAAGGTTTTATCAGCATCCGATAATGGTGATTTTCTATCCCACACCACCCAGTGTAAATGTTTCCAATGTTTTAGCAGTTTCTGGTCGCCATCTGCCAAGGCATTAATGGCGCTTGCTTCGGCCTGTTCCATCAGCGTCCATAAAGGGGAGGGGTCGGTAGGTTCCAGTTCATTGGAGGGACTGCGTACGAAGCGATAAATATCGGCTAATGATTTGCCTAAAGAGGCGAATTTCTTGACTACCAGTGCGAGGGCGCGTGCATTCTTGGCCATTTGAGGGCCTAATTTGGCTTTGGAAACCGTCTTTTGTATCTGTGTTGGATTCAGTTGGCTGATAAGCTCGATAATTTCAGGACAAAAAGGCTCATTGGCACGTTGATGTTTATAAAGACCGTTCAAATTCCATAGTTTGTATGGCAAGATGGCATCGCAATCAATGGAAACCAGGTGGGGTTTGCCGTCAGTATCGCGGGTGACGAGAATATTTTCGGGATGTCGATCTTCATTATACACCAGGATGTCCATCACGCCAATCTTCTGCAGCTCGGCCAGAGGGACTTCATTGAGGATCGGATTCCTTTCAAATTCATAGGCTGCTTCAGGGATATCGAGTCCGCCTTTTATGGTAGCATTCACTTTCACGCTAGGGTGAAAATTAATCACTGGGCCCGCATTTGGCACCCAAGCCTGAAGGTAGCCTTCTTTGGTTTGCTGTCTTGGCGGGGAATGTGAAGCTTCGGCCTCCACATCAACGAAAAGGGAACTGGTCATGTTGGCCTTTCCGCCGGCTGGCAGAAGATTGCCGAAATCGAGCAGTTTGGCCAAATGCTGCCTCGCTTGCGTTTTTCCCTGTTCAAAGCTGCTCATTTTATGAAAATAAATATCGTCAGCCGCGGCTGTTTGTTTCCGTTTGGCGGGGTCGGGATTTTGCGGTCCATTAGGCCGTTCATCTTCCGGCTTAAAAATAGCTAAGGGGGTGTCGAACTGGTCTTTGATTACATACAGACCGCTTGTCGTATCCCGTATAGGTTCCAGCCTCCCGCCATGTGCAAGGGCCTGGGCAACCTTTGCCTTCAGTGCCAGCGATTCTGTCTCAACGGCCCCGTTTTGCAAAGTCATCTGTGGCTCAATAGTTTCAGGAGTCAATGTGGCTGTATGATGCGCGGAAAAATCAATACCGGTTGATGGCAGGGGTGGCTGCGACATAATTGACGGATTTTCAGCTGCCGTGAAGATATTGAAAGTTATATTTAATGCCGGATTGCTTCGTCTGTCATTTTCTCTCTGCAGTGTTGAAGGGGTATTTGTTACATTTCCAATAAATTGCGTGGTGCCAAAGATGGCTCCGGATAGGGCCAGACGGGTAATGGCCTTATGCTTTTCACCCTTAAGGACGCAGCCGACACCCCATAACAGACATGACAGGGCCGAGCCCATGCTTGCAATGGAGAATCCATCCCACCGGCCGCTAGCCTCCGAGCTCGTGGCGACGGCATACCCGCCGATGGCCACATTGGCGGCGATGGCCAGCCGGGCGATATTGTCAAGACTGAATAGGTTAATAATTTTTTGCGTGGTGGCCGAAACAAGGCTGGGTTTGGCTCCATAGGGTGTGTTAAGGCCCACCGCCGGTGCCGGTTGCTGTCTTGTCTTAACATGTGAAGATATTGTCATTTGCCCGCCTCATAATGAATGTTCATTGATGGTTTCATTAGTGCATGCTCTTAATCGCGCGGAGTAAATTAGCGCACGGTTTGATCGATCATAATTTTCAACTTGTCTTTCCGCAATGCGCCGGGCGGCTTGCCATTTGCCTTATCAGCACAGTGCCAGCCCCAGGTCGGTACGCCTGCTGTTTGCCCCATCCAATCGCCAGGACGCCATATCCCTTCTTTCGGGTCATTATAACTGATTTTTTCCTCTTTCCAGCCGTTCTGTTTGCGAACGAAGCATCCCTCTCTGGAAAATGTGTTCAAAGCTAATTCAGTAGTGCCATAAGTGTCGCGAGGTTTTACGACTGTCATGACGCGATCCAGTAAGGAGCTGTCTTCCCTGATCAAACGGGCCAAGCCTTCTTGCTCATGCAGCACGTCCTGATTGATGCACGTTCCTAGTGTGCGGCAGTGGTCTTTATAAGTCGCATAGTCGTTGCGTTTTTCCCAAAGCTTCTCGATGAGTTTCCGGCTGGCTTCATCTTTCCTAACAAAAAAGAGACCGGTGTTGACCGAGTCGTACTCCTTTCCTGTCCATGAAATGACATCTCTAGCGACGATCACACTGGTATCTTCCCCCCTGCGGAGGATGTCGATGGCTGCAAAGGGGTCGACTTTCATATTGGTGACGGGCATATCATCATCAGCCAGTACGTACCAATCTTCTATTTTAGATTGCGCGGCTGGTTTATTCAACCATTCACGCAAAACGGCTACTTTATTCCAATAAGGCACGCAGTCTTTCGTTGAATGAATGCTATCAGAAGTTGTCGCACACTGTCCTTTCAATAAATTTTCAGAGACGACGCGATGTGTCAAACCCCAGCGCTCGGCATATTCCTTATGGTTGTCATCGACCAGCTTGGCCAGGGCCTGACGTTCCGGATTGTTTTCTGCGATGTAGGTTGATCCAAAGACAATGCGGCGTCCATGTTTCACCTTACCAGCCGGCACTTTGTTATTCTTTAGTGGGGGGGTGCGAGGGGGATCGGTTTTTGTTTTCTCGTCCGTGGGGATATCGTTTGGCCAAAAGCGCTGAAATATGTTTTTCGATTGAAAGTCACTTAATTTTGCTTTTGCAGCAGCGAGTTTAGAGGTGGTATCAGCGAATTTAGCTTTGAGCCTGGCGTTTTTAGATGCGAGCCTAGTATTTCGATAATGAAGATTAACATTTTCAGATCGAAGCTGAGCATTTTGCGATAGGCATACGGATGCATTGTGTCTTTGGTTCTTGTGGGTGGACATGACTTGTTGGGAGATGCCGGCAATGGCTGCACCAAGTAGCATGCATTTGCCAGCTTTTGCTCTTTGACCTTTTAAGGCCGCGCCCATACCCATTAAACCGCAGGCTAAAGCGCTGCCATAAGCTGCAATGGCAAGCCCATCTAATTTGGCACCTAAGTCTGAACCTTTAAAAGCTACGGAAGCTCCTAAGGCAACACTTGCGGCAATAGAAATCTGGCCAATCTTGTCTAAGGTGATTTGGGTGCGGATAACCGATACAGTATTGCGGAGATAAGAAACACATCTACCAAAAAGGCCCTCAGAAGCAGGCGTGGTTGCCATTTTTATGCCGTCTAAAGCAGATGGTGGCTGACTAGGGGGGTGGTCGTTTTTAAGTTGTAAACGCATAAAAATCCTTATTTTATAACAATGCGTAATGATAGTTATATATAGTAACGTATGTTATATCAGAATATTAATAATTTGTAAAGAAGTTGTTTTTAATGTAATATTTACTTGTGCTGTTTTTGTGATAATGGATTTTTGGGTCATCACACAAATGAGTGGTTGACAGAGATGACTACTCAAGAATTTATGACATGAAAGGTCTTTGCGGGGTGGGGTCAGGCTTGTGATTTGTGATTTGAAAGTCCTAAATACATTAGAAAGCCCGACTCCTTTCAAATCGCAAATCACAAGCCTGACCTCAATCCGTTCAGCCAAAGCCTACATTATGAGTTTTTGAGGTTCATCCGGTTTTATAGAACCCACCTAGAAAAGGATGCATAGAAATGGGGAAATGTAGGTAACACATCGGAGCAAAAATAACAGGATATTAGGATGGACAGGATGAAAGATTTAAACTTTAGTTTGCCAACTTTGCGATTTACGTAGGTCTTGGGTGATCATCCTATTTTTCATATCCTGACCATCGTAATATCCTGTTATTTTTGCTTGCTCTTTTCTCTTTATAAAACTTGCAAAACCGGAAGAACCGTTTTTGAGATGTTAGCTCTGTCAACCACTCATTTGTGTGATGACCCGGATTTTTTAGTTTAGTTTTAGGTTTGTGACTGTTGCATATGCTAATTTTATTTATTGTGGGCAGATCATCTATTAATTATATGTTCTTGCCATTTATATGCAGATAGGAAAATTTCAAATTGCGTCCCAAATAAAAGAAGGCGGAGCTCTCAGCCTGGCGGAGCGAAGCGCAGGCCTGGGTCATCCAAAACAACAATGGAGTCCATAAGAAACTGACAGGAAATTTAAGTTTACATGCGGGTGGAGACGCTGATGGTTTTGACATCGAGCAGTGAGGTCTCTTTGACGGTGAATTCGAAAGGGGCGATATAGATCTCTTCCCCTTTTTCAGGGTGATGGCCGAGGTGGTTGGCCAGTAGTTCCGACAGCGTGATGGTGGGATCTTTATCAAGGGTGATATCGAATTGGCGGTTGAACTCGCCGACGGTCATGTCGCCGGCGAAGGTCTTTTCGATGAGCATCAGCTTTTTCAGTTTCAGCAGCGTCGTTTCCTTGGTAGAATAGGAAACCTCGCCGAAAATTTCTTCCAAGACATCATCGAGATTGATCAGCCCTACGGCCTTGCCCTGCTGGTTGAGGATGATGGCGACACTTTCGTTGTTGGTGCGGAACTGCTTCAATATCTGCATGATGCTGGCCTTCTCAGAAACGAACCATGGCGGCCTGGCATAATCGCGCACGCGGTGTGATTCAGCCGCCCGGATCAAATCCCTGGGATAGGCGATGCCAATGATATTGGAAAGGCTGCCGTTATACAGCAGGATACAGTCGGCACCGTTTTTATTGAGCAGCGTTTCGACCTGGGCCACGGTGGCATTATCGGGCAGAGTGGCGATGGAACTTATCGGTTCCATCACCTGGGTGAGGTCTTTGCCGCGCAGGCTGAAAATATTGGTGGCGATGGCGCTGAATTCGGCACTCTCACTATCGGATGAGGATTCCTCATGATGCTCTTCAAGGATTTTCTGCAGTTCCTCTTGGCTTAAGTAGATGTTGGTTTCCGATTCTTTGCCGCCGACGATGAGGTTGCACAGTTTGGAAACGATTTCAAGGCACCATAAAAATGGCGCCATCAGTCTGGCCGAGGCATAGATTAACGGGATGCCGATCATGGCCACATTCTCGGCGTATTGGCGGGCGGCAAACATGGGGGCCAGCTCTCCCAGGATCACCACCACGATCACTTGGGTGAGGGGCGAGAAATCGGGGTTTAAACCGATGGCGGTATAGAATTCGCGCGAGCATTCAGAGCCGATGACCAGGGCAATATTGACGCCGATAAGGGTGGTGCCAAAGAGTCTTGAAGGATGCTGCAGCAGGTAGTTCAGCCAGATGGCGCGTTTATATCCTTTGCTTACGTAGTACTGCAGGCGTACCTTGTTGAAAGAGACGCATGCCATTTCCAGCATGGAATACAACGCCAGCACAGCGATTGAGAACAGGTTGCAGATAAACCAAATCAGGGCGCTTTTATTCATAAGTTATATCAGTTGAAAGTAAGGTTTGCTTACCCCTTCTCCGGTGTGTTTTTTTTGGCCGTCGGATTGTTTAATTTGCGGATAAATAGCCGGCGGATCTTATTTGGATCGGCGGCCAATATCTGGAAGTTGAAATTCTGGATTTCAAATTTCATGCCGCTTTTAGGGATTTCTTGCAGCTGTTCGATCAGCCAGCCGCCGATGGTGAGCATCATATTTTCGCTCTTCAGATCGACGCCGAAGATCTCGTTGAATTCGCTCAGTTCAAGCCGGCCGCTGGCAATGATCTCATTGACGCCGGCTTTGGTATAGAGACTTTTGCCATCGCGCAGATCGGAAATTTGTCCGATCACCTCTTCGATGAGGTCTTCGCTGGTAATCAATCCTGAAATCGATCCGTATTCATCGACGACCATGGCCAGCACCTGGTGCGCTTCATCTAAGCGCCGCATCAGCGTCTTGGCAGGCGTTGTCTCCGGCACATACAGCGGTTTGATGAGGTTTCTGAGGAGGTCATGTCCGGTTTTTATATGCTGGCGGTGCAGGAAAAACTGCCTGGCACTGATGATGCCTAAGATGTTGTCGATGGATTTATCGCATACCGGCAGGCGGGAGCATTCCAGATCGACGAAGAGGTGGGTGAGCTTTGAGATGGGGTCGTTGATATCATAATACAGGATATCTTCGCGCGGCCGCATCAGTTCTTTGACGGTGGCGTCTTGCAGCTTCAGGTAGCCCCAGACAAGCTCCGCCTCGTCGTGGTGCAACACGCCATGCTCTTGCGATGTCTTCAAGACGTGTTTGAGTTCCTCCTTTGAAATACTTTCTTCCTTCTGCAGGAAAAAAAACAGCGCCCGCGAGACAGGGACGGTGATGTCGATAATCATTTTGCGCAGCGGACTTAAGATGTTTTGCAGGGCATTGATCAGCGGCGCTACCATATGGGAAAGCTGGACGTTATTTTGCAGGCCGATATATTTGGGGATGATCTCGCCAAAAAGCAGCATCAGCACAAAAGGGACGCCCACTTTTAGCGCCCAATTGGCGGCTTGTCCGAACATATGGGAGGCGGTATTCTGAATAAGAATATTCACCAGCGTATTCAGCATGAAGATCGTCACCAGCAGGGTGCGCGGTTCCAGTACCAGATTGGCAATCAGGCGCTTGCGCGGGTTGGCGTTGACCTGATAGGCTTTGATCTTGGAGGAGGAAAGGGAGAAAAGGGCAATTTCTGAGGCTGAGAAAAAGCCTGAACAAAAAAGCAGAAAGAGCAGAACAAAAGTAAGTATACCGTAATCCATAAACAATAGCTATATCACGAAACAGGAAAAAATATAAAGAAAATGCGTAGGCCCGCCTATTACAAGCCCTAGTTCAAACTAAGATTACGAGCCCGAGACCGAATTCCAAAAAACTTAGGCCTTATGGTTGTTTGTTTCTGAGCTCCTTGGGAGCGGCCATATTTGTAGCCCATGGTGTAGCGCCAACGGCGCAAACCGTGGGTAGTAAAAAAAACAATTTAACCCCAAGGGGGCGTTATAATTGCATTCCCGGATTTTCGTTATTGTTGATACAACCGAAGGAATTATATCGCCCCCTTGGGGCTGGCTTGTTTGTGCATTGTGACCCACGGTTTGCGCCGTTAGCGCTGCACCATAGGCTACAAATATGGCCGCTCCTCAGGAGCTCAGAAACAAACAACCGTATGGCCTAAGCCTCTTGGAATTCGGGCACGCACATGGGCATGTAATTTTATTAGGGGCGGAAAAGACAACTTTGGCAAGGGCTATCGCTCATCCTTTCCCATCTTCAAAAGCTCCGGCTGATCGGTGAAGAGGACTTTTGTTTCCCCTTCGGCGACCAGACCAAGGCCTTTCATCAATGTCAATTCGACATAATTTGGATCGCTTTGGCTGTTGATCTGCAGCAGCAGATTCTCCTGCAGCGCCTTGGCTTGGCGGCTTTCATTTTGCAGCTCGACATACTGGAGATGCAGTTTGAAGAAATCATGGTCGCGCTTGCGCAGGCCCTGCTCATAGCATAGATAGCAGCCTAAAATAAATAGGATCATCCACCAGGATTTGATGAAAGTCTCCTCAAAGCTGCGGTATATTTTTGAAATCATGGCTTACATTGTCGCTTTCATTAGGCGCTTACATCCTTGGGACGACGATGCCGCTTTGGTGCATATATTTGCCTTTGCGGTCTTTATATGAGGTCTCGCAATCATCGGTGGCTTGAAAGAAAATCACCTGGGCGATGCCTTCATTGGCATAGATCTTGGCAGGCAGGGGAGTGGTGTTGGAGATTTCAAGCGTGACATGCCCTTCCCATTCCGGCTCAAAAGGCGTGACATTCACGATGATCCCGCAGCGTGCATAGGTGGATTTGCCAAGGCATATCGTCAGTATATTGCGCGGGATGCGGAAATATTCCACGCTGCGTGCCAGAGCGAATGAATTCGGCGGGATGATGCATATGGGCGTGCGGATATCGACAAAGGCATTGGCGGCAAAGTCTTTCGGATCTACCACGGTATTGTAGACGTTGGTGAAGACTTTGAATTCATCAGACACCCTGATATCGTAGCCGTAGCTTGATAGGCCATAGCTTACGGCCTTACTGCCGCATTCAAGATGGCGGACCTGTTTGTCGACGAAGGGTTCGATAAGGCCATGTTCAAGGGCCATCTGGCGGATCCAATGATCTGGTTGTGGGCTCATGGTGATTAAACCTTAGGTTGCATGTTAGCGGGTGTTGATGGGTTTGCCGAGGCGCGACAGCATAAAGCGCACCACTTGGACGGGATGGAGGCAGAGGTATTTAAACAGCTTCCAGTAGGTGACTTGTGTCAACGCCTTAAAGATCACCTCAGGATGATGCTGCTGGGCGTCGGCCAGCCATTCGCGATGCAGGAAAAAGAGGGGCTTGGGCAGGGCGGTGAGTGGAAAAAAGCCGACCTGCTGTGTCTCGTCTCCCGTGGCCAGTTCCCCCGAGATGGGTTGGCAGTCAAAGACATAAGTGTCGCTGGCCAGCCGGTTGATCGGCGTATATAAAGCCACCTGGCGCTGAAGGACTACCTTAAGGCCAGTTTCTTCGTAGACTTCGCGCACGACAGCATTTTCAGGCGTTTCGTGCGCTTCGACGCCGCCGCCGGGCAGCACCCAGATGGAGACATCGCGTCTTTTTATTAATAGGACCTGTGCGTGGGATGGATCCAAGACAATTCCAATGACGCTGCGCTTAGTCGGCATTTGCATGGCGATTGTCCGGTTGAAAAGAGAAATGCCCAAGATAGGACTCGAACCTACACACCTTACGGCACCAGAACCTAAATCTGGCGTGTCTACCAATTTCACCACTTGGGCAGAGGGAAGGCAGTAGCGTATCCGCTTTGCTATTTTTAAGTCAACCGTGTAGTTGCTAATTTTAAGATGCCTGTGTTATGCTGTCGTATAAACCAACAGATTTATTGACATGCCAAAGCGCTTTTTCCTTTGTCTTTCCCTTTTCTTTTTTTTTGCGCTGGAGGCGGCTGAAGAAGGCTACATGCTGCAAGAACTCGTGCTTTCGCAGCTGGCCAGGATGCAGCGGTCTGGCATCGTTGAAACGCGCGAATTTCCGGCCGTCAATCTTACCCAGCTGCGTTTGGGTAATGGCATGACGGTGTGGCTAAAGCCCACAGATTATGAAAATGACGAGATTGTCATCAAGCTGGCAGCCTTAGGCGGCTATGCTTCGCTGCCTGCCGCCGACCGCCCGTCGGGCGAACTTGCCGCCTCTATTGCCTGGGAATCAGGTATGGGCAAATTGAGCGGCGACCAGCTCTCCGTCTTGCTCTACGAGAATTCGTTGGATTTTGCCCCTAAAATCCAGGCTTTCAGTCGCACCATCGATGGGACGTCGGGTAATAATGGCTTGGGGGTTTTTTTTCATTGTGTGCAGATGTTGTTTACGCAGCAGAAGATGAGTGCTGCAGGCATGGATATCGCCCTTGCTAATGCCAAAGACAGCTTTGGGAAGATGGCCAGCGATTACGAGCATATCTTTGAAACACTGTTTTTGAAGATCAACACCCAAGGCATGCCGGCATTGCAACCGCTGGCAAGCGCTGATCTAGCAAAAGTAAAGCTCGCCGTCACCAAGGAGTTCTTTCACCGTGCCTTTTCCGACCCGGCGGAATTCGTGTGTGTGGTGGTGGGCAGTTTCGACCTGCCTAGAATGAAGGCCTTGATCAAGCGCTACCTGGGCGCCATCCCCAAGCTGAAACCAGCCGAAGGGTTTGTAAAGAACTTTGGACAGGTCTTTCCTAAAGGCGTGACGCAGCAGCAGATTAATCTACCTAAGCGCACCGATGCGTTGACCAGCCTGACCTTTCCGTGGAGGAAGCCGATGGATGAAGAGGGCATGTATAAGATGTCATTCTCCTGTCAGGTCATCGAAGCCCATTTGCGCCGCGTGATCATCGAACGCATGAAATTATCGTATGGCATCGACGTGTTGTATGAGTTTCCTTTTTACCCCTATCTGGATTGTCCCTGGATTTCCATCCGCTTCAGGTGCGATGCCGACCGCGTGCAGCCCTTACGAGAACTGATCATGGCAGAGCTTAAGCACTTGCAGGAGAAGGGGATTACTCAGGACGATGTCGAGGCTATCCAACACCTTGAAGCCGGCAGCAATGAGTTCTGGCTGCACGACAACTTCTATTGGATGTCGATGCTTACCAACTACTACCTATGGAAATGGGATCCCCAGTGGATTTACCGCGGCGCCGCCATGATGCAGGATCTGGCGCCAGCGACTATCAACGCTCTGCTGAAAACCGCCATCTCCCTCGACAACTACAGCGCCATCACCGCCAACCCCTAGCCAGCCCTAAGCCCCGTCAATTTCTTTTGTTGGGCGACGTTGAACCCACGGCCAAATATACACCTTCCCGTCTAATAAGGATCATCGCATAATCGCGTACCTCCCCGTATGTAAACTAATGGAGGATGTTAAATAAATCATACAGAATGGCAAATTGCGCCTTCGATCCTTTGAAGGAAGGATTTGAGTTGGCACTGCCATACAAGAGATAGGGCACAAGCCATGAGAACATTTTTACAGCCTCGATAGAGGCGGCAGCATGTAGCCACATGCGTCAGCGTGTGGTCATCGCATGTTTAGAAACAAAGCCGTGGATACGGCGGCAGCAGTGACTAAAGGATAGTATATGCTATAATAATTGCATCTAATTCAGCTTCCATCGAAATTGCTGTCGCCGTATTCACGGCTCTTTTTATACTACATTTTATTCCATAGGTTGACACCTATGGCTACATGCTGCCGCCTCTATTGAGGCTAACTAGACCTTCTGTGCTAGAATGCCGATGTGTTTCAAAGAGAATATTACAAATAGATCATTACTTCTCATATTTAAACCATCAATTACTAGGGCTTTTTGACGAATCATCATGGGCAGGTACTCATTTGTACGATGAACCTCTAATAATTTAATTAATATATATGTTAAATATATTAGATGATTATAATAGTAGTTGGCTGGTGTGTTAAATAGGTTAGTGGTGATTTATATGTTTTTAATGGAGGTTTAATATGACTGGTTCATTAGGTCCAAAAAATCCAAATGCAGAGCGACAAGTATCAGAGCATCCAGCAATTTTAACCACTACAACAACGACAACTACGACCGGCAGAAAATTAGCGGAAATAAAACCAACGAGATTTTTCTCGCCTGGTGTAAGCTTTTTTAAAAATATTGCCTATCAGATTAGCAAATTCTTCAATGGATTATTTAGAACAGAGTCGCATGCAGACTCGAAATATGACCGTAAGTTTATTAATGAAAAAATTACACTTTTGAATGACCTTGTAAAAAAAATTAACAGGGGTGAAACGGTAGATTCAAAGACATTGATCGCGATCGAAAAAGAAACATGCGATTTCCAAACGATGCCGGAAACCAACCTGCAAGAGCTAAGTGCCTTCAAGCAGCAAGATATACGAAAGATTCATGATAAAGTTGCTGAACTGCTAAAGCTAGCCTCTTCTCATCCAGCATCGGATGAATGTAATGAGGGTGTTCCTGACACAACGTATAAAGACGGATTACCCCCACCCCCGGCATCTTCGATTCCGCTAGCCAGCGGACCACTCCCTACTAAGCCAGGAGAAGTTGCTGGCAGCAGGCTTAATGCTCTTGAGGCGCTGAAAGCCGAAATTACCAGTTTCCAATCAGAAGCACCCCAAAAACCAAAAAATCGAGGAGAAAATAGAGCGGCGGATGACGCCTGGGACAAGCATATCGCTCAGCACAAAGATCTGCACAAAAAAATTGAAGAGATCCTATTTGAAGGCAAAGGTAAGATAGAACAACTAAAGGGAGATGTTAAGCATTATCTTCCAGCGTTGGGGGCCGAAAAATATCTTGAATTGATCGAACAGCAAATAAGTGCGCTGGCAGCTAAGCCAAGTCCAAAAGTACTGGTCAGTCCCAGTGAAGAAATAAAACAATCCACCCCAGCCACTGCACAACAATCAACACAAGCAACAGCTCAACCCGTCTGGGACCCAAACGTAACTTACAGATATGTGCCTGATAAACCAGCATCGGAAAACGGCATACCACCTCAAGTGCCGGCAGTCTCCGCAGCCACAGACAGCGCACAAGCAGGCGAAGGTGTGCAAACGCCGTCTACTGCCGAGCTGGCTAAATTAAGAAGCGAAGTTGAAACGCAACAACAGTTAGCCAGAAATATCAAAAGAGATGAGGAAGTTAGAAAGCAACTCGATAAATTGATAGATGCCGCTGCGGAATATACAAAAGATAAAACAAAGTTTCCTAAGGATCTCAGCGAGCATTGGGCTGAAGTCAAAGAGGTGTTTGCCGAAACGAAGGAGCAAATTTTAACCGAAGAAGACATTAAAGCTCAGGTGAATGCCATCCTCGATGTGGTAAAAGGCGATGAAGAGGGCGTTGAAACATTGCCATCCCAACTTCAGGTTTATATAAAAAATATAGTCGATCTTTTGCGTTAAGTAGGGCCAGGTCTGCGAAGCTAAGGAAAACCATCTGTCCATAATGTCCATTCCCTGTCCATGTTGTCCATACTGTCCATTTTTGCTAAAGCCTCGCTAGAGGCGGCAGCATGTAGCCACATGCGTAAGCGTGTGGTAACCGATTGTTTAGAAATAAAGCCGTGGACACGGCGACACCAATGGCTGAGGTTGTTTTGCGCTAAAAATAGTTGCCTTGTATTCAGCATCGTTCGGTGCTGCTGCCGCCGTATGCACGGCTTCTTTTTTGCATGTTTATTCCATAGGTTGTGACACCTACGGCCACATGCTTTCGCCTCTAGCGAGGCTTATTAAAAACGTGCTAATTTCCTGTGTCCCGCCCTTGCCAAACTGCAGGGTGGCCAGTTAAGGGCAAACCGTGTATGCTGGAGTGTCTATATTTTGCTTGAACCATGATGGGAATATGAGCGGCGCGACAGCCTTGCAGAAACTTTATCTATGCCTGTGCGCGGCCTTCTGCGTGATCGTGGTGGTGGCCAACATCATTTCCGTCAAGATGGTGCATGTGCCATATCCGGTGGATCTCTCTTTTCCGGTCGGACTGCTTTTCTATCCACTGACATTTTTAATCGGCGATCTGGTCACTGAAATCTATGGGGCGAAAAAGGCCAAGCTGATCGTTTATATTGCGCTCGGCATGAACCTGCTTAGCCTAGGCATGATCCAAATCGCCTTGGCGCTGCCGGCGGCCTCATGGCAGGAAGAAAGCGCCTTTCAGGACGTGCTAGGACTCGGCAATATCCGCATTATGGCTTCGCTTATCGCCTATCTGGTGGCACAGATAGCGGGCATCCAGCTATTTGCGCTGATCAAAAGCCGGACAGGTGAGCGTTTTCTCTGGCTGCGCAACAATGCTTCGGCCTGTGTGGCGCAAATCCTTGACACGGTGATTGTCGATCTCATCTATTTGTACTGGGGTTTGGGCATGCCGGCCGAGGTGGTAGGGCAGATCATCCTCTTCTCTTACGTCTTTAAGGTCTTTTTCAGCCTCGCCAACACGCCTTTATTTTATCTTTGCGTCTATTTGATCCGGCAGGCAAGCTGGGGGAGCACAAGTCAACTCTTGGCGCGTGACGAAATAACCATGGCCCATCCCACACAAGCGTTCATAATAGATTGACCGGCTTTCTCTGTGCCGCTGTGTCTCTGTGGTGAATTTTGTTCCGCGCTTTATGTATGATTGATCTCGATGCGGAAAATTTACCACCACAGAGCCACCGAGAGGTAGAGGCTTAGAATGAAAAGAATGGCTTTTGCAAGAATCATGAACATAGTTATCGATGAGAGTTATCATGCACCACCCACATCCTTTTGAGAAATTCCTACAAACTTTCGCGCCGGCCGTGGCACATAAGTCGCGTCAGCTAAACAAGGCCGTATGGCTGTTAGAGACCACGGGCGCATCCGATGCCGCCGATTTAAAGGCCGAGCTGGATGCCGAATGCCGCCTGCTGTTTCATGATGCCGCCACCTATCAAAAGCTGCTGGCGTGGGATGGCGATGCTGCCATTACAGATGCGCAGCTTAAGCGGCAGCTGAATGTGCTGATCCGCGCTTTCAAGCAAAATCAGCTCCCCAAGGCGCTGGTCGAAGAGATCGCGCAGAAAGAAGCGGCGCTTTCCCAAGCCTATGCCGGCTTCCGCGCCGAATTTGAAGGGCAGGCAGTCTCGGAAAACGAGATCCTGGCCCTCTTGAAAAAGGAAAATGACCCCCGCAGGCGCAAAGCGGTATGGCAGGCTTCAAAATGCATCGGCGACATCCTGGCGCCGCAGATCCTTGCGCTGGTCGCCTTGCGCAACCAGGCGGCCAAAAGCTTGGGTTATAGCGATTATTTCCAGTTGCAGTTAAATCTGCAGGAGGTCGATGGCAACTGGCTGACAGAAACTCTAGAAACCCTCATGCAGCGCTCCGATGACGCCTATACAGCCATACTTGGTGAAATTGAAAGGCAGCAGGCCGAGCGTTTCGGCGTCGCTATCTCTGAGCTTGAGCCTTGGGCCTGGAGCGATCCCTTTGGCCAGGCCGATCCGCTCGGCACGCTTGAGCTTGACGCTTTGGTGACAGGCGTCGATCTATCTTTGGCCGGCGCCGCCTTTTACCAGCGCATCGGCATTGATGTGCAGCCCATTTTGGAGCGCAGCGATATGTACGAGCGTGTCGGCAAAAATCAGCATGCCTTTTGCATCAATATCGACCGTGGTAATGATGTGCGCACGCTGAATAATGTGCAGCCCACCATCAAATGGCTAGAAACCGTGCTGCATGAACTCGGCCATGCCGTCTATGAGCTGGGGTTTGCTGACGATATGCCGTGGCTGTTGCGCGAGCCGCCGCATATGATCACGACGGAAGCGATGGCGCTTTTGGCCGGCCGCCAAGCCTATCGAAAAGATGCCCTCGCACGACTGACGCCATCTGCCAAAGCTAATGAACCGCTGATGCAGACAGCCGCGCACAGCCTTAGGCGGCGCCAGCTGATTTTCAGCCGCTGGGTACTGGTCATGACGGCCTTTGAGCGCGAGTTGTATCGCGATCCCAAACAGGACCTCAACCGCCTATGGTGGGAGTTGGTGGCTAAATACCAAAAGATTGCCGCACCCAAGGGGCGCGCCGGCAAAAACGACTGGGCGGCCAAATACCATATCGGCCTGGCGCCGGTGTATTATTTTAGTTATCTGCTGGGGGAGATGTTTGCCTCAGAGATCGAAGAGATGCTGATGAAAGAGACCGGTTCCTACGATTTTGCCTCGCCGCTTGTCGGCAATATCTTGCAGCAAAGGCTTTTCCAGCCCGCCAACAGCCTGAGCTGGCCGTCGCTGATCAAACATGTCACCGGCCAGCCGTTGAATGGGGAGGCCTGGCTCCGCCAATTCGCCAGCACAAGCACAAAAAACTGCTGATGCCGCTGAAAGATATATTTAGACATGAAAAGACATCATTGTTTGTAGCGCAGATTTCAGTCTGCGTCTGTAGTTTATATGTTTCTTAAGACTTTTTGTCTGTGCTAAGTCCGGAGCGTATGCGGAGGACGTTTGCTAATAGCCCACCGTGACTGAGCGATTAGCGAAGGAACGGTGGGGACGGCCCAAAGTTTCATCGAGCCCGGAGCGGAAGCGAAGGGCGATTGATTTCATGCAGATCACTCTTGCATCCAAGTCGTGCCCCATTGACGATTCAATAGTTCAATTTCATCATCGAAGGATTTTAATTTATGATGCTCCTTTTGATTTTCAATATATCTTCTAATTTGTTCTACATGAGATTTTGAACTAGAGAATCCTCCGTACCCTTCTTGCCAAGAAAAACTTCCAAATCCCTCTTTTTTAATCCATGAAGTACTGTATGACTTCACTTCTTTCACCAACGTGCTCAAGGCTATAGCAGGATGAAGATTTAATAGTATATGTATATGATTATCGGTTCCATTAATTTGTAAAACAGGGGATTTGCTTTCTCTAGAAATCCCACACATATATTGATGCAAGCGAGTTTCAATTTCCATCGGGATTAAAGAGGATCGATCTTTCGTTGCAAAAATTATATGAAGATAATTCTGAACACAACTATGAGCCATATCCTATCCACGTAAAGAATTCGCTAATGTATCAACAGCTCAAATTTCGGTCCATTAATATCGAATCAATCGCCCTTCGCTTTCGCTCCGGGCTCGATAAAATTTTGCTCTATTCCCACCGTTCCTTCGCTAATTGCTCATTCACGGTGGGCTATTAGCAAACGTCCTCCGCATGTGCTCCGGACTTAGCATACACATGCACAAGATCTCAAGAAACCTATAAACTATAGAGCACAGGTTAAAACCCAATGTCGTCAAAATAAGGTGTAAGATATTTAAAAAGAACAGGATGTAAGGATGGTTAGGATAAATCAGCATCCTGTCCATCCTAATATCATGTTATTTTTTTGACCGAATATAATTGTTGAAATGGAGAACACAGCCTTAACGAGTGTGCAAAGTGATTTTGCAAATTTCATGAATCAAGGTGTTGCATTTATGAAGTATTTCGATCGCCGTTTTTAGATTTAAAATGAGATCTGATCTTCAATTTCTCTTTTCGTAAGATGTGGATCATCGTTTACATTACTTGCGGGTTAAAACCCGCAAAAACGGACCCAGGTTAAAACCTGAGGTAACAAACGCAGACTAAAGTCTACGCTACATTATGAGGGATAAAACCTAATTTCTATTTTATTTTGACGACATTGGGTTAAAACCTCTGCAAACAAGCGCAGACTGAGGTCTACGCTACAAGCGCGGGGCTATCAAGAAATTTTAATCAAAAGCTCTCTGCAATCTTTATAAAATCTTTACTTCTTTGGCTTATAGTTGGCAGAAATGCACAACCTTAAGGAGAAAAAGATGTCAGAAACAAGAACTCGGGTTTCCGGGGATTATATAAAACCGGCCACCTGTCCAATCAATCCACAGCCAAGCTGGAGCACGACGACGCGTACGCGCGTATCGGACGATTATGTAAAGCCCAGCACCTGCGCGCCAATCTACACGCAACCGGGATGCGCAACGACGACGCGTACGCGCGTATCAGGCGATTATGTAAAGCCAGCAGCCAGTTCATTTTCGGGCAGATCATATTATCACACCCCATGGTGGGGCTGGAGCCGGCCGGTGGTGACGCCTAGTTATGATCCGGTGGTTGTTAACGCCGGCCATAAAACCTTAGCCGATGTTGTGGCAAGCGTTATCATTGTCGGTGCCGTCACGGCCCTGGCCATCGCCGTCTTAGGCATCGCGTCTTCAAATACAGGACCAATTCCATCATATGTACCGTCTTATGTGCGTTGCCATATCGAAGAGGTGTGCCACTATATAGGGTACGGAATGAAAGAGTGTCACGAGGAAGAAGTTTGCAGCTAGCGCAAAAAAAAGGGTGAAACATCGCTGTTTCACCCTTAGCTTTTCTAGACGGTTGGATTTGCTTAGACGAGCAGCGCTTTGCGGCTGAGTTTAAGCTGTCCACGTTCGTTGATATCCAAGACTTTTACATTGACCAGATCGCCGACTTTAGCAAAGTCGTTGAGGTTTTCGATACGCATGTTGTCGAATTCAGAGATGTGGCATAGCCCCTCTTTACCCGGCAGCACTTCGACAAAGGCGCCGAACGGCATGATCGATGTGATCTTGCCCGCATAGGTGCGGCCGATTTCGATCTCGGCGGTCAGGCCGTTGATGATGGCTTTGGCTTTCTCGATCCCTTCAAGGTTTGCCGAAGCAATGCTGACCAGGCCTGAATCATCGATATCGATCTGGACGCCGGTGGCTTCGATGATGGCACGGATCTGCTTGCCGCCAGGTCCGATGACGCTTGCGATTTTGCTTGGCTTAATCTGGATGTTTTCAATGCGCGGCGCATAGATGGACATCTCTTCGCGGTGCTTAGGCACGATGGCCAGCATCTTTTCCAGGATGTGCAAACGGCCGGCTTTGGCTTGGGTCAAGGCGTCACGCATGATCTCCAGCGTAATCCCTTCGACTTTGATGTCCATTTGGAACGCCGTGATGCCCTCTTTATCGCCGGTGACTTTGAAGTCCATATCGCCGAGCGCATCTTCGATGCCCAGGATATCGGACAAAATGGTGTAGCCGTCTTTTTCCAGTACCAAGCCCATAGCGATACCAGCTACCGGACGTTTGATCGGCACGCCGGCATCCATCATCGCCAGGCAGCCGCCGCAGACGGTGGCCATCGATGATGAACCGTTGGATTCGGTGATATTGGATTCGATACGGATGACGTAAGGGAATTCCTGCTTCGTCGGCAGCGTAGCTCTTAAAGCGCGCTCGGCGAGCTTGCCGTGGCCGACTTCTCTGCGTCCTGGACCGCCCATGCGTCCGACTTCACCGACGGAGAATGGGGGGAAGAAGTACTGCAGGTAGAAGCGGTGGCTGCTTTCGCCATGCAGATCTTCGAAGCGCTGGGCCATGTTTTCGCCGCCGAGGGTGCAGATAGCCACGGATTGCGTTTCGCCGCGCGTAAATAGGGCGCTGCCGTGGGTGCGGGGGAGGAAACTTTGCACCACATCGATCGGGCGGATCTGGGTGGAGTTTCTGCCATCGGGACGGAGATTTTCCTTAACGATGATGCGGCGCATATGTTTGGAAGAAATCTGTTTTAGCGCTGCGGCGATATCGGCCGGCTTGTATTTCGCATCTTGTCCTTCAGGCGCGAGGGCGGTATTGACGGCCTCTTTGACGCTGCCGAGGGCGGTTTCGCGCTTTTGCTTTTCTTTGATACGCAGGGCCGGGTCGAGCAGTGGCGCGGCAGTCTTTTCGACTTCATCGAGCAGTGCCGGCGCAAGCGTGCGCAAAGTGGCGCGGTGCTTAGGCTTGCCGATTTGTTTTTGCCAGGCGTCGATCGCCAGGCAGATCTTGTTGATGGCTTCATGGCCTTGCGCGATCGCTTCGATGATCTGCTCTTCGGTAAGAAAGTCGCAATAGCCTTCGATCATCAAAACGGCATCATGCGAGCCGGCAATCAGCAGGTCGAGTTTTGAGGTCTTTTGCTGTTCGGCAGTGGGGTTGATGATGAATTTGCCTTCCAACAGGCCGACTCTTACGGCGCCGATCGGCTTGATGAGCGGGATGTCTGATATCGCCAGGGCTGCAGAAACGCCGCAGATGGCCAATGGTTCCGGAGAGTTGGCGCCATCATAGGACCAGACGTATGAAAGGACTTGTACTTCGTTATAATAGCCTTCTTCGAACATCGGGCGCAGCGGGCGATCGATCAGCCGTGATACGAGGATTTCTTTTTCGGTTGGACGTCCTTGGCGCTTAATGAAGCCGCTTAAGGTTTTGCCGATGGCGGAAAAATTTTCTTGGTAGTCGACGCGCAGTGGGAAGAAATCTGCCGCTTCGGCCGCTTCGGGTGCCGCGCAGGCGGTGCATAGCAGCATGGTTTCGCCGCTGCGCACGATGATGGCTCCATTGGCTTGGCGGGCCACTTGGCCGGTTTCGAAGCTGATGTCTTGTCCGCCGACATTAATGGTAATCGTATGTTTCATATATAAATTGACTCCTAAATTGTTGTAGGCTAGGGGGTTGCAGCCGTCGGCCGCTTTATGCCTGCGGCGCTTGTATGCCTTGGGCTGACCTATGCCTTGCGCGGGTTGATGCGCTATGATGAATTTATGGGTTTTATAGGAGGGTAAATAGAATTCAGAAAACACGCTTCAATAGACTTAAAGGGGGTTTTCTGATTTCTATCACACCTCGTCTTCGTTATAAACAACAAAGGCAGCTCTATCGAGAGCTGCCTTTGCCTTATTTCTTGCTTGCTTCAATACTATCGACGCAGCTTAAGCTTCGTGATAAGCGATTGATAGCGACTAGTGTCTGTCGAGTTTAGATAATCGAGCAGACGGCGCCGTTGACCAACTAGCTTCAAAAGAGATAGTCTCGAGCCGTGGTCTTTTGGAGCACGTTTTAGATGCTCCGTAAGTTCCGCGATGCGCTCTGTCAGGATGGCGATTTGAACGTCAGCAGATCCCGTGTCTTTCTCGTGAAGCTGGAACTTTTTAGTGATTTCTTCTTTGGTGCCTTTATCTAGAGACATTCCACGTATCCCCCGTATTTATGTTGCCTGGAGAGGCTGTGTTTTATCTATAATTACTTCAAATGTATTGTTCTATTGTAGCATGCTGGAAATTATAAATCAAGGGTAAACACAAAGTATGCCGTCAGAAGGCCAAATATTGCCAGTTGCCGGCCGCCGAAAATTTTGGAATGTGGTCCCTGGCATATTTCAAGCCTTAATACGGCCTGGCAGCAAAAAAAGCGCCCGCCGCCGCTCAGCCAAAAAGAATGGAGGGTTATCCAGCAATTGCACCTATCCTATTCTCTTTCAGACTTTTGTGTCCAGAATGAT
This sequence comes from uncultured Chlamydiae bacterium, assembly GCA_963830365.1. GTDB lineage: Bacteria > Chlamydiota > Chlamydiia > Chlamydiales > Parachlamydiaceae > CAWHMU01. The sequence goes on from CAWHMU010000023.1 coordinate 29,065, forward strand.
TTCGATGATATCCGGAAAGTTCCCGTACGGGTCGCGCCGTACAGCCATTTTAAATGGAATGGTCACGCGCCCAAGGTGTTTTTCCATCTGCAGTTCATCCCACACCCTTTTTTTTAATTCTTCGCTAACGGGTTCTGCTTGGTATTTCTGCAACAGCTTTTTGATATATTCTTCTTCCTTGCGGCGGATGATGGCTTGTCCGTAGAAAGGATGTGCGTGCGCGTGTGTCATTATCAACTCTCCCTTGCATTTTCCTATGCGGCTTGGTAAAGTTTTAACATGATATCAACCTCATAGGACAATTTATGCTAAAAGATGCCACATATAAAGACAAGTTTGCCAGACTTTCACAATGGCTGCCAGTGATTTTGGAAGCTATTAAAAAAGATCTAAGGACCGAGCACTTGATGAAGGATCCCGTGTTTGTGCGCCAATATTTTGCCGGCAAAAATCCGAGCAAGCTATCGATAGATGAGCTGGCTAAGGGTTACAGCCAGCATTTGGCTAACGGGGAGAATGCTGAGGATTTGGGAGAGTTTATCTCTAACCGCTGGCTGTTGAAACACACCGAGCTGTATCAATATTTCGAGCAGGAACTTTCTAAAATAAACCCCAATTTCCATGAGCTTGACGTGCTGGATCATAAAACGGCCACGCCACTGATGGAAGGTGCTGTGGCGCAGTTTGGCGCGCCCAACACCTATATGTTCTGTATCTTAAACTCTGTCGTTTTCCCTGATGACATCTATAAGGCGCTCAAGCAGCGCGCCGAAGAAGTCGTGCATAAGGCGCACACCGAAAGCCAAGCCCGGCAAGAGCTGCAATCTTTGGAAGCTATGCAAAGAAACTACGAGCAGCAGCTGGCGCGCCAGGCAGATAAATATGAGAAGAAGCTCTTAGGTCTGCAGAAGAAATATGTCATCGATACCGAGAGTTTGAAAAAGCAAGTATCCACCCTGCAGCGCAAGCTCAATACATAACTAAGGTAGTCGCATGCCCCCATTCCCATTCACCCTGGCGCCGCAAAATGATGACGAACGTTTCATGCTTGAAGCGCTAAAAGAGGCATGGAAAGCTTTCCAGCGGGATGAAGTGCCTGTAGGAGCGGTGCTGGTGCATCAGGGGCGTGTGATTGCCAGGGGCCACAACCAGGTCGAAATGCTGCATGATGCCACGGCCCATGCCGAAATGCTTTGCATTACGGCCGGGGAAGTGGCCCTTGAGAATTGGCGACTTTCCGGCACTACGCTCTATGCGACAATAGAACCTTGCAGCATGTGCGCCGGTGCTATGCTGCTGTCGCGCGTGTCGACGCTTGTGTGGGGGGCGCCAGACCTTAGGCATGGCGCTAATGGCAGCTGGGTGGATCTTTTTGCCAAGCCCCATCCCACCCATGCCGTCGCCATCCGCAGCGGCGTGCTCGGCGAGCTGTGCGCGGCATTGATGCGTGATTTCTTTCTGAAACGGCGCGAAGAAAACAGGGCGAAAAATGACGCATGAAGCTTTAGAGGGCAAAGTGTTTGCCGGCACGCTGGATGAGATGGTTGAAAGGCAGAAGAAAACCCTGCTGTTTTTAGGCCGCCGGATCGTGCCGACGTTGACGCCAGAGGATATGCTGCAGCCCAACGACTACCCCGAGCTGGAAAATCACCCCGCCTTCCGCTATGAGGAAGGTGTTTTGGCTGGTTTGCAGACGGCGCAGATGGCCTTGCGCGCGCTGCGCTGCGCTGTCTAAAGGTCTTCACCACAGAGACACCGAGAATCAAACAACTTAAATGAATTCCCTTAAAATGGTTGTTTTGTAGCTTGCTGCGTCGTTGCGTCTCTGCGTTGAAATGCATTAACAGGCTATCCAAAGGTGCATTGGTTCAAATTCTTTGCAATGTTACGTCTGAGAAATCTTAACGCAGAGACACAGAGAAGCAAATAACTTCTATGTACTCCTTTGAAATGGTTATTTTGTAGCTTGCTGCGTCGTTGCGTCTCTGCGTCGAAATGCATTAACAAGCTATCCAAAGGTGCATTGATGCAAATTCTTTGCAATCTTATGTCCGAGAAACCTTAACGCAGAGACGCAGGGAAGGCTGTTAAGGCTCTGTAGCTGTGATTGAAGCCTGCCATCTTCTCTGTGTCTCGGTGTCTCTGTGGTGACATGCTTTCCTTTGCGCCGCTTGACTGTTCTTTTGCATCGAATGTAGCTTTAAGGATTATGCTGCAGATGGGTATGTCTGAAGCTACGCGTCAGCACCATCAGCTTTTCATTGAGCTCTTCGATCGCCTGATTGAATAGGGCTTCTTTTTCACCGCTATCTAGCGTGTGGGCGGTTGAGATGCGGTGGATCAGATGCAGCGCTTCGTCTTTTTTATCGTTGATCTTGTCTACGATTTCATCATACGTCTGCTTGAGAGTCAGCGTCTGGCGGCGGTGCGGACCGAAGAAAGCAAAGAAGCGTTTTAGTCCGAGACGCATGCGTTTGCGCGTATAGACCGCGGCTAAAAGGGTTTTGGCTTTGCGCACGCATTGCATGACGGCTTCCCGCTCACTGCGCAAACTAAGTGCCATGACGAACGAACATACTGATAAAAGCATGCATAGGGTGACGATGCCGCTTTTTATTACATAGCAGGAGTTGGCGAAGAAACCGCAGCCAATGGCGGATGTCAGTGCCAAAGCTCCCACGCCTAGGCTTAGGAATATAATCGCAAAGGCAAAGAAGATCAGTTTATACCATCTGACGCTGATTTTACTGTAGGTATACGGCTGGTGGTAAAGGCAGGCTTTGCTTTGCTCAATCTGCTGCCTGAAGATGTCGAGTTCGTCATAGCGCTGGCGGGTAAAGGACAATTTGGCAGAGAAGACATGTTTCGGTACTTTCGGCGTATCCGGATGCATCGGCGAGGAATTAATGGCGAAGGATTGAAAGGCGGAAGTTTGTGCGAAATTTGTCATGTTAACCCTTGTTGTGTTAATTAAGTAGGTTTATTTTATAACAAAATAGTTTAAATGTCAAATGTTAATTGGTTCTTGTTGAATGGTTGTTTTGTGTTTGATAAAAAAATGGAAAAGAGGAACTAGATCCCTGGTTAATTTTGGTTACCGGGAGTCCCGCACCGGTGACTTGTCTGCGCTTCGCTCGCGAGTCTTGGTGTGGGCTGCAAAATAAGAGAAAAGGGGTAAATAATAAGAGAAAAGGGGTAAATATCAGGGCGATTTCATGAAAAAGATTTGATGGACAAAGCAGAAAAAGTAAAATCCTGTTATATCGCGCGAGGCATATTTCTCCTGATTTTTTTATGAGAATACCGTTGGGCGAATTGTCAAATATTTTTGATGAAATTGCCATGGGGCAAAAATGAATGTGTTTTTTGCCTTAATTGACGAGCCTTAGTTCCTTTGGCATTTATCTTTTGTTTTTATCTTTAAGCTTGCGCTCGGAGATCTGCTGCAGGCGGCGGCGTTCGCTCCAGGAGAGGGCGCTTTCGCCGTGTGTGGAGATTTTAGCGAGCATGACATCGACAAAGGCGTTGTCGCTTTCGGTTGTCTGGCCGGTCTCGATATCAATGATAGAGGCTTTGGCAGCATTGTTGGCGGCTTTGTTGCCTTTTTTGCTTCTGCCTGGCAGGTAGCTGCCATAGCGCATATCCAGCGTAGTCAGCCAATGGTCAAGGCGCTGCATGCGGGGAAAAGGGCTGCGCCATCCCCAGGCGATGGCGGCATAGGCATAGCCGAACAGGATGGCAGATAAATACAGGGCTAGATCTGCCAGGTCCCACTGGGAAAAGGTGGTCAGTGTTAAGACTGCGATGATGCCGGCCACAAGCCACTTGACTTTGACAGGGATTAAAAAGAAGAGGCGCACTTCGGCTTCGGCAAAAGCCATGCTCCAGGCCGTGAGCAGTGCCAGGAGGGCGGCGCTGTTGCCGGCCAGCAGGCTGTAGTTGCCGCTGAGTTTCATCACTGGCAAGGCGATCAAGCCGGCTACGCTGCCGCCGATGAAATAAAGGCGCAGGAAAGGGGCCGTGCCGACGAGGCCGATGAGGGCTGTGCCCAGCACCCATAGCATGTACATGTTAAAGCTAAGCGACAACAGATAGAAGAAGGTGATGCCAGCCGTGGAAGAGGCCTGGATGAAAAGATAAGTCAGCGGCTGCCACACGTAGCCGCGACTGAGGCCTTGCCACGACAAACTCAGCAGCTCCTGGGGGCCCGGCGCCAGGCCGAATTGGTTGAAGATGGTTTGGATGGCGGCAGACAGCAGCGTTGCGATCGCCGTGAAAATAATCAACCGCCTGATCGTCGTCGGTGTCACTACTGGTCCCCAGTTTGATAATGTCGTGTAGCTCATCAGACCCTCTTATTCTTTTCGCTGAATTTTCATAGTTATAAAGCAAGCTGATAAAAATCTCGAGTAAAAGTGCTTGTTTTTTAAGGCAAAAGTGCATATCCTTGCTTCTTGATCTATAAGAATTAATCAGGCAGAGGCTGTCATTATCTGCTGCGTCGTGCGCAAGAGAGCCTTTTTCTATGTTGGAATTACAGTTGGAGCAAACCATGAAAAAAAATATTCATCCAAAATATCAGCAAGTTTTATTTGTTGATTCGTCAACCGGACATAAATTTGTCTGTGGTTCGACGTTGCAATCACAAACGACAGAAAAGTTTAATGGCGTCGAATACCCAGTGTGTAGAGTGGCTGTTTCTTCAGCTTCCCACCCTTTCTTCACCGGAAGCAAGCAGCTGGTCGATGCCGAAGGCCGTGTCGATAAGTTTAAGAAGCGTTA
>CAWHMU010000024.1:0-10097 GCA_963830365.1 uncultured Chlamydiae bacterium
AGCGCTATCTTGGCATATTCCGGCGGCTATTTCGCCTTGCCAACAAATATTGGAAAACACCGCCAGACCAAATTTGCCGCCATCCCCGAACTTACTTTCGACTTTGGATACCGCCTGTTGGATTGCATGCAACTAAAATTGGGATATACCGTGATGTATGTCAGCCAAGTCCTTTGGGCAGGCAAACAGCTTGATCGCCATATCAACCCCACCCAGGCCACCACCTATACCAATGCCCTTCCCCCCTTGCTTGTCGGACAGCCCAGCCCAAAGGCCCGCCTCAAGACCGAAAGCCTTTGGGTGCAAGGACTGAATGCCGGCGTGCAATTCAATTTCTAACCGTTGACTTTTCAGCAGACATGCACAATCATTTTCACTTTTTATGGAGATTACGCAATGCTACTTCCACACTTAAGTCCCATCCTGACGCGTCTTTTGACATTACCGGTCACCCTGTTGATCTTATCACCACTGACCGCGTCTGTCAGTGAAAGCCCTTATACAGGCACCACAAGTGTATTCATAAAATATACCAATGCGGAAACGAACACGGACCTTGAGGACTCGCCCAGGATACGCCTGGGCTTCAACGGCAGCGACCACCATGTGCCGTTCATTATGGACACAGGATCCGTCGGCATCATCGCCTCGCCGGATATTTTCACCCCGGCCCGCGGCGCGAAATATCTTGGACAAGGGCAGCAAATATATAGCAGCAGCGGCATCGTTGAAAATGGTACCTGGTGGTCGGCCACCCAGCAAATTTATGATGCCGACGGCACTTTGGTGGCCACAGCCAACGTGCCGGTCTTGCAAGTCACCTCAATCACATGCACGTCAGATCCAAGGGACTGCAGCATCAACCATAACCCGACCGGGATCTCGGTGATGGGCATTGGCTTCGCGCGTGAAAGTCCCGAGCAGCAGCGCGGCACGCCGGACTACAATGCATTTCTCAACCTTCAGAGCGTTATCCAAGACGGTGTCTTGAAACCGCTGCCTGCTGATTGGTGCAATGGCTATGTGGTTTGTAAGGACGGCGTCTTTCTCGGCCTCACCGCCGACAATACCGCCAACGCGGGCTTTGTAAAGCTGTTGCCGTGGACCCAATATTCCACCCCGCAGCTGTCTGAATGGATGGCGGCGCCAATGACCGTCAAAGCCAACGGGACTAGCGGTGACGGCAATATCCTGATGGATACAGGCGTGGCTACGGCCTTTTTAACCCCACCGCCCGATGCAGTTTTAGGCCCGCTGGTACAATGTCCGGGAAGCACGCGCGTCGAATGCCTGCCGGACGGCGATGAGCTGCATATCTATTTGCCTGATGAGACGCAGCCGGTGGCACATTATAAGTTTACCGTAGGTGAAAGCGGCAATCCGATGCAGCCCGATGGCGTACATAAGGTGGCAGGCAGCAAAATCTTTTTAAATACCAGCCGGCATGTGCTTGGTGGGATGAACTTCCTTTACGACAACACCAACGGGTACATCGGTTATATTTGGAATGGTGGTACTCCAGACAGTAAAGGTTCTGTTACCCCTGCCACGACATCATCGGCTACCGCACTGATCTCCTCGCATAATCCGGCCAAGCCGGGAGTAAATGTCACCTTTACGGCCACGGTAACGGGCGTTGGTTCCCCGCAGATACCAACCGGTGGCGTGACCTTTATGATCGGCGATAACCAAACATTCGTTCCTTTAGACAATCTTGGCGTAGCGACGTTTTCAACGTCACAGCTTTCGAGGGGAAGTTACACCATCGTGGCTAAATATTCAGGCGATGCCACCTATATCCGCTCTGCCTCCTCCCCCCTCATTCAAAATATCGGAAGATACTGATAAGGGCGGATTTTCATACTAGGCTTTCGGCTGCACCGAGCTTGATGAAAAGCTGGTGCAGCGGGCTGTCGAAATAATGTGCGCGGCTTTCATCTTTCCAGAGCAGGATCTTCTGCATGAAAAGCTCGTAGAGCGCTTTAGTGTCGGCGCCCTTCAGCCATTTTTCCAGCTGGACGAGCTCCTGGCGGCTATAGTTGCTGTCGCCGCGGAAGAATTTGGCCTGCACCTTCAATGTGAGCAGTTTGCCATCTTTTTCAAAGCGTTCCGCGGCAATGCCTTCCTTTCCCTGCACAAGCGTGCCGCTGTCAAAGTGGTACAGCGTCAGGCGCAGCTCGCGCTTTTGCCCCTTGTCGGGGTTCAGACTGTCATCTTGCAGCATCGTCTTAAAGGCTGCCGCATCGTCGTTATCAAGCAGCATGAGGCGCAGTCCGCCTGTCTGTTTGTCCTCAATGGCCAGTGCATAGTCGGCTTCCTTCTGCGCAAACCCAAAAGGCGTTGAATCAACGAGACGCTCGGTTTCCGGCCATAAATTCAGACTGAACAGCAGCCTGCTATCGAAACGGCTTCCCCCTCTAGCCAGTTCGGGGGTGTTTTTAAAGGCGTCCTGCACGGAGAATACGGGGCGGGCATCCCCCAGAATGCCGCTGAAATGATTCATCAGCCAAAGAGGCGTGCCGATGCCACTGAAAAATTTCCTGGTTGAGCTGTCGATAAACAGCGAGAGATCACTATCAAAGCTTTTCGGCGTGAAGTAACTGTTGGTGAACAGATCCTTTAGTTCCCAGTTGGTTGGTGGACGGAACTTGCCGGGATTTGCAGGATATACCGCGCGTTCTTTTTTAGTTTCGACTTCTTTTTGCGTTTCACTTTCTTTTTCCACTTGGACGGTGCGCTGCCTGCCGTAGCGTGCGGATTGAACCAGCCGGTCGGGGAGAAGTTTCAATTCAGCTTCGGCCAGCGCCCGAATCTCCCTTTCGATGGCCTGACTGTCGAATTTTCCTTTCAGCAACGACAGGCTGCGGAAGGTTTGCATGGCTTTACTATTGAGGAAGTCTGCTACATCTGCAGCCACCACCTTCTCACGGGCGTCGGTGGAGGCTGTCTTGCCATAGAGTTCGAAGGGGCGGGCGGTCATGATGGAAGAAAACAACTCACGGCAGCCGTCAAAAAGTTGGCTCAGATCAGTTTCGGGGAGGTTGGGATCCAAAGCGACCGCTAAAACCTTTTCAAGCAGATGCGCCTGCATCTTTTGCTTGAAGGAGCGGTAGTTGTCATTGCCCTGCCGCTCTGCCTGGTTGTTGATCACATAAAGGATGAGGTGCTTCAGCTCAAGCTCGCCGTTAACACTTATCGCCATGCTTTGTTTTAAAGTCGTCTTGATGATCTCACGGTCTTCCGCTGTCACCAGGAAATTCACGCGCTGGGCTTTGTCCAGACCGCGCAGCCGCCAGACGGCCTGCAGCAGATCGCGCAGCAGGGTATGGCGGCCGACAGAGACTACCGCCGTCATGCGGGCGCCAAGCTTGATGTCGGAACCTGTGGTGTGCTCCTGGTCCCAGAAGGCGACGATCTCTTCCTTCGTAAGGCTGCTGCGTGCCAGCTCAACGCTATGAGGGCGCCCGTCGACAAGCGTCATCACCATCAGCTTGTTCTGCCCATCATAAAAAGCCACACCTTTAATGTCCGTACCCTGCCAGCAGTCCAGCCGCAGCATGGCTTCAGCCACATCGGCGCGGTTGGCCACATCGCGGAACATACCGGCCGTATCGATGAAAGAACCATTGGGAAGGCCCTGGCGGCTGTAAATCTTTGCCAGCAGGTCTTTGATCCCCTGCCGGTTTTTTGCCCCACCGGCAGAGGGCATGTCGATCGTTTCTACATGCGGCGGACTATTTTGCCATAAGAGATTTAGAGTTTTAGCGGTGGTATCGGAAGGATAGGCCAGCTGCATCTGTTTTGGGAAGGTATCCACATTCCAAAGTGTGCCGCTCATGCCTTGCGTATGCTTGAACAGCAGACCGAACATTTGAGCGTCGGCGTTGAGCTGGGTGGCATAGACTTTGATCTCAGGGACGACGTAGTTTTTGATGAGTTCAATTTGCAACTGCCGGTTGGTATTGACTATTTTAGTGATGGCTTTAAGGTCATCAGCCGACAGCTTATTAATGTTATAGCGGGTGACGCCGCCGGTCAGCTGCAGAAATTTTTGATAGCTGTCGAGAGCCTTGATCGGTTTAGTCGCAAATTTCTTCCGCTCAGATAACAATAGCAGCTGCAAGCGGGCGATTTCCTTCTCGATGATGTCTTGCGGCAGGCCGGAGGCCAGATGCATCTGGATGGAATAATTGAGAACCTCCACTTCTGTACCAAATTGAGAGGTAGGGTTGGGCTTGCTGTGGTGATAGGGAACAGCCAGGTGGTCGCTCAACTTGTCCGGATTTTTACCATAGTGTTCGTTGAGGTTCTTTTGGGCCGTCAGCGGCAGTAGTTCATTGAATTCTTCTTTGTACAGGGCTAGCAGGTCTTGCACGTAAGGGGCAGCTTGTCTTTCAATCAACCCACCCCCTGCTTGCCCTGGACGATTCATCAAAAAATCTTCCAGCTGCAGCCGTTCCTTGCCGCTGAGCTTGGCAAGGAAAGCTTGCAACGGCTTATTTTGCGCGCCAATTCTTCCCTCGAGCAAGGCTCTTGTCAGCATGGGTTTGACGGTGGCATCGTAGTGCTCTTTGGAGAATGGGATAGCACAGGCAAAATCTGTAAAGCCCAGCCGGACACTCTGGTTGACATTGGCGTCGGTAGCCAAAAATAAATACAGGTCGGTCAAAGCATTACTGTACACGGGATCCAAAGACTTCGATGCCCCCACGGTATAATGGAACGATTTCAGCACATCCAGCACGGTGTCGACTTCATCGATCATGACATTGCCGGAGGCTTTGAGCAGTCCGAAAATCTTTTGGAAAAGCCTGATTTCCTGCATCACAGAAGCTTGCTCGGCCTTTCCTGAAAGCACATTGGAGGTATAGATATCGAGCTTTTCAGCGAATTTAAGGTACAGGCTCTGCAGGCTGCTATTCTTCATGAGCAGCAGCTTGCGCTCGCCCCTGATGCGTTCCAGCCGTTCATAGATGCGCTGCAGCTTAGCGTTATCAAGCCGGCTGTCGCGGTCGAATTCAAACACCTCCAGCACCTGCTCAAAACTTTGCCCCAAGGTTTTTTGCAGCTCAGGCGCCATCGAGGTCATCAGCGCATCTGGCAGGAGGGCGATAGCCAGTTGCTCCCCATCGGCATTGAGCAGGCTGAGCAGAGGCAGGATGACGGAGGTCTTGCCGGCGCCCATGATCATCTCAAGCACAGCGCCCAGATGCTGCGGCGCCCCGACCTTGCCGTCATTAAGCTTCAGCTTGGCGAGATTGGCGGCCTGGTCCTTGCGCAGCAATACATTCATATAATATTCGAAGACGAGGTATTGGGGATGTTTGGCCACGCTATAGGCGCGGTAAGACGTCGCGATGGCGGCCACCTCTTGCACGGCCTGCTGAAGATCTTCAGCCGGGGCCTTGGCATCTCTAAATCTTTCCAGCTGCTCGATAGCGGCCACAAAGCGCGCCAGATGCTGCTGGTAGGTGGCGGCTGCCAGGTAGGCCTGGACAGTATTTACCAAAGCCACAACATCTTGATCGGTTAAGGCAGGGTTTCGCTGACGGTAGAAGGCCGTATCGGCATGCAGAAAGAGGCGCAGCGCCTCGTCGATATCAATAGGACGTTCCACAACGGCTACAATGCGCACTTCGCGCGCCGCCTGCAGGGCACGATCAGGGAATGGCTGGTTAGCCAAGGCCTCTATTTTCAGGTGTTTCTCGGCCAAAGCCGTACGGCCCTGCGCCAAGGTCTGCTGTAGGTCGAGCTTCAGGCTATGCAACCTGGCAAAGTCTTTGACGGCATAAATCGATGGGGCTTCTTCTTTGGACAGCTTGGCGCCGGCAACCAAAGCCTTGATGCGCTGCAGTTCCCTTTTGGTGGCTGCGTCGCCGGCGGAAACAGAAAACACATCCAACAGCTCAGCTTTGCCTGGTGGGGTATTAGGCAACAAATTTTGGGAGGGCGCATCTTTTTTTATTAGATATTCTTGCAGGTTTGCGACCACCGCTTTAGAGCCGAAGGGATGATCCAGCAAGTTCAGGCACATGCCTTCAATCTGCTGCGGCGTGCGCGCGGTAGCCGAAGGCGCTTCTACGTCCATCATAGAGCCTTGAGGCAAGGCAGATTGAATGTCCATATTAAACCGTTGGGCAATTTCAAATACGCTTCCGATAACCCCTGTAGCAGATTCATTAGCAGTATAATTATCACTTGAGCTAGAGAGGGTGTTGCATGCATTTATTACTTCTTCTGCAGGTGGGAAGTCAATACCCAAAGACTGGGGAAAAGTAGGCCTCCATTGCAGTACATAATTTAAAAGGCTGCGCAAAACCAAGGCTGTCATGCTTTCATATTCATCCTCGCCAGCAAGTTTGATCGCCAGCGTCTTGCGTACCACCTGCCAAAGCGCATCTGCGGTAAGATCTGTAGTGGCATAGTCAGTGCCGGCCATTTTAGAGACAAGCTTGATCAAATGATCACGTGTCAGCTCTGAGGGGTGGCTTAAAGCGCGGTAATAATAGGGGAAATCTTGCAGCAACGTTGGCTTTAGAATCGAAGCCGCCTGTCTTCTCGACTCATCCCTTTTCAATGAATTGATCAAATTTCCTATCCACTTATCCTTCTCACAATTAAGGGTACTTGGTCTGCCATATTGATAAAACGGTAGCCGTTCGAAATATGTCTGCACCCATTGCAGCATATTGGCAGGGAGAGGCTGCAACCTGTCGTAGCTTTCTTTGGCGAGTGTACGGATGCGATTTGCCAGCACGGCCTGGACATTGTTTTGTTTTTTCTTTATCATTTCTGTATCTAGGAGTTTAAGCAGCAACACCTCTTCCTGAACAGAAAGCTTAAAATCTCCTAGGTACTCCAAATTTTCGAGATAGTTTGGATAGCCTTCATACAACATTTTAAAGACCTTCTCGCCCAATGCATTTGGAGTCTTTTCCTCTGTTTTCCTGTTAAAGACAGCATTCAATATTTCTTCTAAGGGCTCTTGATCTTGGCTGTCGATCGAGGATGGCTTGTAATGATCTTCATGATCAGCAAAAAGCAACACCAGGGCTTTCAGGCGCAAGGCTGCCGCCTTGGGATGAGGATCTTTGTTATTTTCATTTAACTTGGCGATGTCAAACAGGATAGCCTTTTCCTGCATCGATAGGGGCTGCAGCTGGGAGCCGAAACCATACAGATATTTCTTGGCTTGATCATAGTCGTGCACCCATAAGTAGTTTCTGGCCAGCATCAGCCGGGCAGCCTCGCTGCGCGGCTCCAGCAGACCGCTTTGGACATTGACATCATAGGCGAACAGTTGCTTCTTTTGGCTACGGGACCCGGATTGCCGCACCGCTTCCGGAACCAAGCCGCGCTCCACCCCTCCAAATGAGGAATCCGAAATAATCACGCGCCGTTGTACATCCCCCGTCGCCGTCGGTTTTTCCAGTACCAGGTAGTCTTCGAATTTGGCAAGGGAGGCAACGCCTTGCGTCCCGGCCAACTGAAAGTCATCTAATAGAGCAGAAACAGCCCGCCATTGGGCCTTCTCACGCCCCATCCCGTATCCCTTCGCAGAGATTTTTTCAACATTGAAGGTAATGCCATAGCGGGACAATTCGATACTCCTCGCCATACCGGTAGCCGCCTCCTGCAAAATGATGATATGGGAGGGATCTTCGAAACGCCTAAGGAAAGAAAACGGAGCATCACGACAGGAGATGTCCATCACCACCAAACCGGTTTTTTCGCCCTTTTCATCGAGCTGGTGGATGACTGATGTACCGGCCGCTGCGCCTTGCTTGACAGGCTCAATATGATAAAGGGGCGCATGCGTAGTCTGCTGAGTGATCCATGCCTCTTCATTAGGAGTGGCGGCGACCCACACATCAGCATTTTGGAAAATGAACGGCAAAACAGAGGATGAGAATTTTTTATACAATTTATCATGGAACTGGCGCCGTATGATCAGTTCATTGCTATCCTGTCCTTTATCAGAGATACTCACACGATAATGGTTGCCGCGTTTATCACTGAATTCAAAGGTGTCTTTTTGGATCTGATGGGCAGCAAAGGTGGTTTCTTGCTGAAAGAGATCGGTGAAGGTTTTGTGGGTAGTGATACAGGCCGGCAGGATGCTAAGCTGGGCATGATTGGCATATATCCTGCCCCTGCGGGCATCGATGGTATAGGATCCGTCTGCCGTACTACAAAGTGGAAACTTGGCGGTATCCCATGCTTGCCTGGCAGCCTCAGGATAGAAGGCACGCAAGACTTGGTCTAAAATATCCCCATCGGTCTTGAAAATAGCCGCATGCAGCTCATCATTTCTCTCACGCAAAGCATCGCGTGTTTCGATTTCAACAAACGTATCCTTCTGCATTTCACCAGGATCAAATAACGATAGCTGGATGCTGCTTATCAAAAAGTCTGCCGTCTCCTCGGCCGTCAAGCTTTTTCGGCTGGTATAGTAGGCTACCAATTCGCGATGCAGGGCATGCTGAATTATTCTGGGCAGGTCCGCCCGGGCTTGCAGCTTCTTAATATCCTGCCGCGTATCAAAAAAACCGGCCTTAAAATGTGCCGGAAAAGATGGCGCCATTTCTCCTTGCACCCCTGCCACATAGTCGGCCAAGCGCCGGTTGATTTGGAGATAGAACAGGGCGGTATCCAGAGAGGGTGCGTCAGGCTGGAGGTTATCTTCCAGGCCCCGCTGGCAAAAAGCCGCTAGCTGACTGACAAAGCTGTCAACTGATGAAGGCGTTTTCATTTCCTCCAATAAGAGGGTGCTATCGAACATCAGAATATTGAATATATCGCGATAAGCCTTTTCAGCCAGCAGATGTGGCTGCTGTTTGAAATAACCCAAAGTTCCCTGAACCTGCAACTGCCGCCTGCTGCTCAATCCCAGCAGCTGGCGCATCTGTTGCAGAGAAAACTCCTGCCTAGCCTTTTCAGAAAGGCCCAGGTTATCAGGCTGCGCAATGCCAATCTCATTCGGCGACAAGCGGCGGCGTTCAGTTATCTTTTTATTTTTTTCATATTCTTTTCTTTGTATTGGTTTTCCTCTTTGGAATAATTCTAAAATTTCCTTATTGAAAATCTCCGAGGTCGTGAGTTTCAAATGAAATTCAGGCCAGACAGCTTTGCCTCGACTTATTTTATCAGCTGTGTCCATGTAAAAGTCAAATGAGTGATCATCTTCCTTGGAATCGACAACCTTGTTGTAATAGTAATAATCTACCCCATCCCCATCGGATTCGTAGTTTGAGATAAATATATTCTTAAAAATTATAAACTCACCTTTATCTCCATCATAACCACAAAAAAAATTCTTGCGAAAGTTAGATTCAAGTCTATCGTATAAAGGATGACTGAAAAAACCTGTCAAGAGATAATCCGTATAATGGGACATTTCCGCCAAGTCGAAGAAGGAGTGGGGGAGTATATTTTTTGGCTTTTCACCTTCCGGTAATTGGGAGTGGGTCAAAAATTAGGAGCTGGTCTGCCATGAAAGGGCCTGCGCAGCCTGCTCTTCGAACTTTTCATTCAGAAGCTCAGGGTAGTTTTTGGCAATTTCAGCTTGAATGTGATCTTGCTTTATCCATTCGACCACCCAGTACACAAAAGGTGGGACCGGTAGAAAATTGGTGGAATCATCCCCCCAAACTTGTGATGTTTGCCCAGCTGGATATTCTTCAAAATTGAAAAAACTTTTTTCTTTAATTTTAAAACCGGGCTGGGCCCAATACGCTTTAATAGCGGCGGCCTCAAGCGCCCATGCCGGGTCGAAAATGGCAAAATGCAGCGAACCATTATCCAGGAAAAGGTCAAAAGATTGTTGACGTAGACTCGGCAGTTCAAAACCCAGTGTTTTGGCATGCTGGCGGGCTATTTTGTCCGATATGGTAAGGAATTTGACCAGTGTCAAAAAGTCCGTAGGCTTAACCTGCATGGACCGATTGGCATCCGCTTGACCGATATGTAGCTGGTTGGTAACAAAATCGCGGCTCAGCACTGCAAACGTTTTTAATAGCCGGGGAGCCTGACTGCCGTCCAGCTGTTGCCAGAAGGCGGCATGCTCAAGGGGAATTTTTAGGGCAAATTCCTTAATA
>CAWHMU010000025.1:0-47131 GCA_963830365.1 uncultured Chlamydiae bacterium
TGGCCGATCCGGCACGCAACTGGGTGCAGGAGCGGGCCCAGGACTGGGCAGGGCGGCAAGGTCTGGACACATCGCCCCTGACGCTGCTGCGGCAGCGCATTTACATCTTGCCCACAGCACAAGGTCTCGTCTTCGCGACTGCTCTTGCTGGGCATGTTGCTGGGTTCAATGAACTCGGCGATGACCTTGGCTTCGGCATCACGTTCCTGCTGGCAGGTTTGGCGTTGGTCAGCATGTACCACTGCCACGGCAACCTGGACGGCCTGTCGCTTACCACCGGTCACTGCGAACCGGTTTTCGTTGGCGCAACCGCGCACCCGAAAATCGTCTGGAAAACACTCGCGACAGGCCGCGTTTCGGCCTGACCCTGTGGCATGAAAATCGCCAGCAGGCGATGCTGGACGTGGCTGGTGCGGCCTCGCCAGGCTCGAGCGTTCAGTCTTGCGGCAACGCGACGCGGACGCGTGCGCATCGGCGGTTCTCAATCGCCAGCCGTTTCCCATTCGGACTTTTTCGCGCCTGGACCTGGGTCCATATGCCCCTCGAATGCGTCGTATACCCGCGGCCCGCGGACATCGCACCGCCGCCACCGGTGAGCTACACCGATACGGGCGGCGCGCAGCAATCCGGCAAGGGCGACGAGGATTTCGCCGGGCTGCGAGATTATCGCCCCGGTGACTCTCCCAGACATATCGCCTGGAAAGCGTTTGCCCGCGGTCAGGAACTGCTGGTCCGCCAGTTTGCCGGCACCCGCGTGGTGAAACATATATTTGATCTCGATGACGTCCCGGCAGCAGGCCTCGAGGAAAAACTGTCCATCATGTGTCGCTGGATTGTGGATGCGCATACAGCAGGCGAGGCGTTCGGCTTGAGATTGCCAGGTGTTGCCGAGGAACCCGGCATCGGCCGCGCGCATCTGCAGAACTGCCTGACAAGGCTTGCGCTGTTCGGTGAACACGATTGAACGAGAATATTGAAGAGCGAGACAGCAGTACCAGACTGCGCTGGGTACTGCTTGCCGCCGGCATTGCGATTGTCCCACATGTAGGGCACATGCCCGCCTGGATATCGCTGCTCGTGTTTACCTTGCTTGGCTGGCGCCTGGCGGTCACTTTCAGTCGCTGGCCCTTGCCGCCCCGCTGGCTGCGTCTTGGCCTCGCCATTCTGGTGGTGGCAGGTGTATTTCTCAGCTATCAAACCATCAACGGGCTTGATGCGGGCAGTGCCCTGGTGGTGGGCATGCTTGGCATGAAGTTGCTGGAAACCCGCCAGGCGCGCGACTTGCTCGTCATCGTCCTGATTGCCTACTTCCTGCTGGTAGTGAATTTTCTCTATTCGCAGGATGTCTTTATATTGGTCTACAGCATCCCCGCCACCTGGATCATCACCGTGGCGCTGCTGCAGGTGGCGGGCAGTCATCGGGCATTGCCGGCAGGTAGCGCGGCCAGGTTCGCCGGCTCGGCTCTCTTGCAGGCCGCCCCGCTTATGCTGCTGCTGTTCCTGCTGTTCCCCCGGGTGCCGGGGCCGCTTTGGGGCCTGCCGGCGCGCAATGAAGCGGTGACCGGCCTCGACGATGAAATGAGCCCGGGGACCATTACCCGCTTGAGCCTGTCGGACGAGGTTGCCTTCACGGTGCGATTTGAAGGCAAGCCGCCGCCACAGGAAGAGCTCTACTGGCGCGGACCGGTATTGCATCGCTTTGACGGCCGCACCTGGCGGCGCAGCTGGCGCAACTATGCGAACCAGAGCGGCTTCACTTATCGCGGCCAGCCGTGGCGTTATGAAGTGACGCTGGAACCGCACAACCGCCACTGGCTGTTTGCGCTCGACCTGCCCGGCGAACCTGGGAAAGGACAACGCCTCGCCTACGACTTCCAGCTGCTGAGCCAGGAACCGGTAACCAGTCTCAGACGCTATTCGGTTGCCTCTTATCCCGAACACAGTCTCGATCCGTCGCCCGGCCCGGGTCTGCTGCGCTACGAGCTTTACTTGCCGGAAGACCGCAATCCAAGGACAGTGGAATTCGCACGTAATTTGCGCTCGCAGGTGAGCAGCGATCGGATATTCGTGCAGCGTGCGCTCAGCCAATTTAACCAGCAGGAGTTTATCTACACCCTGGAGCCGTTGCCGCTGGAGGGTACCGATCCCGTCGACCGCTTTCTTTTCGAAACGATGGAAGGCTTCTGCGAGCACTACGCATCGGCATGAAAAGCTGAACGGCTGATTATCTTTTATCTTTAAAACCGACAGAGCGGACTCAGCGGACAACAGCATTATAAAACGCTGTTGTCCGTCGCCCGTGAAGATCGTTATTTCTTAGGATTACCAGCTTTAACGGCAATTTTCTTAGTTTCACCGGCCTTAGCTAACTGTAAGGACACCTTCAAGACGCCATCGACATACTCAGCTTGAGGTTCTTGTTTCTCATCGGTCTGCGCAGGCAGGGCGACGGAGTAGGAATAGCTTCTGCTTGATGAGCGGTAGAACTTTCTCTTCTTGTCTTTCTCTTCTTCTTTAGCTTCGCCTTTGACCAAGAGCACGCCTTTGTTGAGGCTGACTTCAATATCTTTGGGATTTAGGCCGGGCAGTGGCACTTCGACATGCAGATGATTATCTTCTTCATAAATCCTAGCTCCTTTAGCTGTAATATCATCCTTAAAAGGCAAAAAATCTTCATCAAAAATATTTGACAGCAGATTTGGAAATTGTCTGATTGGTCTATCCAGAAGTTCTGGCAAAAAATTGCGTACCATAACCATTATCCCTAATTTTTAAATATTTAAGTAATTTCATTTATTGGAAGAAAGCGCCTTGCTATGACTAATAACAAGTTAGTATTTTAAATTAAAGCTTATCATTCCTGCTGCAGCATCCAGAAGTCCTGACGCTGGCCGAATTCATACGGCTCTTTGAAAAGCTCAATAGCTGATTCTCAACAACTGATTTTTGAGCCATTCGGACACGACAACTGTGGCTACATGCGCTGCCGCCTATAGTTTTAGGTTTCTTGAGCTCTTGTGCATATGTGTGTTAAGTCCGGAGCGCATGCCGAGGACGTTTGCTAATAGCCCACCGTGACTGAGCGATTAGCGAAGGAACGGTGGGAATGGCGCAAAATTTTATCGAGCCCGGAGCGAAAGCGAAGGGCGATTGATTCTATTTTATATGGACCGAAATTTGAGCTGTTGACATGAATACTTCATTGATCAAAAAAGAGGGATTTGGAATTTTGTCTTGGCAAGAAAGATACGGAGGATTCTCGGTTAAAAATCTCATGTAGAACAAATTAAAGGATATATTGAAAATCAAAAGGAGCATCATAAATTAAAATCCTTCGAGGATGAAATTGTACTATTGAATCGTCAGTGGGGCGCGACTTGGATGCAAGCGTGATCTGCATAAAATCAATCGCCCTTTGCTTCCGCTCCGGGCTCGATGAGACTTTGGGCCGTTCCCACCGTTCCTTCGCTAATCGCTTAGTCACGGTGGGCTATTAGCAAACGTCCTCCGCATGCGCTCCGGACTTAGCACAGAAAAAAAGTATTAAGAAATATATAAACTACATGCTGCCGCCGTATGCACGGCTAACTTACAGTCAATGTTTTTTTAATGCGGACGAAGCGGACCGCAACCACGGACGAGGCGGACAATAGCATGAAATCCTGCCGGAATCAACTGTCCACCTAATCCGGGGGCGGCTGTCCGTTCTGTCCGCTTCGTCCATTTCGGCATGATGAAAGCATGATGAAAGAGTGATTGCTAAAATGCCCTCTCTAATGCCAAAATGAACGCTTTCACCCCCAATAGATAAATAAAAGTCATCGATGAAAGTCATTCTCACTGAAAAGCCCTCCGTGGCCCGCGATATCGCCGCCTTCTTAGGCGCAAGGCAACGCCATGAGGGCTACTTCGAGGGTAATGGCTACCAGGTGACGTGGGCCTTTGGCCACCTTATCTCGCTTAAAGAGCCCGAAGACTACGATCCGGCGCTCAAACGCTGGACGCTGGCCACCCTGCCCTTCATCCCCAAAGAATTCGAATTGAAAGTCGTGGCCGACAAAGGCATAAAAAAGCAATTTGGGGTCATTAAAAGCCTTTTCAAATCGGCCGCGGAACTGATCTGTGCCACCGATGCCGGACGGGAAGGCGAACTCATTTTCCGCTATATCCTCAGCATGACGCAATGTGGCAAGAAACCCTGGAAGAGGTTGTGGCTGTCATCGCTCACCGATGAAGCTTTGCAAAAAGCCTTCCAAAACCTAAAAGCCGGCAGCGACTATGACAACCTTTATGCCGCCGCCAGATGCAGGAGCGAATCGGATTGGATTGTCGGACTCAACGCCACGCGCAACTTCACGGTGCGCTACGGCAGGGGCAAGACATTATGGAGTGTCGGGCGCGTGCAGACGCCGATTTTGGCCATGATCGCCAAGCGCGACGATGAGATACGCCTCTTCAAAGCAGAGACCTTCTGGGAGCTTTTCACCAAGTACAGGGAGGTGGCCTTCAAGCTCAAGGGCAACCGCTTCAAAACCAAAGCTGAAGCGGATGGTGTATTGCAGCGGGTGCAAGGCCACCCATTTTCCATAGACAAGATGGAAAGCAAGAAGGAAAATGAACTGCCTCCCCTGCTCTACGACCTGACCGAGCTGCAACGGGATATGAACCGCCGCTTAGGACTGTCGGCAGCCGATACGCTGCAAGTGGCTCAGGAGCTATACGAACAGAAACTCATCACCTATCCCCGCACAGACTCACGCTATCTTACCAGCGACCTGAAAACACAAGTCGCTAATACCCTACAGCAACTAAAGCAACTCAAATCTAAAGAAATCGAACCCCTGGATTTGGCCCAGCTGCCCTTTTCGCCCCGCATCATCAACGATAAAAAAGTCACCGACCACCATGCCATCATCCCCACGGGAAAACTGCCAAAAGGCTTATCGATGCACTCACAGGCAATTTACGACGCCATCGTCACCAGGCTGATTGCCGTTTTCTACCCTCCATGCGTCAAAGAACTCACCACCATCGACGGCCTGGCCAATAAAGAACCTTTTCAAGCCAAAGGCGTAAGAGTCCTGGTGCCGGGCTGGACGGCGCTTTATCCCAAGAAGTCGGAAGATGCCAAAGAGGCCCAAAAAGAACCTCAAGAGATGCAGGAACTGCCCCCCTTTCAGAAAGGGGAAAGCGGCCCGCATGCACCATACGTCAAAGAAGGCAAGACCAAGCCCCCTGCCCATTACACCGAAAATGCCCTGCTGGGAGCCATGGAGACGGCAGGCAAGCTGATCGACGATGAGGCCCTCAAAGAGGCCTTAAAAGACAAAGGCATCGGCACGCCGGCGACGCGGGCCTCGATCATCGAAACGCTGCTAAAGCGCAAATACATCCAGCGCGGCGGCAAAGCGCTGACAGCCACAGACTTAGGAAGATATTTGATTGCGCTGATCCAAGACCCAAACCTAAAATCGCCTGAGCTGACGGGAGAATGGGAATCGAAGCTTAAGGAAATCGAGCAGGGCAGGCTCAACGCGGTAGATTTCATGCAGCGCATCGGAAAGTTTACCGAGCAGTTGATCGCCAACAGCGATATCACCAGAATAAATTATGACGATTATGGCTGTTGCCCCAAATGCAAAAGCCCTGTCATCAAAGGAAACCGCGGCTATGGCTGCTCGAAATGGCGCGAAGGCTGCCCTTTCGTCCTCTGGAAAGAACATAAAGGCGTTGAACTCAATGAAGGACAAATCCGCAGTCTGCTGCAGAAGCGCATCCTATTGCAGCCCATCGGCAACACCATCCTGACCCTTGCCGATAGCGGCGAAGTCTTGGAAATCCCCAATCCCATCATTTAATTTGCTGGTTTCCTGGTTGAAAAGAATAGGGCATCTCTTGATCATGAGGCTAAAATAGCACCGGATCGTAAGGAGACTTCCCCATGGCAGAAATCAGCATCGGCGGCCGCAAAATCGGCGTGAACCACCCTCCTTATATCGTGGCTGAATTGTCCGGCAACCATAACGGCTCGTTAGAAAATGCGCTCAAGCTGGTGGAAGCGGCCAAAGCCGCCGGCGTGCATGCCGTCAAGCTGCAAACCTACACCCCCGACACCATCACCTTGGACGTTAAGGAAGGGGAATTTTTCATCAATGACCCGGCCAGCCTATGGCAGGGAAAGAGCCTCTATCAGCTGTATCAGGAAGCCTACACCCCGTGGGAATGGCATCAGCCGCTCTTCAAGCGCTGCCTGGAATTAGGCCTTACGGTCTTCAGCACGCCATTTGACGAGACGGCGGTGGATTTTTTAGAAACGCTGCAGGTGCCGTGCTATAAAATTGCTTCGCTGGAAATCGTCGATCTCCCCCTGATCCGCAAAGCAGCCGCGACGGGCAAGCCATTGATTCTTTCCACCGGTGGATCGACCTTGGCTGAAATCGGCGAAGCGGTGGCGGCGGCCAGAGAGATCGGCTGCCGGGACCTTATCCTGCTGAAATGCACCTCGGCCTATCCGGCGCTGCCCGCTGATTGTAATTTACGCACCCTTCCCCATCTGGCGGCCAGTTTTAACACCTTGGTAGGGCTTTCGGACCACACCTTAGGTCTTGGCGTGCCGATAGCCAGTGTGGCGCTGGGCGGCTGTTTCATTGAAAAACATCTATGCCTATCTCGAGAAGATGGCG
Organism: uncultured Chlamydiae bacterium; assembly: GCA_963830365.1. GTDB lineage: Bacteria > Chlamydiota > Chlamydiia > Chlamydiales > Parachlamydiaceae > CAWHMU01. The sequence continues at coordinate 6,684 of CAWHMU010000025.1, forward strand.
GCGTGGATAGCGCCTTTTCGCTGGAACCGGCAGAATTTAAGAGTCTGGTCGCGGAAACCAAAACCGCCTGGGAGGCTTTGGGCAAAATCAACTACTCGGCCTTAAACTCTGAAAAAACCACTATTGCTTTCCGACCTTCCCTCTACTTCATTCAGGATGTGGCGGCCGGTACCATCATCCAACCCGAGCATATCAGATCCCTAAGGCCGGGCCACGGCCTGCCGCCAAAGGAATTCGACAACCTTATCGGCTTACGGCTGGATAAAGGTGTCAAGAAAGGCACGCCTGTGTCCTGGCAGCTATTCAAAAGCTAGCTTCAACCCTGCCAAAAAAAACACCACCACAGAGACACCGAGGCAGAGAGAAGGGAATTAGAGATGTAGCATAATACCTATATTTCTGAATCCTTTCTCTGTGCCTCGGTGGCTCTGTGGTGGTGTATTATCTTAAAACACCTAGTTTTTGCGCAGTTGCATGCCTACAATACCCAAGAACGACATGATGAGGATGAAACCGAAGATTTTAAGCAGCGTCCCGCCTAGACCTTGGTTAAAGAAGGTTTTCATGCGGAATATCCAGGTGGCTTTGACATCATCCTGTGCATAGAGGGTTGTCTTGGCTAAAACCTGTCCATTTTCCAGCTGCAGCGCGATTTCTCCAACAGACTGCATTTTAGACACCGGCAGCTGCACCTCCTTATCCCAATACAGCAAGCATTTGACCTTCGGCTCTTCGGCCGGATAGTATGCCAAGGCCAGATCCTCGGTGGTGAGTGTGTGGATCGGCCGGACAGCGCCCGGCAGGTTGAGCTCAAACTTATGCGGGCCTTGCTTCACTAAAATGCGTTCAACCATGGGCTGGTTGAAGGCGGCTTCAAACATCTTCTTGGAATCCAGGAAGATATCCTTGCGGTCCTGCACTTTGAGCAGCACAGCAATCAAGGTGCGGTCGCCATCCCTGGCGGCTGCCACGAGGGTGCTGCCGGCGGTTGAATAATAGCCGGTCTTGATGCCGATGGCCTTTGGATAGAAATAGGGACCGCTGCGCAGCAAACGGTTAGTCTGCATCAGTACTGTCGGTTCTTGCTTGTTTGTCTTTGGTCTCGTATAGCGCACCGTGGAGACGATTTCGCAGAACAAAGGATCTTTGATGGCTGTGCGTGCCAGCATGGCCATGTCATAAGCTGTCGTCTGCTGTTTAGGATGATGCAGTCCGTGGGGATTGTAGAAGGTCGTCTCTAGGCACCCGGCCTGCTTGACATACTCATTCATCGCTTGCATAAACTGCGGAATGGTGCCGCCGACATATTTGGCAATCACATTGGCGGCATCATCCCCCGAAGCCAGCATCATGCCATATAACAAATCGCGCAGGGACAACACCTCCCCTTTCTTGATGCCGATATGGGAGCCGTCTGGAATAAGAAAATATGCCGGCAGGGTGTAATTTGAGCGGCGTAGCGCCTCTTCGGTGACGGTGCCTATGCAATCCTGGTCGGCCGCGATCCCGGCATCCAGCTTGTCGCGGGCCATTTTCAGCGCGTAGCTGGCGGTGGCAATTTTGGTGATGCTGGCAGGGAAATGGGGATTATGGGCATTTTTCTCGTAGAGAATGGCGCCGGTGTCGGCATTCATGAGAATGGCAGCTTCGGCATTGACTTCCAGAGCCAACTGTTCTGCATTCGCGGTCGATGAAAGCGTCAGTATCACCGTGCACATCATCACAAAGGGGGCAATAGCACAACGCGGCTGAAAGCACCTAAAACAGTTCATCATTCAAGCAATCCTTAAGTATCTTGGCAAGTATGCAAAGGGAAGTCCATTATACCAAATGGTTTCTAAATTCCAATTGAAAAGGTAAACGCCAGCGTCTTTGCGCAAACAAAAAAAATACTTTCCGTGGCATAAAACTTGCACATGCAGTAATAAACAATAATTAAATTAATTATTGATGAATAAAAACGATTTATTTTATAATTAAAAATATAACAATGGCACAATCATGACAAATCCATCAATTTTAGAAGCTTGTTATAAACGCTATATGCAAGATATCGGCAAATGGCTGCCCGATGGAATTATGGATGTCAACCTTGAACTTTTGCATCGGCTGGATCTATTGCATTATCACAGCAGAGACAATTTGGACTCTGCCTTGACGCGCTATTTTCATGTGGTGGAATCAGATGAAAAGCTCACGCTGGCAAATGATGATTTCGTGGTGTGGATTGTCCCTGAAAAAATCGAAAACACCTCTTTGACATACACCCTGATTGCCTTAAACAAAAATGACGAGTTGCAGCTGGAGATGGCCTTTTCCACCACCGGCATCTACAATAACTCGCATCTTGTCTTACGCCTGCTGGAAAGATTTCTGCTTGAAATTCAAAGTACAGAGGAGCTGCTGGCCAAACTGAAGCATACAGCGTAGGATTAATTTTGGTTTTTGGCATTAATTTTAGTTTTTGGCATATTTAACCAATGTCAACACATTAGAATCACCAAGGCGCTGATAGCTGGCCTTATCCATAATTTTCTTCATCAAATACACGCCATATCCGCCGATTGGTTTTTGATCGATGGGCACGTTTGCACTGATGGGAGGAGCTTGTGTTAAAGGATCATAGGCAAAGCCCTGATCCTTAAGGGTGACTTCGATTCCAGCCGGCGAAGCCAGCTGTTTGCAGCTAATTTCGATGAACCCGTGGTTATTTGGATAACCGTATTTGATGATATTGACCAAAGCCTCTTCCAGAGCTAATTCGATCTTTGAGGCCAAGTTATCATCGAAGCCGACTTGGGCAGCCTGGCTATTGATGAACTGCAGCATCTCATTGAGTTTATCCAGCGAAGCCGAAAATGTGACGTTCATTTCTCCAACCTATATCCAACATGATCATTTGGATTGTTACCAGCTTTGGTTCACATAATCAACAATTTTTTTTGCCAATGTGCGTTGCAACGGAATTTCTACGGCGTCATAAGCGGCATCAATATCGCTAAGCTGACCGAGTGAAAACACATTCACACTATCCCGGCTGAAGTAATAGTCATGATCGAAATCTACGCCGGCAGCCAATCTAACAGGGCCAAGCATAGTCGCACATGAGGCAGCATCAACCACAGAAACTTCGACAAAGACTGTCATCCGCGTTTCTGTGGGAATGATCTCTTTCGTGAGTTGCCCTCTCTTTTTGCGATCATAGCGAAAGCCGATATTTTCCTCACGTAAATCAACTTTCTTTATGTAAAGAATTAATCGGCCGCCTGTATGGCGGTATTCAAAAGTCCCTGATTGTACGATTTCCTTGATGACAGCGGCCGTCAAGGAACCGTCCGTATCTCCTTCAACGTAAGGCACACTGATGCTATTAAAGCGCGCCGCCAGGCCTTCATTTTGCATGTGATAGCCGCAACTTGAAAGCACGGCGCCAAGACTGCAAATAGCCATGCCGATCAGGAATAAACGCCTCGATAAAGAAATCACATCACGCATAAAGTTTCATGTTTAGCTGCCGGACAACTGCTCTCTATGTTCTATCGTCCCTAGGGAGCGGGGTTCCTCTTCCTCAAGTTCTTCCTCCCAGGTATCGGCGGAGTCCTCGTAAGGAGCGCTGTAGGTACTATCCAGGCAAAGCAATCTCTCGCGACAAAGCTCGGCTACACTGGTATCTGGAAATTGATGGATGGCATTGTGATAATAGATGATGGCTGCGCGGGGATGGCGTGTGCGCTCATAAAAACGTCCCGTGCCATAAAGCCCCTGGGCGTAGATTTCCTTGATTTCCCTGACCACTTGCTGGACTTCACACACGCGATCTTCGCGTGGAAAATCCCTTTCAAACCTATTTAAATTGATTTCGGCAAAGGCGATGAGATCGGGATTTTGAAATTCATACCAGCACTGTTCCAGATATACCTTGCCAATAAGCACGTAGCACTCAGGCGAAAGTTCATGTTTGGGAAAACGACGGATGACGAGTTGGAAAGATTCAATGGCACCTTGATAGTCTCGCATGCTCCACAATAGGCAGCCCTTGGAAATAAGCGACTGGGCAGCAATATCATGGCAGGGCACGGCAGCCACCACTTCATCATAAATCTCCACCGCCATATCCTTGCCGCAAGCCCATTTTGGTAGTTGTTTAGTGCCAAAAAAGCGTCGCTTGGCACCGCCGGCAAATTTCTCGGCGATGGCAAATTTGTACTCCATGACCTCTTGGAAAAATCGCGGATTGCTCTGGCATTTCAGATAATCTGTCAGAGATTCATTGGCAAAATCATATTCGGTGAGATTGAAATAGCAAACTCCCAGGTAGAAATAGGCTTCTTGCCCATAGGCGGTGGCAGGAAAGCTTGCCGCGATGATGCGGAACTGGCAGGCGGCATCGGCCCATCTATCATTTTCAAAGGCTTTGGCGCCCAATTTAAAATGCTCCTCCACTGGCATGGTGGCCACTTCATTGGCATCCATGATCTGGCCATTGTTGATTGTATATGCCGCCTGTAAAGGGATGTCAGCTTCAAAGAGTGCAAGTGCGGAAGCCAGCAGCAAAAAGACTCGTGATTTCATGGTTGCCTCAGGATAATAAAAAGACAGGTTCAAAAGGCAAAAGTTTAGGCCAGCACAACGCTTCCTGTCAACAGCTAAACATAAGGTTATCGCTATCGATCATGCTTTTTTATTAGCAGCCATTGCTTGCCTTTCGGATCATTGGCCATCTTGACAAGCACAAACTCTCCCTGTAGCTTTTTGCCATAAAGAGTAAATTCCAGCTCGCCTTCTGCCAGTTGTTGGCGGATAGACTGTTCTTGCTCTTTTTTGCTTTTGCCCGCTACACCATATGTCCCATGATCCCAGATGGCAACTTCACCTGCGCCATAATGCCCGGCGGGAATGGTGCCCTCAAATGAAGCATAGGCCAGAGGATGGTCTTCCACCTGGATAGCCAAACGTTTTACGGACGGATCAATGGAGGGGCCTTTTGGAATCGCCCAGCTCACCAACACACCGCCAAGTTCAAGCCGGAAATCGTAATGCAAATGCCGCGCAGCATGTTTTTGGACAACAAAGCGCAATTTCCCTGAAGTGATTTTCTCTGTCCCCGCAGGCTTGCCGATTGCATCCAATTGGCGTTTAGCATGATAAGATTTCAGGTTCATGACGACAGCTCCATTTAGCTGCGAAATTACGCCAGGTATATTTTTTGTGGAACATCTATTCTTTAAGATGAGGGTGCTAATTATAAATATCTTTAGCCAATTACCCTTGTCGTTACCCACAACTATCAATCGAATATTTTAAGTATCTTTTTGGCCATTCTCATCTTCGTAGGGAAAATATTCGGTCACCAAAGCAAAAAGAGAGGAACTCCTACGGAGTTAAACAAGAATATGCGTTTTCCCGTAGCTGCGGGTGTCTTCGCTTGCGCTCGCACGCCTTAGCCATGGGCTACAAAGAGATAAGCTCCGCCAACAAAAAAACTTTGAAATATATTCACAATGAGGTTTATCAATCTACCTTCTTTGCCGCTACATAGGCCATGAGTTCTATTGAGGTCTTGCAGATCGATCTCTTTGTAGCCCGTAGTTAAGGCTCGCGAGCGCAAGCGAAGACAGCCGCAACTTCGGGGAAACGAATAATTGCATTTAACTCCGTAGGAGTTCCTCTCTTTTTGCTTTCTTGACCGAATAAGCGAGGTTCATCACGCAAATGAGTACCTAATTAACAAAACCCTAAGAGCAATCTCCATTTTTCTTCTCTGTGCCTCTGTGTCTCGGTGGTGAAGCTTTCCGTAACACTCCGATTGATAATACTATACATCCAGCAAGCAGATTTCACCACAGAGGCACAGAGTCACAGAGAAGGTCGGGAAAACCTCATGGGTACTCATTTGCGTGATGAGCCTTAATAAATTGTCTGCTTCTCTTTTTCAACTAGTCTAAACTAGGTCCATTTCTCCTTTCTCCTCGGTCAGGTACTCATTTGCGCTATGAGCCATAAGCGATCATGGCAAAAAAAATGACTTAAAATATTCGCTTGATAGTTGTGGGTAACGACAAGCTAATTACCCTTTCTTTTGCTAGATAAAGAGATAGTTAAAACCCCGGTGCTTTTAAAAATATCATTTACATATATCCGCCAATTTATATACAGTCAGCTTTAAGGGAATAAGGTGTTTATTTGATAGCGCTCACGATGATTTGCAGAACAGTTTAGCGCCAGTAACCCGCCTTATTTTTGCTTTATGTCAACCAATGGGATTTATTATGATTATTGAAATTAGCCTTGTCATCATTGCGGTTTGTTTGGTGTTGCTCATCGTTGTGGCTTTGATCGTTGGCATCAGCCTGCAAAAAAGCCTTAAAAATATCGACCAAGCCATCACATCCGTAGAATTCAAACTCGATAATGCGCTGGATGAAGTCAGCACCACTCTCTGCCAAGCTACCGCCACCTTAGACTCCCTGAACGAACTCACGATCTCCATTAAAAATAAAATCGATTCAACGGACCCTCTATTTGATTCGATTGCTAAAGTCGGCCACGTCGTGCAAGGTTTTTTAAGCTCTATGCCCAAGGAAAATAAATTCCAGAACATCATCAACTTTACGAGCTCCAAAGAAAAATTCAATATCGCCGATCTTGCCGAATGGGTAGGGCTTGGAGTCATTTTATGGCAGAAACTAAAAAAAAGGATTTAATTATGAGAAAGCAAGAATCTTTTCACGTTTCTAATCAAACGATCGTCGGTGGGGTACTCATCGGTACTGCACTGGGAGCGCTGACAGCCTTCCTAATGTCAAATTCAGGCAGGCATGTCAGGCAGAACCTTTCAAAAATGTGCTGCGATATTAGCGAACAGGCCCAAGATATCGCCCACCACATTGCTAAAAAATCAGAAGAAGTCTCTGAGCAAGTCTCTGAGCGCCTCTTCAACAACGGCAATAGCCGCCATACCCCGCAACATCTGAATTTGATCATCGGCAGCATCGCCGGCGGCATCTTGGGCATCTCGGCCATTGCCTTCTTGACACACGATTCCACTAAAGACGTGCGCAAAAACCTCCTGAAAAATTTTCAATCATTCACTAACAAAACCTATAAGATGGCCGACAATCTTGAAGAAACTGCTCACGACGTGGCCGAAAACTTTGAAGAGCATGTGACATCATGGGTCAAGACGGCCCAGAAATTTATCGACACCTTAAACGGCTGCGCCAAGACGGCCTGCGAAAAATCGCATCTAAGCGAAGTGACAGATTCAACAGTCGACAAAGTTGTCGATTGGGCCTCCTTTGGAATTCGGCTATATCAAAGTCTAAAAAAATAGGAGTTCACCATGACAAAACTTAAAATTCTAACAGGTGCAGCTATTGGGACTCTGCTAGGTTCTTTGGCCATCGCCTTATATCCCAGACGGCAAGAAATTATGGATGCCATCGCAGACCAAAGCGAAGGGCTATCTGACAAGGCCAGAGACTATATCGATGCGCTCATCAGCAAAGGCGCCGTACTGACACACCTGAGAGAAGAGGAAGAAGATCGCAGCGTCTACTGGAAAAGCGGACTGGCCGGGGTGTTATTCGGCGCAGGCGCGGCCCTATTTTTGGCACCCAAATCCGGCAAGCAGCTGCGCTCTCAAGTCCTTCGCGTATACAATGACCTCTCAGGCAGAACGCAGGAAGTCATCCGCGATTTTAAAAACAACGGACATCCTTTCCACCACGTAGAGACGATTCGCCCGGTCAAAAGGGCCGTTAAACGCGCTGTAAAACCGAAAAGCTAAAAAATCCGCAACTCCGGGCAAACGCCAGGAGTTGCGGGTGTCTATTGGATTGAGAATTCACTAAATTTATCAGCACCTTGCGTTGCCATGGATTTACACCCACAATGAGGCATAAGTCAACTCTGGTCATAAGTTTCAAAAAAAGGGTAGAGGGGAATTTTCCGAACGGATTTTTCCACTGCGGATGGCAAGGAATGTGAATTTTTCACTTGAGATGTTAAATATATTTCTATACACATTAAGATATAACTACCCCACTTCGAAAATGGCTCGAAGGGCTTAAAACACTTTTATAAAACATCCAAAAGTCACTTTATCTAGTTTTTTTTCGCTTCACACTCGCTACAACCGTAACTAAAAGATCGTCTTAAACCAAGGAGATCTCATGTATAGATTGCTGATGGCCCTGTGCTTGTTAGCTTCAAGCAACCTCTTAACAACCGCTGCTTTAGAAGCAGCTCCCGCCTACTATTCAAATCAAAACCAATATTATAGCAATCAAAACTTCGATTGCAACCCAGACCAGGCGCCATGCGTGCCGGAAGTCATCTGTGGACCGCAAGGACCTCCCGGCCCTCAAGGGCCATGCGGACCCCAAGGTGAATGCGGTCCTCAAGGCCCATGCGGCCCATGCGGACCTTGCGGGAATGACGGCGCTTGCGGCCGCGATGGAGCTTGCGGCCGCGATGGAGCTTGTGGTCCTTGCGGCCGTGATGGTGCCTGCGGACCTTGCGGACCTGAAGGGGCTTGCGGCCCTGAAGGGGCTTGCGGAACTTGTGGTCCTATCGGTCCTATGGGGCCTCCAGGACCAATCGGAGCCACCGGGCCTCAAGGGCCTGCCGGCATGATTGGTCCGGCCGGAGCTGCCGGATCTCAGGGCCTACAAGGACCAGTTGGAGCGCCTGGACCTGTTGGCTCTCAGGGTCCTATGGGACCTGGCGGCCCACAAGGCTTGCAAGGACCGACCGGTCCACAAGGTGAAACCGGCCATCAAGGGCCTAAAGGCGATACAGGCGCCCAAGGCCCTAGAGGCGAAGCCGGCCCAAGAGGCTTGGACGGAGCACAAGGTCCTGCCGGCATCCAAGGATGCTGTGGTGAGCATGGCTGTCAAGGGCCTTGTGGTGAATGTGGTGCATGTGGTCCTTGCGGCCCTTGTGGTCCTTGTGGCCCTATTGGCCCTTGCGGTATCGGAATCAGCGCGGCCTTTGGCGCGACGACGGATGTAAGGCAGCAAATATGTGCCAACGGCATTATAAGCGGCTTTTATATGCGTTCGAATGTGTCATTTGGAGGAATTGGATATGACATCAATGGGATATTATTGCCATCCAAAGGTTTGTATCAGGTGACCTACGGTGTATCCGTAGAGGGGTCAGCTGATGGGCAAGGCTGTGTGGTGCCGGCAAAGTTCCAATTGACGTTAGCCTCGCAAAACACCCCGACGGCTCCAGGAGATGTGGTGCCAGGGAGTGCAATATCTGCAAGTAGTCCAAAGCAACTGGTCACTACTACAATATTGATCGAGCTGTGTGATGCTTCATTTCTGCGCATCCAAAACGTCAGTACAAATCCGGCAGGAGCCTTCCAGCCGGTAGTATTGAATGGCAACGGAGCTACCGCGGCCTTCATCACCATCGTCAAACTGCAATAGCTGCAGTGAAAGCGTGGAAAAACACCTCCTAAAAATTTTAGGAGGTGTTTTTTTTTAAATAAAAATAAATAGTCGTTAGGCTTGAGGCTGACCTTCACCTTTTTTGCCCAGCCTGATCCCATTCTCAGACAGAATATTAAAATTTCGGTGTGCCAAAGCGCACCATCGGCTAGTTTGCAAAAGTGGCCATTACAAAAGAAATTGGTTATGCCGTGAAAAATTGCTGAGATATTTATGCTAAAGACGACATTTACATTTTTTTTTCTGTCATTCTTTCTGATGTCAAATATATTTTCCATCAGTCTGACCAATAGAGATGCGTCATGGTTAACGAAAAACAACCCGGTTTATAAAAATTATGATATCGGCGAATGGACGTATGGTGCACCTACGATTCTCTTTCCGGAAGCAAAATTAAAAATCGGTCGGTTTTGTTCTATTGCCGGCGATGTCAAAATCATGCTGGGGGGTGAGCATCGTTCCAATTATATTACGACATATCCGTTTCATGGGGTTTGGCCTGAAGCTGGCCCCTATTCCTATGTTGATTTATGCCAAGCCAAGGGCGATGTCATCATTGGAAACGACGTCTGGATAGCATCCGATGTACTTATTCTTTCGGGAGTTACGATTGGCAATGGGGCAATTATTGGAGCTAGAAGTCTTGTTACCAAAGACGTCCCTGCCTATGCCATTGTGGGTGGCTGTCCTGCCAAATTCATCCGCTTCCGTTTTCCCGAGCAGGTGATTGAAAAACTGGAAGCCATCGCCTGGTGGAATTGGCCCGAGGAAAAAATTGTTTCCGCCATGCCTTTGCTGCTTTCCGGTGATTTGGAAGCTTTTATTACTAAATATGGATCTTGATTTCTCATTCGAATCGCTTGTCGCCAGCCTAACCCCAAGCCGTCCAGCCGAAAATTCGCCATGCGCTTTTGAACTCAGAGCTAGTCAAAAAAACTAACCGTCGCTATTTGCGGCTAACAACCATACTTCAAATATCGAATCTATAAACCAAGTCGCATTGACCTGATGAACCAAATCTAATAGAAAGCGCAGTTTGGAGGTTCTTCCGGTTTTGCAGGCCTTGCATAGAGGAATGAGCAAGCAAAAATAGCAGGATATTACGATCCTGCTATTTTGTTCCGATGTGTTGCCTACATTCCCCCCATTTCTACGCACCCTTTTCTAGCCGGCCGCTACAAAACCGGATGAACCATTTTGATGCTTGACATTGAAAAATGTTATACGCATTTTAAAAAACGCAAGGACTCGCTGCAAAAAAACTCGCATATGCTTGTTTTTAGACCCCTGCAGTGTTGGCATACCATTGCGTTCACGTTCAATGCTCGCAGAAAGTTGTAAAAGGATATTGATGAATGTTTTTTCGAACAGTTTATTAACTTCCGTGCGGCATATCCTTACCTTTTGCAGGCAGCGGCTGGGAGAAGGGCTTGCTATCGGCATAGGGCTTGGTTTGTGCAGCTGCGGGCTTACGCCTTCCCCGCCTATCCTTAAAGAGGCGCCAAGCGCCGTCTTGGAAAATGCCCGGCAAACGGCACTTGACAGTTGCACCTTCACTAATGATGACTGGCCGGCAGAAGAGTGGTGGCGCCTTTTCGGTGATCCGCAACTGGATATGCTTATTTTACAAGCCATTGCCGATAATCCTTCCATCGTGGTTGCTGAAGCGCGCGTGCATGCAGCCTTGGCTGCTAGCGACAAGGCCCATGCCCCCATGTTCCCTACGCTTGATTTTGAAAGCGATGTCTTTCGGATGCACAATAGCAAAAATGGGATTGTCGGTTTGCTGGCGGTTGCAGACCCACTCTTTCCGCTTACATTTTTGGAAAGGGATATGAATCTGCTTTTTTCCTACCAGTTTGATTTCTGGAAAAAAAATAGAAATCAAATCATCGCCTCTCTGGATGAAGTGCAGGCGCGCAAAGCCGAGGCTTATGCGGCGCGGCTGACGCTTGCTCTTTCCGTCGCCGAATCCTACTTCCAATTGCACATTGCCAAGGCCCGCGAAAAGTTGGCGCAGCGTTTTCTGGCCAATCGACAGGCCATTGATTTGCTTATGCACAAACGGCAAGGGCAGGGATTGGAAAACATATGGAATGTCAACAAAGCGCAGCAGGCCGCGTTGGCAGCGCAGAAGTTTCTGTATCAAACACAGCAAGAAGTACTCATCAGCAACCATGAATTGCAGGCGTTGCTGGCAGATGATTTTGCCATCCCGATTGCCGATATTGAATTTTGTCAAACTTTAGACAGATTCCCCATTCCCTGCTCGCTGCCACTGGATTTGTTAGCCCATCGTCCGGATGTGTGGGCGCAACGCTTTCGCCTGGAAGCCGCCGCCCGCCTCATCTGTGTAGCTAAAGCGGATTTTTATCCGAACATCGATATTTCGGGATTGGTGGGGTTGCAGGCCATTCAATCCAATCCTTTATTCTCTCCGGCCAGTTATTTCGGATTAATCTTCGGCCCGGCCCTGCATCTGCCGATTTTCAAAGGAGGGGCCTTGCAGGCCGAATATGACTTGAGATCCAGAGATTACGATATGGCTGTCGGCCAATATGACGCAATCGTCCTTACAGCCGTTAAAGAGGTCTTAAATGCTTTAACGATGTTGCAAAAGACAACTGAATTTTACCAGCTGGCCATAACATCCGAAGAAATTTCCAGGAGAAATCTTGAAGTGGCACTAGCACGCCTGCGCCTTACGCTCAATTCGCGCATGGATGCATTGTCTTATGAGAATGAATGGCTGCAGGCTGAAGATGCGCGCCTCCAAGCCTTATTGGCCGGTTTGCAGGCGCGTTTAAATTTGATCCTTGCTCTTGGAGGCGGATTTGATGCGTCATGCGAAAACATAGATTGATAAAGACAGGATGAGAAGATGACAGATAGCGCTGAAATTAAAAACACCCCATCGGATGCCCAATTAAAGAAGACCAAGAAGCGCAATTTTATTTTAATATGCATGCTTATCTTGCTGACTGGCGCCGCCATTTGGTGGTGTGTGACTTGGTGGCTGGTCTATCGCAATTACGAAAGCACTGATGATGCCTATATTGGAGGCAATATGGTGGTGTTGTCTTCGCGGCAAGACGGCAGTGTTATCGCCATCCATGTGGATGATACAGTTTATGTCAAACAAGGGGATGTGCTTGTTCAATTGGATTCAGCCGATTACCTTGAAAATTTTAATCAGAAAAAAGACAGCTTAGCGTTGGCTGCAAGGCATGTGGTAGGTCTTGATGAAGACGTACAGCAGCAGAAAGCCAATGTACTTTTGCAAGAAGCTAAACATGAGCGGGCTGCACTTGATGCCAGCAGTCGCGGGGCATTGGTGGATTCAGAAGCTATTGCCGTAGAAGATTTCCAACATGCCACAGCAGATTTACAGATAGCCAAAGCCTCTTTGGAGCTGGCTCGCCATCAGTTAAAGGCGGCCCAAGCCGCATTGGGCAGCACTGAATTGGCAGAGCATCCGATGATCGAAAATGCCAAAAGCGAGCTTAAGGTGGCATATCTCAGGTGGCAGCGCTGTACGATTAAAGCGCCTGTCACAGGCTATATCGCTAAAAGAAATGTGCAGCTTGGCCAGACCGTCGGCGCAGGAACTTCTTTGATGGCCATTGTGCCACTGGATGCGATTTGGGTGGATGCCAATTTCAAGGAGACCCAGCTTGAAAAGATCAGGATCGGCCAGCCGGTACAGCTTAGGGCAGATATCTACGGCAGCGCCGTCGTTTTCAATGCCAAAGTGGCAGGCCTGATCCCTGGCAGCGGCAGCGTATTTTCTTTGCTTCCTCCGCAAAACGCCTCCGGTAACTGGATAAAAATTGTGCAGCGCGTGCCGGTGCGCATTTATTTAGATCAGGAAGAGATGAAGAAATATCCGCTGGTACTGGGGCTGACCGTATACACGACAATCGATATTTCAGATACTACGGGATTGATGCTGGCAGATAAGCCGATCGAGCAGTTGACCAGGACTGATGTATTTGAAATCGATATGCATCCGGTCGAAACCATTATCAGTGAAATTCTAAAGGCTAATTTGCCATGAAGCAACCGCCGCTCACTGGCTTTACGCTATTTCTGCTGGTTTTTGCGCTCGGTTTAGCCACCTTTGTCGAAAGCTTGGATTATTCCATTGCCAATGTGGCCATTCCATCCATCGCCGCAGGCTTTGGTATGAGTGCGCAGCAAGGGACGTGGGTGATTACGCTATTTGCCGTCACCAGTGCGATCACCTTGGCCTTGACGGGATGGCTGGCCACGCGTTTTGGCAGTGTGAAAGTGGCGATTTGGTCGCTGGTAATTTTCACCATCTCTTCATTTTTGTGCGGTGCGGCCTGGAGTTTTAACTCGCTGATATTCTTCAGGGTGGTACAAGGGGCGGCGGTAGGGCCGCTGATCTCCCTGCCGCAAAGTCTTGTTTTGTCAAATTGTCCTGACGAAAAGAAAGCGATGTCGCTTGGTTTTATCATCATGATTCTTGTGCTAGCGCCTGTTCTAGGACCTGTTATCGGGGGTTGGATTACCGAGAATTATGGCTGGCCCTGGATATTCTATATCAATGTGCCGGTTGGCATAGTATCAATTCTGATAATTTTGAAAATTCTATATGGCAGGGAGACTCCGGTCATCAAAATGCCGGTGGATGTGGTCGGCATTTTTCTGCTGGTGATCGGCATCGGTGCCCTGCAGATATTTCTAGATAGGGGCAATGACGAGGATTGGTTTGCGTCGCATGAGATTCTGACGCTGGCGCTTATGGCATTGGTGGCTTTGGCATTCTTTTTTGTATGGAATGCCTATGCCGAGTATCCGCTGATAGATTTCTCGTATTTCAAGGACACTAATTTTAGAGTCGCCACCCTATTGACAGCTTTGGCCTTCTTAGTGCTTCTCGGCACAACGGTGCTTATCCCCCTCTATGTACAAACGCAGCTGGGTTATACGCCTTATTTGGCAGGGTTGGCCGTAATGCCCGTCGGCATCCTGCCCATATTTATCACGCCAATTGTCGCCGTTGTCATGTTCTCTGTTGGCCTGCGCTCCATAGTATCGCTAAGCTTGCTGATTTTGGCTTACACCTGCTTTTGGTATAGCGAGTTGAATACGGAGGTCTCGCTTCGACAGTTGATGGAACCGCGTTTCTACCAGGGTCTGGCCGTAGCCCTTTGCTTTTTACCGCTGCAGCAGCTGGCGTTAACGAACATCTCTGAGGAGTCGCTCGCCAAAGCGACCGGAGTCTATAATTTCACGCGTCTGATCATCGGCGGGGGGGGGCTAAGCACAGCGCTCTATGTCACAGTCTGGCAGCGGCGCACGAGCTTGCATCATAGCGACTTGACACAGGTGATGCACCCTTTTGCGACGCCGACGGTAGAATCCTATAAAATTTTAAAAACTGCCGGTTTTGATGATCAGACGGTGCCGTTACTTTTTGACGGCATTGTGACCAACCAATCCTACCTGATGGGATTTAATGATGTGATGTGGCTTTCGGGCTGGATGTTGATTCTGCTAGTGCCTTTTGTGTGGAGATGCAAAGAGCCCCCTAAAGGCAAGAAGGTTTCGCTGGCCATGGACTAATAAAAAGGATTAATGAAGAGGTTTATGATCCAGAGTTCAAAAACAAAAATTAAAGCGGAACTATTTCAACTGCGCCGCTTTAGCGTACGCCCGCCGAGCGATGATGACCTGGCTGCCGCCCAGGCATTTTTCCATCGCGGTGGAAAAGAGCGTGGTGAGATCGGTATTCTGCTGATCCATGGATTTACGGTTACGCCGGCCTGTTTCTATGCATATGGGAGAACCCTGGTCCAGGCAGGGTACACGGTTTCTGTCCCCCTGTTGCCGGGGCATGGCACGGTGCCGGCAGCTCTAATGGATGTCACGTGTGCCGATTGGCTGGCGAGTGTACAGAAGAGTTACGACGCCCTCAAAAAAGAGTGCCAAAAGGTTTTCGTGATTGGGCTATCACTAGGGGGCGCTTTAGGCCTGCAGCTGGCGGTGAGCCGGCCGGACATCGCCAAACTCTTTTTGCTTTCGCCTGCCGTATACCCCAATCTCCCACTGCGTTTACTCCTGCCTGTCATGCAGGTATTGCCACTGACATACATATTTCATGTTACCGGTGATGTGAAGGATCCCAAAGGGTATGAAGTTGGCTATCGAAAGGTGGCCATCAACGGTGTCAAGCAACTGGCCGCTTGCATGGCACAAACGCAGCAGATTCTGCCTTTGGTTAAGACGGACACTCTGATTTTCCAAGCACGCATCGATCATGAAATTCCGGCAGAAAAAGCGCAGCAGATCTTCGATTTATTGGGATCGGATAAGAAGGAGCTGATATGGCTTGACGACTCCCGCCATGCCATCTCGGTGGATTTGAATGCCGGCCAGGTATTGCAGCGGATAATGCAGGATATCAGCAAATTGGTATAAAATGATTATAAAAAAATGCTTTCTAATGCTAGGTTAAAAAAAATACTATCATATTAACAAAATGGCCATCTTTATGAAAGCACTCCCCATTCGCTTAGCGATATTTTTCTTCTCGCTGCCCCTATCTCTATCGGCATGGGATAACCATGCCATGCTGACTTCGACTGCGGTAAGCCGCATGCCGGAAGTTCAACAGGCCGCGTCTGTTAAAGTCGAGGCGCTGGAAAGTTTTATCACTGCCGAGCAAAAAGGCCTCGTCACCCTGCTGGATGAGGTCGAAAATTGGGCTAAACAAAATGTTGCCACCTATCCGCCGCTGCCGGCCGAGCTGAAATTCACTGACGGTGAGGATGAAAAGGCCTTAAAAGACCGTTTCATCGCCAGCCTGCGCCTCAATCCCATCTACGCCACCGGCGAACCCTATTTCCAACTGCTGCCGGGTGTAAAAGGGCATAAAAAGCATGCCCCTTTTATCAAAATGCAGCCTTTTTGCGCGGACAACCCCACCTGCCATACGCATAACCCTTTTGAAATTCTAGAAATCGGCGAGACGATCTCAGCCCTTGATGCGCTTGCTACCGCCGTCGATGAGCCGGATTATGGTTTTGATGTGGATTTGTGGGAAAACAATGACACACAGTTTGCGAAGAAGTACCATTGGGGAAAGCAGCCATTCGGCTCATCGGCCAGTTTCGGCACGCAGGCTCCCTTTCATATGGCTTTTTACCACGAGCCCTCCCTCATTTATACGCTAGCGCCCTTTTTGCAACGCACCTATCCCGATTACCGCACCCACGTCTATCTGTCCTTGGCGCGTTTCGCTTTTAAGACCGGTCATCCCTATTGGGGATGGCGCTTTTTGGGGTATGGCCTGCATTATCTTCAAGACATGACGCAGCCTTACCATGTATCGGTCATCCCCGGCCGCAGCACAAGCCAAATGCTGTGGACGTATTTCTTGAAAACAACGCACCTGGGCAGCGATCAATTCATTACCAATGAGCATTTTGCGCTTGAAAACTATACCTTTTATAGAATGGTAGAGCTGCTTTCGTCCCATGACAAGGAAAGCCCTATCATCAAAGCCCTGCAGGATATGAGCCTCGACGCTTCCTTCCCTGCATATAGCAATGCTGTCATTCGCGATGTCATCTCTCAAGAGGCTTATGATAAAGGCTCCATGATTAAAGATGCACTCTATAGCTTCATCCCTAAGCATTATCTTTCCGACCCCGATTATATTTTCTATGAAACAAATCCCGATATCGACCTCATCACAGAAACTAGCAGCCAGCCGGCCGAGAAAAAGGCCGCCTTTGACCAGACCTTGGCCATTTTGCTTAAGCCATTTGGCATCTATACGCGAAACGTCATTCGCTATATCCTAAAAGAGTAAAAGGGAGCCATCAAATGCCTATACCTTCCAAGCAATATTTCTCCTCATTCTCATATCTCAATGTCAGCCAATGTTTAAGTGCTTTCAACGACAATTATTATAAAATGCTGGTCATATACTTTCTGATAGAGTTGGAGGGTGTCAACAATAGCGAAAGCGTGCTGGCTATGGCCAGCGCCATTTTTGTACTGCCATTTCTCATTTTCGCCCGTATCGGAGGCATTTTGGCTGACCGCTTCAGCAAGCGCAATGTCATCGTCATGACGAGATTTGCACAGCTGGCCGTGGCCATCGCGGCATTTCTGTCTTTGTACACACAAAGCAAGACAGGATGTTATGTCACTCTATTTGCATTGACCACATTTAGTACGATTTTTATTATCACCAGAAACAGCATTTTGCCTGAATTGGTCCTAAGCGAGCATATCTCCAAGGCCAATGGTTTGATGACCTCTGTTGGCTTTCTGGGCGTGATTTTGGGTACGTTTTTCGCCTCCTTTATCCTCGAGTTCAGCGGACGCAATTACGTCATTGCCGGCCTGGCTTTGATCCTCGTGGCCATCCTCTCCTTACTGACAAGCTTGTTTGTCGAATATACCAAGCCTGCCGGCAGCCCGGAAAAGATTAAATTGTTTTTTCTGTCCGAAATCTTTTCATCCTTGCAGCTGGCGGCGAAGTATCCTTCTCTTTTGCCTGCCGTCATTGGCACAGCGACCTTTTACTTCTTTGGTGCTTTTTTTCAGCTGAATATCATTCCGTTTGCCATGCAGTCATTGCATTTAAGCGATGTACAGGGCGGTTATTTGTTTTTATTGACGGCCCTGGGAATTGGCGCAGGCTCAATTTTGGCCGGCAGGATTTCCGGTAAAACCGTCGAGCTTGGTTTGGTGCCTGTGGCAGGACTCGGCATTGCCTTAGGTTGCATTTTGATGTACTTCTTCGCCGGCAGCTTTGCCACAATTATTGTCCTTACCATTATGCTTGGGCTTTTTGGCGGCATGTTCGATATCCCGCAAGAGACCTTTATCCAAACCAACAGTCCGGCTAATGCCCGCGGACATATCATCGCCGCCACCAATTTCGCGAGCTTCTTTGGCGTGCTGTGTGCTTCGGGATTGCTATATTTGGTGAGCGTGGTTTTTGGCTTTAGTGCCGCCGTTGGCTTTTTGGTTTTGGCCTCTATCATCCTCCTCGCTAGCGCCTTTCTTGCCATAGCCTACAAGGACCATCTAAAAAGCTTCATTGCGCGCATGAAGTAAATTTCATAGTTAGATTGAAGTCTGAGCTGCGTGTATTTCAGCTGCAGGACTTGACTGAGGCGATGGCCTGCAGCTCCTTATGCAGCTGAGGTGCGCTAACGACGCCCCATTTGCTGTCGATGTGGAGGGTGGCCAAGGCTTTGGCTTCGCTGCAGAATTCTATCTGCACCGGCACGCTGCCGCGGTGCTTTTCAAAGAGCTCTTTAAGCTCCAGAATGTGGCTTAGCTTGACGCTATCGGCGTCGACCTTGATGGCCAGATGGGGGGCAGGTTCGGCTTTAGGAGATGTTTTAGCTTTAATTTCCGGGGCTTCGTTTTTCATTGGTTTCTCATTTTTTGGCTGCGTGCCATTTGCTTTGGGAGCGGCAGGGCTTTTGTGGCTGAATCTGGCGCTTTGATGTTTGGCTTTATCGAAAGCCTGGTCGCAGGCTTCGATCATGGTTTCGTCAGCCCGCGACAAATCATCCAGCCATTTGCAGGAAAGGCGCACCGCTTCCTCTTTCATTTCCGCATGCAATACCGCATACAGCACCTGATTTTCCTTAAGCAGCGGGCTCTTTTCTTCATACAAATCGGCCCAGACCGGCAGCTCGTAGCGTTCGATGCCATCGCTGATCACCAGGATGGCAAATTTCTTCTGCGTTTTGGCAGAGACGCGCACCTGGACAGTTT
Source organism: uncultured Chlamydiae bacterium (assembly GCA_963830365.1). Taxonomy (GTDB): domain Bacteria; phylum Chlamydiota; class Chlamydiia; order Chlamydiales; family Parachlamydiaceae; genus CAWHMU01. Next base: position 25,919 of record CAWHMU010000025.1, read on the forward strand.
CGACGATAAAAGCGCAGCGGTAGGTGGCTTCGGTCGTCACTTCCTGCACCTTATTCAGCGGCACACAGGAGAGGCGCCCTAAAACATCGCGATAGGCATCCAGCGGATGCCCCGTCAGGAAAAAGCCCATCAGTTCTTTTTCCCTCAGCAGCACATTCTGCTTGGCGCGGCGGCTTTTGACTTCCGGCGGCTTGGCAAAGCGCGCTTCGGCGGTGTCGCCCATCAAAGAAAATAGGCTCATCACGCCGGCGGCAGCTTCTTTTTGTTCCTGCATGGCCGTTTCATACATAGGATCGATGCTATGCCGTAAGGCATCACGCGTCCAGCCGGTGAAGTCGAAACACCCCGCGTCAACCAGATCTTCGATGACCTTCTTGCCGACTTTTTTGGTATCGATGCGTTTGCAGAAACTATAAAGGCTTTTGAAAGGGCCCTTTTTGCGCCTTTCTTCAATGATGGCTTCCACAACGCCTGTGCCGACACCTTTGATACCCGACATGGCAAAGCGGATGCCCTTGGGGGAGGCTGAAAAAGAGCTGCCGGCTTCATTGACATCGGGCGGCAGCATCGGGATGCCCATCGATTGGCATTCGCGGATGAATTTAGCCACCTTGGTCAAATCGTCGCTATCGCATGTCATGAGCGCCGCCATCCACTCCTTGGGATAGTTGGCTTTTAGGTAAGCCGTTACATACGAGACAAAGCCATAGGCGGCGGCGTGGGATTTATTGAAACCGTAGGATGCAAATTTCTCCATTTTGTCAAAGACGCGCATCGACACTTCCTCATCAATGCCGTTTTCTAGAGCCCCTGTGCGGAATTTCTCCCGCTCTTTGCTCATCTGCTCCATGTCCTTTTTACCCATGGCCCGCCGCAGGACATCGCCTTCGCCGAGCGAATAGCGCGCCAGCTTACTGGCAATCTGCATCACCTGTTCCTGATACACCATAATGCCGTAAGTCTCAGACAAAATATCCTTCATCCATGGGTGGTCGTATTCGATCGGCTCACGCCCATGCTTGCGGTTGATGAAGGAGGGGATCATATCCATCGGACCGGGACGATAGAGAGCGCCTACGGCGATGATCTCTTCGAACTTATCCAGGTGCAGCTGGCGCGCCAGATCCTGCATGCCGCCGGATTCCAACTGAAAGATGCCCATCGTCTTGCCCTGGTTGAGCAAGTCGAAAGTCGGTTTGTCATCGAGTGCCAGATTCACCCAGTCGATATCACGCCCTGTGCTATGCTTGATGGCGTCGACACAGATCTTGATGGCCGTCAGCGTTTTAAGTCCGAGAAAGTCCACCTTGAGCATGCCGACCAACTCCACAGGCTTCATCGAATACTGCGTCACCGGCATATCGGAGTCTTTGGCATTGCATAAGGGGATGTAGTTGGTCAGCGGCTCGCCGCTGATGATGATGCCTGCGGCATGGATGCCGGTATTGCGGATGGAACCTTCCAATTGGCGCCCGATATCAAGCACGCGCCTGGCTTCGTCATCGCTTTCATACATATTTCGTAGATCGGCATCTTTTTCCAAAGCCTTGTCGAGGGTGATATTAAGATCTTCCGGCACGAGTTTGGCGATCTCATTCACCTTGGCAAGAGGCACGCTGAGCACCCTGCCCACGTCCTTGATGGACATCTTGGCCTTCATAGTGCCGAAGGTGATGATTTGGGCGACGTTGTCTTTGCCATATTTTTGCAAGGTGTAATTGATCACCTCGCCGCGCTTGTCCATGCAGATATCAACGTCGATATCGGGATATGAGAGGCGTTCCGGATTGATGAAACGCTCAAAGAACAGGTGGAAGCGCAGCGGTTCGATATCGGTAATGCCGATCAGATAAAGCACGATGGAGCCAGCGCCGGATCCCCGGCCGGGCCCCATGGGGATGCCGTTGCGCTTGGCCCAGTTGATGAAATCCCATACGATAAGCAGATAATCGCTCATCCCTTTAGGTACGATCACGGCAAGCTCGTAAGCCAGACGTTCGCGCACCACTTCCATCGGATCGCGTCCGGGATAGATTTCCAGAACCTTTGCCAGGCGTTCGGGGGTATACCGCTGCCCAATCCCCTCTTCGCACAGCTTCCATAAGAATTCCTCGACAGCTTTGGCCTGTTCTTCTTTGCTATATTGCTTTCCATCCAAACTTGCGGGCAGATAAATGGGATAATGCTTTGTTTTGAAATCCATCTCGACATGGCAGCTTTCGGCGATGCGCACGCTATTGGCCAAGGCTTCGGGGATATCGGCAAACAGGGCTGCCATTTGCTGCGGTGATTTGAAATAATATTCATGTGAAGGATAGGTATGGCGCTTCGGATTCGGCACGCGCACCTTGGGGTTGCCGTAAGAATCCTTCTCCCAGATTTCACAAGGTTCGCCAGACTGGACATTGAGCAGGATCTCGTGGGCCTGCCAATCTGAACGATCGATATAATGACTATCATTGGTCGCCACCAACGGGATGCCGAGTTCTCCCCCCACTTCAAGCAAGGCTTGATTGACCTTGGCCTGCTGCTGCATATAACTTTGATAGTGCTGATGAAGCCATGACTCCTGATACATGCCATCGTCTTGCATATCCTGCTCGCTCATAGCATGGCGCTGCAACTCAAGATAATAATCCTCACCAAACAGCTCGCGATACCACTTGATCTGGGCAACGAGCGTCTCGCGCGTGCCATGCAACACTTCATGTGCCAGACGACTGTCAATGCCGCCTGATAAGCAGATCAGCCCTTCGCTATGGCTCTTCAATATTTCTTCATCGATGCGGGGAGTATAGTAGAACCCCTCTAGATAGCCCATCGATGAGAGTTTGCAAAGATTGTGATAGCCCTGTTTATTTTTGGCCAATAAGACAAGGTTAAAGCTTGCACGCGGCCCCTCTTTTTTCTTATCTTGGCGCCTGCCTGGTGCTACATATAGCTCGCAGCCTATGATTGCCTTGACCTTTGCATCTTTGCATGCTTTGTAAAAATCCACCGCCCCATACAAATTGCCATGATCTGTAAGAGCTACTGCCGGCATGCCAAAGTGTGCGGCCTTTTCAGCCAGCTTATGCACGGAAGCCGAAGCATCGAGAATAGAATATTGCGAATGGACGTGCAGCGGGACCCACATAGAAACACCGTTTTAAGTTGGAATTAGACTATACCATGATCTAGTGAGAATTTGACATATGTGACTGCGCCAAAGCCCCGCGATTGCATGGTTGTAAGCCACCCCATATTTGCAATATGGGGTGGCTTACAATTATGCAACCCCGGGGCTTTGGCGCAGTCACATATGTCAAATTCTCACTAGATCATGGCATACAGCTTATCCTATTTCTGCTTGCTTCGCAAGAGTTTGGATAATCCATCTCTTTTTGGACTCTTTAATTTCAATAAATCTATTACACACTATTTTGTTGACGGTTTCCCCCAGATATGCTAGAAATCCAAAATGCAAAAGCTTCTCTTTTTCAAACATTCACAATATAAAAAGTTGTATTAATTTTACTGTTTAATAATTGAAATAAATAATGTTTAAACTCGTCGTCATTTCCCCTTCACAGACCCCTGCGACGCATTGCTTCGATCGTAATTCAATTGTCATTGGCGCTCAAAATTCAACCCTGGCTGATTTCACTGTGGCTGAAGATCTGCTTGATCGCCACGTCCAAATCCTTACTCAAATTACTGAAAATAAACCTTATTATTTTATAATCAATCTCGCCCAAGATCCTTTTGTCACCTTGAATGATCTGCCTTTTGGTAAGCGCCCTCTGCATGACCAAGATGTCATTCAACTTGGAAACACTTCACTGCGCTTTGAACTGGAGGAAATCCAATCCCCGGCTACAGCAGCTGCACCTGTGCCGCAAAAGAAACTCGAACTGCCGAAGAATAAAGAAGAATTTACCTTTTCCGATATCGATGCCCTTATGCAACAGGTTGAGAATATCGCCGCTGCATCCCCTGAAAAAAAAGATCTTTCACCACCTGCGGCTGAGATGACAGCCCCCACGGCAGCTCTGCCTGCCACGCAAATAACGCTAGCCACACCAGAAGCGCTTGCTCCTCCAATTGCGATTCCCCATGCACCCGTATCCGAAGAGGCTAATGGCGCTTTGCTGCCAGTGGAAACACCCAGCGCTGCGGCTGAATCCCAAGCCGTAATAAACGCCCCTCCCCCCCCTGCTGAAGCCGAATCTGCCGCGCCATCCTCAACAGCACATACCCCTAAACTTTGCCTCAAAGATTACTATTTGAGCGAATACGACGAAGACCATGAAAGCAATCACCCTGTGCGCGAACCCGTCCAGAAAAACACTACAGATACTGTAGAGAAGACCTATTGGTCCGAAGGTTTCAAAATCCTCGCCTCCTTAGTCGGTGTTTTCAGCATCATCATGAGCTTAGCCTACCTTTGGATCAGCGATCAAAGTGGTGAAGCGGAAATCCGTGCCGCCAGAAGCATTGCCGATGTAACGATGGCCCTCACCTATGCCGATATCAAACATATCCATCCTCAGAATCAAAATTGGTCCGATCCCGAATTCATCAACAATACGCTTACTGCCGTGCTTGCCCCCGAATACCCTTCGCTGGCCCAATTCGATACCCATAGCCAATTTGCCTCTTGCCCATATATGCTTAGGATATATACCAGCAGCAACTTGGCGCAATTCCTGGTGATCGCCCAGCCCGCCCCAAGCTTGCTGCAGTGGATGGTGCCTAAAGCGACTATCATCATCGATTCCTCTGCCATGGAAATGCGTAAAATCAAAGATCTAAAAGCCCTCAACCGGCTATTAGTTAATGCCAATATGGCCGAGGGAACCCACTCCGATGAAATTTCCGGACTTGTTAAACAAGGGGAGCTCATTCCGCTGACTATGCTTAACGATAAAAAGGAAAAGTATGGCTTTGCTCCCCCCAAAGCTTTGGCTTTGATCCGACCAGGCGCCGAAAATCTTGTCTATAACGCTCCTCGCTATTATTTGCTTGGCCAAAATCTTATCGGCAAAGCTTTTGAGCTTATCGAAAAGCCTGCCAGCAATCATGAAGTGGCCATGTTCCAGCAAGAACTCACCGCTTTGGCGGACTTCCCAAATCTTATTTTATATTCCCCCGAAGGACTGCAAGAAGCCCTGGAATCGCAAAAGGCTTTGACATTGCTTGCGCCGAAAGAAAAATTTCTCATAGCATACCTGCAACACAACGCCCAAGGAATCATCACCGGCGCACATTTATTGATGGATGATGCCCCGGACGAAGAGGTTGTCGGCAAACAGCCCCTCCCCCAAGCAGAATCCCCGAGCCATAGTAAGCCCTCCCAAATAGCAGCTTTAGCGACATCAGTATCATTCCACCCCAGCACCATTTCGCTGGCCGAACAATTCGGCATCGATCAAAGAGACCCTCTCTTCATACGATTATCAGCCCTTACAACAAACCGTCAGCAAGAATTACAGCCGATCAGCGACGAAATAACTTCGCTCCTGCATGCCCAAACACTAGCCTGGCAGCCATCTTTTGCAGAACATTTTTTGAAACTGCAGGCACAATATTTAAAAATCGATGAAGAACAGCTTGGAAAGATCGTGCAGAGTCTGGCCGCCATCTCTCGTGACACCACGTATCTGCCGGCTTCGCGTTTCCTGGAATTTGTCAAAGCCGCCGCACTTGAACCGTTTCTACAGCAATGGCTGACTACCCTTAAGCAAGATCCCGCCACCAACCAGATTTCTGCCGAAGAAATAGAACAATTGCATAAGCAAATTGAAATGAGCGCCACCTGGCAGGAACTGGAAAACAATATAGATCCGGTGGCCGATCTCTTATATTTGGGCAATATACCCGATGAAGAAAATCTAATCTCCTATCAAAATGCGATCCGCACTCACGTCATCCAGAAATTGAACCTCTTCTTTTTGTCTGCAGATAACCAAGCACTCCCCAAAGAGGCTTTTATGCCCGAATATCGACAAATCCTGATCAACATCCTCGAATCGGCCTGGATCATCGATTCCGATACCTATAACTTCTATCTGGACGAATTCGACTTAAAATCCGCTCCCATGCGTACTTTAAAACAGGTGAAAGACAATGGATCCCTTTGATCTGCGCCTGTGGAAGGGTTTTGCTGCGGCCGGCGGCGACACAACCAAACCCGCCATCACCGATCAAATAGCTATCGATTCCCGCCGCATAGATTCCAACAACGCCCTTTTCGTCCCCCTTGCAGGCAGCGTACATGACGGCCACAAATTCATCGTCCAGGCCGCCAAAGCCGGCGCCCGCTATGCCCTGGCTAGAAAAGACTGGTCCCCGCAGGACCCATTGGAAAGCGCCGCCCTTAAACATCTCCAACTGCTGCCTGTCGATGACCCTTTGCAAGCCTTTCAGCAGATTGCCAGCGCCTACCGCAAACACCAGAGCTGCCTCGTCATCAGCATCGCCGGCTCTTATGGCAAGACGATGGTAAAAGACCTCTTACAGCGCATGCTGGCAACTACATTTTCCGTCGTCGCCTCTCCCGAAAGCTTTAACAGCCAAATCGGCGTGCCCTTAAGCCTGCTTACCATCCGCAAAGGACATGATATCGCCCTGATCGAAGCCGGCATTTCCCATAAAAATGAAATGGATATGCTAAGTCAAACTATCGCCGCCGACTGCGGCATTGTGACACATATCGGCAAAAAGCATCTGGCCACTCTGGGCGATCTGGATACCGTGGCCGCCGAAATGCTAAAAAGCCTTTCAATGCCTTCAAAAAAACGCTGGGGCATCGTCCCTAAGGACCTCCACCTGCTGCCGCTGCTTGGACAGTTGACTGCCGATTATCATTTCTGGAATGCCCCCTCCCCCATGCTGCCGCATGCCAGCTTTGTCTCCGAAGAGCGAGGCGCCAAAATCCCCTACCTCATCGATTTCCCCGATGGGAAGCAGCATTTCGGCCAGATCACGTCAGGCTTCTACTACTTTCTTGATTTAATCAATATCACCGTCAAAGCCGCCTGGCTGCTCGGCATTTCGGCTGAGGCCATCGGCGGCGTGCTGCGCGATTATGCCCCTGAGCCTATGCGTACCGAGATATGGAAATCTCCCATTGGCACAACCTTCATTAACGACACCTACTGTTCCGATCCCCAATCGGTGGACCTTGCCCTCAACTATTTCCAGCAAAACACCCTCAACAGCCGCAAGATCTTTGCCTTCGGCGGCATGCGCGGCAAACACCAGCATCACGATATGGCCTATCGGCGCATCGGCAAAGCCATTCACCGCTCTAAGGTAGATCTGCTGATGCTCTTTGGCACGCACGATTTCCAGCCGCTGATCGATGAAGTCCAGACACTGGCTCCCGGCGTTGAAATTTTCCAATGCGCTTCCTACAAAGACGTCCTCCACCTCATGCAGGCACGTGTCAAGCAGGACGATGTCGTGCTTATCAAAGGTGAAAGCAAGCATACCATCGACAACCTCACCGAAGCCTTTAACGACAGTATCTGCAGCAATCAATGCATCATCAACCTGGCCGCCATCGCCGACAACATTGCCACCATCCGCAAAAAGCTGTCATCCAACACGCGCTTCATGGTCATGGTCAAAGCGCTGGCTTATGGCACCGATGAAATCCGCATGGCCAAATTTCTTGAGACCCAGCATATCGATATCCTGGGCGTTTCTTATGTCGATGAAGGCGTAGTTCTAAAGCGGGCCGGCGTCAGCCAAGCCATCTTTGTGATCAATGCCGCCATCTATGAAGCTGCCAAAGTCGTGAAGTGGGGACTTGAAATCGGCGTCAGCGACAAATTGCTGATTGAAGCCGTCGCCGGCGAAGCCATGCGCCAGAATAAAAAGATAAAAGTGCACCTCCACGTCGATAGCGGCATGGGGCGTTTCGGCTGCCGCTCTGAGGAGGTACTGGGACTAGCCAAATTGATCATGGACTGTCCGTCGCTTGAATTCGAGGGTATCATGACCCACTTTGCCTGTGCCGACGACCCAAGTCAGGATGAGTTTACTCTTGCTCAGGCAGAAAGATTTACCCAGTCGATACAGGAGCTAACCACCCACGGCGTATCTCCTCGTTGGTGCCATGCCGCCAATTCCAGCGGCGCTATGCGCTTCAACTTCCCTCAATTCAACATGGTACGCATCGGCCTGGCCGTCTATGGCCTTTATTCCTCCCAGGCCACCAAAGAAGCGCAGGAACTACGCCTGGCGCTATCATTGATCTCGCGCATCGTCGGCATCAACACCTGCAAGCAGGGCGAAACCATCAGCTATGGCAGAAGCTATAGTGTGCAGCGCGAGAAACGGCGCATCGCCGTGCTCCCCATCGGCTATTTCGACGGTCTCCACCGCAACTATAGCGGCAAAGGCGCTGTCATCATCCGCGGCCAAAAAGCCCCCATGGTAGGTAAAATCTGCATGGATTTTATGATGGTCGATGTCACCGATATCCCCAATGCCGCCCCTGGCGATGCCGTCTTGATCTTCGGCGAAGACGAATATGGCCACTACCTCTCACCTGAAGAACTTGCCACCCGCGGCGATTCCATCATCCATGAACTCATCACCTGCCTTGGGCCCCGCATCCAACGCATCTTCGTCTATGAAGAAGCCCACCGCAGCCACTAAGAAACTTCACCACCGAGGCACAGAGGAGTACCAGTTCCAAATAGTTCCAGAATAGACTTTCTTCTGTTCCCTCTGTATTTAGCCTGCCTGATGCATATTTATCAAGAAGACCGACCTTCTCTGTGTCTCTGTGCCTCTGTGGTGAACCTGCTGCGTTGTTTATTCTGCAATAAAAATCACTGGGAAGTTATTGCGCGGTTGGCTTATGGTGGATGCAGCTTGAATCAACCAAAAGTCCTGGGGTATCATGGATCAATCGCAACAAACCTACGCCAAACTGCATCATCTCAGCCGCCAAGGGCGCATCTTAACGGGCATCTCCCACATTTTAGATTGGGACCAGGAGACCTATATGCCGCCGGGAGCGGCCGGCATCCGCGGGGAACAGCTCAAAATGCTGGCAGGTCTTATCCACAGCGAGAAGACAAGCAAAACATTCGCCTCAACGCTTGCCAAACTGATCGATATTTCCACCGGCGAGGTGCTGGCCACAAAACTCCCGCCTGCCCAAATTGCCGCGCTGCATCAATGGAGACGCGACTATGTCAAAGCTAAAGCGTTGCCGAAAATCTTCGTCGAAGACTATGCCCAGCTATCCTCCCAGTCGATTTTGGCTTGGCGCCAGGCCAGGCACGACAATGACTTTAAACACTTTGCCCCCTACCTTGAAAAGCTCATCGGCATGGCCCGCAAGAAGGCTGATTATCTGGGTTATCAACAGCACCCTTATGATGCCCTGTTGGACGAATATGAACCTGGAGCTACCACGCAAGAGATTAGCGACGTCTTTAGTGTACTGCGCAAATCCATTGTCGGTTTGCTAAAAAAAATTTCTTCCGCCAAACAAATCGATGACAGTTTCCTGCAGGGCAACTTTCCGCAAGACAAACAGCTCGAATTTTCAAATCTTATTTTACGCGACATGGGCTATGACATGAATTATGGGCGTCTCGACTGCTCCACCCATCCTTTTTCATCCGCCAGCCATCCTACAGATAGCCGCATCACGACGCGCTTTCACCCCACTTCCCTGATGAGCTGCTTTTCCGCCGTGTTGCATGAAGCCGGCCATGCCCTTTATGAAATGGGCCTGCCGGTGGAGCAATATGGCACCCCGCTCGGCGATGCCATCTCACTCGGCATGCACGAAAGCCAATCGCGCTGGTGGGAAACACGCATCGGTCAAAGCAAGCCCTATTGGCAGCACTATTTACCGCCCTTGCAAAAGCTCTTTAAAGGCGAACTAGCCAAGGTCAGCTTGGACCAGTTTTACCGCGCCATCAATAAAGTCGAACCTTCCCTGATCCGCATCGAAGCCGATGAAGTAACCTACTCGCTGCACGTCATCCTGCGTTTTGAACTGGAACGCGCACTGATCGAAGGTTCATTGGCCGTACGCGATGTTCCGGCAGCCTGGAATGCCAAAATGCAGGAGCTGCTAGGCATTAAGCCCGCCCATAATGCTGAGGGATGTCTGCAGGATATCCACTGGTCGATGGGCGCCTTCGGCTACTTTCCCACCTACACCTTGGGCAACTTATACGCCTCACAATTTTTTGAGACCTTTGCCGCAGCGCATCCCGATTGGGAAAAGCGCGTAGCCGCCGGCGACTTGCTGTTCATCAAGGCATGGCTGAACGACAAGGTACATAAACACGGCCGCCGTTATTCCAGCCTGGAATTGCTAAAGAAAGTCACCGGCAAGAAATTCAGCGCCGCCCCTTTTGTCAGCTATCTGACAGAAAAATACGGCGCCGTTTATGGACTTAAGTAGGGTGGAGGTGAGCTCTACTCTCACATCCTTCCAATACCACACTTAAAATCTGCAATGTTGCTAACAATCGTCAGGCTTTCGCTTTTTATACGCTCACAGCGATCCTCAAGCCATTGTCTGACGGTTGTATTAATCACATCATTCAGTAATTTCGCAGCCTCTTTTTCAACCCCAAACTTCTCAAGGAAAAAGCGGAGCCGATCTTCTCCTGCTACGAAATCAATGAAAGCATATCCCCCCACTTCTGTAACCTTACGCTCCTCCAGCCATGGCTTGACGACGGCATTAATAGCATCATTAAGGGATTGCTTTTCCTTATCAATTTTCACACCATGCTTGGCCAGGTAAGATCCTAGCCAGCCCCCTCCCCGTGTAAAATTAATGTTAACGTTATATGATTTCTGATCTCCATCCATCGTTAGGATTTTCTGCGTTTCGCGTGCAAGGAGGCCTTTTAAATTCTTTAGGTCCTTCTCATCGAAATATGCTCCGATAATGGAGCCAACGTCTTCGCCTAACTGCCGAAACCCTTGATTATTAGCATAAATCACATGCTCGCCAGCTGCCGATAACGCGCCCGGTCCATCACCATTTAAAACATTTTGGACCGCACCATCTGTTTTTTGTTCGGTGGCAAAATTTGGCGAGCGTGAACGCGAACCGCCCATTGTGAACCCATTGAGTCTGTGTGCGTAAGGGGGCAAAGTTGCCATAGGGCAACCATGTGTTTCTGCAAAAAAGGCTGATGAAGAGGACGATGATGAAGAGGACGATGATGAAGATGACATAACGACTCCTGGGTAGAATCATTCGTTGACATAGGGGCTGACTTGTGCAGCTAGACACTGATATCACGCAGTTTAAGACTTGCGGATGCAAGCGACGCCGCGTTGCACTGCCCCGCGTTGTCATTGGAATTCTGCATAACACAAATTCAAGCAGCTAAGCAATCAGATAAAAGCACAAACAATAAAGATGATCCTAGAAACGGCAGTTGCCCATGGACAACTGCCGTTTCTAGGATAATTATGAGCGGCAGCAGCAATATCTTTTTCGCCCTTTCTCTCATTCTGTAGCCCATACCTATGCGCAGCAGAGGTGTGGGCTACAGAATGAGAGAAAAAGGGCAAAAAAGATGAGACTCCGCTACTAAATAAGCTTTAAAATGAAAATGAATTCGCTCAATTTCAAGGCTTGTATGTGGATAATCTTAGAAACGGCAGTCATCCGGCAAATTGGTACTCTGGACGAAGCACCGATTTGCCGGCTGATTCACTTTTCAGAAACATGCGCCGTTGATGACCTTACACTCGATCTCTGCTATAGCTCATCAGTATGGCTTTGGATGATTACTTTCCCACGCAGCATGGGAATTTGGAAGAGATATCCAAAAGCCTCATGCATGACTTTGACAAAATTGACATGTCCCAGACGCTCATGCACCGATTCGATGGCTTTAATTGCACTGAGCATACGGTTGAAACGCTCCGGCATAATGGCGCGTTCACGGAAAAGCAGGCATGGTCCATAGATCATCAGATCCAGCTGCTCCCGATCCATCTCCGATAGGCGCTCCTGATTGAGGAATTTCAAGAAGACAAACAATTGCGCGCTTGTCGACAAGCTGATATCCAGCCCGTCCTTGCAGCAGAACCCTACCACATCGGCTTTGGCAAGTTCGACAATCTTCAACTGCAAGAAGAGGTAGAAGATCTCGATAAAATCCATACGGTTCTCTCTTGGCAAAACATTTTTTCCCGAGAAGAAGATGCGGTGCACAGCCTGCATGGCGTCATTGATGAAGCCTCCCATAAGGACTTTCTTAATGCCTTCAGGAAACAGGTATCCACAGCTTTCATCCACCAGCTGCTCTTTAAAACCCTGCATAAACACATCTGCGTGATTCTCCTGCTGATATGGGGCCAGCTGATGATAAAACTCGGTATCTTTAGCCAGCGTCACCACCTCAATATGCTTATCATAGGTTTCCTGACTTTGCAGCTCTTCGATAGCCACCGAGCGGAAATGCTCTTTCCATGTAGCCCGGTCCTGCAAGTTAATGACCAAACACTTCTTCATGCGATGTTCATGCAGGCAGGCCCGCAAATAGCCTTTAAATTCATCAATAACCGTCGCCTTATGGATAAACTCCTGATGCGTCGGCGTCGGCCAGCGCGCAAACAGACACTTACTTTCCTGCACATACAATGTATATAGTTGTGAAGGCAAATTTTCCTGGATTAGCGGATCATACTCATGGTAACTGCCCTCTTCTAAAGCCCCTAGGATCTTATTCAACGGCCCATTGGGATGCAATTTGAGCAACTTAGCCATCCCCTTATAGTCACCGGCCAACTGGCCTACCAAAAGATGCGAAGCTTCATCGGCATGTGCTGCCGCCTGTTCCTTATGTGCCCGCTGTACAAAGCCATGCACCAGCGACAAAAGCGACTGAATACCATTTAGCTGGGTGTAAATGGCCATGCACAAGATGTGAATCGTCTCAAGCAGTGTGATGGCAATCTTGCTGGACTTTGCCGGCGGATAGGCAATCAGATGTTGATAATCGCGTGAATGAAGGCATATTCTTAAAAAAACCTGGAAATCATGCAGGTAATCACGGCAGTTTTTGATCGGTAGATTGTGTGACAGATTATGCGGATTGGCGGCCATCATTAAGGCCATAAAAGTCTTATTGAGGGTTTCTATCAGTTCGCGATCTTTATAATGCAACGCCTCCCGATAGAACTTCTCGATATGCCTATGAGTGGCTTTTATGATATTTCGGGCGCAGCCCAGCGCCACTTTGTCATGCCAGATGCCGGCATCCAATAAAAGATCTTCTTTTTTCTCATCGCCAAAATAGTCGCCAAAATCGCTCACGAGCTTGATATTGCGAATCAAACGCGGACTGAAAAAGCGCGTACCATCTTCTTTGCGCATGAAAAACAGTTCATATTCGAGATCTTTTTTCACAGATTCCAGATCGATAAATACATGCTTGGTCTGATTGCTTTTCCTGCCTATCAACTGCACGTTGCTGTTGGGCAACTTCTTTTGCGCTAAGGCCAGAATCCATTTTCCGAGCACGCCTTCATCAATCTTGCGATCGATGCGGTTGAGGTAAAATTCCTGTAATTTTTTGTATTCTTTAAGTTCTGTCACACTTTTTGTTTGTGTGTTGCGAAAGACTTCCGTGTATTTATCCAGCTTCTTGGCTGCTTCCCCAACCAACACCATGATCGTCTTGATGCCCTCAACGGCTTGCAGATTGGCAATATGTCCATATTCATTTTTGTAAAAATTACGAAGATAATTCAAAATCACACGGAAAATATCTTTTACCATCCCAATGGTGATATCTGCATCTTTATGATGCAGCCAATGCACGGTGTGGTAGCTTAAAGGCTTATCCTGGACAATGAGATCATGTTTCTGTGCTATTCCCACATCATGGTCGAATTCGAGATCGGCAATATTCGAAAGCGTCTCAACTGCCTCAACTATGGTCAGTGTCGCCGCTTCTTTTTTGTCTTGATTACTCATAAATCCCTACCTTTTGCTTACTTTTTATCCTAAGCTTTGCAATAATGGCCTCTTCAAAACTTTGCGAGGAAAGATCTTTTTCAACTCCTTAAAGTTATTATTACACAAAAGGCTAATATATAAAACAAAACCAGTTAATTTATATTAATTATTTAATTTGAATTTATTGGTTTGTTTTGTTACAGTTATAATAACAATTTTACATTACCTAGGCGGCAGATGATTATTGCGCATTTTTCTCTCCTGAAAACCATCGATGATTTTCTCTGGGGATATGCCGCGCTGCCAGCCCTCTTGCTGATGGGCGCCTATCTGACGTATAAATCCGGCTTCGTGCAGGTGCGCCGTTTTCCCAATATCCTACGCGCTTTTTTCAAGACACTGACAAGAAAGCACTCCGGTTCGGGAGTGCACCCTCTCAAAGCTTTCTTCGTGTGCATCGGCGGCTGCATGGGCGTCGGCAATGTGGTAGCCGTCTGCACCGCCACCCAGATCGGAGGTCCCGGCGCCCTATTCTGGATCTGGATTACAGCCATCTTGGGCATGATCCTAAAATATTCCGAAGTTTACCTCGGCATGCTCTATCGCATACCTGACGGCAAAGGCGGCTACCGCGGCGGGCCCATGTATTTCCTGCAGAAAGCTTATACGAAATCATGGGTCCCAAAAGTCGCCAGCTTCTTGCTATGCATCTATGGGGTCGAAATCTATCAATTCTGCGTCGTCACCGAAAATATCGCCACTAACTTTGAAATCAATAAATATCTCATTGCCCTTGTGCTGATGACCCTGATCATCGCCACCAGCCGCAAAGGCGTGCACCACATCGGCCGCATCGCCTCAGTGCTTATCCCTGTTTTCATTGTCTGCTATCTCGGCATGGGCGCCTGGGTGCTCTTTCAAAATATACACACCCTACCGGCCATTCTTCAGACCGTCATGCAGTCGGCTTTCACCGGCCATGCCGCCGTCGGGGCATTTGCCGGCAGCACCATCCTGCTAACGGCTTCACAAGGCATCCGCCGCAGCTGCTATGCCAGCGATATTGCCGTGGGCTACGCCTCGGTGATCCATAGCGAGACCGGCGAAGTGATGCCTGAAAAGCAGGCCTCGCTGGCTATCATGGAAATTTTCCTGGACAGCTTCGTCATCTGCACCACCAGCGTGATGATGGTGCTGACGACAGGCGTGTGGAACGAACCGATTGAAGCCTCCATGCTCGTGCAACAAGCCCTGGCAAATTATTTCCCGGCCATGCACATCTTTATGCCCCTATTCCTGCTCTTGCTGGGCTTCACCACCATCATCTCATACTTTTGCGCCGGCATCAAATGCGCCGAATTCATCTCACCAAAAATTGGCCGCAAAATCTATTACGTCTATGGCAGCGCCATTTCGCTGCTTTTTGTCTGCCTGCAGACGACCCAAGCCCTGACGATGATGTCGATCACGGCGGCTTTACTGCTGATGCTTAACTTGTATGGCATGTACAAATTGCGGCACGAAATTGTCTTCAACCTGCCGCATCACTCTAAGCATGTGCCGTTTGAGAACAACCCGTCGTTGGCAGAAAACTCCCTGATCGAGCCAGCCATCTCGGCCGGCTGTTCAGAAGCCGGCTAAATCCCGCTTTTTTACAATATAGGCTAGGTACTGCTTGAATAAATAGCCGCCATCGGCTATAAATGATGTTTCTTTCATGAACTCATTAGTTCATGGCTTTAAGGAAGAGTGGCAGAGTGGCCGATTGCGTCTGTCTTGAAAACAGAAGACCTGAAAGGGTCCGTGGGTTCGAATCCTACCTCTTCCGTCCTTTTTTTGTCCCATCCCCAGCCATCCCCTAACGTCCATGACAACATGCACGACACTGAGGGGGCTTTTTGAGGGATGACTTTTTTACTCTCTGGAAGAGTGGCAGAGTGGCCGATTGCGTCTGTCTCGAAAACAGATTCACCGCAAGGTGACGTAGGTTCGAATCCTACCTCTTCCGTTTTAAGAGGCGCCGTTTAGGGGGCTCCGCCCCCTAAAAACCCCCGCCAAAGGGTCGAAGACCCTCTGGACTCCCCTCCTCCTAAGCTTCGCCTAACTCCAGCACCTTTGCCAACTCCACAGCTTGGCCAACAATCAAAGAAATCCCAAAATGCCAAGCCTGCCCCCATTTCCATCATTTTCTTTCAAGTTATTTTACACAAAACCTATCAAAATGATAAGATTTGTGTATGAGCAACAAAGATCGCTTATTTCAAATTGCCGATAGGCAATAGGTTTTTTTTACAAGCAGACAAGCCAGGGAAACTGGTTTTCCTGATTCGAATTTCCATCGCCCTCTTTCAAGGCAATTTCTATCGAACAACAATTTGCAGAAAAACTTCATGCCTACACTCTACCTCGTGGCGATCAACGAATAAACACCCGCGTAAAAGACCTAGTGGATATGGTGCTTCTTGCAAGAATGCGCTCCTTTGATTTAGTCAAATTAAAGGAGGCGATGCGCTTGGTCTTCAAAGTTCGAAACACTCACCTCCTGCCTCTCCAACTTGATCCTCCGCCAAAAGCAATGGGCGCTACCGTTTGACGAGTTAGCCAAGGAATGCTCCTTGTCAGTAAGTTTAGATGATGCGTTTAATGAGTTGCAAAACATCCAAAATAGATACATGTCGCATTAATTTATTCTTAAAGGTTTTAATTTTATGCCAAAACTCGGTCGCTATGCACCTATTTTAGATACCGTTTTTTTTCTTTACCCACTCGTGAAGATGCACAAGCTGGTATTGGATCGGGTGGTACGGGATTTTTAGTTGCTGTTCCTTCGGAAAAATGGCCTGGCCACATTCATATTCATGCTGTAACAAACTTGCATGTTGTGGAGTCAGCGCCCTGTATTCGACTAAATACGCATTCAGGTAAATCAGAAGTGATAGAATTCGAAACTCATGAATGGCTTTTTGAGCCTAATGGAAATGATATTGCTGTCTCACCCCCGCTCAAAATAAAAAAGCAGATTAACAAACAATCTTTCTTAGACATAAACTCATTTTTTTTGACTCCTGAGCAAGAATTACGAGATGAAATTGGCCCTGCTGATGATGTCTTTATGATAGGATGCTTTATTGATTATGATGGCATTGAAACTAATGTTCCTGCGTGCCGCTTTGGCCATATCAGTATAATGGATGCTAAAATCGTACAAGATCAAACCGGATTTTTAGGTCGTTCAATACTACTTGATATGAATAGCCGAACAGGTTTTTCAGGCAGTCCTGTTTTCATATTTAGAACTCTAGGCTCACATTTTCTAGATGAACCCCAACCCTGGTAATTTCTAACTGGAGGAGGAAGTTATATGAAATTATTGGGAATACATTGGGGACAATTTCCCGAAGTTTGGGAACTCGAAAATCCTTATGCCTCTAAATCAATTATTCATGATGCTTCTCTTGTGACAGATGGCGCGTATGTAAAAGGGTTTAGTGGGATGACATGCGTAATTCCTGCAGTTTGTATCGTTAAACTTCTTAAATCTGCAATGGTAGAAGGGCAAAGAACGGATACAAATTATCATCTACCATGAGATTTTAACGATCCAGACAATCGTGAAAAAGTGGGTTCATCGCACAAATGAGTACCTGCCCATGATGATTCGTCAAAAAGCCTTAGTAATTGATTGTTGAAATATGAGAAGTAATGATCTATTTGTAATGTTCTTTTTGAAACAAATCGACATTCTAGCACAGAAGGTCTAATTAGCCTCGATAGAGGCGGCAGCATGTAGCCATAGGTGTCAACCTATGGAATAAAATGTAGTATAAAGAGAGCCGTGAATACGGCGACAGCAATTTCGATGGAAGCTGAATTAGATGCAATTATTATAGTATATACTATCCTTTAGTCAGGCTCATCGCGCAAATGAGTACCTGACCGAGGAGAACGGAGAAAAGGACCTAGTTTAGACTAGTTGAAAAAGAGAAGCAGACAATTTATTAAGGCTCATCACGCAAATGATTACCCATGAGGTTTTCCCGACCTTCTCTGTGACTCTGTGCCTCTGTGGTGAAATCTGCTTGCTGGATGTATAGTATTATCAATCGGAGTGTTACGGAAAGCTTCACCACCGAGACACAGAGGCACAGAGAAGAAAAATGGAGATTGCTCTTAGGGTTTTGTTAATTAGGTACTCATTTGCGTGATGAACCTTTAGTCATTGCTGCCGCCGTATTCACGGCTTTGTTTCTAAACATGCGATGACCACACGCTGACGCATGTGGCTACATGCTGCCGCCTCTATCGAGGCTGTAAAAATGTTCTCATGGCTTGTGCCCTATCTCTTGTATGGCAGTGCCAACTCAAATCCTTCCTTCACAGGGTCGAACGCGCAATTTGCCATTATGTATGATTTATTTAACATCCTCCATTAGTTTACATATGGGGAGGTACGCGATTGTGCGATGAACCAAAAAGTGTCGTGTAATCTTTCAAATTAGGCACAAATTCGGCACACAAACGAACAACTTTGGGCATTATTGGGCAGTGTAGAGACTAAGCATTGCCATTCTATTTTTGCTGTGAAATTGGTTGGATAATGTTGGGTGTAATTGGAAAGCATCGGATTCGAAAACAGATTCACTGCAAGGTGACGTAGGTTCGGATCCTACCTCTTCCGTTTTAGGGGGCGCTGCCCCCTAAAAACCCCCGCCAAAGGGTCGAAGACCCTCTGGCACCCATTTACGTAAGCTCCGCCTATTTCCAGCAGGGCCTGACCTTTTTCTGCCCTTTGCAAGGAGAAGCTCTGTCACTCCCAAATTAAATTCTGCTGGCGCCCGCCTCAACGAGGGCGTTTACTATTTCAACATTTTCGAATTCTTGTGCCAGACAATAAGGGGTTTTGCCAAATTTATCAGGCGTGTTTACTTGCAGGTATGGTGCCTCAAGGAGAACCATGACTACCTCAAGGCTGCCATACATCACGGCAAGGTGAAGTATGGTTGTATTCTGGCCCACGTGCCAGCCATTGATATCGAATGCTCTACAGCCTGCCGTCTTTAACAGACCTACCAATTCCGAAATCATTTTTGGATCCCGGCTAACAATGGCCTCCTGAAATGCTTTTATATACTCTCTTTTCGAAGCTGCCCTTTGTCCAGCAAGATCCTTCTTTGTGGGATTTCTAAGGCCTTCAAAACTCCCTGAAGAAAACTGCCTCCCCATAGCCTTGGACACTGTCATACGACATGGATTTAGTTGTGACCTGGATGTTGACTGTATGGCTTTAAGAGCTTCGAAAATAGGTCCGGGTCGGCATGTTTGCCTGACATGACCTACGGAATGTACCAGTGGGGAAACCAAAATGCGCGATATTAAGTTCATGAGCATTCCATCCATTAATTTCAAATCGTCTTAAGTTAATCAAGGCTTAATTTAAAGACAATTGGGTAATTTTGATGCAGAAGAACATCACCGGCCAAATGCCTTGGATTTTTGACAGCTCATCGACACTATTCGAGGGATTTATACAATCTCCAGAACGGCTGAATGTGATCAGGCTAGGTCTGACCCCATTCTGAATTTTATGTCCTGTCGCTTGCGAAAATTGGCTATTATTCTGTACAAGAAGCAAAAATGGGAGATTTTATGACCGAATCAATTGTTATTGGTGGGTGTGTTAAAATTCCAGACGGTCGCATCGCACGTGTTAGAGAAAAAATTAAGAATCAGTATAAGGTACGAGTTCGGCGCCAAACAAGCCCATCGCATCAGTTTTTATTTTTTGAGGCCAATGAGCTAATCCCTATTGCATGTCCAAAAGGCTGGATGAGTGTGGAAGGATATAAACGTTACCTTAAAGTAACTCTTGCAAAAATGAAGATTAGAGAGGAAAGTAAAAAAAATAAATAGGTCAGGTTTGGTATTCGGGTTTTCTCATATGAAATAAAATTCACTCTTTAAAGAAGAAAACCCATCTACCAAGCCTGACCCCATTTTCTACCGATTGCAGGCCGGAGCTGTGTGCTGTGATGACAAAGTTATGCAGTTATGCACGAACCGTCCCCAATGTTTTTTAACGAGAGATCACATGAAACTTAAAACACATAGCGGGATTGCATTCTTGACGGGCCTGCTGCTCGGAATAAAGGCATATGCAGAAACAACGACAGTAAATAGCTATCACTTCGATATTTACAAACAAATTTATCCTTTGTCGACATTTTTCTCGATCCAGGCGGACGATACCTATCACGGCCTAGTAAAAAGCAGCCGTCTCTGCGCGCGCACCAATTATGAACTCTCCGATAAAAACGGATGGCAAGCCACCGGCATCAAACGCCTATTATCCCTGGGGTGCATCTATCCATGGGCCACAGAATTGGATATCTACAACACGCAATGGCAAGCCATTGGCATGATCGATGGCCAAGTGGTCACAACAGCTGCGGCGCGCTTCAGTATCTACGACGAATTTGGCACACTCGTCGGTATCGCCTATCTTGATCAATCCCTCAACCATTACAATATTGTTTACCCTGACCGGGAGATGTTTCCCATCGTTGAATTGACCCGTCAGTTTGAAGACCTTGGACAGGACTCCTGGTCAGTAATAGTGCACGATCCCGATCAGATCGACGAACGCATCCTGCGCATTTTCGCTGCCATGGCCTGCGACCTGCAAGAAGCTATCGACAATTATTATGCAAAGTCCATAGTGAAGTAACGACCTCTAGCATCGGAGTCAGAAGGCCTGGCCGGACTGTTTCAAACAGGCTGACTAAACTTGGCTCGGGCTATATTCTACAGGCTCCTGCCTGAACAAGGGAGGGAGTCTTCGACTCCCTCACAAGTTAGAACTTAAACTCTAAGCCCACATTTAGGCCTTGCGCCCATAGCCCCTCGGACTTGGTCGATGGCTTTGGACTTGGCTCTCCCCACCAGCACAGGTGTTTGTGTGAAAGCGATGTTGGCGGATTGGCTGGGATTGATATGGCGGTCGATTTGCTTGCCTGCCCAAAGGACATTGCTGACATAGAGGACTGAATAGCCCAGTCTGACGCGCAAGCACTCTGTAATTTGATACCCGATGTTGACATCGAGTTCAGGAAGCACAGCAAAGCGCGTTTTCTTATGATGCCCGATATTTGTAGGGAGGGCAAAGAAACCGCCCACAAAAGTCTCGGGTTGTCCCGTGAACTCATTGGTCGTAAAGACGCCGTCGATGGTAGTTTCCTGGCACATGGCTCCAAGCGCCACTTTAC
>CAWHMU010000026.1:0-18347 GCA_963830365.1 uncultured Chlamydiae bacterium
TGCAATTGAATTTTTCAGATCTGGTCATAGCGATCGTAAAACAAATCCGTGGCTTGGGGTGATCTCGATTTAGACCCCAATGTGTTACGCAATCAATTGATCTCAGATCAGCGATAAAAAGGCGGTGATCGCGCCCGTACAAGAGAACGGGCCAGCTCTACCCTCTATGGGAGACATCTCCACTTGTCTACCTTTTGCGCCCTCGGAAGTGTGAGATTTTATGGTGGACAGAATTTGCAATGGAGGCAGGCTTGCCATTTGCAAATGGCAAGCCTGCTTCCAACACTGGCTCCTAATTTTGATTTTGCTGGGCCAACTGAAAATGCACGGCGTTTCTGTCAAGTTCGCAATCTGCTCGCGTGGCAAGATCTACGCCTGCTCCCAAAAGCCCAAGGCCTGTTCCGGCTAGACATCCTAATACACCCATCCCTGCCACACTGACTAGTCCCCATTGTGTGGTGCCATAGATTGCTAGTCCGCATAAGGCTCCCACGGTAACTCCTACAGCAGACATGGCAAGGTTAGATCCGACCTTTCCGGTATGGCTGGAGGTAACACAGGCTTGCTGGCTCTGGTAACCGGGTTTTTCCACCACAATGGTATGATCATACCGCCTGTCGAGTTCTACGACTAAAGGGGTCACGCCGCAATCATAGCCGTCGATGACGACCTGGGCATCATTTGGCTGTGTGGTCACGCAAACTTTTTCGGTGCGATCGCAATGAGAACGGCAGCAGCTGGTACAAAAGAGGGATAGACTCATGAGCACTAACGTTAGTTTATACATATTAATTCCTTATGGTTGTTTTAGGATGATTATGAAAAGATTGGGTTTTTATAATGAACAACGTTCATTATGGTGAAAAAAAATTAGCTTAGCCCTACGCCAATGCGGTAGCCTAAGATGTAGTTATGAAACATATCCTGGCACAGCTCAAGGGTGTTTTGGGTCTCTTTGAAACGCAGGCGTTGCTTTAGGCTTAAGCTGCAGATGCCGTGCAAAGCGCTCCATAGGATTTTGACGGCTTTTTCAGTATCTTTTCTGGGGCCTCGCAAGATAGGGTGGAAGGTGTTTGAGATTTTTTGAAAGAGCTGCTCGCTTTGCTCCTTATACCAAGTCGGGATTTCGATTTTAAGCGGATATTCCAGCAGTAAAAACCACTCGGCGTGGCTATGCTCGGCAAAGGCAATATAATTTTGGCAAATTTTATGAATGATCTCTTTGGCACTATCACTAGCGGTGATATTCTCAAACATGCACACTGTCAAAATATCCAAAGTGGTGCCGTTGAAGCAAATGATCAAGTCATCCAGCGTTTTGTAGTGGTTGTAAAAAGTTCCCACCGAACAGCCGGCGGCCTTAGCGATTTTACGCACATCGAGTCCGTCCAGCCCCTTTGCCTTAACCAGCTGGCGCAGGATCGTTACAAAAGCATACTTTGAACCGGTACTTGCATTTTTGAGAGTCATGGCGCACCTTACTTATGAACGTTGTTCAATTTAGGCGCTGGTACGCTTTTTGTCAAGTCAAAAGAAACGCCGCGAACTGGGCACAGGCAAGCAAGAGGGCCGCGCGACAACAAAGCCGGCGCATAGCTAAATCGTTCTAGCAAGTACTCTTCGTGGCAGTGTGTGGCCGCCTAACTTTCAATGGATAGGCTGTATTCGTCCAATTGTTTTTGAATCTTTTCTTGTAGGCCGGCTGCATTTGTTTCTAAGGTTTTGATTTGTTTTTGCTCGGCAAGATACCTCTTTCGGCCATTCTCGACATGTTCGGCAGCATCAGCTCGCCATGTATTGATAAAGCTTTGAAACGCTTGCTTTGTGGGCTGTACGGCAAGGGTCATGGCGGTCTGGTACTTCTCCACAAAAGCCTCGGATACATCTCCAAGGAAAGGCGTGCCAAGCGCTGCGTTTAAGCCTATTGCCTCCAGCGCCTCTTGCTGCGTTATCGCCGTTTGTGTCAATACCGAGAGTTTCTTTTCAGTTTCTTTCAAGCAGGCATATTTATCTAATATCGGGAGCACGTGATCAGGTGCAAAAGATTTCCCCTGCATTTGTTGTGCCATCTGACATTTTCCAGTACCGCCGGCCCAAACCTGCTGCAAAGCAGACTGTATCTTGGCAAGCTGCTGGCGGATCTTTGGGTGGAAATCCGTGCCACCGATGAGCCTTTGGTAGACCCAAAGGCGCTTGTCTTGTTCGCTAATCTGACCAGTGCGGAACACATATTGACAGGCTTCGCCAGACTTTTGATAGAAGAATATGGCTCCAAAATGTGATGCAGTCATGAAGTGACATCCTTAGTAGTTAACGATGAGTTTCGTCGCGTCAAGGGCTACCATGGTTGGAAACATCAATGAGTTTCCGGCATTGTTCACCTTTTCGGTCAAATCAAGGTGAGCATGCCCCCCTTTACAACCAGTCTGCCCTCCGCTGCGTCTCAGCATATCAGCGTCTCTGCGTTAAATTGTCTTGTGGAATTCAACGCAGAGACGCAGAGGAGGGCAGAAATAGTTGTGACCGAAAGTTTTCACTGTGCAAGGTGAACATAGCCGAGTTTCCAGGCCTTTTGTATTTTATTATCGGCATTTAGCGGCCGCTCTTTTGTTCTCCATTATTTTCTATATCACGAAGCTGGGGTTTTATAGCTAATATTTTTAAACTTCACCAGCTTCTACAAAAATCGACGGAAGGGTCACAAGATGATCGGACATGACCGATACGAGATTTTAGCTGCGGCCGGCCGATAATTCTTTCTATAAGCCATTCATTAATAAGTAGATGACAGTAACTAATTATCTAACTAATTCTGAATTAATCATCGTGGCTTGTTTGTGATTTGTTTGAATTGGCTTATATATCTTATAATTTGATATAATTGATATTAATATGCTTGTTGATTGATGTTTATTATTAACAAGGTGGGTTTATGGGCGGTGTTTTACCGAGCGATAGTGGCCAGCCATATGTGCCTCTTGAAGGAGACAATAAGCTCCCAGCTGAACAAAAACATCATGAGAAAGTAGCAAAGTCTTCAGCTTCAATTAAGCCGGCTTTGGAATCCTCCGCCTCTCAGATAGACCTGCAGAAGCGTCGCTTTCTGCTGGTGAAAAGGGAACTGTTGTCCTCCTGGGAAAAAAGAGCCATCGCGCAATTAAAAAAAGAATCGCATGGGCAGATTACTAAGAGTCAATTTGAACGTTCTGACAACCCTGTTTATAGGCAAGTTGCGCCTTCATATTATAAACGCGAGGATGTGATTAAACTCATTAACAGTTTGGGGATTGGTGCCGAAAAAGAGTCTTATCGAGACATCTCAGGACTCGTTGAAAAGCTTGAATCTATAAAAGTTGAACTCGCTAAGACAGAGGGTCCATACGCAGCGGTACAGAAACATGTTAAGTTATTTAGCAGCCTGATCAACACACTTATCCGCTCTATAAGAAATAAGCAGAAGCTGGCGGTTTTTGGTGAATGGAATCAGCTTCGAAGATTGACAGACCATCTGCTTGAGAAATTGGTAAATACCCTTATTGAAAAAACAGGCTCTAAAGACTTCACAATATTAGTGCGCGATATTTTTGGAGGACAAATCTACAAAGCTTATGCTTCTAAAGGATCAGCTTCACAAGACTCTAAAATCGACAGTTCAGCTACAGTCCGCTATCTTGATCAAACCATCAATGCTTGGTACCGTTTCGATGACGTGGTGGATACACTCAAATCGCAATGTAATTTCATCAATGATAAATTAACGGCCGCAAAATTAGATCCTGATAAGAGAAGTCATCTGGAGGATCTTCAAGCGCTGTATGCAACGAGTCTGGCACAAGTTCAACAATGGCATAGCCGGCATGTAAATCACCCATTGATGTTTTCTGAGCAGCTGTTGTTAAAAATTATGGATAAGGGAACGGGTTCTGCTGATGAGCTATCAAAATACCTGCGTAAGGATATCCTATCGGATTTGACGCGCCTGCTGCGCAGTCATGTGACTACTTATTTTTCAAAAAGGGAAATTGAAGGCATTCGATCTAATCCGCGCTTTAAAGGATTGGATATTAAAAGCCTAAAACCATGCTTTAAAATGACCGAGGATGTCGCCACCAAAGAAGGCGTCGAAAATCTTAGAGAGCTATTGGCCGCGCGCAGCGCTGCCATCTTAGGTTTAGCAGATTGTTTAGCCATCAAGCATCCTGAGCCGGAAAAAGATCCCGCCAAGTTGACCAATGCAATTAGTTCTAGGGTATTGGATCCCTTTCCGGTGGATGACTTTCTACAATATCTTCAATTCAAATCGTATGTGCCCTATTTTGAGGCAAAAAAATATAAATACGAATCCGAGCTAAAAACTGATCATGACCAAACCAGTGATCTCAAGGCCAAATTGCTTGATGTCACGCAGAGTTTAAACGAATGCAAGCAAGGCATTTCAAATCTTGAAGCCCGCATATTTAGTGCTGATTTCATATTAAAGCTAGGCCAGCTGGTGCTGCTTGATTTAATCTATTGCAGTACCGACTCACATATTAACCAATATAAGCTCGATTCATTCTCCGGCACAGTTAAAACGATAGACTTTGCACGTTTTGCACCTTTTGATGTCGTGGCAAATAACTCTAAAGGCGAGACCTACGCCCATTTGCGTTCAGCGCTTTTGTGTTGTATGGCTGCAGAAACATTGTTGAGCGAGGATCTCATTCAGCTGATTCGTGACTGGGATATCGACAGCATTGCCAAGAGTCATCAGGTAGCAGGCTTGATTTCAACGGCATCGGAATCAGGTCGGCAATTTGAAAACTACGGGGTTGTCCTGGCAGATCGGCAATTGTATAAAACAGCAAGTGATGATGTGCATGTCGCTATTCCGCAGGAGCTCATTAAAAAGTATGCGATCCAACCAGGTGCAGATAGAAACTTACAGTTAGCAGAATTGCTAGCAGGCGTTGAGCGCGCAGAAAATGCGCTTAAGTTTGAAAGTTTCCAAAAAATCGATTTTAATGCTTTTCAAGGCGTGATCGATCGGATGAAGCAAGCCCAAGCATATATCAATAAGCACGAAAATCCGACATTTTTAGGTCTGCGCGATGCCATTTATCCTGAACTTTCAATCTTCTTGCATGTTTTAGACAAATGTAAAGGTGCTGCCACCGGATTGTTAATCGCTCGCTACTCTTTGGAAGAAATTAAGGCGATGGCTGAAGAGAAAAACTTGGTTTCTCATCAGGAGCTGGAGCTGATGGGACAGTCAATCAAAGAGTTGTCGGCACGAGGAGCAAAGTACTCAGATATGTATAATGATATGTTTCAGTTTATCTCCAGAAGATAGATTTCCAATCACCTATTTCAATTGCCTAAGGTTTTTTTTTAGAGTGCTATCTGCCAGAAAGTTCAATGCAGAGATGGGAAGGGTATGCGACGATGCAAAGAGCTACTAGGTTTTGGGCCTCAACCGGAAGACGATGGATTAACCAAGAGCTGCCGAGCTGCCAGATGTTGTTACTGCTGATCGAGGCCGGCACTCTGCGCTTCGCTGTCTTGATGGGGGATAACATTTGGCGTTATTTCAGCCGGTTGATGAAGAAAAAATTGTTGGTCATGTGCGCAGCGATAGGGGCTGAAAGTCCGAAATTATAAGCTAGATAGGCGTAGGCTAATCCAGAAATGCCTGCCAGTGTGGATTGTATGGCCGCTGCCAGGTTATATCCGTTAGGGATATGCACAGCACCAAAGAGCGCTGCGCTCACTACTGAAGCTTCGATATCGGGGCGGGAATGATTGCGTGCCAGTAATGTTTGATGCAGACCATTCATGATCAGGCCTCTAAAAACGAGCTCTTCAACCAATGGTGCGGCGATGCAGGTGATTACTTTTCCTAAGGCAGCCGCGCTTTTTATAAGTGCTTTTTCTTGGAATTGCAGTTTGGTTCGATCAAAGATAGTATGGATTTTCCAACGGATGGCCAATCTTATCGGTATATCGATAGCCGCATATGAAATCCCTGCCAGCACTCCACTGGCAACTTCGGAGATGGAAGGGATCCTCTGCCAGCTCCAAAACGGGGCCGTAACCTCAGCCGGCGGCTCTGTCAGGGTGGCATTTTGCAGGGCTGAACGTAGCGATGATGCGATTATCATTTTGCTTGGCTGGCATACTGGCTAAGGGTCTTATTGATTTGGGCTTTAAGGCCTGGCCATTTGGCGGGGGGGATTTCGGCGCCGAGGCTCGTGACAGCGGTGCTGCCGAGCAGGTTGCCGAGCCAGGCGCAGTCTTTCAGTGCATAGTCTTTGAGGTAGCCGTGGATGAAGCCGCAGGCGAAGAGGTCGCCGGCGCCGGTACTGTCGATGGCCTCGGCTTTGATGCCGGGGGATTGGATGAGCTCCTTGCCGTTGCTGGCCCAGCAGCCGTCCTTGCCGATGCCGACGACGGCCGTTGGGCAGATGCTGGCCAAACTTTCGCAGGCCTGCTGTGGAGGAAGGTCTGTCAGGGCATGGGCTTCGTCCTGGTTGGCGAAGACGATATCGGCATAGGTCTTTAGCAGGCGCAGGATGTCGGTCTGATAGGTTTTAGCGATCCTTGGACAGCCCATATCCATGGAGATGGCGGCGCCCAGGCTTTTGGCGAGCTGCATGACGGACTCTACGTAGGGGATATGCAGCTCATCGAGCATATAGCCTTCGACATGCAGCAGGCGCACGTTTTCAAGTAGGGCAGGGTCGAGTTCGGCCTCAGTCATCAGGTGGTTGGCGCCGGAGTAGCTGAGGAAGGAGCGCTGGTGGTCGGGGGTGACGAAGACGGCGATCTGCGAGGTGGGGATGCTGCCTACGCTGAGCAGGGAGTGGATGCCTAGATGTTTGATTTTGTCGCGGAAGAAAATTCCCAATTCGTCATGGCCGATTTTGCCATAGAAGGCGGTGGCATGGCCCAGGCTGGCCAAACCCTTGATGGTATTGGCAGAGGTGCCGCCGGTGGCCATCACGCATGCGTAGTCGAGGTCTGCACAAGCCTGCAGCACGGATGAAAAGATATCCCAGCTGACACTTTTGCCGTCACCCTTGGCGATCGACATATCTATTAAGAACTTGTCATCGACGCGGTAAAGTAAGTCCACGCAGGCCGAGCCGATGCCTACGATATCGTAAAAGTTGGTAGGCTGAGTCTTCATCTGTGCACCTGTGTTGTCTTGGCAATTAATTCTTCGATAATTCCCCGCACTAGACATTTTTCAATTTTCGTTGCGTGACTGCGTCTTCGCTGCGTCTCTGCGTTGAAACGGATTCATCGGTTATTGACCAAGTACAATGTTTCGAGTTTTATTGCAATAAGGCATTTAAGAAAATTCAACGCAGAGACGCAGAGAAGGCGCAGAGACGCAACGAAAATTGAAACCAAGAGGTTAGATTGACCACACAATGCTAGAGACTCACAAAAGCTACTGGAAGCTGTTGATTTTCTCTTTGAGCAGATCGTTGACCACTTGCGGCGAGGCTTTGCCTCTGGACAGCTTCATCACCTGGCCGACCAAGAAGGCGAAGGCTTTGTCGCGGCCGGCTTTGAAGTCCGCCACCGATTGCATATTTTCGGTGACCACCTGGTCGACATAGCGTCCGATTTCACCGCTGTCATGCAGCGGCAGGTAGTCGGGATTTTCCGCCACGATCAGGGCCGGGTCTTTGCCGGGGGAGGCCATCATATCGTCGGCCACGGCTTTGGCGATGCGGCCGGTGATGGTGCCTTTCTCGATCATATCGACAAGCTTGCCGAGGTGCGCGGCCGGAATGCCGCAGCTCAGGATCGTCTGGCCGGAATCTTTCATGCGGCCGGCAAATTCCACGCTGATCCAATTGCACAGGGCTTTGGCGTTGTGGCAGAATTTAAGGCCTTCTTCAAAGTAGTCAGCTACAAGCTTATCGCTGGTGATGACAAAGGCGTTATGGGCAGGCAGGGCCAGCTCATTGATATAGCGGCGTTCGCGCTGCAGCGGCAGCTCCGGCAGGGCCTTTCTGATCTCCTCGATATAGGCATCGGTCAGCAGGATGGGTACTAGATCGGGTTCGGGGAAATAGCGGTAGTCATCGGCCTGTTCTTTGCGGCGCATAAGGACGGTCTCTTTCTTTTCCGGATCCCAACGGTAGGTGGCTTGGGTGATGACTTCGTGGTGGGGTTTGGCGGCATGGATGGTGTATTCGCGGATCTGGCGTTTGATTTCCGCTTCGAGCGCCATTTCCATGTTGCTGAAGGAGTTCATGTTTTTGACTTCGATTTTGTTGCGCAGTTCCTTTTCGCCCTTTACCCTGACGGAGATGTTGGCATCGATGCGCAGCGAGCCTTCTTCCATGTTGCAGTCGCTGGCGTCGATATACTGCAAAATGGCGCGCACCGCCATGGCATAGGCGACGGCTTGCCGCGGCGTATGCATGCAGGGTTCTGAGACGATTTCGACCAGCGGCACGCCGGCCCGGTTGTAATCGACACCGGCAAAGGTGGGGAAGTGCTTGAGCATGCCGGCATCGTCTTCCAGATGCACGTGATGGACGGCGAAAGTCATTTCTACGCCGTCGACATCAGCTACCACACTACCGCCGATGACAATCGGTTCATCAAATTGGGTGATTTGGAAGTTGCGCGGGCTGTCGGGATAGAAATACGATTTGCGGTCGAACTTGCTGAATTTGGCCACGCGGGCATCGATGGCACAGCCCAGCTGTACGGCTTTGCGCACGGCTTCTTTATTGACTACCGGCAATGCGCCCGGCTGGCCGGTGCACACTTCGGTGATATTGGTATTGGGTTCATCGCCAAAGCGGTTGGGAGCACAGCTGAAAAGTTTCGATTTGGTATTGAGTTCGGCATGGATTTCAAGGCCGATGACTGTTTCCCACTGAGTTGGTTGATTCATAAGTTTGTGCTTCCTATTTCACGAGTTCGGGAATGGCTGCGGCATGGCCGGTAGCTTTTTCAAAGGCATGGGCGGCTTTCAATACGCGCGCATCTTGCATTAGCGGCCCTATCAGCTGCAAGCCCAAGGGGCGGCCATTTTTGGCAAAGCCTTCCGGTACGCTGATGGCGGGCAGGCCGGCCAGGTTGATGCCAATGGTGTAAATGTCTTCCAGATACATCTGCAAGGGGTCTTTGATGGCGCCGATCTCAAAGGCTGTGAAAGGGGATACGGGGGTGGCGATCAGATCGCAGTGCTTGAAAGTCTCTTTATAGCGCTGGATGAGCAGCGTGCGCACTTTCTGGGCCTTCTTGTAATAGGCGTCCTTGTAACCTGCGCTAAGCACATAGGTGCCCAGCAGGATGCGGCGCTTGACTTCCGGGCCATAGCCCTCTTCCTTGGAGAAATCGTATACTTCGTCCAGCGTCTTGGCTCTTGGCGAGCGGATACCGTAGCGGATGCCGTCGAAGCGCGCCAGGTTGGTGGAGGCTTCGGCGGTGGCCAGGATATAATACACGGCCACAGAATACTTTAGGATGCTTAAGTCGATATCGACAATCTCGGCGCCAAGTTTTTTAAGCACTTCGATGGCGTTAGTGAAGATCTGCTTGGGTTCTTCTGCCAGCTGCTCAAGGAACTGCCAAGGCACGCCGATGCGCAGCCCTTTGATGTCGCCATCCAATCCGGCAAGGTAGTCCTGCTGCGGCGCCGGATAGCTGGTGGAGTCGCGCTCGCAATGGCGTCCGATGACTTCCATCAGCAAGGCAGCATCGGCGGTGGTGGTGGCTAAGGGGCCTATCTGGTCCAGCGACGAACCATAAGCCACCAAGCCGAAGCGCGACACCCGCCCGTAGCTTGGTTTATAGCCCACAATGCCGCAGAACGAGGCCGGCAGGCGCACCGAGCCGCCTGTATCGCTGCCTAGGGCCAGCGGACAGAGCCTGGCAGCGACAGCTGCCGCCGAGCCGCCCGAGGAGCCGCCGGGTGTGCAGTTAAGGTTCCATGGGTTGCGGGTCTTTTGCAAAGCGGAATTTTCGGTTGAGGAACCCATGGCAAATTCGTCCATATTGGTCTTGCCGATGATGATGGCGTCTTCGGCTTCGAGCAGACGGGTGGCAGTAGCATCGAAGGGGGCGCGGTAGTTGGTCAGGAATTTTGAGGCGCAGGTGGTAATTTCGCCTTTGACGTGCATATTGTCTTTGATGGCAATGGGGATGGCGGCCAGCTTGCCTAGTTTCTGGCCGGCGCTTAGCTTCGCATCAAGGATTTTGGCTTTAGCGAGAGCACGTTCGGGGAATACCGACAAGAAGGCGCCTACTTGACCGTCGTATTGTTGAATGCGTTTTAGAAACATTTCAACGATGGCGACGGCAGTGATTTCGCCGCGCAGGAATTTGTCACGGAGTTCAATAGCAGAAAGAGAATGCATTGCCTGGCTGACCTTGTAAGATTAGTTGGATTTAATAACAGGAGGAACGCGTATCATCCCTCCGACTTGTGAGGGGGCGTTGGACAAAAATACTTCGCGCGGCAGTGTCTCGCCGACGACATCGTCGCGCAGCACGTTGCCGATATCTTCAAGCACCGTATTGCAGGGGGTGACGTTATCGGTATCGATATCCTGCAGCTGTTCGATATACGACAGGACTTTTGCCAAGTCGATAACCAGAGATTCCTGCTCTTGTTCTGAACATTCGATGCGGCTGAGCTTGATGAGGTTTTGAATGCTTTGCTTGTCGATAGTGGCCATAAGTGTTTTTTGGTTTGGTGTTGAGTTTACTTGGCTCCATAGTTTAGCCATTCAAGGAAAAATATGCAAGGACAAGAGAGAGGGATGAAGTTACGCAGCGCTCATCTTTCAGTTTTCATCTTTGCTTTTTTCGGATCTTGCAATAAACTGGCGGCTATATTAAAAAATTGCTTGTTTTGCACTTCGCAACAAGGTGGACGTTACATGCTTAAAATTGAAGAAAGTCTTGGCCGCTATACGCAGATGCTGGAACGAAATGCACCCACTGCCGGGTATAAGGCTGGCTGCTGGCAGCGGCAAGAGCTTGATAAGCGCCTTGTTAGTGTAGGACGTTCATTCTGTAGCATGCTTGACGACTTACGGAAAATTCCCGCGCGCTTTGGCTTGGATGGCGCAGCGATGGCAAGCCAGGGGAAATATTATAAGGCCCTTTTTAAAGCTGCCGGAGCGGTGAAACAAATCCTGGCTGTATCTGATTCTGCCACGGTACAGACCGAGCTTAACAACCTGGCGCAGCGGGTGGCCGGGCTTAAATATTATCTCGAAGCTGCTAATGGTGGACTGGACAAAGCCCCGCTTGATCCAAAACTTTATGCAACAGTTTTAGCGGTGGCCGGCAAATGGAAGCAAGCCCAGCAGCTATATCCGGCCGGTGGTAAACTCCTAACTAAACGCGATGACGAAAATATGCGGCAGGTCTGCGCCTATCCTGAATTTGTTGAGGTGCTGCTCAAAGATAAGAAGCTGCAGGATAATTTCTTCAAATGGAGTATTCGCGATAACAATGGCGTCAGCCAATTCGTGGAATTTCCGGCAGCTAGTGCGCGTATTGCAGCCGCCAATCTGGCAAAACGCGTCGGCAGGTTCAGCGCCGGCCTGTTCGCCATCCAAAAGCAAAAAATAGACTCTTCGGAATCTAAGATCAGTGAAAAAGTCATCTGCTTACCCTTCAATACGTCATCGAAAGTAGAATATATCAGCCTGCTGGATGAGGATAAAAAGGTCGTCTTGAATGGCGGCTTGGAGCTGACGATCAGGAAAATTATAGATCTCTTCGCCAAAAAGAACGCAGAATTTACCGATCTTGAGTTTTTTGCCTCCACCGGCATCACCAATTGGAATACCATGGAACTTGGACCGCGGGATGCCAAGACTAATGCCTATGCCCATGCAGATCTGACGGCTGCCGACTGGTGGAAGAATCTTCCGGCTTTGGAAGAGATTTCGCAGGCCGAAGTGGAAGCCAGGTACGGGGAGAAGCCGGCAGACGGGGAGTGGCTGGTGTGTGTGAAATCAGGCCGGCAGACGCTCGATCAAGATTTTGAGCAGCGCCATAGTTATCTTGAAATAGCCATTCCTTCAACGAAAGGCAATTACGGCATTTATCCTTTCGGGCACTATCCGTTGCGCTTCCCCAGATCACCGTTTGAGGCCATCAAATTTTTAGCCAAGGTCACGCTTGGCCGCATCAACTATCCGGATAACAATACCTTCTTTTCAATGCGTCAGCATGCTGTGCATGCCATCAAACTTGCCCCTCAGCAAAGTGCCAAGCTTATGCAAGTCATCCAGCAGGATCTGATCAAAGGGCTGCAGGGTAACTTTACCTTTCAATTCAAAGATGAAAATTGCGCCCAATGGACGCAATCCACCATCCATAGTTTTCAGCAGGAGCCTAAGCATAATTTTTTCAAAATGAAGGTCCTTGATGCCTACCCGTTAAATCCGGTCATGGGCAAACTTTTTGCACTGATGCGCAAAGCCTCCCCAGACAAGCAGGGATGGCTGGTAAGAGGTGTACTCAGACTGCTGGGAGGGAAAAAGGGCATCACCATCATCGAAGATGGTAAGTCCGTGTATAAAAACGTCTTGGACCATCCGAATGCCCAAGGCGAGGTGCAAATCTACCAGCCCGGCCTGATGCACCCGCAGATCGAAGGGGGCCAGCTAAATGGACATCTGCGCTATGGCCATTGAAAAAATTCACCACAGAGGCACAGAGATAAAGAGAACAATACCTTAGCTGAAGCCACTTAAGAAGCTTTCTTTCTCTCTTCATAAAAATCCAAACCGATTGCCCACTTTATAACATGGCAGAATTCTTGTTGCATTAGCACTGCTAACTTAAAATTTTTCTCTGTGTCTCTCTGTGCCTCTGTGGTGAAATTTAACCTATATCACTATTAGGCAATGGTCTACGGCAGGTTAACCAATAGAGCCCTGTGATTCAGACAATAATGCGCATTAAAACTATGATTTGACAAAATTTAACCGAAGCCGATAATCGGCTTTTGATCGGAGATACTATGATACCATTCACTTTAGCAATCGGTCACCATGCCCCAGATTTTACGCTGCCAGGCTCAGATGGCCAGCAGCATACCTTAAAAGATTTCCAAAATACCGATACCCTGGTCATCTTTTTCACCTGCAATCACTGTCCGTATGTGACAGGCTCTGATGAAGTCACCCGCAAAACCGCCGAACGCTTTAAAGACAAAGGCGTGGCTTTTGTCGGCATCAACTCTAATAGCTCCAATACCGTGGCCGAAGATTCGTTTAACCATATGGTGCAGCGCATGCAGCAACATAAATTTCCTTGGATATATCTTTACGACGCCACGCAAGAGGTGGCCAAAAAGTATGGCGCTTTGCGCACCCCGCATTTCTTTGTCTTCGATAAAAAACGCATGCTCATCTACACAGGTAGAGGCGTGGATAGTCCACGCGATACGACCAACATGAAAACTAACGACCTTGAAAAAGCCATCGAAGAGCATCTAGCGGGCAAACCAATATCAACCCCCATTACCAATCCCATCGGTTGCAATGTAAAATGGGAAGGTAAAGAACGCCATTGGATGCCGGAAAATGCATGTGACCTCATTTAATGATGCCAAAAGCATGTTTAAGAAGAAGTCGGCCATGAGAATCCTCATCAGCGGCGCGTCCGGCCTGGTCGGCAAAGCGTTGCTGAGTTTTTTGAAGACCTGCGGCCATGAAGTCGTGCGCCTCGTCAGGCGCCCGCAGGAAGTGCAGGAGGATGCCATCTTCTGGGATCCAGACAAAGGCGAGCTAGCTTTGCCCTCTCTTGAAGGCTTTGATGCCGTCATCAACCTGTCTGGCGAAAATATCGCCGGCGGCCGCTGGAATGAAAAGCGCAAGCAGCGCATTCTGGAGAGCCGCATCCAAAGCACCGCTACGTTAGCCAAGGCGCTTTCCCAATTGAAAAGCCCCCCTCAGACATTTATTTGCGCATCGGCAGTGGGGATTTATGGCGACCAGGGCGATAGCTGGTGTAGCGAAGACACCACCAGCGGGGCAGGTTTTTTGGCCGATGTCTGCAAACAGTGGGAAGCGGCTGCCGCACCAGCGGTGGATAAGGGGATTCGCACCATATTTCTGCGCTTCGGCATCGTACTTTCCGCCCAAGGCGGGGCGCTGGCCAAGATGATGTTGCCTTTTAAGCTGGGTTTCGGCGGCGCCTTAGGCTCTGGCCAGCAATATATGAGCTGGATTGATATCGACGACCTGGTGGCCATTGTACTCTATGCCCTGACGCATAAGTCATTAAAAGGACCAGTCAATGCTGTCTCGCCAAATCCCGTCACTAATACCGCTTTCACTAAAATATTGGGCAACGCGCTAAGCAGGCCGATCTTCCTGAATATGCCGGCCTTTGCCTTAAGACTCATCTTGGGAAAAGAAATGGCGGATGAGTTTTTACTTAGCAGCACGCGGGTGAAACCCTTACGCCTTACCCAGGCCGGCTATTCCTTTCTCTACCCGGATCTTGCCAGCGCTTTGAAACATGAAATCAAATAACATTAAAAAAGGATTTGCATCATGCCTAGTGCCCGCGGACCGCAAGCGGCCAGCAGCGACAAAAGCTTCATGGCCACACTTTTATTCTGCATCTTTCTCGGCACTCTCGGCGTGCACCGCTTCTATGTCGGCAAAATCGGCACCGGCATCCTCATGCTGCTCACTTTGGGAGGATTTGGAATCTGGTGGCTCATCGACTTGATCCTCATCGTCAGCGCCCGCTTCCGCGACAGCGACGGCTTCTTGATAGAACCTTGAAATCTCTTTGCCAAGGAAAAAGGAACATAGGCGGGGTTATATATCGTATCTCCCCTAGCAATGGCGGCTAAGGTGTAGCAATAGGCGTGTTCTCTTAATTTTATGCTGCAAGGCATTTTTCTTTTTCTCGTTGATTAGACCGAATTAAAGCCTAGTCACGCAAATCAGGCCAATTTCACAATCGTTGTCTAGCGTATCAAAATGTTGTTTTATCAGGTTCTTCCGGTTTTGCAGGACTTGTAAAGAGAAAAGGGCAAGCAAAAATAACAGGATATTACGATGGTCAGGATATGAAAAATAGGATGATCAACCAAGACTTATGTAAATCGCAAAGTTGGCAAACTAAAGTTTAAATCTTTCATCCTGTCCATCCTAATATCCTGTTGTTTTTGCTCCGATGTGTTACCTACATTTCCCCATTTCTACGCATCCTTTTCTAGTCGGGTCCTATAAAACCGGATGAACCTTTTATCACTTCGTTTATATTGCTCCGATCTATTGTTTTGTTTTGCATATTAATTTAAGCAGTCGTATAAACTTTTTGCAAATACTTCCCATTCAAATAACGATGTGCAAATCACATGCCGATGTTTTGTGTTTTACTCTTAATAGGATTTTGAGGTTTTCATGCCGGTTTCAAGCGCTACTAAATGTCTGCAGCTGCCAGCCAATACTACTGCTGAACACTCTTGTGGGCAAACATCTACCAAAAAGCCATCCTGCTATGGCTATTGCGTGTCATTCATACAGCGCTGCTTTGGTCCCAGGCCAAAGTGTGAAGGTGTCAGCCTTGCTAGTACAGCTTCAAGGACAGATGAGTCTGTCTTAGCAGTTTTTCAGAGACAGAAAGATGCCTCTACATCCCTTGTCAGGAATCCGTTGACCGAGGAAGTAAAGCATTGTGTCATGGATGAGGCCTGTGCGCAAGCTGCAGCTACCTCTCAGCAGATGTTTAGAGAAATAGCAAGTTCCAGTGATCCGGCTAATCGATCGTTAGAAGAAAGCAAAGCTAGCGATAAAGAAGACGACATCCTGTTTTCTAGAAGACCGCTTATTTATGCTGTTAAGTATAATATACGCTCAAGTGTAGAGAGATTGCTTGATGCTCGTGAAAATCCAAATGCTAAGGATGCCCGTGGCTATACGCCAATGATTTGGGCAGCAGATATCGGTTACAATGATCTTATCGAGCTACTTATAGAACATAAAGCAGACATGGAAACACCAGACAAAGCCGGCATGACAGCGCTTTCACATGCTAGTCTGAAGGGTAACTTAAAGGCCGTGCAAATTTTGACGGCTGCCGGTGCTAAATTGAACCAAAAAAAAGTTGACGAAGCTGACGCGGAGAATAAATCTAAAATCGATGAACAAGCTCTTACTGAGGCTGTTAAAAATAACCGATTTCTAGCCGTTAATACATTGCTAGCCAGTCGCGCTAACCCAAACGCTAAAGACAGCGATGGCAATACGCCAGCTTTATGGGCGGTACAAGCCGGGCATAATGAGATGCTAAGTCTTCTGGCAGAAAGCAAAGCTGACATGGATATGCAAAATAATAACGGTATCATTCCGCTTGCACTTGCCGTGAGTAAGAATGATGTGAATGCCGTTCAAATTTTGACAGCTGCCGGTGCTAAACTAAATATAGCAGATCGTGGCGGCATAACCCCTCTGATGCTGGCTGTTAATAGCGGTTATAGCAAGCTGGTTAAACATCTTATAGCCAGCAAAGCTGACATGGAGTGCCAGATGGGAGAGGGCAAGTCGGCACTCTCTTGTGCTGTCATTCGAAATGAATTGGGGGTCGTTAAGACTTTGCTGGATGCACGAGCCAATGCAGATACTAAAGATGATTTCGGCAATACGCCAGTTTTATGGGCGATAGAGCAAGGGCATAATGAGATGCTAAGTCTTCTGGCAGAAAGTAAAGCTGACATGGATTTGGAAAATAAAGTTGGCGTTACAGCACTTTTAAACGCTATTCAAAAGGGTAATTTTGTAGCTGTTAAACTATTGAAAGCTGCCGGAGCTCAGCTAGATAAACCAATTAGCGATGGCAATACCCCTCTTATATTTGCGGCAAAACTAGGCCACATGGAGATGCTTAATTTTCTTTTAGCCAGCGGAGCTAAAGTAGATGTAAAAGCCAAACAGGGCTATTCAGCGCTTTTACATGCTGCAGCACAAAGAAACTCAGAGGCTGTGCGTTTATTGTTAGCTTACGGTGCAAGTCCAGACTTACAAGATGAGGATGGTCACACGCCGCTGATGACATCAGCACAAAATGACGATATTGAGAGTGCAAATCTCATGTTAGCAAAGGGGGCAAATTTAAATATTAACAATAAAAAAGGTCACACGGCTTCTTTCGCTGGCTGCAGCTGTCGGTAACCCTGCTTTCGCCAGTCAACTTATTAAATTATTTAACGCCTATCAGGGAGGTCATCCAAAAAATCCTTTTACCGTAGATGAAAAGCTCGACGAGATTAGAAAAAATGAAAAAGTTATTTCATATGGGGCCTACGTGCAAAATATCTGCCGATGGCAGTGTGAAAGGAAAGAAGATACCTGTCACCTTGAATTTGGACGGCTTTCGCGCTAGAGCGAAAAATAAAGGGTTCACTTTTGGTCAGCTGCCAGACAGCATCAAGGAAAATACTTTAGAACAATTCTTTAAAACCCTGCAAAAGCGTGTAGAAAGTCTTTTTCCTGCTAAGAGAAAGCAAGTGGAACGCGCCATCTTCACCATAAAGCACAGCATGACTTCGGAAGAAATGCTGGCAGATATCGTGAAGCGTGGTTTAGACAAGAAAATGACTAAAGACGAGCTTGACCGGATACTAGATCCATGCTACGCACTGGCAAATCTAAAAAGCAGCTCCCTCGGTTTCGGCAAAGAAATTCCCAAGCTGCTCAAAGCCAAAGGCCAAAAAGATGATCCTGTCAGCCATACCGTGTTTTATCTTTATGCCATCCTAAAAGCCATTGATGCACAAAGCCGTCATTGTCCAGGCGATGAGCTTCTTTCGCCGCAAGAGCTGATGTGCCTCACGTTTTTAACACAAGTCCAAAAGTGCAAGGTAGGACAAGAAGATGGCATTGCCACATATTACAACAATGTGATCATGCCAAAATATCGCCAGGGAGCTGCTATGATAGGTGCTGTTGAAAAGGTTGAAAATTGCGTCGACCAAAGCATTCAGCTGATGCTGAATCGAACCCTGGCTAACGAAGAGATGATTAGACAAATTGCCCTAAATGAAGTTGATGAGTTATCGCATCAGACCCGCTATCTGCAAAATCGTTTTGGTGCACAGCTGGGATTGATTTATAAGCGCAATTTCGATGGGTGGACCATCGTTCTTGATCGGGCCATATTTGCCTGCACTGAGGCAATTGATGTGCCCGACGGCAAAGGACGACATGCTTTTAAAGTGCTATTAACGATTTTATCGCATATGGGACCTGCTGAAATGATTAAGAGCGTGAAAAATAGCATTGCCGCGGACGTGAAGACAGGAATTATTAATTATGCCAGTTTGCAACAGTATTTCGAACAGTCAGGCATCA
>CAWHMU010000027.1:0-64221 GCA_963830365.1 uncultured Chlamydiae bacterium
ATGATCGGATTTGCGCGGGCTGAGGCCCTGCTCGGCCGCAGCGATCCGTGTGGCACCCAAGGTGCCTGCCGTGAGGTAGAGGTCAAACAGCCGACGCACGGTTTTGGCCTCGGTGGGATTGATCTGTAGCACACGGGCCTTGAGAGGGTCTTTGGGTGGATCGTACCCCAGTGGCAGTGTGCCGCCCATCCACAAGCCCCTTGCGCTTTGAGGCGGCGATCTTGTCGCGAATTCGTTCGGCGGTGACCTCTCGTTCGAATTGTGCAAAGGACAGCAGCACATTGAGGGTCAATCGCCCCATGGATGTCGATGTATTGAAGGCCTGCGTCACCGAGACGAAGGAGCAGCCCCTGCGATCCAGTTGTTCGACCAGCCGCGCAAAGTCTGCCAGCGAGCGGGTGAGCCGGTCAATCTTGTAGACCACGATCATGCCGATGCGCCCGGCATCAACCTCGGCCAGCAGGCGTTGCAAGGCGGGGCGCTCCATGGTGCCGCCGGACAAGCCGCCGTCGTCAAACCGCTCGGGCAGGAGTTTCCAACCCTCATGACGTTGGCTGGCGACATAGGCGGCGCAAGCCTCGTATTGCGCATCCAGCGAGTTGAAGCCTTGTTCCAGCCCTTCGTCCGAGGATTTGCGGGTGTAGATCGCACAGCGCACGGCAAGGCTTCGGCTGGGTGGCGAGGGGGCGTTCATGCCTGCGCTCCCGATCGGCGTCGCGCGCCGGGAGGCTTACTTGCAGCCGTCGCCGCCTTTTGCACCCCGAAGAACCTTGGCCCCGACCAGTGCGCGCCGGTGATCTCTTTGGCAATTGCGGACAGAGAGGCAAACGTCTTGCCATTCCACAGGTACCCGGCGGCGGTCCGTTCAACCACATGGGTGACGCCGTTCCATTCCCGCAAGAACCTTGCGCCGGCGCTCATCTTGGGTG
This sequence comes from uncultured Chlamydiae bacterium, assembly GCA_963830365.1. GTDB lineage: Bacteria > Chlamydiota > Chlamydiia > Chlamydiales > Parachlamydiaceae > CAWHMU01. The sequence continues at coordinate 930 of CAWHMU010000027.1, forward strand.
CGACCGCCCGCAGTTTGCCCGTGCCGATCCGTTCCAACCGATCCAGATCCGCTTTGGTCAGGCCTCCGCCTGACCGCTGCTGAACCTCAAAGGCGAGGAAAGCGTGCAGCAAGGCTTGGCTCATGCCGCGGGGGGCCTCGCTGCCCATGATCTCTGACCACAAGGCGACAAGCCCGTCGCGGTCAAGCTGTACAACGGTGGCTGCAGTGTGCCCGACCTGCTGCGCCCCGACCTTTTGTTGTCGTTCCATTCTGATCCGCATTCTGACCTCATCTCGCACCCGGCCAGCCCACAGCAGAGGTGGGTGGCGCAACCAGCACCGCTTGCTTCAGCGCGGAAGTCGACGGGAAAATGCGGAATGGTCGGACGTTCGGGCGCGGACCCGACCTGGCAGAACGTGCGAACGACTTGCGATGCCCGCGCACCACGCATGCGAGGGCGGGTTAAAGATTGGCGCGGCGATTGTCGCGTTTGAACTGACGTTAATTAAGTCTTCAATGGCCCGTCGAAAAGCCGTTTCCAACGGTCCCCGCCGAAGGCCCCGCTCACAGCACGAGATCCGGCATTTGGTGCGCATTGGCACCAAATCAGACTTGTCTGGTTGCCGCGACATGGCCTATCTCGTGCTTGGGCGTGACACGGTAAAATTCTCGCGGCCGTAACACGACCTTCGGGTCGGAGTGCTATGCAGGGTTTCCGGGAAACCGGGTTGCGGGGCCCTGCCGCCCAACCCACAATGCGCTGGAAATCTGCGGAAGCCGGCAGGCGCAGTCGCACGCCGCGCAAGTGATGAGACCAAGCACTCAGGGGCTGGAGGTTCACAGCTGATCCACGGTCGAGAGTTCCAGCGAAGCCACTGTTCGCTCGCGGAGGTTTCGTAGAGGCCTGAATGCTGTGCAGTGGTAGCAATGGGCGGAAAGCGGACGGATGCAGGAGCGGCAGCGTAGTCGCAGCATTGAGCCAGAGCGGACATTCGTTTACTGCGCAGAGTATTGCACGGCCCGAACTCGCGAAGGGCAGAGAGCTGTCGTTCGCTGCGTTCGACACAAACGACGTCAATAGGTGGGAGTTGGGGCCTTATTGCCATTGAACCAGATCGCGATCAATCTGCTGCTGGTTTCCCATTTAACCAACTAACCCACACACGCAGGAATTCTCTGAACTGCTGCATAGACACCCGCAAGGTTTCCACTGAGCTTAGCTTGATCGGTCTTCCACAATCGTCACGATCAAATCGACCGCTTACGAAAACAAAAAATTTTGCTGGTTTATGTCGTGCTGTCCTACCGTCAGCGTCTAGGTAGACGACACCGCCGTGTGCGAAGACACACGCAGCTACGGGAACAGCAAGAAAGTGCTTCATCCCTCAGGGGTTCTTCTCTTTTAATCTATTAAGTTGCAAGTATATAAAGAAAAGAACCCCTACGGGTTAATCACTATTTTCTGTAAAACCCGCAGCTACGAGGCTATCTCCGCTTTCGCTCGCAAGCCTTAGCTAACGGGCTCCAAAGAGATCGGTTTCGCCTAATAAAATTCTGGTTCATCCGACAAATGAGGACCTCGACTCGTAGAGATAATAAAGCAGGTTTAAAATATTCCATATTCAAGAAGTCGTATACTTGTCTTTTCGACGAAGGTTTGCAAGTAGGCTAAAATGTGAGCCCTGTTCACCTTCATAGGAAAACTTTCGGTCACGATGATACTATCTTCTCTATCCCCTCTCCGTGGTCTCTGTGCCTCTGTGTTTCAAAAAAATCAAACACAGAGGCACAGAGAGCACGGAGCAAGAAATTGACTGGTTGGGTGAACAACGCCAAAATGTGCGCTTACCGCGGCAGCGGTCAACAGATTTCAGCCCCGCGTGCAGGCGCTTCCTGCGCCGGAACGTGGGGGGTTCGCATAAATTTAAAAGGCAACCGCGGCAGCGGTGTAAGAGGCCTACAAAGCTCTTACACCGCTGCCGCGGTTTTGATATTATGTGTATTCTGACCCCACGTTCCGGCGCAGGAAGCGCCTGCACGCGGGGCTGAAATCTGCTGACCGCTACCGCGGTATAAGGCACTATCCAACATCTTAATTTGAGCTACATAAGTACCTTTGCAATTTTCTCAAACGGGGATTGTAGAAGGTTTACTCAAGATCTCAAGCAGTTCACAAAGTTCTGATAATGAAGGTTCATAGAAATCTGAAGACTTAATACTTTTACCTGCTAAAGGTCCTCATTTGTCGGATGAACCAAAATTCTAATATCTTACTTCATATATCAAATATGGCAACGGTAGGCTCAACCTCTGTCTTGTCCATTTTCGTGCCCGAAATCCACTAAAATGACGAGCCCGTGCCCGTGCCTGAATTCAAAAATACTTAAACCAGTAGCGCAGAGCTTCTAGGCAGAGCTCGGCAACACAGTGGCCTTGGGCTTAAGCATTCTTGCAGGCGAGCTCGGGCTCGCAATTTTAATAGGGTTGGGCACGAGGGGGGAAAGAATCAGTAAAGATCGAATTCGAGCAGACGGGATTCGATGCCGCCATTATCCAGCACATAGCGGCGGCTGGCGGCAAGACCCACTTCTTTGGATAATTCCAAGCTGCCGGTGAAAATGAAGCCTTTGGCGGGCTTGGCAGATTTGCGTTTCATGAAATCCCCGATGGCCCGGTAGAGCGACCACAGGCGCTCGACATCGTCCAGGCGCCTGCCATAGGGAGGATTAGTGATGATTAAATTTGGCGCTATCGGCGGTTCATAGTCGCGGATATCGCATTGCACAACTTCCACAGACTGATGCAAGCCTACTGCACGCAGATTAACCTTGCAGGCATGGGAGGCCTGCTTGTTGATATCGGCGCCGAAGAAATGGCCCGGCAGCAGCGGAAGGCGTGCTTGATCGGCTTCGGCTTTGACCTTCAGCCATAACTCTTGAGAATGATCCGGCAGGTTGGTGAAACCCCATGTTTTGCGCAAGAATCCTGGCGGCGTGCGCGAAGCCATCAAGGCGGCTTCAATCAACAGCGTGCCGGAGCCGCAGCAAGGGTCGCAAAAAACCTCATCCCCTTGGTATTTGGCAAGCATCAGCACGGCCGCCGCCAGCGATTCCTGCATGGGAGCTTCGATCGTTTCCTGGCGATAGCCGCGTTTATGCAGCGGCATGCCCGAGGTGTCGATGCTGAGTACGCCGCGATCACCACTGACATATAGATTAAGTTGCACATCGGGATCTTTAGTGTCGACATCGGGGCGCCGGCCGACGCGCTGCCTCAGCTGGTCGCAGATGGCATCTTTAGCAATCTGGGCGGCAAAGAGGCTGTTGCGCAAGCGCGGATGGCTGACATTGGCATCGATGGCAATGGTCTTGCTTGGCGAGATGAATTTCAACCAGTCGATCGCATAAGCGCCTTCATACAGGGCTTTGGCATCGTAGCAACGAAAATGCGCAAGCGGCAATAAGACCCTGCCGCCTATCCTGGAAAGATAATTGATACGGTAGATGGCATCAAAAAAAACATTCTTTACATGCACTCCGCGAAAGCCGGGCACCAGCTGGGAAAATCCCATCTGCGTCAGCTCCTGGGTTAAAAAAGGCTCCAGCTTGTTGGCACAAGTAACAAATAAGTCCATCTAACCCACTTCCAGAAATTTAATGATGCATAAACAAGATGACGTCGCCATCTTTTACAATATAATCGCGTCCTTCAGCCCTGACCTTACCCATCTCGCGCGCGCCATTGCGGCCTTTATAGGCCACCATGTCGGTATAAGCCACCACTTCGGCGCGGATGAACCCTTTTTGGATGTCGGTATGGATCTTACCCGCCGCTTCAGGCGCCGTGGTATGATTGGTGATGGTCCAGGCCCGTGTCTCCATCTCGCCTGTGGTCAGGAAGGTGATCAAGCCGAGCATATCAAAGGAGGCTTTAATCAGCCGCTGCAGGCCCGATTGTTGTAGTCCCAGGCTCTCAAGGAAGGGAGCGCGTTCAAGCGGCGACAGCTGGGCAATTTCCTCTTCCAAACGCGCGCAAATCGGAATGACGCTGTTGCCTTCGGCGGCGGCATATTCGCGCACGCGCTTCACATAAGCATTTTCCATCAACGGCAGATCGTTTTCGGATACATTGGCGGCATAGAGGACTTTTTTGGCCGTCAGGAAAGGATAAAGTGTCAAGATCTGCTTTTCCTCGTCATTGAAGGTCATCGTCCGCACCGGCTTATTTTCATTAAGGTGTTTGGCGATGCGCTGCATGACTTCGAAGGTGGGCAGCAGCTCCTTCTTCGATTTAAGCTGTTTTTCGGTGCGGCTGATGACGTTGTCGACCATCTGCAAATCGGAAAGGCACAGTTCGATATTAATGACTTCGATATCGCGGATCGGATCAACGGTACCTGACACGTGGATGATGTCGTCCGATTCAAAGCAGCGCACGACATGCAAGATGGCATCGGTTTCACGGATGTTGGTCAGAAATTGATTGCCCAGCCCCTCGCCTTTGGACGCCCCGGCCACAAGTCCGGCAATATCGACGAATTTGATGTTGGCATAGATGAGCTTGGCACTGCCCGAGAGGGCGGAAAGCACTTCGAGGCGCGGATCGTAGACATCGACGATGCCGATATTGGGATCGATGGTGCAAAAGGGGTAATTAGATGCCTCGGCTTGATTGGATGTCAAGGCATTGAATAACGTCGATTTTCCAACATTGGGAAGTCCAACAATTCCACATGAAAGGCCAGCCATAACAAAAAACCTCTTTATCGCTTAATATGCCAAAAATTTAAGCTAAATCATAAAGGAAAATGGATAAAAAAGAAAGGATGAAAGCAAATGGGGATCTAAAGGAGCCAAGGGATCCAAGAGATCTAAGAGACAAAAAACAGTCCTTTATAGGCCCCTTTTGCTGGCGGTACGAAATTTGGCCGCTGGATGTTGGTCATAAAAACCGGCCACTTAATTTCTAAAAATAAAATAACCGTCAGCTTTTTAGGTTCATCACGCCAATGAGTACCTGTCCTAGAGAATGGGGGAAATGGCTTAGTTTGAAATGGTTAAAAAAAGAGAAGCAGACATCGTATTAGGTCTCTTGAAGTAAAAATGAATTTAACACGCCTGCTTTACTGTTGCACCATACCAATCAAATCGAGAATATACAAATCAAAACTGGTTCATCAAACAAATGCGTACCTATGAGGCTTCCCGACCTTCTCTGTGACTCTGTGCCTCTGTGGTTAAATCCGCTTACTGTTGGCATAGCATTATTAATCAAAGTGTTACAAAAAGCTTCACCACAGAGGCACAGAGTCACAGAGAAGGTCGGGAAGCCTCATAGGTACGCATTTGTTTGATGATCTGCTTTTTAGTGTAATAATTATTTCATTCCTACTTGACATGCACTCGGAACATAAGTTATACTATAATAAGAATGAAGTGTTATATTATCAGCATTAAAATATGATTACTCAACGTGCCGGCTTGTCGCTTCAGGCGCTTGAGTTTGTATCCATTTATTATTTGCTGGTGATACAAGGAGAGCCTCTATGGGCGAAAAAACCGAAAAAGCCAGTCCGAAGAAGCTAAGAGACGCTAAAAAAAAAGGACAAGTCGCTAAGTCCCAAGATCTTCCGTCCGCCTTTACTTTTATAGCCTCCATTTGGGTGGTGTTGCAGATGAGCCACATGCTTTATACTAAGCTTGGGGATTTCGTCATTGCCACTTTCAACCAAATTCCCAAAGGCGATATCAATGCCGCCGTGGCAGGTCTGATGGTACAATCCAATATCGTCATTTTCGAATGCAGCATCCCGGCGCTGGTACTGGTGGCCCTGATCGGGGTAACGATTAATTTTTTATCCGTTGGCCCGGTTTTCGCACCTGAAGTCTTTAAATTCGATATTAAAAAGTTCGATCCAATCCAGAATTTGAAAGCCAAATTCAAAATGAAAACGCTGGTAGAACTGATTAAATCGATGGCCAAAATCTCCATCGCCTCATGGATTATCTATGATGTGATGTATAGTAGTTTGCCTGTCTTGATTAGAGCTGTATCGATGCCCATGGGGTCGACACTCTTGATATTCCATGCTTTCTTGATGGAAGTAGTCATAAAAGTCGGTATGTTCTTCATTGCCGTGGCCGTGGCCGACTTCGCCTATCAGAAGAAGGACTTTGCCAAAGAGATGATGATGGAAAAATTCGAAGTCAAACAGGAATATAAAAACTCCGAAGGTGACCCACATATCAAGAGCAAGCGCCGTCAAATTGCCCAGGAAATCGCCTATCAGGAAGGCCCGACCGGCGGCGTGAAGCGCGCCCAGGCGGTAATCACCAATCCGACTCACTTGGCTATTGCCATCGGCTATAACAAAGAAGTCGATGCCGCCCCCTATATTTTGGCCATGGGAGAGGATATATTAGCGCACCGCATTGTGGCCATCGCCGAAGCTAACAACATTCCGGTAGTGCGAAATATCCGCCTAGCACATAAACTATGGAATGATGGGGATGTATACGAATATGTCCCCGAAGAAAATTATGAAGCCATTGCCGAAATCCTAAGATGGATTTCATCGCTACAAACAGAAGATGCCTACGACTATTCAGAAGAACGAGAATAAACGAGAACGAGAGTAATTGGGAGTAAATGATGGAATTTATCAGACGGGTTCTGGATGGTATCACCATGCGTTTGGGCGGCGAATCCTCCTTGCAAAGGATTTCACGGTCCAGCGACGTGGCACTGGCTGTGTTGATCATCGGCATTTTGGCAATGATCATCATCCCGGTCAATCCGCACGTCATCGACTATCTGATCGCGGTGAACTTGGCCATTTCCGTCTCCCTGCTGATGGTGGCGCTGTACATCCCCAGCGCCACGCAGCTGTCCATCTTTCCCTCTTTGCTGCTGATCACCACCCTTTATCGCCTGGGCTTGAACATCGCCTCCACCCGCCAGATTTTGCTGCATGCCAACGCCGGTGAAATCATCTTCGGCTTCGGCAACTTCGTAGTCGGCGGCAACTTCGTCGTAGGCGGCGTTATCTTCCTTATCATCACGTTGGTGCAGTTCCTAGTGATCACCAAGGGCGCCGAGCGCGTCGCCGAAGTGGCCGCGCGTTTTACCCTGGACGCCATGCCCGGCAAGCAGATGAGTATCGATGCCGACATGCGCGCCGGTATCCTGGATGCCACTCAGGCGCGCGAGAAGCGCCTGCTGATCCAGAAGGAGAGCCAACTGTACGGCGCCATGGACGGTGCCATGAAATTCGTTAAAGGGGATGCCATCGCCGGCATCGTGATCACGCTGATCAACGTCATCGGCGGTATCATCATCGGGGTGACGATCAACGGCATGACCGGCATGGAAGCTGCCACCACCTACTCGCTGCTATCCATCGGCGACGGCCTGATCTCCCAAATCCCGGCCCTGCTGATCGCCATCACGGCCGGTATCATCACCACGCGCGTATCTACTGATAAAGAAGTCTCAAACCTGGGTAGCGAAATCTCCGGCCAAATATTGAAACAGCCTAAGGCGCTGATGCTGGCCGCAGGCTTTATGATGGGCATGGCCATCATTCCAGGCTTCCCCACACCGCCCTTTTTAATTTTAGCCTCCATCTTCGGTATCCTGGGCTATGCCCTATGGAGCAATGACGAAAAAAAACTCGCCGCCAGCAGCGCCTCGGCCGGGGCCGCGGGCGGCATGATCAGCAGCGCAGGCGGCGGCGAATCATCGGTCGACACCTCGGTGCGCGGACATAAAGTCATTTCCGGCGGCGGCATCGACAGCTATGCGCTGACTTTGCCGGTGGTCATCGAATGCGGCAAGGGTTTAAGCGCTGAAATCCAGAAAGCCCAGAAAGGGCAGAGCTTCATCGACATCATGATCCCCAAGATGCGCCAGGCGCTATATTCCGATTTAGGGGTGCGTTTCCCTGGGGTGCATGTGCGCACCGACTCGCTGATTTTGGCGCCCGATGAATATTCCATCCATCTGAACGAAGTGCCCATCGTGCGCGGCAAGGTGCTGGAGAATTTCCTGCTGACGAACGAGTCGGAGGAAAACCTCAAGCGTTATAATCTGACTTTTGAAGCCTATAAGAACTCCCTCGGACTCCCCTCGCTATGGGTGGAAGCTAAAAATAAAGAGCTGCTCGACAAGGCAGGCATCAAATACTGGAACTCGCTGGAAGTGATGATCCTGCACCTCTCCTACTTCTTCAGACACTATGCCAACGAATTTGTCGGCATCCAGGAAGTAAAATCCATGCTCGAATTCGTCGAGAAATCCTTCCCCGACCTAGTCAAGGAAGTCACGCGACTAATCCCGCTGCAGAAGATGACCGATATCTTCAAACGCCTCATCCAGGAACAGGTGTCGATCAAGGATCTGCGCACGGTCTTGGAATCCTTAAGCGAATGGGCCCAGACCGAGAAAGACACCGTTCTGCTGACCGAATATGTGCGCTCCTCGCTGAAGCGCTATATCAGCTACAAATACTCCCAGGGGCAGTCCGTACTTTCAGTCTATATCCTGGACCCCGAAATCGAAGATATGGTGCGCGGCGCCATCAAACAGACGTCGGCCGGCTCCTACCTGGCCCTCGACCCCGACTCCGTCCAGCTGATTCTGCAATCGATACGCAACACCGTCGCCCCGCCCCCTCCCGGCGGCCAGCCGCCGGTATTGCTCACCGCCATCGACGTCCGGCGCTTCATCCGCAAACTGGTGGAAATGGAATTTTCCGACATCTCGGTCGTCTCCTACCAGGAGATCGTACCGGAAATACGCATCCAACCGCTGGGAAGGATACAGATTTCTTAACAACACTGGCCGGAGAGCAAGAGAGTCGCTAGCATAGTCTTATCGGAGGCTTATTATGGGTGACATATCAAATATTCCAGTCGACGACCCAAGCGTCAACCAGACGCTTGCCGCCATGAAAGAGGTGGCAATGGAGGAAACCCAGGAGCTGCGCGCCGAACAGCAAGATAGCGCCGGCGCCTTCATGGAATCCCTGGAAGAAGCTGTCAACCCCTTTGCCCAAAAACTTGAAAAAAAAGAAAAACCCGTCGAAACACAGTCGGCACGCGTCCAGAAAATGGTCGGCGGCGAAAAGGTCATGCTCCCCGTCGGCGCCATCAAAGATAGCGCCGAAAAATTCCAGGGCCGCAACCCCGAACTGCGCTCAAATGTCCTCATTTCCCTACGTGAACAAATCAAACCCGATGATACCGTCGAAGATATCCTGCGCAAATTGGCCGAATTCTACCCCGATGCCTCGCTGGCCGATGAGGCGCTGGAGTTCCTGCTCGAAACGACCGATGGCGACCTTAAAGAAAAGGTCCAGACGGCCAAAGACCAGCTCAATGCCGACCGCGGCCGCGAAATCGCCGCCGGCAAAAACATCGCCACCCTCGCCCGCGCCGGCGCCGAAAAAGGCCTCGGCACAGCCACCTCGCTGCGCGACATGTACCGCGATATCACCGGCAACCCGCGCGACTCCCCCACCCTATTTGAGGAACTGTCGACCAAATATGCCTTCAAAGACCTGAAAAAAGTCATCAGCTTCCTTTTGCACTCCCTCGGCGCCGATATGAAATCCAAAGGTCCCTCCATCCCCCACGGACAGCTCCACCGCCTGCTGACGGAGACACGCTCCCTACAGGCCATCTTGGGCGTCTACCGCTTCTTCAACGGACGCATGCCGCTGGTAGACAAAATGTTTGCCAAAGAAGGCCTGGAAAAACCTCCCCAGCTGACGTTTGAAAATCTGGCCAAACAATTCATGGCTCTTGCCGGCGACCGCTACCCATCGGCTGGCAAAGTACTGCAGCAGGCCGTAAAGCTGGGCGTAGAAAAATTCATCGTCGCTAAAATCGTTGTCTTCAGCCAATACCGCGATGCCATCCGCGCTGTCGCCATCAACCAGGTCTATAAATCCCTGCAGCACCGCGACGACCTCTACATGGCCATCCTGGAAGCCCTGGAAGAACTCGAAGATGAACTTGAAGACCTGGCAGAAGAAAATGATGATGATGATGGATTTGATGCTAAAGACAAGTAAATTTCGCTAATCTTTCCAAAGAGGAGATCTCTCAATGGTCACAGATATGTTTGGAACCCTCCTGCAGGAACTGGGGCAAAGCTTCGGCAATATCCAGCTGCGTCCGGATCAAAACAACTCCTGCCTCATCCGCCTAAAAGAAGGCATCAGCATCCAGCTGGAACTCGACCGCGCCTGCCAATTTCTCATCCTCGGCTGCACGCTCGGCACGCTCATTCCCGGTAAATACCGCGAAAACATCTTCCACGAAGCCTTAAAAGCCAACGATATGCCCTACCCCCTACACGGCATCCTAGGCTTCAGCCAAAAGACCGGCAACCTCGCCCTTTTTGAAAAAATCAACGTGCGCGACCTCAACGGCGAAAAAATCGCCGCCGAAATCATCCCCTTCGTAGAAAAAGCCATCGTCTGGTCCGAAGCCCTTATACGCAACGAAATTCCGGCCATCTCTCAAGCCTATACCTCAGAGCGCGGCGGCGGCGGCATGTTCGGCCTAAAGCCCTAGGGATCAGGTAATCTCCTGTTCTAGATGATTTAGGCACAAAAGAAATTCAACGCCAAGCGTGACAGTTCCTTAGGTCCCTCTATCGGGAAACAACATGGAATGCAACATATTGACGCTAAAAGTTATTTGATAAAAGAGGTTCATCCGACAAATGAGGACCTCGACTCGTAAAGATAATAAAGCTGGTTTAAAATATTCCATATTCAAGAAGTCGTATACTTGTCTTTTCGACGAAGGTTTGCAAGTAGGCTAAAATGTGAGCCCTGTTCACCTTCATAGGAAAACTTTCGGTCACGATGATACTATCTTCTCTATCCCCTCTCCGTGGTCTCTGTGCCTCTGTGTTTCAAAAAAATCAAACACAGAGGCACAGAGAGCACGGAGCAAGAAATTGACCGGTTGGGTGAACAACGCTAAAATGTGCGCTTACCGCGGCAGCGGTCAACAGATTTCAGCCCCGCGTGCAGGCGCTTCCTGCGCCGGAACGTGGGGGTTCGCATAAATTTAAAAGGCAACCGCGGCAGCGTTGTAAGAGGCCTACAAAGCTCTTACACCGCTGCCGCGGTTTTGATATTATGTGTATTCTGACCCCACGTTCCGGTGCAGGAAGCGCCTGCACGCGGGGCTGAAATCTGCTGACCGCTACCGCGGTATAAGGCACTATCCAACATCTTAATTTGAGCTACATAAGTACCTTTGCAATTTTCTCATACGGGGATTGTAAAGGTTTACTCAAGATCTCAAGCAGTTCACAAAGTTCTGATAATGAAGGTTCATAGAAATCTGAAGACTTAATACCTTTACCTGCTAAAGGTCCTCATTTGTCGGCTGAACCATTAATTGCATGCCTTTTCATCATTTTGGTATTGCCATGATCATATGCTGCAGCGCGTAGGCACCCTATTTTCTCTAAACCATATTGAGGATGCGCAGGTCCTATCGCCCGCGGCATTAAGAAAAACATCGAGGATACCGGCGGTAAGATGGCATTCACATATGCCTTGGAACATAACCATCTCGAGGTGGCCGAACTACTTTCGAAATAAAACTTACTAGATAAATAATTGCCTACCCCATATAGATCATAAACATCCAATTAATCAATATCAGGATGCCGATATGACGATGTCTGACTTTTTTGATTGTGCCAATACAAAATACAACAGCGGCAATACTCATCTTTCTTCTTTCGAGAAAGCCTCTTGCACGCCACGGCTTTATGGATCATGGCAAGGCAGGCATATTTCAGTGCGAAAGCCGGACGAGGAGACAAAATCCCCACATCCTTCATATCAAACATACAGATCAGTCCCTAACGCAATGTCCATGCAACAATTCAATAGCAGAAGAAGCGAGGTACAAAGACTCAACGACCATCTGCGCATCCTTAATGAAGACAATAACATCCTCCAAATACAGTCGCTAATCCCATCCATACATCGCGATCGATCCGAAAAAACCATGCGCTGCATCCTCAATGGCATCGATGAACGAACAAACGACAGAAAAGCATTGATCCAAAAAATTTACGATACTATCTCCCCCCTCGAGGAAAATCAAAGAACAAAAATCCTACATATCGCAGGCTCTATCATAAACGATAACGACTCGGTAGAAGCCCGTCACTCGATCTTTGCTACCCTGGCCCAAGTTGGCCAAAGACAACTCGACGATAGCTTCTATCTGGCAAACCGGCTCACCTCTAAAATTTTCTACGGCCACAATGCCGCCAACCGCACTAAATTGATCGGACTGCTGGCCGATATACCCTCCGGCGAAAGGCAGGAATTCTGCGCTCTCGTCTGGCCCTGCATAGAAAAAATCCAGGATGTCAATCACTGCCATACCATACTGGCACAAACCTTTAGTGCCCTGATACCCTACTCGTCGGCCGACAGAAAAGCCATCTTACATATCATGACCCCTTTAATATCCCTCATCGCCGGCACATCGACAACGCTGACAAATGATTATGAAAAACTGTTGACATCGATCCTGGAATTAGGAAACTTGGTCTCGACGCAGGACATACAAAAAATCGGCAAATACACCTGGCGTCTGATCACCAAAATCCAGCCAGACAACTCACTGCTGGCCTTGCAGACGGGAAAACGGCAGGAACAGAGAATCAAAGTTCTAAAAATATTGATGGACATGTCCAATCATGACAGGGAAGTATTTTGCCAAAACGTGTGGCCGCATGTAAGGAATTTAGCCGACACCGCACAATGCTCCGGCCTCATCAGTGCGCTCAGTCTAATTCCCCTTAATGAGCTTGATGATGCTATCCACAGCGTCATACCAGGCCTTGAGACTATCTCTGCCACGCTCTATCCTGCCATGGAATGCATCCCCCTTGAAAAAAGGGCTACCACTTTCAAACACCTGTTTAGCCTGTTGGGAAAAGGCTCCCACAGGGAACATCTTGATATTTATACACTGCTTGCCTCAATTCCAAGTGAGCAGCGCGCCCGTGTCGTCGAAATTTGCGCCCTGCTAGGCAAATATATCCCCTACGGCCTCAACCACCTCTTTGCATACCTGGCGTCCCTTGCGCCGGCGCAACTCCTGCCTGTATGCAAGTTTTCCAAGCAAATCATCGTCAAAAACGAATACCGGGATGGCAAAGATTTGGTCGCCGACCTTAAGCTTGTATCTCCATTGCCCAAAGAGCAAAAGCTGCGGCTGGTGTCTGAATCCCCCCAATTGTTAGAACTGTTCCCCATTCATGAACGTGCTGCCATTTTCAAACATCTGCTTCCCATTTGCACGGCCGACTACCCCTCCAACAATCGGGAAATGATCTATGAAAGGCTGAAAGCCATCCCTATCGAAAATAGAAGCCGGTACCTGACGTTCGCCATTTCAATGGCCGAAGACATGGGAATGCTGAACAATGGCGACTGCTATCTTTCATTTCTATACTCTTTAAAAGCCGTTCCTGATCACCAACTGAATGATGTTTATGCCTACACCAAAGAATTTATCCCGCTATTTAAAGACCCTCAAACAATAATCTGTATACTGCTTACTTTCAATGTCTTAAAAAACCACGAAAGAAACGAGTTCGCAGCCCAGGCCCTGGATCTCATCACACACGGCAACCTCCAAGGCAAAAATAGGGAATACATCCATATGCTATACACCTTGGAAAATATCCCTCAAATAGAACGAACCCCCATCATAACTCTTCTTAAACCACTCATCAGACGCCTCCAAAGCCCCAACCTGGTAGCCTCCCTGCTTGAACTGTTCCACTCCCGCCCCGCCAAGCAACGTCCGGCCCTCCTTAAAAGGATCCAGCCCTATCTTGCCGAAAATAAATTCCGTGAATGCAACTACGATCACCTTCTTAAAATCCTGTCTTCGGCAGCCACTGCTGATATCGATCCACTCATTAAATCGGCTTTATCTGTACTAGATAAATTCGATGATGAAAATGAGCGCGATCGCTTCATCAACACATTGACCACGTTTCCCCCTCAACATAGGGAAAAAATGCTTAATATCTCCCTCTCTTTCCTCAACTGCATCGGAGCCGACCAAAGAAGCGTCAATAACGTGCTTAATTTTGCATTGACTATTCCGCAAGAACATTTGGAAATGTTTCTAAAAATGGCCAAAGAAACTATCCACCTCTCTATCCGAGAATATATCGTCAATACTGAATTGGACGACCTTCTCAAAATCATCTGCCTCATCCCCCAAGAAGAGTGGCAGGCTTGCATCGACAGAGGCCGCTGGCAGCAGTGTGTCGATACCGTCAATGCTTTCATGAACTTCCTGGATGCCAATAGAAATAAACCTATCAAATTCAGTGCCGATACACTCTTAAGCTTCATCGCTCCAAATAAAAAATTAGAAATCATGCGCGCCGTGGCTAATAATCCCGCCATCCATGTTAAAAATATCAAAAGCCTGCTCGACTATTTCTTCACCAATGAAAAAATTCGACTGGAATCCCACCAATACCTCTATGAAAAATTCGCGGCCGTCATTACTGACCGCGAAGCCTCAAAAAAACTTGCCGCCGAGATCCTCAAGTATGCCCAACAACTAAAACTGCACGATGAACACCCCCTTTATCAAAAAGCCCTCGCCGCCAAATACATCACCGATATGGATTCTAGCCTGCCGAAAAACCCCTATACGCTACACCAAAAACTTCAAAAAATCCGCCAAGAAGAACAACTCCTGCCCTATGGCCCGTTAGGGAAAATTTTGTTTACCACCGCCCAGGGCAAATTCGCTGCTGCCGTCGCCCTGGATCTGGCAGGCATGCGCAAACGAGCTGAAAAAACAAGCTATACTGCTGCCGATCTCCCAGATGACATCCCGGAAGACTGCCTTTTAAAATTCTTTAGCAGCCTGGAAAATCGCTTAGCGGCGCTCGCTAAAGACAAAATGAAACAACATGAAAAAAAACTATTGGAAAAAGCCATCTCAGAAATATGCCAAGGTTCCACTCTCAGCGATCTGAAAGACCAAACCATCGGCTTCGGCAAAGAAATACCGCGCCTGCTAAAACTTGCAGGCCCCAAGGACCAGCCTATTGACACTACCGTCTTTTATCTCTACGCCATCCTGCATGCTATCATGGCTAAAAGTTCTCTCCACCAAAGCGACGAACCGCTTTCCCCTCAAGAACTGATGTTCCTCAAATTCTTAAGCCAGGTGCAGCATTGCGATGTCGGTCAACGCGATGCCATCGCCACCTATTATAACATCCTCAGCCCAGCCCAAAACAGTCAGCCTAAGGCCTCTGTCACCGCCGTAAAAAAAGTCGAGCAGTGCGTGGAACAGGCCATGCAGGCGGCACTCCATGCAGCCTTTGCCAGTGATGAGGTGCTGGAAGAAATCGCCAAGGGAAAGGTCGGTCAGCAGTCCCACCAGACCCTCTATCTCATGAACCGCCTCTATCTGCAAGCCGGCCTTTGCCATACCCCTCAATTCGACCTGCATACAGGCGTACTCGATGACAGCTTTGTGGCTTGTACAGAGACGATTGACCTTGCCAAAGGAACGGGCTTAATGGCCGAAAAAGCCTTGCAAATGGTGCTGGCCGGCATCCCGCCACAGAAATTACTGCTGCTGATGAAGACGACCATCGCCACAGCCATCAAAAATAAAGTCATCAGCCACGACAATTTGACAGAATATTTCGAACAAACCGGCATCAGCCCTGCCAGCGATATCAAATCGACAGACGATTGGCTGATCTTACTGCACTATGGTAAGGATAAAGACGGTGAAATCGACTACACCGACTTCCAGGGCATCACCGATCACGCCGCCTTTGAGATACTGAAAAATATGGGCTATCTCGCCGTCAAGGATGCTGCCGAAATTCAAGCTATCGTACAAAAAAAGCTGAAAAGCCTCATCGACAGCGCCATCCAGACCCCAAGGGAGGACGGTACCACGCTCACCGATTCACTTGGACAGACCACCGGCAAAAAATCTCATGACAACCGGGCCTTGATGGATCTGCAGCTGCAGCACTGTAAAAAAGAAGATCTTAAACAAAGCCATATCAATATGGCTGTCAGACTCATCACCAAGGGCATGACGCAAGGTTTGAGAGCCCTTGGCGGCTTCGGCTTAAAAGGTGACCAGCAGCAGATGCCCAAAGACCTGCAGAAGAAAATCGACCGCCTGCAAGCGCTCACCGCCCTGCTTAAGGCATGATCGCATTTAGCCAGCGAAGGTGGCGGTGACTCTTTTCTGGAACCATGCGCTGAAGCGGCTTACCCAAGGATAAGCGTGTTCAAATGCAATGGGAAAGGCTGGCGGGGTGACCGCGTCGCGATCATGATCCAAAACGCTTTCAACCGCTTTCACGACAGCGGGAGAATCAATTTTCAGCATCAGCTCATAATCAGCAAAATGGCTTTTGATACTCAAATTATAGCTGCCAATCCAAGTGTATCGATCGTCGATTGTTAAGACTTTTTTATGATACATGATGTTGGGTACGGCGTATTCGTAAATCTTCACATGCGGCAGCACTTGGCCTTGCAAGGCCTGCTTTGTATGCAATGAGGTGATTTTATGCCCTACCATCAGAGATAGATAATTGCTGCGGCTGGCTTGCGTGATCATATTACCGAGAAAAGTGCCTCTTTTGCCACCGCCGGTGACGATTAATTCAATCTCGACACCTCTTTGCACAGCTACCTGTAAGGCTTCTCTGATTTTTTTCACGGGATTAAAGCATAACTGCGCCAGGCGGATTTTCCTTTGCGCGCGCTGGATTGTCTCTACAATTTGCTCTGTGCAGGCATTTCGGGGGTTTTCTATACAGGAAACGACAGCTTGGATTGAGCTGTCTCTTACCAGCCGGGCATGGCCATCCAGCTCAGCAATAGATGCCATAGCGCCCGCATCCTTCAAGGAAAAATAACGCTGCACGAGTTGCTCGTCAACACCCATTTCACGCTCCCAGATCGCCAAGAGCTTGAAATATTCGACGCGCAGCGTTGCCGCAAGGGTTCCTGTGACCACAACGTCCATATCGCGCACTCCACCGGCTAATAGGCGCGATTGTATAGGCAGTGTGGGGTCATCCTCGGGTATTTTATCGCCAGCGCCGCATAGTGATTTTTGCAGACCCGAACCACCCGTGATGAAATATTTTCCATCCACAATGAGCAGTTTTACATGGTTGTCGACAGACATTGGCACCGGGGAACATTTGATCTTGGCCTGGCTGATCAAGAAATGAAAACGCTGCGGAAACTGTGCTTTTAGCGCCGCTAATTTAGCAAGATCAGCTTTTTCTAAAAGATCATCATTTGTCAACAGGTGGACTTTTAGCGGCTCTCTTTCACCAAGTCGCTGTCCGATAACGTCTAGCAGATCCCGAAAAACTTTCCCTCCGCAGAAATTGCCGGAAAGTTCGATGGACTGCTCGGCGTGTCGGATGAGTGTTGTTTTCCATTCGACGCTTTCTTGGCTATCGCGCGTGACTAAAACCGACTGATGCGGGATGGATTGACCTAACGGCGGGGCCTTTGGGTCGTTGAGGTTTAGGGTGTGGGTGGAAAGTCGAGGTTTCAGGTGTCTCTTTGCTATAAAATCTGCCCCTTTAGCCCCGGCCATGAGACCGACTGTGGTTCCTGCAAACGCCCCCGAGGCGAAAGCTCCGGAGATGCCAGCACCTAGCATGAGGGTGGCGCCGATGCCAGCTCCAACCGTGGTTCCTAAGGCGATGATCGTAATGGTAGTGGATGCAAGCAATATGGCAAAAGCGATGCGTTCTGCTTTATGGATTGTTGTTTGGGATGGTATGGCCGGATCCATCTCCCCAATCCCTAGCGATGGCCCAAGCGATGCTATGGGAACTAGGGATACTGAGGGAAAAGGAATGGGTCTTTGGCTGTTTGCGATATTCATCATGCTGCATATGAATTATCAAAGCCGTGAATTTAATGAAACTTCATTTTACTTTTCATGCACGGCATGCTGGCCAGGCTTGCCATTTGTGGTCTAAAAAATTGAAAATCTGGTCTTAGACATGACTTTTCGTTGCGTCTTAGCGGCTTCTCTGCGTCTCTTTGTTGAGACGGATTCGTTGATTGCTGACCAAGTACAATGTTGTAAATTTTCACGCAATACCTCATCCAAGAAAATTCAATGCTGAAACGCAGAGGAGCCGCTAAGACGCAACGGAAGATAAAAACAAGCCATTGATAGACCCGTTTCATTCGGATCCTCTCGCTTAGCCCTAACTCTGGCCGCTGTGAAAACCCCTTCTTAAGGCGTAGCCTGGTGCATCATCGTATCCCATAGCTGCTTGAAGCCCGGACAGGTATGCAACAACTCATCTTTGGTGCCTTCGGCGACTTTGCGCCCCTTTTCCAGATAGACGATTTTATCGACATGTTCGATGGTGGACAGGCGATGGGCGATGATGATCTGGGTGACTTGGCCGCGCAATTGACTGACGGCATTTTTAATATAGTTCTCACTGACGCCATCAAGGGAAGAAGTAGCCTCGTCCATCACCAGGATCGGCGCCTGCTTGATCAGCGCCCGCGCGATGGCCAGCCGCTGCTGCTGCCCGCCGGAAAGGTTTTTACCGCCTTCAGAAACCTCGGTGGCATATTTCTCTGGCAGATGCTGGATGAATTCATCGGCATGCGCCTGCTTGGACGCCGCCAAGATTGAAGCTTCTGAAAATGAACGTCCAAAAGAGATATTTGCCGCAATGGTATCCAGGAAAAGAAAGGGCCTTTGCGGCACAAAAGCGATAGCTTCGCGCAACGACTTTTGGGTAAAGGTACTGATCGACTTGCCACTGATGCGTATTTGCCCATGCTGCACTTCGTACAGGCGCGGCAAAAGCTGCACGATCGTCGATTTGCCGGCGCCGGTCGGACCCACCAGGGCCACAGACTCCCCCTGCTTGACGGTAAATGACAGGTCTTTAAGCACCCATTCCTCGCCATAGCGGAAGCTTACATTGTCAAATTCGATATCACCGGACTGTTTGAAATCCAACGTATCTTTGCCATCTTCGATCTGTGGTTTTAAATCCATCACCTCAAACATCCTCTCTGCCGCCGCAATACCGCGCTGGATATGGCTGTTCTCTTCGGCAAACTTCTTGATGGGCTCATAGAAAATGTAGAGCATGCCGCAGTAGAAAAGCACTTCCGAGACGTTCATCTGCAGCACATATAGTCCGTACAGCAAAGCCGTCGCCAAAAACATCATGCCGATGGTATGCACGATGGGGCGCGATGACAGGTCATAGCGCGCGCTTCTCTTCTCCAAAGCCGCCATGCGCTGGTTTTTCTCGCGATATTTATTTAAAGAGAAATCTTCCATGGCAAACATCTTCACCGTCTGGATACCGCCCAAGAAATCCAGCAGCACCGAAGTGAAATGCTCCTGGTTTTTCTGGATCTGCTTGGATATGCCTTTGACACGCCGTGCCAGAAAAACAATAGGGATGATCAGCAAAGGGAAACCCAGGAAGATGATCAATGATAGCTGCCAGGAAGTCAGGAAGCACAATGTCAGCGTCGTGGCAATGGTAAAGGGCGTCTGCAGATAGTTGACCAGACAGGCGTTGACGGCTTCGGCGATCAAGGCGGCATCGCCGACGACCCTTGATGACAGGCTGCCCATGTTATGCTGCTGATAAAAGCTCATCGGCAGCGACTGGATATGCTCAAAATACTCCTGCCGCAGATCGCTGCTGAGGCGTATAGCCACCAGGCGCGTGCTGAAACGATGCGTAAATAGCGTGATGGCCTTAAAAAGGGCTACAATGACCACCATTAAGGCCAGATGCGAGATATTCCCCATCACATTGAATTGGCGGTCCAGCGTATTCATCGTCGTTTCGATGAAATCTTTATGTCGCCACTTGGCGATAAATTTACCGGCTTCCTCTTTGGTAATAAATGACTGTCCTGCCGGGGCGATGGCATGGAAACGCTCTTCCAGCTGCCCTTGGCTGATGACATCCGTCTTGCTAAGCTTCCCATCCTCGATCGGCGCAAACAACTCGAAGAATTCAGGTCCCTTTTTGGTAATGACGCCGAGCGTAAAGATCTCCAGCTGCGAGGCAAAAGTCAAAAGCAGCATCGCCACCAGCGTTAACCCTATCAAAAAGCGATGTTTCTGCTTATAAAAAGCAATCCGGAAAAGACGTTTCATAAAACCCTAACAACCAATATTTTAATTATAAATAAGAATTTCACCGCCGAGGCACAGACACACAAGAACTATAGAGAAACACGCCGCAAAAATTTCACCACAGAGCACAGAGACACAGAGACACAAGCCGCAACATAAAGGAACAGGATGGCAGAATAGACAGGATAAACACAATAGAGGAGAACTAAAGCCTCGACCTGGGCCATGATCTATCCCTCGCATTGCTTAGACAATCCGAGGGCATACCTCACAGTGACAGCGTCATGGCTTTGCGTTGAATTTCTTTTGCTGCTTGCTTCTCGGTGTCTCTGTGTCTCTGTGGTTGATAATCGCTGCTAGTTCCTCTTAATTCTCCGAGTCTCTGTGGTTTTACAATGTCTGGTGCTGCCCGATCTTGCGGAATTTCAGATAACGCTGCTCCAGCAGCACTTCATAGCGGATTTTTTTCAACATCTGCCATTGCTCCAAAATGAATTCCTGCACACTCTGGCAGGTGGCCTTTGGATCATGGTGCGCGCCCCCAAGCGGCTCTTTAATAATGGCATCGACGATGTCCATCTCGAGCATATTCTCCGAATTGAGCTTTAAAGCCGTGGCGGCATCAATATTTTTGCCGGGCTCCTTCCACAGGATCGAAGCACAACCTTCCGGCGAGATCACGGAATAGTAGGAATGCTCAAGCATGCCGACGACATCGCCGATGGCCATACCTAAAGCACCGCCCGAGCACCCTTCTCCAATCACCACCACAATGATCGGCGTCTGCAGGCGCGCCATGTCGCGCAGATTGCTGGCGATGGCCCAGCCCTGGCCGCGCTCTTCAGCCTCCAAACGAGGATTGGCACCGGGAGTGTCGATTAATGAAACTACCGGCAGATGAAACCTCTCTGCCAACTTCATCAGACGCATCGCCTTGCGAAATCCTTCGGGATTCAACATGCCAAAATTGTGATGGATGCGGCTTTCCGTGTCATGCCCTTTTTCTTGTCCGATCAATACGCAGCGCATATCGCCGATTTTTGCCAACCCTCCGATAATCGAATAGTCATCGCCAAATGCCCGGTCGCCACATAGCTCCTGGAAGCTGCTACACATGTTCTTAATGTAGTCGCTGGTATGCGGACGGGAAGGATGGCGGCAGATCATGATCCTCTGCCAAGGATTGAGCTCGGCATAGACGTTTTGCTTGAGCTGGACAAGCTTTTGCTCAAGCTTTCTGATTTCGCTATTGAAAAGAGGGTTGTCCTGATTCTGCTTTTTCAAATGTTCAATGGTCTTGACATACTCATTGATTTGCTTTTCATGCGGCAAAATATCCAAAATAAAAATCCTCGCAATATATTTCTAAGGCGCTGCATGTTCAGCGCCGGGCATTTCTAAGGCGCTGCGTGTTCAGCGCCGGGCATCTTAGCTTCATAAAAATCTTTGACCAGCTCAATCGTCGTCGGCCGGGTGACAATAATTGCAAACAACTCTTCCATATCCTGTGTCGCTAGGCGGACGCAGCCGTCGCTTTCGTATTTCCCAAGGCTTTCACTATTCTCGGCCAGCTCCCCTTTGCTATTGGGCAGCCAAGGCACGCCATGGATGCCGAAGCCGACAGCCGGCGCTGTACAATCGCTAATTTCCTTCTCGAAAGGCACCCAGCGCGTACCGAAAACGCGGATCATCTCTGTTTTCTGCCCATTGTAAAATCCGGTCACCTTGGGTTTATAAATGGCAATTTTATTGCCCAAACTAAATTTTCCAAGCGGTGTCAGCATGCCGGAAGTCTTGGAACTGTCGATGCGTCCAAGCCCTACCAAATAGGTTTTGAGCAAAACGCGCTCATTGGTCTCTAAATCAAGGTAATAAAACCACATCTTGCTGCGCGAGGTGTCAATCAATAAATAAAAATTTATCTTCTTGTCGGTGTGTAATACGTTAAAACGATCCCCTTCGGCGATGTCTTGCTTAAAATAATCCCGCTTGCCGTTCAGGCTGCGCGCAATGAAATGCCTTGACGTAGAATAGTGGGCGGCATAATCGGACAACCAGGCCGGACGCCCTTTTTGCCAGGCCACACGGCTCTTGTAGGTGATCGTCTGCACAATGGGCAGCTTGGGATCCCCCTTGTTGAACAGCTCATCGATGCGGTTGGCCTCCGGCAATTCAGCGGCCGACCGCCTTTGCACCGCAGGAGATGGCGCAGCCGTCGGCTGGGCACTGGCTATGATTTTAGGCGGCGGGGGCGACACCACGCGGATTTCTTGACGAATTTCCTGATCCAACTCTATCTCCAACGGCGCCTGGCGTGCCAAATCGATGGCTGGCGCCGCCGTTTTGCCACCTTTGAACAGCGCTGCCATGGCAATCACGCTGAATAATATGCAAGCCACTAGAGCTAAAAGTCTTGGAAAAGTCATAATATCATCTTTTTCTTAATCGTTAATAGTAGAATCATAAAGGGTTACAAAAAAAGATGAAAGCAGAAAAGCGAAAGAGATGACAGTGTCTTTTGATTAAAGCCCTGAGAAAAATGAACGATTCGGCTTTTAGCTTTCTTTGGTTATGCCAGCTGCCAGCGGTAACACTCTTCTGCGCCGCTGCATTGGTAGGCGATGAGAAAGTCAGCCCCCCAAAAATTCTGCCCCCCGCCCAGTGGTATCACCTGCATCTGGCCGCTTGTATGGCCGGCTTCAAGCATAAGCACCGCCTGACACCCTTTCAATTGCACCGGACAAACTGCACCCTGATAGCGCTGAAATGAACGCGGTGCTATGACTTGCGTCCCCCCCACCAAACAACTGGCGGCCTTGACAAAGAAGACAAAAGCAAAATCCGTGGGTTCGAAAATTCCGTTGAAAGCCGTCTCTATGCACAGATGCCCTTTTTGAAATTCCAGCCTGGTATCAATCCAGATGCCGCCGGGATCTCCTTGGCGAAATCCAGCCAGCGACTGCATCGCCTTTGGACGCGCCGCCATGCGCGCCACGCCTTCGATGGTAAAGACCCCCTCAGCCGCCGCCACGGACTTCACACGTCCTGCCAGCAGCCTGCCGCCCCCTTCCAGTCCAAAGCCCAGACAATTCCCGAGCGGCAGATGCTGCGGTCCGAAATTCACCACTTGTATGTCGCCGTGATGCATACATCCCATGCCGGAACCGCCTCCGTACAATGTAGCCACAGCACTGCTATCTGCCCCGCGGCAGCCCGCCATCGCCAGATAGCTGTCGTCAAAAGCCTCAGGCAAATGAAAGTCGGCAGCGGCCACCGCCGCAAAATGCCTGCCGAACCACGTCCCCAACGTCAACATATGCCCGTTAAGCACTCCAGCCGACTGCCCCATCAATGCCGTCAGGCGGCTCAGCTGCTTTTCGGCACAGCAGGCCATATCAGCCCTTGCCGAAGTGCGCGCTACGGCATCAAAAAGCACAAAATTATTGCTGACGAGCGATAGCTCCGAGGCGTCGCCCTCCTGCGAAAATAGACCGGCAAAAGGCAAAAAATCATGATCCAGCACATTTTGCTGCCATTGCGCCAGCATCTCGGCGGCCTTAAGGAAGCGCTTATTTCCCGTCAGCGCGCCATACAGACACCATAGCGTGCCAAGTTCAGCATGAAACAGCGGATGGGGAATATCCCCCCACGCCCAGTGGCCGCCGCCTTCCAATGGGCAGGCGCCGCTCGGAAATTGGCAAAGCGTAAGCTCTTTCACCGGCTGCTCAAGCAAAACCCCCATCAAGGCCTGGTAGGCGGAAAGCAGCTGAAATTCCGCCCACAATGCGATGTGGTTAAGATACTGTACGCGCTTGATAATTAAAGGCTTGAATACCGAATGCAGTTCGCGATCGCGCACGATCAGCATCACCGTCAATAATTCCCGCCATTGGTCAACAAGATCCCACGGAGAATCCTGTTGCAAAATATTGGCTTCGCAAGCGAATACCTGCTCAATCAGTTCGCCATCGAAAACGTCATCCTTGAGATAGGCATCCACAAATTTTCCAAAAGGCGTCGCCGATTGGATATCGACAGGACATTGCTGGTATATTGTTCGTAAACAAGATACAGCTGTCATCAGCAAATGCCGACAAGCTCACGCTCGCGGAGGTTGCGACGAACGGGTTGCTTTTCTTTGGTTTCAATGCGTTTGCGCATCTTTTTACCGGGGGTGAATTTCACGGCATTGCGTGCCGGAATGATGATGGGTTCGGCGGCTTTTTTAGGATTGCGGCCGATCTTCTGCTTGCGTTCGACAACTTCAAAAACGCCAAAATCGCGAAATTCCAACCGATCCCCTTCTGCCAGGCAATCGGTCATTTTATCAAGAAACGCTTGGATGACGTGACGCACATCATTGGGGTGGATCCCTTTTTCCTGTGAAATTGAATTGATCAGTTTCTTTTTTGTCATTGTGCAATTCGTCATTGTGGTCATAAAGCTAAAACTCCTTAATTTTTTTATGCAAAACACCTTAATTTATTCACAGACCAGCGCGACGGCTGTCCGTATGTCTTTTTATCCCTGCTAACCTCACCGGAAATATCCGGTCTCGATACCCCCATTCACCCCACTCTTTCTCCCCACTATTGGTGGGCGCTTGATTTAAAAAAATCCACCACCATAGAGCCCATAGAGAGGAGCTTGCCATAAGCAATCAACTTTTTTAACCAAACAGCTAAACAGGGGCGCCGGTCATTAAATAATAATTTACCAGCATTCCCATCATAGACAATCGCATTTTCGTTTCAAGAAAATTTTATTTTTTTTTTGATCTATCTATCTAAAATTCTGATCAATACCTTGTTTTTTTTGCCAGTCGCCAACAATAACAGGCGGCCGTCAATCAAATCCTTGTCTTCAATGCTGCCGTTCTCATCAGTGATCTTCTCATTATTGAGATAAACGCCGCCATTGCGAATCAAACGCCTAGCCTCGCCCTTGCTCGACTGCAGCCCCACTTTGGAGATGATGTCGACAACTTTCTGTCCTACGACCTCATGCAAAGTCAGCTGATGGCTTGGCATATCATGTGAAATGCTTTCCAGCACTGCCGCATCCAGCGCCGTTTCAGCACCTGGCGCGGCCCCCTTGGTCACCCGCAAAGCGATGTTTAGACCCTCTTCACCATGCACCAGGCGGGTCATTTCCTCTGCCAAACGTTTCTGCACCGTATTAGGAAGGTAATCGGCACGCTGCATCATGGCTTCATATTCCTTGATTTCGGACATCTCGATAAAAGTCAGCAAGCGCATCAGTTTTATCACATCGGCATCGGTTACGCGCACCAGATATTGGTAAAACTCATAAGGGGAAAAACGCTCCGGAGATAGCCAGACAGCACCTTTTTCAGACTTACCGAATTTCTGCCCGTCGCTGCGTGTCAACAAGGGGAAGGTAATCCCATAGGCATGCTTGCCGCGCATCTTGCGGATAAGCTCCGTGCCGGCGGTGATATTGCCCCATTGGTCGCTGCCGCCGATTTGCACGCTTACGCCATAGTGATCGAAAAGATGCAGGAAATCGTAACCTTGCAGCAGCTGGTAGCTGAATTCGGTAAAGCTCATGCCCTCTTCACTATTCATTCTGAGCCTGACTGAGTCTTTTGCCAGCATCGGGCCGATGCGGAAATATTTGCCCACATCGCGCAGGAAATTCACAAAGGAGAAGCCTTTAAACCAATCCAGGTTGTTCAAAATCTGCGGCGGATTGTCCTTGCGGTTGAAGTCCAGCAGCGTTTTAAGATTTGTGCTGATGCCGGCGAGGTTATGCTCAATGGTGGCCTCATCCAGCAACTGCCGTTCCGTGCTCTTGCCCGAAGGATCACCGATCATGCCCGTTGCCCCGCCCACAATAGCCACCGGCGTATGCCCGAAGCGCTGGAACCAGGCCAGCCCCATCAAAGCCACCATATGGCCAAGATGCAGGCTATCTCCGGTGGGATCGAATCCACAATACACCTTAAATGGTTTTTCGGCAATGTCGCGCAACTCATCGCTCGTCATGGCGTCGATAAAACCACGCTCTTTCAATATATCTATGACATTAGGCATACAGCCAATCCTGGATAAAAATAAAAAACACCATAGCGACATTCACCACAGAGACACAGAGACATAGAGAAGCAAACAGCTAAAGTAAACAAGCCAGAGCTTAAACCACCGGAAATATTCATCCAGAAGTCAATTTCCCCGCCGTCCTTTTCTCTGTGTCTCTGTGCCTCTGTGGTGAATGTCTTCCGCAAGCCATGCCATTTTCCCGTTTTAAGTAATTTTCTGTCAATGCTCTACAAACATTTCGCACCAAATTTCGCCGGAATGGCACAATAAATTTAATTTATGCTAAAGTAAATTTTGACAATCGATATCCTTTTTTTTTAACCCAGGTAGTTTGGTATGTCCACCACCAATAAAGCCAAAGAAAGTCCGCAAATCCTAAAAGCGCGCCAAAAACTCCAAAAGCACCTGGCAGCCGCCGACAAACATGTCAATCCAGACGCCATCAAGGCCATGAAGCGCCTTATCGAACGCCAACTGACACGTAAACAGCCCGATAGAATCGATTTGAAAGCCAAGAACGTCACGCTCTTTGACGAAAACAAACACCCGGCTAAATCGCAAAGCAAATTCGTGTCAGGCCTTTTGCGCCAGCTGAAACATCCATCCCCAAAGAAAAAGCCTAAACAACTCGAAGGCCGAGTCAAAGCCATTCCAGAAAATGAAAAATAAAAAAATTAAAGAAATCGCCAAACAAGCCGCCGGCAAAGCCGCCGCCGCCCTTATCCAGCCTAACATGCTCGTCGGCCTCGGCACCGGCTCCACCGCCTTTTACTTCATCGAAGCGCTGATCGAACGCTGCCGCTCAAACGGCCTCAAAATCTCCGCCGTCGCCACCTCCCAGGCCAGCGCCGCACAAGCCACGGCCGGCGGCATCCCCCTCTACGACATCAATCGCGTCACCAGCCTCGATATCACCGTCGATGGCGCCGATGAAATCGACCACCAAAAACGCATGATCAAAGGCGGCGGCGGCGCCCTTTTGCGCGAAAAAATCCTGGCCAGCATCAGCCGCGAAATGGTCGTCATCATCGACGAAGATAAACTCGTCGACCAACTAGGCGTCTTCCCCCTGCCCATCGAAATCGTACCCTTTGCCAATCAACTCACCCTCTACCGCGTGGGCAAGCTCGGCTACCAGGGTGCCTTCCGCCGCACTTCCAAGGGGGAACTGTATGTCACAGACAATGGCAACTACATCATCGACATCACCTTCCCCCAAGGCTGCCAGTCGCCCGAACACGACCAGGCCATCCTGCGCGCCCTTCCCGGCGTGATCGAGACAGGCTTCTTCTTTAACCTGGCCGGCAGGGTCATCGTCGGCAAGGCCAATGGCACAGTGAAAATCATCCCCTAAGCTATAAGCTCAGCATTCGTTATGTATCATAGCGTGCCTTCGATTCAACGCAAAGCAACAGCCAAGAACGCAAAGCCGCAAAGGAAGGCAGTTTACCACAGAGGCACAGAGACACAGAGGAGCAAACAAACGCAAGCC
Source organism: uncultured Chlamydiae bacterium (assembly GCA_963830365.1). Taxonomy (GTDB): domain Bacteria; phylum Chlamydiota; class Chlamydiia; order Chlamydiales; family Parachlamydiaceae; genus CAWHMU01. The sequence continues at coordinate 28,693 of CAWHMU010000027.1, forward strand.
GTAGCAGAGCGGAAGACAGGTTCCAATCACAGCTAAAGCGTCATGGCTATACGGCAAGCTTTAGCTGTGAGGCATGCCCCTCGGATTGCCTAAGCAATCCGAGGGATAGATAACGCAACCAGATGAAACTCCCCCCATCCGGTGGTGTTTTGCTGTTTTGCTTTCTCTGTGTCTCTGTGCCTCTGTGGTGAATATTTGCTGCTTGCCCCCTTTGCGTTCTTGGCTGTAGCTTTGCGTTGCATCGACGGCACAGGCTATTAGCTAAACACCATGATTGCGAACGACCCTTACCTATACTTTAAAGAAATCGTTAGTGACGAATAAATGACGGCTTGCATAAGATGAAGATAAAACCTTCGGCGAGATTTTAGCGATGCTTTCAGAACTGATCCAGCTTTCCTTCGATAAAATCATGCAGACCCGCGCCTACACGGTAGTGGTGCTGGGCGCGCGCGAAAAGAAATTCGCCATCTATACCGATCCCAGCATCGGCCGCACCTTGCAGATTTATCTGACAGGCGTTGAAAAGCCCCGCCCTCTGACGCATGATCTGATCAACCTGCTGTTCCAGGGCATGGATGTGAACATCCTTCAAGTCGTTATCAACGACCTGCAGGACACCACCTACTTTGCCAGATTGTTTCTTGAACAATATACCAACGGCATCCGCCATATCATCGAAATCGACGCCCGTCCGAGCGACTGCATCACCTTGGCGCTGATGAATAACGTGCCGGTATATTGCACACATGAAGTGCTGGACAAAACCATCCCCATCAGCGACGATTGAGCCATACCGCGCGCGGCATAATGTCTAATATTTAATATTGAAATTTTGACGGGCTAAATCCTGAATCGAAGATACGGCATCTTCGGCATCATCACCGATAGCTTCGATGGTAATCTTCGCCCCTTTGGCAGCTGCCAGCATCAGCACGCCGAGGATTGATTTGGCATTAACCTGGTTGCGCTGATAGACAAGGCGTACTTCCGCTTTGAAGGAAGTGGCGCATTTGACAATTTCTGTGGACGGACGGGTGTGCAGACCGCGGTCGTTGGCCACAATGAAACACCCCTTGACTTTTGCTTTTTTCGTCGTTGCTTTAATCAAAACAATGCCTCAAACCACACCTAAAGAATGAATGTAAATGATCGCTGATGAAATGTAAAAAACGGCAGCATTTCACTTACGTTTGTGCATACAGGGTTTCCGTATTTCTTGGCAATTTTTTTTTTAATCAATCCTCTTTAAAATTTTGCCGCACAGATAAATTATACAAGGATTAATACTCCCACTAGCATTTAGCTAATGGCTTGTGAATCCAATTCACCACCGAGGCACAGAGAAAGCAAACAGCCAAAAATGGCAAAGAAATTTCATCTGCGTCGTTTTATCTATCCCGCGGATTGCCTAAGCAATCCGCGGGGCATGCCTCACAGCTAAAGCGCCATGGCTAGATGGCGCTTTAGCTGTGATTGGAGTCAGCCTTCTGCTCTGTTACTGCCTGCGTTTGTTTGCTCCTCTGTGCCTCTGTGGTAAACTGCCTTCCTTTGCGGCTTTGCGTTGAATCGAAGGCCCAGCCTGTTATCTCAAAGACTAACGGGAGGATCCAATCCATCCTTGCCCGTTTATCCTGTCCATCCTGCCATCCTGTTGTGGTGTTTTGCGGCTGGCTTTCTCTGTGCCTCTGTGACTCTGTGGTGAATATTGGCTGCTTGCCCTCTTTGCGCCGTTGCGCCTCCTGGCTGCTCCTTTTGTGTTGAATTTTTTTGTACGAGTTCACCCTTTCTTTTGCTTCCGCTTTTTTCTCGATTCTTCTATTCTGCTGTCATCATCAAATCTATGAGGTTCTCTATGGCTTTAGACCGCTCGCAAGTCGCCCTGCAAGATCAATGGGATGTCGCCGCCCTCTACCCCGACATCGCGGCCTGGCAAAAGGAATTTGCCGCACTCGTGCCCAGCCACTCCCCCCGCTGGCCAGAACTGGCCAGCTTTAAAGGACGCCTCGACGAAAGCCCAGAGACGCTAAAAGCCGCCCTCGACAGATTATTTGACATCTCGCGCAAACTCTCCAAACTCTATACCTATGCCCACCTGAGACATGACGAAGACATCACCCAAGATGAAAACAAGACGGCCTATAACAAGATTTTAGCCGTACTGCACGACCTCAACCAGGAGACATCCTGGTTTGAACCCGAGCTTTTGGCCTTAAGCGATGAGACGCTCTTCAAATTCCTGAAAGCCACAGCGCTCGCCCCCTACAAATTCCATATCGAAAAGAGCGTGCGCATAAAAAAACACATGCTATCTCATGAAGGCGAAGAACTGCTGGCCATGGCAGGAAAAGCCCTGCAAGCGCCTCATAAAGCCTTTAGCGCCATCAATGATGCCGACTTCAAATTCGACAGCGTCCTGGACTCTGCCGGCCAGGCAAGAGAGCTCACACATGGCTCATATGGCATGTATATGCGCGACAGCGACCGTACGCTGCGTGCCAACACCTTCAACACGCTGCATGGCAACTACCAAAGCTACGAAAACACCCTTAGCGAACTGCTCAACGGCCAGGTGCAGTCGCATGTCTTCAATGCCAAAGCCCGCAGATACCACTCCAGCCTGACCGCCGCCCTCTTCCCAAAAAATATCGATACCGCCGTCTACCATGCCCTCATCAAAGCCGTCAACGACAACATAAAAATCCTGCACGGCTATATCGAACTGCGCGAAAAAGTCATGGGCATAGGACAGCTGCACCTCTACGACATGTCCGTGCCGCTGATCCCCGCCGCCGACATCCGCATGCCATATAAGGAAGCCGAAGACATCATCATCGCCTCCGTCGCCCCTTTGGGCGCCGACTACCAAAACCTCCTGCGCAAAGGCTTCAAAGAGCAGCGCTGGGTCGACCGCTACGAAAATAAAAACAAACGCTCCGGCGCCTATTCCAGCGGCTGCTACGACAGTTGCCCCTATATCCTCATGAATTACAAAGACCTGCTCAGGGATGTGTTTACGCTGGCACATGAGGCCGGACATAGCATGCACAGCCTGATGAGCCACACCCACCAGCCCTATCAATACAGCGACTACCCGATCTTTTTGGCCGAAGTGGCCTCGACCTTCAACGAAGAGCTGCTGATGCGCCTCATGCTGGAGCGCGCCAAAGACAAGCAGGAACGCATCTACCTCATCAACCAGAAGATCGACGACATCCGCGGCACGCTCTTCCGCCAGACGATGTTTGCCGAATTCGAACTGTGGATCCATGAGATGGCCGAACAGAATATCCCCCTCACCCCAAAACTGCTAAACGATCAGTACACCCTGCTCAACCGGCGCTACTTCGGCGAGGGCGTGGCCATCGACGATGCCGCCGCCAGCGAATGGGCCCGCATCCCCCATTTCTACTACAACTTCTACGTCTTCCAATACGCCACCGGCATCAGCGCAGCTTTGGCCCTGGCCGAACGCGTCTGCCATGGCGGCACAAGCGAACGCGAGGATTACCTCTCCTTCCTCAAAGGCGGCTGTAGCCACTACCCTATCGAGATGCTCAAAATCGCCGGCGTCGATATGCGCGCACCTGAGCCCGTGGCCGCCGCCATCGCCAAATTCGGCGCGCTGGTCGACCAGCTCGGCCGCGAAATGGGTACCCAGCAACAGAATTAGCACTTAAAATGACAATCTGCTAAATTTAGCCTTGCACAAAATTTTAACCCGCGGTATCTTTAACTTTCAAAAACTTTTAAAACACTTTAAACTTTAAAGGAGACATGCACCATGGCTCAAACACAACAACTCAACCAAACCGCCACCTCCCTCCGCCCTCTCGGCAACCGCGTACTGCTGCGCCGCCTTGCCGCCGAAGAAACCCTCAAAGGGGGCATCATCCTCCCCGATGCCGCTAAGAAAAAACAGGAACAGGCCGAAGTCGTCGCTATCGGCACCGGCAAAAAAGATAAAAACGGACAACTAGTCCCCATGCATGTTAAAACCGGCGATATCGTCCTCATCGAAAAATACTCAGGACAAGAAATCACCCTCAACGATGAAGAATTCGTCATCACCCGCGCCGATGATCTGATCGCCATCATCGAGAAATAATTTATTAATATAAGGAGTGGCAGAACTACTGGGGTCTGGCTTGTGATTTGTGCTTTGAAAGTCCTCTCGCAAATCAAAACCAAAAGCACGCTTTCAAATCGCAAATCGCAAGCCTGACCCCAATAGTTCTGCCACTCCCTCAAAAAAACTTAAGGAGATCTCCACATGGCCGCCAAAAATATCATCTTCAAAGAAGAAGCCCGCCAGAAAATCCTAAAAGGCGTGCGCACCCTAGCCGATGCCGTCAAAGTCACCCTCGGACCTAAAGGTCGAAATGTCATCATCGACAAATCCTACGGCACCCCACATATCACCAAAGACGGCGTCACCGTCGCCAAAGAAATCGAACTGGAAGACAAACACGAAAATATGGGCGCCCAGATGGTCAAAGAAGTGGCCAGCAAGACGGCCGATAAAGCCGGCGATGGCACCACCACGGCCACCGTGCTGGCCGAAGCTATCTACAGCGAAGGCCTGCGCAATGTCGCCGCCGGCGCCAACCCGCTCGACCTAAAGCGCGGCATGGAAAAAGCCGTCAGAACCGTCGTCAAAGAACTGGAAAAACGCAGCAAGAAAATCAAAGACAAAAACGAAATCGAACAGGTCGCCACCATCTCGGCCAATAACGACAAGGAAATCGGCAAAATCATCGCCGATGCCATGGACCGCGTCGGCAAAGACGGCACCATCACCGTCGAAGAAGCCAAAGGCTTCGAGACCACCCTCGATGTCGTCGAAGGCATGAATTTCGACCGCGGCTACCTCTCGGCCTACTTCATGACCAACCCCGAAACCCAAGAATGTATCTTGGAAGATGCCTACGTGCTCATCCACGAGAAGAAAATCTCGGCCGTAAAAGACCTGATCCCCATCCTGCAAGCCGTCGCCGAAAGCGGCCGCCCCCTGCTCATCATCGCCGAAGATGTCGAAGGCGAAGCCCTGGCAACGCTTGTCGTCAACCGCCTGCGCGCCGGCCTCAAAATCTGCGCCGTCAAAGCCCCGGGCTTCGGCGACCGCCGCAAAGCCACTTTGGAAGATATCGCCGTCATCACCGGCGGACAAGTCATCTCAGAAGAGCTCGGCCATAAGCTTGAACATGTCACCATCGATATGCTCGGACGCGTCAAAAAAGCCTCCGTCAATAAGGACGACACCACGCTTGTCGAAGGCGCCGGCAAAAAAGACGAGATCCAAAAACGCATAGCCATGCTCAAACGTCAGATCGAAGAGACAGAATCCGACTACGACCGCGAAAAACTCCAGGAACGCCTGGCTAAATTGTCCGGCGGCGTTGGCGTCATCCGCGTAGGAGCTGCCACCGAAGTCGAGATGAAAGAGAAGAAAGACCGCGTCGACGATGCCCAGCATGCAACTGCTGCGGCCGTCGAAGAAGGCATCCTGCCTGGCGGCGGCGTGGCCTTTATCCGCTGCATCCCGGCCGTAAACAAGCTGGCCGACAGCCTGGAAGGCGACGAGAAGACCGGCGCCCGCATCATCGCCAAAGCGCTGACCTCACCGCTGCGCCAGATCGCCGAAAATGCCGGCCTGGAAGGCGTCATCATCCTGCAGGAAGTCGAAAAGCTTCCCGAAACACACGGCTACAATGCCCTGACGGATGAATATGTCGATATGATCAAAGCCGGCATCCTCGATCCGACCAAAGTGGCCCGCTGCGCCCTGGAAAATGCCGCCTCCATCGCCGGCATGCTCCTCACCACCGAAGCCATCGTGGCCGAAATCCCCGCCGAAAAAGGCGCCCCCGCCATGCCGGCCGGCATGGACTACTAGCAAGAGCAGTAAAAAGCCCCGGGAAGCAATTCCCGGGGCTTTTTTTTGAAACAAGCCCTTATGGATTTAAATGCATGAACAGCCTCGATAACACATTTTCAACACAAGTCTACTTTCCACCCGCATGGGAAATCCCATCTGCCGCCGCAGCCGCCATGTTGCTACCGCCGCCCGATTCCAACTGCGCTAGAGTAGACCTGCTTAGAGATAGAATCCCCTTCAATGATACTCAGAAGCAAACAGTAGCCTACAACCAGCGCATTAAAGAGCGCGCTAAAGCCGGCGACCTAAACGGCTGCTATCAGCTGGCGGAGGAAATGTCAGCCAAAAACCTGCCAGCCGATGCCTATACCTGTCATTCAATCATTCATTGCCATGTAAAACACGGCCAGGCCGCTGCCGCCTGGCAAATCTTTAATACCATGACTGCTATCGGCATATCTCCTAATATTGCGACATTCAATTCTTTGCTGAAGCTGCCTGTAAAAGCTGGCGATGCCGAGGGCGCAGAAGCCCTCTTAAGAATAATGAGCGAGTATGGAATAGAACCCGACGTGATGACGTACACCTCCTTGATCAACCTGTATGCAAAATCAGGCGATGACGAGCTTGCCGAAGCCACCTTGGCACATATGAAAAGCAGAATAAAGCCCGATGCCTGGATATTTAACTGCCTAATCAAACTCTACCTGAATAAAGGCAATGAAAGCGAAGCGCTGCGCATTTTAAACAGCCGCATGGATGAGCATCACGTAAAACCCGATGTCGTGACTTTCACCACCTTCATCAATTATTATGCTGACTGCCATTGTGAATGGCGCGCCGAGACGATATTAGACTTCCGCATGCCCAAAGCCGGCGTCACACCTGACAAGGCCACGCTGTTGACCATGCTAAAGCTTTACACCAACACCAATAACAGCTCCAAAAAGCAGCTCATCGAAAGCCAGCTGCAGGAACTGAAAGCAGCACCTCCTCATCGCAGAACCGCACGCATTTATCACCATCGATTTCAACACGTTCAACGCTAAAACGCATCAGCCCCAAGCTGCTGGAAAAGCCGACATGGCAGACGATGCGGACGCAAAGCCACAAGCTGCTCGCGCCCAAACGCTAAGCCAACATCCGTCCGCCTGTTTTGTCCATTTTCGTCCGCTCTGTCCGCAGATTTTCTGACAGATCCAGCCTAAGAAATTGCTGTCGCCGTATTCACGGCTTTGCTGCTAAACAACCTCTCACCACACGCTGACGCATGTGGCTACATGCTACCGCCTCTAGCGAGGCTAAAATCTGTCCTCCCTCGTCCGAACTTGCTGTCCGCCTGTTTTGTCCGCTTCGTCCGCCCTGTCTGCCATAGCCTCAAAGCAAAAAAAATCCCGGGAATGGCCTTCCCGGGATTTTCGCTGCCTTCACGAATGTCAGGCCTGATTCCATGCTTTGTTTTTGATACCGACGTCAGCTTCAAAGTTAACTTTCAACCTTCTTTGAAACCCTCTTTGTCAGAGCATAACTCGGCTGATATTTAATGCTTCTGGTTTGAGCTTTGGCAGGTTTTTCCTGTGCTTGGATCTCTTTTCCAATTTCGTATAAGACATCAGGGCAGAAATCCACCTCATTGGGCCAGCATACAGTGGTATCATCCAATGAAAAGTGCTTAAAATATTTTACATCTAATAAAGGCAGGAAAAGGCCTTTTGCATTCTTCAAAAACGGTTTAAAATCGACAACCTTGACTGCACCATCACTGAAAACCATCTTTATTTTGTAATCTTTGACATATTCAGCTTTTTTGACTCTCATCGTTACACCAACGGTTCGATTTTATTAAATTTCTCTTTCTTCAAAAGTTCCCAGTTTTTCTTCAGCTCTTTTTTGTGCATCTCTGCCCATTCGACTACCAAGCCTGTAACCCTCGCCGGGATCTTCCCTTTGATTACTTCGAGCGTATCGATCAAAAAAACGGCCTCATGCTCCCCATAAAAAGCATGAAAATGGTTCATCGCACAATCGCGTACCTCGCCTTATGTAAATTAATCGAGGTCGTTGCAAATACTGCATCATAAAAATCCACAAATTGCATGTTCGCTCCTGTGAAGGTAGGAGTTGAGCCAGTACTGCCATATAAGCGACAGGGCGCAAGCCATGAGAACATTTTTAAAGCCTCGATAGAGGCGGAAGCATGTAGCCACATGCGTCAGCGTGTGGTCATCACATGTTTAGAAACAAAGCCGTGAATACGGCGACAGCAATGACTAAAGGATATTATATGGTGTAATAATCGCATTTAATTCAACCTCCCTCGAAGTTGCTGTCGCCGTATTCACGGCTCACTTTTTGCTACATTTCATTCCATAGGTTGACACCTATGGCTACATGCTTCCGCCTCTATCGAGGCTAACTAGATCTTCTGTGCTAGAATGTCGATTTGTTTCAAAGAGAACCCCACAAATATATTGTTAATTCTCGTTTTCCAACCAGCCATTATTAAGTCTTTTTAACGAATCCTCTCAGACAGGTACGCGATTGTGCGATGAACCATGAAAATGGGGCGGGTTATGATCGACAAAATACATTTTTATCACAATTCCTAAAAATCGGCTAATCTCCGGCATGCACAAACCCTTTACTACAGTATAACACAGCATAACAAAAAATTAACCAGCTAACCAACAAAAAGGGGTGAAAAAGCATCAGACCGCCCGTCTGCCACGTCCGCCCTGCCCGCCAGCGCCTCAAAGCAAAAAAATCCCGGGAATGGCCTTCCCGGGATTTTCGCTGCCTTCACGAATGTCAGGCCGCCTTGCCTGACATCGTCATCTTCTCAATTATTTAAAGAACCTAAGACGATCTTGAATTTCTTTAATAGCCGCATCGACTTGGGTCGTCTCTCCATGCTGACGAAAACCTTCTTTTATCAGTCTTATTACCGTTTCGAGATCTTTCTTAGCAACAGGCTGCTCATTGTTCACAGCATGTTGAATATTTTCTACAGCCTTTGTCAAAGCTTGGTTCTGTGTTGAATTTGGTCCAGTCCAGGCTCCCAGACTCTCTTGCAAGGTTTTTCCTCTCTTTGTTTTTATTTCTCCGCTACCAAGTTGTTTTAATAAACTGAACAATGAATCTATGGCTGTTCCACGCTCAGCCTTGTCCTCGTTAGCATCGGCTGCTCGTTTAGCCTCTTTTGCCTCGGCAGTCCCCCGTACTTCTGCGGCAAACTTCTTATTAGCCTCTTCTAGTCCCGGCAGTTTTGATGACGATTTCGTATTTGCTTTTTCCCGAACAATCTCGACTAAGCGTCCCTTTTGCCCGCTGTCTTCATGTGGCAGTTGCTTTAATAGGTTAACCACAGCATTGGGTTCTGCCTGGTCAATGATTTTTGCAAGCTGCCGAAGATCTTTTGGATCTATGCGACTACCCGGCTGGCTATAAACATCAAAAAGCCTATTTAAATCACCTTGTTGATGTTCACTAAATTTATTCCAGTTGGTTTTAACATACGCCCCCACTACTTTCATAAATTTCTGTGGATCACGGGTTTGAACGCCACTTTCTACCAGTTGCTGTTTTCCTGCTTCAGCTCCATGCGCTTTAGCAGATGGTGTTGCTCTTGGAAAGGCTTTGGCGGCTTCATCTGCTGATTGTCTGCCTTTTTTAGCAGCTTCTCTTGCATCAGCTACGGTCTCAGCTACATTCTGCTCATCCCTAGCTTCTATTATGACCTCTTTATCAAGACTACTTTCAAGTTTTTTTTCGATTTTACTAAGCTCACCTAAAATCTTCTGCTTATCTTTTTGCGCAAATATCGATGAACCTTTCATTTCACCTAGCGCTACCTTTATCTTAGTCATAGAATCATACACCGCATTTGGGTTTTTCTCTTTAATGTGGCGATCAAGACTACCTGTAAGATCTGTAAGTGACTTTATCTGGGCTTTTATTGTTTGCCGATCGGCCGCGGTATTCTTGCCATAACTGCCGCCAAAGGCGTTGCTAATACTTTTCAGAATCTGGTGTAACAGGTTGGAGAAGATATTTACATCTTTCCACGTAGTTACCTTCTGTCCGCCTGGCATCTCGCCCTTTGCAGGGACTGCCGCTGTTTGTTGTACATGAGCTGGTTGAACTGGACCTACTTGATTTCTATCTGTTGGACTAACCATAATTTCCTCCTAGCTAACTTTTAGCCGATTTGTTTGGATTCTCTTCACCGTTATTTAAAGCTAACTAAAATTATAGAACATATTTTTTTCTATTTACAATAAAAATAGTTAGTTTAAATTTACATTTTATTAGTATTAAACAAACACAATATTAACAATCGCACTTTTACATCCTTTTCGAGGCACCTTTTGAGGCCTAAGTTTCGCGAAACAATCTGCATTTTTCTTTGTTTTTTGTTTGTTTTGGTTTTTCTTTGTGATTGCTGCCTTATTTAACTGCAATTGGCGTGCCAAGCATGGAGTGCCCTGTGGCCGCAACTACGCATGACCTTGTGGCTTAATCGTTTATATTTGTTTAATAGCCAATTTGGTTGTTGCACACATCTGGCCGTAGAGGCTTGTTTTCAGGCCCATATACCATGCATCCACCTCATCATCAACAGGATAGCTACAACTTCCGTTTTGTTTGAACGCAGCTAGATGGGAGGCAGAACAGCCTCCGGCTGAAAGTTTGGCCATGCTCACCTTGGCGATGGGTTTAATTTCTTCCAAAAAAAATGAAATAAGTGGAATCCCATCCGGCTATTGGTTTAATTTCGTGCATCTAAACATCCAGCCTCAAGAAGCTTAAGTTCGCCGTGAAAACGGCGGAAGCATGTAGCCACAGGTGCGAACCTGTGGTAAATGCATCAACAATATCAAGCCGTGGCTACGGCGGCAGAGCGCTCGAAGACCCTGCCGCCGTAGCCACGGCTTAATGTCTTTGGCTATGATTACCACAGGTTCACACCTGTGGCTACATGCTACCGCCGTTTTCACGGCTACCTTAAGATCCTTAAGCTGGTATAAACCGCCGCCTTAACCAAGTACTCGCGTTAAAGAGAGGATTTCTGACAAAGTTAAGCAAGGATAGGTGTTTTCTTATAGCAGCGGCTTTGTCTTGGCTTGCACTAGTCCGCCTTAGCTAACGGGCTACAAAGAGATGGGCTACGCCGTCCGCTATGTCCACCGCGTCCGCCTGTATTGTCCGCTTCGTCCGCCCCTGCCCGCCATCGCCTCAAAGCAAAAAAATCCCGGGAATGGCTTCCCGGGATTTTCGCTGCCTTCACACGCATATCAGGCCTTCAGGTCTGACCCGTGTTCTTTTTTGTTATTATGACACCAACTTCTTGATCTCGGCTAGCCGTGCGGCGAGATCAGGAGTCACAACTTTTGGATTATATTTGAATCCCTCTTCTACTAAGGCAAGGGCGGCTTTTAACTCCTTACGTGCCTCAAGAGTATTAGCAATGTGCGGCTTATCATAGTCGGTTGCATACTTGATATAGAAGTTATGCAATGTATTCTGCTTGGCTGATGATAACAACAATGCGGCTGGCCCAGTCCTGCGCAATGCTGGATTCAAGACCGTTTTCTCGGCATCGGAAATTAAGTCCGTCAATTTGTCGAAAGCCTCGGCGTTGCGCGCTTCGGACGCTTTATTGGCTAACCCAGCCCTATCCAATTCTGCTAATCGACCAGCTACCTTTTGTTTTGTTTCATCGGTAAACAGTGGTTTTGTGTCAATCTTCTGCATATGAAGTTTATTTAGATTAGCTTCAACTTTCGCTATATCTTCATCGCTTGCATGTATATCTTCTTCCTTTCCTACTTTCCCTTTTCCCGGCGCTTCGAATTTCATCGGTTTTGTTTTATGCTGGCGGACGCCTTCCCTAATTGCTGGACGGCGGGATTCCGCGGCTGGTGTTTCGGCTGGTGTTTCGGCTGGTTTATGCTGCCGCGCTTGAAACTGTTCAGTTCTCCGCTTCTCTTCAGCAGCATCATTTCTTTCATTGTCATACTTCTGCTTATATATATCTCCCAATCCCGGTTTCTTTTGTCTTGCTGTATGTTCCTGTGGTGTTGGTGTATGCGTTTTTTCAGCTGGTGTTGTTGGCTCTTCCTTTTTAGCAGCTGTTGTTGGTTCTGGTGATGTCGCGGCTCGTGCTGGCAAGCCCATCATTTCAGAAAAACGTTTAGCCTTGTCAGCTGCGGTGGCGTTCGCAGGTAACGGGGATAGTGTTTTTGCTGGTTCTTGGGCTTGTTGTGTTTTCTTTATTACTGGAGCTTCCATCGCCTTGGCAAATCTTCTTGCTTCAGACTTAGCCTTAACATGCTGTTCTATGTTCTTTGGAACCGCTACTTTAGTTGCGGATGGTTTTGCTTGTGGCGACAATTTCCCTTGTGCTACCTTAATTTGGTCTAATATTTCTTTGATATCTTGCTTAAGATATGGTCCTTTAGCTTTCGTTAAAAGCTTCTCAAAAACATCTTTATTATGTCCAAGGTTTTTTAACTGACTCTCTGATGTCGAGTTCTTTACAGTATTATCATAATTATGTTTTAGCTCTTTAAATATATTCCTAAAATCTGTCGACTGCTCTGCATAATTCTTCGAAAAGAATTTGGAAAGATGGTGAAATATTGCTTTAAACATATCCTTAAGTGAAAGATCACTAAATTTCGTTACCTTCTGTCCGCCTGGCATCTCGCCCTTTGCAGGGACTGCCGCTGTTTGTTGTACATGAGCTGGTTGAACTGGACCTACTTGATTTCTATCTATTGGACTACCCATATTTTCCTCCTGGCTAAACTTTAGCCGCTTTGTTTGGATTCTCTTCACCGTTATTTAAAGCTAACTAAAATTATAGAACATATTTTTTTCTATTTACAATAAAAATAGTTAGTTTAAATTTACATTTTATTAATATTAAACAAACACAATATTAACAATCACACTTTTACATCCTTTTCGAGGCACCTTTTGAGGCCTAAGTTTTGCGAAACAATCTGCATTTTTCTTTGTTTTTTGTTTGTTTTTGTTTGTTTTTGTTTTTCATCATTTGTGTTGCCATATCTAATGCAATCGGCGTGCCAAGCATGGAGTGCCCTGTGACTACAACTACGTAGCACATTGTGGCTTAATCGCTTACATTTGTTTAATAGCCAATTTGGTTGTTGCACACCTCTGGCCACAGGGGTCTGTTTTTATGGGCCAGAAAAACAGCGCATCTAATTCATTTTCAACAGGATAGGCATAGTTTTAGTTGTGTTTGAAAGCTGTTCTATACGGAAAGTTTGAAAGTTTGGCCATCATCACGATCACCTTACTCCGAGAAAATATTCGGCCACGCAAGCAATAAAAAGAATAACTCCGACGGAGTTAAGCAAGAATATGTGTTTTCCCGCAGCTGCGACTCATCTTCGCTTGCGCTCGGCAAGCCTTAGCCCCGGGCTACAAAGTGATGGGCTACACCGTCCGCATCGTCCACATCGTCCACATCGTCCGGCAACTAGGGGGCAGGCCTGGGCGGTCACGTCCCGCCGATTTGCCTGCCCAGCTTTTCGAGCATGGTTTTGATCGCGTCGATTTGGTCGTCATTCACAAGATGTTCATTAGGACCGAGCGCCTTTTCGATGGTTTCCAAAGCTGTGCCAAAGGCCGCTCGGCCCTGTTTGGTGTAGAGGAGGAGCGGATCATCCACAAGCTTTTCTATGGCACCCACCAATGGCCTATTATCATTTGGCCTATTATCATTGGCCAGCGGCTTGCGGCCGCCGAGAATGCCCTTTGTAATCACAGTTTGCACAGCCTCAAACAACACGACCAAAGCCTCTACAGCAGCATCGGCGCGCACACCGCCATGGAATTGCTGCAAGTTTTCAAGGAAGACCCGGCCACTTGTAGAATACAATTCAGCCAATGGGACGAGGTGCTTATCTTGTTTTCGGGCCAGGTATAGCCCCTCGATCAGCAGGTCTTTGGCTGCCTCCATATCCTTAAACAAAACGTCCAAATCGTCAAATCGGGTTTCAGGTCCGCCATAGATGTTTTCGCCGGGATGTTCGAATTTATCCATCAGCCGCGCCAGTTGCGCATACTTAGCTTCCCACTTCCCGCTTGTGTATTCGTCTTGTTGCGCTGCCACCATGCGCGGGACGATGTCGGCGCGGATACCGCTGTAAAATTGCGCTATGGACGTCAGGAATTTGTCACGGCTGGCGATCAGCTGTTTTTCCGCCACCAGAGAAACAGGCTTTATACTTGATGGCAGGTCCTTAGCAGGCGCTGCAGGAGCTGACTCACTTTTCTCCGTGGCCCGTGGAGCTCGTGCCTGATATAAAGCCGTACGGCGCATTTCTTCTTTGATAGTGTCTGAAGCTTGATCGCGCAGCTCTTTAAATTGCGCCACCATCTCGGCTTTGGCTTTTGTCTCGGGTAACCCTTTCAATTCCGGCTCGAAAGCGTCCAAAAGCTCAACACAAGCTTGATGATCTTCAGTCTGCATGTATGTCTCTTTGATGGCGTTAAATCCCCCTTCTACCCGTGCCAGTTTCTGTGCTTCAGCTTTCTCCGCCGTCGTCATTTTCGTAGCAATGAAGACAGGCCTTACCTGCGCGCACATGTCCCGGATGGCCTTGCCCGGGTCGTCCTCATCGGTTGGCAGGGCAGTGGCTGGCCGGAATTTTCCCTTACCTACGTTGGCAGGAGAGGGGCTTTTGACGGCCTCTTCATCACCTTCAGGAATGGTTTTTTTCTGCAGGCCGATTGGTTTCAAGGCCTTTTTTGGAGGTGCCTTTGGCGTGCCTTCTATCTTTGAGACTGTAAAACTCTTGACTTTGCGGATTCTTCTTGTGTTGCCAACTTTTTCAACGATCATAGATTTGAGTAGGTCGACCTTAGCCTTAATTTTGCCTTTATCTGTCTCAGCAAAGGGACCTGTCACTGCTAGCTTATCAACTTTTCTCACGATTGTGTTGATGGCATTCAACATTGCGATTAAAGATTTTTCATCATGCTTTAAATTCAAATCATTTAACTTGTCGACAAGTACATTGACGGTATCTATTTGACCAGTGAGCGCTTTACGATTTTTGGTTGTCAGGTCGTGGTAAAACCCTGAAAAAAGCTTTTGCAGCTGGTGGATGATGTTGGCAAAAAAGTTTACATCCTTGCTGGTGGCTTTGCTTATCTTTTCACCGGCCGGCAGACGGCCAACCTGTGCGGTTGGCGGTATCTTGGCCGGTTGTCCGTGCGCATCATGTCCTTTGCCTTGAATTGTCCCACCCATAGCACCCTCCTGGTTTGCCCTATTCAACAAATTATAAACTATATTTAAATAATAAATGTAATTTATTATACAAACAGCATACTATTTCATTCCAACCAACTAATAATAAACAACGACAGCTAAGCCTACGCGGAGCGTTTGGAGTGCGCAACGCCTGTTGCGCTTTTCCTAAAAAGCGCTAAGCGGGAGGGCATTAAGCATGACAACTTTACCTAAAGCATACAAATGACGCCATGATTGGCAGAGGCGATTTCTTTTTTGCCCTTTTTCTCTCATTCTGTAGCCCATACTTAAGCGCAGCGCAGGTGTGGGAGCAAGGACCGTGTGGCCTAACCGGGGACCGGTTCATCTTTTTCATTGACAAGACCACATGATATAGAAAGTTTGTAAAGGTGTGCGTCATACAATTTATCCATTTTTAGACGTGCGATGGGTGGGTGGTCCTCAATGCATGATAATAAATTTATTTGTAGGAAATAAAAAAGAAGAACCGGTCCCCGGTTAGGTCTTATTGGCATGGGTTCCCACACCTGCGCTGTGCTTGGTGTGGGCTACAAAATGAGAGAAAAAGGGCAAAAAAGATGAGAGTGTCAGTCTTTTGCCCGAAAAGCGCAACAGGCGTTGCGCACTCCAAACGCGCGGCGTAGCTTATTTTTCGTGGCGAGACGAAGTTGCTTGAATCCCGCCAGGCATCGCCGGCTAGACATTGCGTCGAAAAGGGTATTGATGTAGAGTAGCTGCATTAACAGGCACAAATTCGATAGTAGGTTTAGTGATGACAGACGGGCTTTTGGAACAGAAGGCAAGTTCGCCGATGATGGTGCAGTGGCATGCCTGCAAAAAAGCTGCCGGCGATGCGGTCTTATTTTTCCGCATGGGCGATTTCTACGAAGCCTTTTTCGACGATGCCGTCATCATGGCGCGCGAGCTTGAGCTGACCCTGACCAAGCGCCAGGAGATCCCGATGAGCGGCGTGCCGCACCATACCAGCGAGGCCTATATCGACAAACTCGTAGGCAAGGGCTACCGCGTGGCTGTCGCCGAGCAGACCGAAGACCCGCGCAAAGCCAAAGGCTTGGTGAAGCGCGAGCTTGTGCGCATCGTCACCCCCGGCACGCTGATCAATTCAGCCCTTTTGTCCGACAAGGCCAACAACTTCGTAGCGGCAATTGCGCGGGCGGGACAGCTTTTCGGTCTGGCCGTACTCGATCTCACCACGGCCGAATTCCGCGTGATCGAAGTCGATAACGAGCAGGAGCTTTTAAATGAGATCCACCGCCTGCGTCCAGCGGAGCTGGTGATCTCGCCAAAACTGCAGGAGAAGCACCGCAGCCTGCTTGATGATTTGCGTAAAAGCTATGACGTGGTGATCAGTTCGCATGACGAATGGCGCTTCGACCACCAGCTGGCGCACGATTTCCTCACCAACCACTTAGGGGTCAAGAGCTTAGACGGCTTCGGACTGCGCGGCCAGCTGGCCGCCATCAACGCCGCCGGCGGGCTGCTCAGCTATTTGCAGGAAGTGCTATGCCTTTCCATCGGACATATCCGCGAGCTTAGCACCTACGCCACCTCAAACTTCATGTCCATCGACAGGGCCACGCAGCGCCATCTGGAGCTCACCGAATCCTTAAGCGACGGCTCGCGCCGCAGCACGCTGCTCGGCATTTTGGATAAGACCTTTACGCCCATGGGGGCGCGCCTGATGCGGCAGTGGCTGAAGATGCCGCTGCTAGATGTGGCTGTGATCTCCCTCAGGCAGGATGCCGTGCAGGCCTTCTGCCGGCAGGCCCATAGCCTGGCAGAGCTTGCCAAACAGCTTGAGCAGGTGCGCGATCTTGAGCGCCTGATCATGAAGATCTGTACAGGCTATGCCTCGCCGCGCGACCTCATCGCGCTGAAAAACTCTTTTGAGCCCATGCCCGAGCTTAAAGCCACGCTGCAAAAGCTGGCCCCCCACTCTAGCCTGCTGGCGGCCGAAGAGGCCCTCCTTGAAGCCCTGCCGGAGATGACACAGCTGATCGGAGCTGCCGTCGTCGAAGACCCGCCGATACGCTTAAGCGATGGCAAGATCTTCCGCGACGGCTATAGCCCGGAGCTCGACGAGCTGCGCGAGATCAGCCGCGACAGCAAAGCCTGGCTGGCGCGCTACCAGGGCGATCTGCGCGATGCCACCGGCATCAAGACCTTAAAAGTCGGCTTCAACAAGCTTTCTGGCTACTTCATCGAAGTCAGCCGCGGCCAGGTCGCCAAGATGCCGGAAAGCTTCCAGCGCCGCCAGACGCTCGTCAACGCCGAGCGCTACATGACGCCCGAACTCAAAGAATACGAGGGCAAAGTGCTGCATGCCGAGGAGCGCATCACCGCCATCGAAGGCGAACTCTTCACCGCCCTGCGGCTGGAAATCGCCAAATACGGCCAAAGCATCCAGCGCACCGCCCAGGCGCTCGGCCGCATCGACGTGCTGCAAAGCCTGGCGACGGCCGCGCGCCAGTATGGCTATGTGCGCCCTGTCGTCGACGGCGGCAGCAAGCTGCACATCGCAGGCGGCAGACATCCCGTCATTGAAGCCGCGCAGATGGCCGAACGCTTCATCCCCAATGATACCATGCTGGACGACGACCTGCAGCGTCTGCTGCTCATCACCGGCCCCAATATGGCCGGTAAATCGACCTATATCCGCCAGGTGGCGCTGATCGCCATCATGGCGCAGATGGGCGCCTTCGTGCCGGCGGCAAGCGCGCATATCGGTGTCGTCGACAAGGTGTTCTCGCGCATCGGCGCAAGCGACGACCTGTCGCGCGGACAGTCCACCTTCATGGTCGAGATGACCGAGACTGCCAACATCTTAAACAACGCCACCTCGCGCTCCCTCGTCATCCTGGATGAGATCGGGCGTGGCACAAGCACCTATGACGGCATCTCCATCGCCTGGGCGGTGGCGGAATACCTGCTGACAACCGACGGCAGGATGGCCAAGACGCTTTTTGCCACCCACTATTGGGAGCTCACCAAGCTGGAAGAGAAAGTCCCCGGCGCCGTCAACTACAATGTCGCCGTGCATGAAAGCGAAGACGCCATCATCTTCCTGCGCAAGATCGTGCGCGGCGGCACCGACAAAAGCTACGGCATCCATGTCGGCCGCCTGGCCGGCCTGCCGCAGAGCGTGATCATGCGCGCCAAGGAAATCCTCGTGCATCTGGAAGAAAATGCCAACCGCAAGAGCGCCTTCGAACCTAGCCCGGCCACTAAACGACCGGCAGCCAAGGCCAAGCCGCGTCTTTCCGTTGACGATATGCAGCTGACATTTTTCGGCTGACATTTTTCGGCCGCTGAGGAGCCATCTAAAGCGTGAATTGAAAATCTGCAGAAAATATGGTTGAAAGGAAAATAGCCAATAGGGTATAAACGAAGCTTAATTGTTTCTCTAAGAAGTAGGACAACGATATGAAAGTTAAAGCATCAGTAAAGGCCGACCCTTCGAAAGGAGATATCCTTGTTCGTCGCCGTGGTCGTCTTTATGTCATCAACAAAAAAGACCCAAACCGTAAGCAACGGCAAAAAGGTCCAGCTCGCAAAAAATAATTAAGGACACTTTATGGCGAAGAAGTCATCCGTCGAAAAACAAAAACGTCGCGAAAACATGGTTAACAGCCAGTGGAATAAGCGCCAAGAGCTTAAAAAAACAAGCCTTGATATCAATATCAGCGAAGAAGAACGCCATGATGCGCGTATGGCCTTGAATAAGATGCCACGTGATTCCAATCCGATTCGTCTGCGCAATCGCTGCGCGATTACCGGACGTCCACGTGGTTTCATTAGAAAATTCAAGATCTCGCGTCTTACCTTCAGGGAGATGGCCTCCAACGGCTTGATTCCTGGTGTTACTAAGTCTAGCTGGTAATTCCCGATTCATTTAGCAGAGCTTTCGATCAAGACAACGTCTTAATGGAAAGCTCTGCTTGTTTTTCATAGATATTCCCTCCCCAAAAAGAACAGGACATCCCTTGCGATGCTGGTTACCTCTTCGACTGAAAAAAAAGAGAAAAAAGAAGAACCGGTCCCCGGTTTAAGCCGCATGATTCTGCTTCCCACACCTGCGCTGCGCTTAGGTATGGGCTACAGAATGAGAGAAAAAGGGCAAAAAAGAGATCCCCTCTAGCATTCATGATCGACCCAAGAAACGGCAATTGTTTCCCACACCTGCGCTGCGCTTAGGTATGGGCTACAGAATGAGAGAAAAAGGGCAAAAAAGACCTTGCCTCTGGCACTCATAAATTATCCTCTAAATGGCAGTTGCCCATGTTCAACTGCCGTTTCCAGGAGTATCCACATACAAGTCTTGAAATAGAGCGAATTCATTTTCATTTTAAACTTTTTTTAGTTGGCGGAAGCCTTATCTTTTTTGCCCTTTCTCTCTCATTCTGTAGCCCACACCTAAGCGCAGCGCAGGTGTGGGAATCCATGCCCACAAGACATAACCGGGGACCGGTTCTTCTTTTTTCTTTCCTACAAATAAATTTATCATTATGAATTGAGGATCTCCAACCCATCTCACGCATAAAAATGGATAAATTGTATGACGCACACCTTTACAAACTTTCTATATCATGTGGTCTGGTCAACGAAAAACCGAAAGCCTTTTATCAAAAAGGAACTAAAACCCCGTCTACATGGTTACATAAGAACCATTATCAACGCTGAGGGGGCAAATTTACTGTTCATCAATGGAGTTGAAGACCATGTCCATCTTCTCATAGCAGCTCCTGCCAACATGTTGATA
Organism: uncultured Chlamydiae bacterium; assembly: GCA_963830365.1. Classification (GTDB taxonomy): domain Bacteria; phylum Chlamydiota; class Chlamydiia; order Chlamydiales; family Parachlamydiaceae; genus CAWHMU01. The sequence goes on from CAWHMU010000027.1 coordinate 48,643, forward strand.
CCAGGTTTAATTGAAAAAGTTAAACCCCTATCTACAAAGTGGTTTCGCAAATCATTTCCTGATACAAAAGACTTTTCCTGGCAAGAGGGGTATGGCGCATTTTCGGTAGCCAAATCAATTATGCCGGCTGTAATAAAGTATATTGAAAATCAAGAAGAACATCACAAGACCGTAACCTATCAGGACGAATTTTTACATTTCTTAAAAGAACAAGGTATCCCTTACAATCCTGATTACGTTTTCGACTGAAAAAAGAGAAAAAAGAAGAACCGGTCCCCGGTTAGGTAACCAGTCCCTAGCTCCCATACCTGCGCTGCGCTTAGGTATGGGCTACAGAATGAGAGAAAAAGGGCAAAAAAGAGATCCCCTCTAGCACTCATGATTAATTTAGAAACGGCTTATAGGCAACTGCCGTCTCTTGGATTATCCCCCATTCATTTTCATTTTAAAGCACTTTAATAGGCGGACGCCCCATCTTTTTTGCCCTTTCTCTCTCATTCTGTAGCCCATACCTAAGCGCACTGTAGTCCATACCTAAGCGCAGCGCAGGTGTGGGAACCCATGCCAATAAGACCAAACCGGGGACCGGTTTTCCTTTTTTTCTCATGACCTGTTCAGTGGGCGGAGTAGAAGACGATGCCCACATCTTTGATGTGCGCCAAAAGATCAGGATTTGTGATGTGGCCGTAAATTGATAGATCGAAGGTGTAAGGCAGTAATAAATCGTCCAATTCGCAGCTGATTCTGTTAAGCCGGGAATTATCCAACTGATCACCAACCAGCGTCAGATCGATATCGCTGCCAGGCCTATAATTTCCCTTGGCGCGCGAGCCATAAAGAATGACTTTTTCTATTTCGGGATGTTTTGCAAAGACGCGATTGACATTGCTAAGCAGGGGTTCTTTAAGACCGTACTTCATGACTTACTAAGTCCATTGAACTTATCTGTCAGGGCATTGAACAAAACGAAATATGTCTGCCGGATAGCCTCGGCGATTTCCCTTGCCGTCTGGCTGTTGTAGGTATGCGAGGTTTTGTTTCGATCTTTAAACATCTCCATCCACAGGTCGCCGTCTTGAATTAACCCCACCTTGAAGGCCTCCTGAATGGCGTCGCGAGCGCCATAGACGCTCTGATTGCCCTGTTCTTGGAGAAAGTCCTTAATCGTATTCCACGCCAATTCATAGGTATATTCAAAATCCTGAATCAACCCCTGCTCTTCAAGCCTTGATAGCGCCCTTTGATTGGCGAGCTCGATGCCTTCGGTTAATTGGGCCAAGGCCTTTTTGAAGTTTGCAAAACGCTGCATCCATCGTATATTTTCCATTTTTACCGTATAATCTCTTTTAAGGCTGCTCTAGATGGGGAAATACGCTATCGTGGGATTCATCCTTACTTTCTTTTAAAGCGCTGTAGAGTTCGGGCAGATCGCTGATGCGCTTCCATTCCGCCATGCCTTCGCACCACACAAAGGAAGCTGCATCAATCCCATTATCACCCCATAAATCCTTAAGCACGTCAAAACGCATCGGTCCCTGCTGCTGGCGGGCCTTATCGACACAAAACCACTCGTTGATCAAATGATAGTGCTGAAGAGCGATGACTTCCGGACTGTCGACCGGAATTGACTGCAAGGGATTGGCGTTTTTTTCCTCTTCTGTTTCGGGCGTAACCGGCGCCAATATCATCAGCAATAAGAGGCCAAGCAGTCCGAACAATATGCCGATGGCAAACCAGGCAAAAGGATCGCGCCCCCTCTTAAAGGCAACATAGGCCGTGGCTATGCCGATAAGCACCCACAAAGTTATACTTAAGATCATAGACATTTAAAATCGTCTTGAATAGAAGGGCCTGGTTTATGTATATGTATATATCATGTCATCGTAGTATAATGCATATGGACCTGTCAACTTGCGAATGTCAATAATTAAAGGTTTTACTCATGAACACTCCTAAAAAGAAAGTAGAAGCTAAAAAATACGATAGCAAGGAATTTGAGCTGCCGGAAACCCTATTCATCCGTGACATTGAAAACCGCGTTTTCCAGGGCATCATTCTGCAGTGCCTTTCGCGTATCGACGGCATCACCCTGGTGGAAGGCAACTTCATCGATAACATCTTCGACAGAGGCACGCTGGAAGGCATCAAAGGCATTTATGTCGAACAGGATAATAAGAATCCTGCCGTAAGCATAAAAATTGAAGTCAATATCTGCTATGGCTATAGCATCCCTGAAAAAGCCGAAGAAATACAGACTCTCTGTGCCGAAGAAATCACTAAACTGACCGGCTTGCATGTCTCCAATGTGCACGTCGTCTTCAAAAATGTGATCCTGGAAGAACACAAAAAAGATGCCCTGCTTGGCGGAGGGACCCCTTCAGGCCCTGCCATCGCGCTTGCCGACAACGTCGAAGATGAATACAATGATGAATTTTAGCGCTTGGCGCAATACGATAAGGCCAAGATCAGACTATGCATAATCTATTTTTCTCCCTCATCAGCTTCATCATCGCCATTTTCTTTGTACTGCTAGGCATCATCAGCGTGATGATACCGTGGTCGGAAGAAGTGCGCTATGGCTTGGTACGATTTATTCTGGAGGATGCGCTTGCCATCTCGCTTTTCGGCTGTGCCTTTATCGTGGTAGGCCTTGCCATCGCCGTGAATATCCTGCTAAATAGCCGCCGAAAATATTACCATCTCAGATCCGGCTGCAACGCCATCGGTATCGATGAAAACGTCATCCAACAATACCTGACAGTCTATTGGCAGCAGCTTTTCCCCGATCACGACATTCCCTACCGCCTGACCATCAAACATAATAAGATCCATATTAATGTAGATCTGCCCCATCTGCCATTGCAGGAACAGCGTCAGCTGCTGGAAAGAATCAAACAAGACCTGCAGCAGCTATTTACCGGCAAACTCGGCTATCAAGAAGAGTTTTATCTTACCGCCAGCTTTATACCAGCAGCTAGTGTCTAATTGAAATTCCCCATACGCCATGTCGGGATACACCGTATTGGCGCCGCCTGGCAATACAGCTGGCGATGATGCGTATTAGACCATCATCGCCAACCGTCTTTAAAAGAAATAAACTTCGTGAATACATTGTATGGGGCGCGATTCCAAATTTTCCGATCGGATATAATTTGGCATTGAGCGCGTGAGAAAATCATCGCGTCAATGGTTTCAGCAGAGCGTCTCGACGGCATTGCTCTCTATCAGGATAGAGGAAACAAGCTCTCTATCGTGATCTGTGACAAATTCCGTAGGCTCCAAAGAAAACTGCCTGCCGCAATCAAGACAACGATGGTTTTGCTTGCCGTGGCGAGTGTACCCATTCCTCTTAAAGGCCATTGAATTGCATTGAGGACAAGATAAACTCATAGCTCTTTTTCAACCTCTTCTATCAATAAAAATTATGCCATAGCGTATAACGAAATTTTACATAGACAACAAGAAAAAATTGATACCAGCATGCAGAAATACTCCAGAAGCCCTTAGTCAGACGACAAGCGATTCCCTAACACACACTAGTAAAATAACCCCCTACACACTTAAGTAGATGGCTATCTTGTCATTTTATCAACTCTTTATTAACATTATTAAGATCACAGCTTTTGCGCCATCGCCCTTAAAAATTCCGGATCTAAATAGACGCTTAAGCGCCAGCACAGACGTAACTTATTGATTTTGATGCATTAACGAATAAACAAACCTATCGACAGTCATGTTGAATTACATTCTAACAACTGACTGTCAGCGTCTTATACAAATAAACCACACCCTTTAGCAATGGACGTCTTGGCATATCATTGTATTTACTTACCAGGTTGTGAATTCGATTCCACACAAAGAGCGCCAAGAACGCAAAGAAAGGCCATTTACCGCCGAGGCACAGAGGCATAGAGAAACAAACAGCAAAATAGCCAATAAACAGGGTGGCAACTGTGAATGAATCACACTCCAATTACACATTGACAGCGTCAATATGAGGCATGCCCCTCAGATTGCCTAAGCAATCCGAGGGATAGATAATTGTCCCGGACGACGCTTTATTCCATCCAACCTGTGCCGTTTGTTCCTTGGCCGCTTTGCGTCGAATCGAATTCACAGCCTGGTGCCTAAGTACAGCGCCTCGCCATTGAAACGCGCTTGCAGTTTAACGGGCGGCATGCCATAAATCTAAACCATACTTTATGCAATAATCTTCAAGGAAGAATCAATGCCGCAAGATAACCAAGCGATGATGCACCTGCTCAATGAGGAGCGCAAGTTTTTACCACCCAAAGCCCTCAGCGACAATGCCCGTGTGAAAAATCTGGCGGAATATGATGTGCTATACCGCCGTTCAATAGACTGTGGAGATGCTTTTTGGCTGGAACAAGCCGCTACCCTGGAGTGGTTCCGTCCGCCAACAATGGCCTGCCGCTACGTTTGGGATAGCGCCAACCGCCATATCGCACACACGTGGTTTGAAGACGGGGAAATCAATGTGAGCCATAACTGCCTCGACCGCCATCTGCATGGAGCACAAAGCACCAAGACGGCTATCCTATGGCAGGGAGATGACGACAGCGAAGTACGCGCATTAAGCTATGCCGAGCTGCACGCCTTGGTGTGCCGTTTTGCCAATGTCTTGAAGAAACAGGGCGTAGTGAAGGGCGACCGCGTCTGCCTGTACCTGCCCACGCTGCCGGAGGCCGCCGTAGCCATGCTGGCATGTGCGCGCATTGGCGCCATCCATTCCGTCGTCTTTGCCGGCTTCAGCGCCGAATCCCTGGCACACCGCATCCAGGATGCCACCTGCAAGGTACTGATTACAGCCAACGTCTCCGTCAGGGGCGGCAAAACTATTTCATTAAAAGAGATCGCCGACCAGGCGCTTGCGCAGTGCCCATCGATAAAGACTACCATTGTCCTCCAGCGCACTGCCGCTGCCTGCTCTATGCAGCCGGGACGCGACATATGGTACCACGAGGCTATGCAGGCAGTAGCCCCCGACTGCCCGGCGGAAGTGCTGGCTGCCGAAGACCCGCTGTTCATCCTATACACCTCGGGATCAACCGGCAAGCCCAAGGGCGTGGTCCACAGCCAGGCCGGCTATCTGCTGCATGCCGCGCTGTCGCATAAGTATGTGTTTGACCTCAGGGATGATGATATCTATTGGTGTACTGCCGATATCGGCTGGATCACAGGGCATAGCTACGGCATCTACGGCCCCTTGGCCAATGGAGCCACGACATTGCTTTTTGAAGGCACCCCCACCTACCCCGATGCTGGGCGCTTTTGGCAGATCATCGAAAAGTTTCGCGTCACCATCTTTTACACAGCGCCTACGGCCATCCGCGCGCTGATAGCCAAGGGTCAGAATTTCCCCGCTCAATATGACCTAAGTTCGTTGCGCATTTTGGGCACTGTCGGCGAGCCCATCAATCCCGAAACCTGGATGTGGTACTACGAGACCATCGGCAAAGCGCAATGCCCGATTGTCGACACCTGGTGGCAAACAGAGACTGGCGGCATCATGATTGCCCCGTTGCCGGGCAGCCACCCCCTCAAACCGGGCAGCGCCACCCGCCCCTTCTTCGGCGTCGATCCACTGGTGCTGCACGATAACAGCATCCCTTGCGCTCCCAATGAAGGTGGATGCCTATGCATCAAGCGCCCTTGGCCAGGCATGATGCGTACCACCTGGGGCGACCACCAACGCTTCATCGACACCTATTTCACTACCTTCAACAACATGTATTTCACCGGCGATGGCTGCCGGGTGGATGCTGATGGCGACTACTGGCTGATGGGCCGCATCGATGATGTCGTCAACGTCTCAGGGCACCGCATCGGCACAGCCGAAGTCGAGAGCGCCCTAGTCAGCCATCCAAAAGTTGCCGAAGCGGCCGTTGTGCCGATGCCGCATGACATCAAAGGACAGGGATTGATCGCCTATATCACCCTTGTCGGCGATGCCCGCCCTGAAGAGAGCTTGCGGCAGGAGCTTAAAGATCATGTGAGATGCGAAATTGGACCCTTGGCGGTCCCTGACAAACTGCGCTTCACACCAATGCTGCCAAAAACGCGTTCCGGCAAGATCATGCGGCGCCTGCTGCGCAAGCTGGCAGCCAACCAAGGCGATGACATCGGCGATACCAGCACGCTGGCCGATCCCGATACCCTTAGGGCGCTGATGCTCGAGGAAGAGGATTAAAAGCAAAGAGGATTAGCATGCCTGACACCCTATCCTTCGATGAAGCCATGATGCAGCGCGCCCTGGTCCTTTCCATGCAGGGACGGGTGACAGCCCCGCCAAATCCATGGGTGGGCTGCGTCATCGTCAAAGGCCAAACCATCGTCGGCGAAGGCTTCCATTACGCCGCCGGACAGCCTCATGCTGAAATCAACGCCCTGCAGCAGGCTAAAGACAAAACCCATGGCGCAACGGCCTATGTCACCCTGGAACCCTGCGCCCACACCGGCCGCACGCCCCCCTGCACCCAGGCCCTGATCAATGCCAAAATTGGCAAAGTCGTCATCGCCGTGCAAGACCCCGATATCAAAGTGAGCGGAAAAGGCATCGCACAGCTGCGCCAAGCCGGCATCGAAGTCGTGCTGGACGTCTGCAAAGCGGCCGTCGCCAACTCTTTAGCCCCCTATCTCCACCAGCGGCGCACCGGCCACCCGTTCTGCGTGGCCAAAGCCGCCATCAGCGTCGATGGCAGGATTGCCGCGCGCGATGGCAGCTCGCAATGGATCAGCGGCAAAGAAGCCTGCCTGGATGCCCATCACCTGCGCGCGGAATGCCAGGCGATTATGGTGGGCGCCGGCACGGCGCGTATCGACCGGCCGGCACTCACCGTGCGGCAGGTAGCCGTCAGCCCCATGCAGCCGCCTTTACGCATCGTTTTAGACGCCAAAGGCTGCCTGCCGCCAGAGGGCGCCCTTTTCGATACCGCTGCCGCGCCGACACTGATCATCACCACGCCTGGCTGCTTGCCGCAAATCCAAGACGCCTGGCGCCAAAAGCGGGTGGAAGTCGCCGTAGTCGCCGCCGCCGAAAATGCTTTGGGTGTCGACCTCGGCCAAGTATTGGATCTGCTGGGAAGCCGGGGCATCTTGCAGCTGCTGATTGAAGGCGGCAGTAGCCTGCTGGGGTCGTTCCTCAAAGCCCGGCTGCTGCAGCAGCTGCGCCTTTATGTCGGACCGCGCGTGTTAGGCAGCAGCGGCATCCCCTTGTTTGGCGACGATTCGATCACCACCCTAAACGAAGCCCCGCAGCTGGATTTGCTGGCCTCGCGAATCTTTGGAAATACAGTACGCATAGACTATGGAGTGCATGATGCATATTTACTTTGAAGCGCCTGAACTGGATGGACAGCTGCTAAGGGCGCTGTCTTATACCTATTATCAGGGAGCTGATATCGGCGAGTGCCTGGCGACGGCGGCGCAGATTAAAGCCAAAGATTTCGACAGTTGGTATGAAGAGTGGATGAAAACGGCCGAACGCACCTATCTGCAAGCCGAAAGTTCGCGCCTGGCCGACTGTGAAATCAGCGCCCGGCAGGGTTTCTTGCGCGCCGCCAACTATTACCGCACGGCCATGTTTTTCTTATATGGCGCCCCCGTAGATCCACGCCTGGTTGAAGCCTATGATAAACACTGCGTAGCTTTCGCCCAGGCCGTCGCCCTCTTTCCAACGCCTGTGGAAGCTATGTCTATACCGTATGAAACAACGGCCCTCCCCGGCTATTTCTATAAGTCCGACATCTCCAATTCGCCACGTCCTGTCGTCATCGTCAGCAATGGCTACGACGGCACACACCAGGAAGGCTATTTCGGCGCCGCCGCCGCCGCTTTGGAAAGAGGCTATCATGTGCTTTGTTTTGACGGACCCGGCCAGGGCAAAATGCTGATCAAGCAGCAGCACTACATGCGGCACGACTGGGAAAAGGTCATCACACCGGTGGTGGACTACCTGCTGACGCGCACCGATGTCGATCCTAAAGGCATCGTATTGTTAGGACCCAGCTGGGGAGGATACCTGGCGCCGCGGGCGGCAGCTTTCGAACCGCGCCTGGCAGCACTGATTGCCAATCCTGGCCAATTTGATGCCATGGAATGTGTCAATAAGGCCTTTCCCCAAGTCAACGAATTGCTGGATCATGATCCCGAGCATGTGCTGGAGAAGTTTTTGGCACAGGCCTTGCAAAACCCTATGCTCGCCGCCAAAATGAAAGCCAAGATGTGGATCCATGGCGTCGATTCGACTATAGAACTCATGCGCTTATGGAAAAATTACAACCTGCGCACTGTCGCCCAGCAGATCAGCTGCCCGACACTTGTGATGGATACAGAAAATGAGCCGTTGAGTATGGGTCAGGCCAAACAACTTTTTGACGCTCTCACCTGCCCGAAAGAATATGTGCTGTTTACCGCCAAAGAAGGTGCCGGCGAGCACTGCGAGGCCGGTGCTTATTCCCTGGCCCATCAGTGCCTTTTCGATTGGCTGCACAAAACCCTAATGTTGAATAAAAACGCCACCTGATGAGCACAGCAAAACAAACAGGGTATTCACCACCGAGGCACAGAGACACAAAGAAACCAGCCCCAAAACAGCCAATAACAGGATGGCAGAATAGACATTTGCGGCAAGTGCGAATGGATCAGATTCCAATCACATTGACAGCGCCATGGCTAGGCAATCCGAGGGATAGATAATGGTCCCGGACGAGGCTTTGTTCCATCCGACTGTGCTGCTTGTTCCTTTTCGGCTTTGCGTTGAATCGAACACACACCGTTAAGCATAGACAATGATACACTTCTACTTTGTTTATCCTGCCATCCTGTTATTGGCTGTTTTGCTGTTTGTTTCTCTGTGTCTCGGTGCCTCTGTGGTGAATGGCCTTTCTTTTCGGCTTTGCGCTCTTTGCGTTGAATCGGATTCACAACCTATTAAGCACAGACAATAAATACACTTATACTAGTCATATCCTGTCTACCTGCTATGTGAATCTGTTTAAAGATTATGCTCCAACGCTTGGGGATCTTCTAAACCTGCTGCCTCATCCTCCATGTCATCCTCGATTTCAGCTGCATGCATGGCGGCACAGTGTGTAATAGGGAAGAAATAGCGTTGCACGCCGAGCGCCAAAAGACCGGCCAAGATGCCGCCTAAAAAACAGTAAGCGGCTGAAACAAAATCGATATCCATAAGACCCTCTTTTAAATTAAAAAGGTAATAATACACCGATTAATTTAAAATTTCCACAGATAAATTCAGCGGCTTAATTGCAACTTATTCACGGCTGCGATCATTTCGGAAATGTCGGTGATAGGCTTATTGCAAACACCGCTCTTATCGCAAAGATACAGCGTCGTCAGTCCGTTGATAGGCGCCTGCTTGGTTGAAAAAGGCGCCACCGTGGCAAGCATCCCATCATCAGGCTGCCGCCAGATGATGGCGCGATGCGGAATGAAGGTGTGGTAAAACAGCTTCATTATCTCCTCTTTGTGTTGACCTTCGGCATTCAACGCCACCACCGCCGTGACGGCATGTTGATCATAATACCGGATCAGATTGAGCATATGATAACAATAGGCCGGTGAATAATTTTCTATATATTTTTGCACGGCTTTGAGAATATCTTCGGCCTGCTCCAAATAGCTTTTCTCATAGGTCATCTGGTATAAACGCAGCAAATTCTCGCAATGGATGGCATTGCCCGACGGCTCTGCGCCATCGGAAAAATGACATTTCCGCAAGATGATATGCGGATCACGCCCATCGGTCTGATAAATGTCCCCTTATCCGCCTTAAACTGGGTATGCAAAATCTCCGTCATCTCAACTGCCCATGCCAGCCACACTGTCCCTTGGCCAGCTTCAAACAGGCTGATCAATCCCCGTATCAGAAAGGCATAATCTTCCAGCCCGGCCGAATATAAAGCTTCACCTTCGCGCCAGCGCCTGAGCAGGCGCCCATCGCGCCACATATGTTGTTTGATGAAGCCCGCTGCACGCACCGCGGCATTAAGATAGGTCTTGTCATCAAGGGCTGCCCCAGCTTCTGCCAGACTGAAAATCATCAGACCATTCCATGAGCTTAGCACTTTATCATCTTTAAAGGGATGGGTCCGCCTTTCCCTTACCTTCCACAAAATCTGGCGCTGCAAGGCAAAAAGAGTTTCCAACTCAGCCAGTGCCATGCTTTTCTGCTGAGCGAACTCCTCTAAGCGCGTTGGCGTATGCAGAATATTGCGCCCGTCAAAGTTACCTTGCGGCGTTACATGATAAAATTCGCAAAACAGGGCCGATTCCTTTTCACCTAAGACATTGCGGATTTCATCAAAGGTCCAGGTATAAAAATAACCTTCGTGTCCTTCGGAATCGGCATCTTCGGCGGAATAAAAACCCCCTTCCGGATGCGTCATATCGCGGAGGATGTAATTTAAAATATCGCTGCAAACAGTGCGATAGAAGCCGCGCTGTGTCACCTGCCACGCTTCCAAATAGCTGTAGGCTAGCAAGGCGTTGTCATAAAGCATCTTTTCAAAGTGGGGCACGAGCCAGCGCTCATCGACAGAATAGCGGGAAAACCCCCCACCCAAATGATCAAAGATTCCGCCGCGCTGCATCATATCCAGTGTACGCTCGGCCAGAAAAAGGGAACGGCTATCCTCTGTCATCGAAGCGTAATGCAGCATGAAATTCCATTGATAGCCTATCGGAAACTTCGGCACGCCTTTGATTCCGCCATAGACCGGATCTGCCATTCTAAAGAGCATCTCGGCAGCATCTTCCACCTCTTCTTTAACGGAAATGCTATCGCCGCGCAGATGGATATTCTGAGAAAAAGCTTCCACGATATGCTCGGCTTGCTCAACAACGCGCTCGCGGTCTTCACCGGCCCAGACCTCGCGGATACGAAGCCTTTTTGGAGTCAATGAAGAACCGCAAAAAACAAAAACAGCGCGCGGCGGGCTAATCCAAAAAAACTAATCAGGCCGTTATACCGGCGCAAGAGGAAATTAAATGAAATATTTTGCTGGCATCGATGTAGGTTCGACCGCGATCAAAGTGGCAGTGGTGAATGAAGCCGGGGATATTGCAGGCGTGCATGTCACCGCGTCAGGCAGCTTGTTTCATAAGAACTCATTAGAGGCGCTTAACACGCTGCTGTAAGTTGGGACTCAAGCGAGAAGATGTGCGCTACCTCATTGCCACCGGGTACGGTCGCAAGTTGTTCAAAGAGGCGGACGATTCCATCAGCGAGATCACCGCCAATGCCATCGGTGCATTCGAAGCGGGCAAGGCATTTGGCGGTGTGCGCACCATCATCAATATCGGCGGGCAGGACTCCAAAGCCATTCAGATTGACGACACGGGAAACGTCGTCAACTTTGCCATGAACGATAAATGTGCGGCAGGGACGGGACGTTTTTTGGATGTGGCGGCGCGCAATCTGGATTTGGATTTGGAAGACCTCGGTGAGTATCACTTCAAGTCCGAAGTCGCACCGCTCAACATCAACAGCACCTGCACCGTGTTCGCGGAATCTGAAATCATCGGCCTGCTGGCGAATGGTCACGGCAAGGCAGAAATCATTGCGGGTATCCATTATTCCATTGCGTCGCGCACGGTACGGCTGGCCAAGCGTGTGGGGCTGGAAGATCGTGTGTATTTCGATGGTGGCCCTGCGCTGAACAAAGGGTTGGTCGCGGCCTTGCAAGATGAATTGGGACGCGAGTTGGTCATTCCCGAGCATCCACAAACCACTACTGCATTCGGCGCGGCCATATTGGCGCGCAATGAATTTGAGGCGGAGCAAAGTTTGGTGACCGCGTGATTGATGTGAACATGGTGGTGGGCTTGCCCATGGCCGCCGCCTTGGGCTTTGCTTATGGTATGGGGCCGTGTCTCATCAGTTGCGCGCCGTTCTTGGGCCCTGTGTTTCTCGCCAGCGACGGCGGTATCCGCCAATCATGGAAAATCATCCTGCCTTTATCCTTGGGGCGTCTGACGGCGTATATCTCGTTCGGCGGGGTGGTTGGCGGCTTTGGTCATTACGTCAAAGGTGTGGCGATGAGTACCGACATCAATTTGGTCATCGGTGCATCCGTGCTGTTGATGGGGTTGGCACTGCTGCTACGCAAGCCAGAAACGCATTGCAGTAACGCGGTCTCAGTAGAATCTGCCGCCACCGAAAAACCGATTCAAATCGTGCGTTCGCACAAGGTGAGAACCTTGCTTCCCGGTGGTCTATTCCTGATGGGCATCGGCATGGCATTGAGTCCGTGCGCGCCGTTGGGCATCGTGCTGTTCTCGGCGGCAATGGCGGGGCATGTGTTGGACGGCATGTTATTGGGACTGTGTTTCGGGTTGGGGGCTATCGTTATTCCCGCGTTATTTTACGGCATCGGCATCGCCTATCTAGGGACGCGGCTGCGCGAGCAGTTGAATACATGGCGACCCGCCATCGAGCGTTTGAGTGCGGTGCTGTTGGTGGTCGTGGGTATCAGTAATTTGGCAAGGTGGTAGTGGGTGCGACGATATGACGCAGGGGATTTGATTTCGTCTTTGTCATAATTCGTCGGTCATTTATTTTGTGGAGGTTGATATGCGTCAGGCAATCGTTTGGTTACATCGTTGGGTGGGTTTGGCCACCTTGTTGTTCATCGCGGTCGCGGCCATTACGGGCGTGATCATCGCGTTCGACAAAGAACTCGACCACACTTTGAACAGAGACTTGTTCTACGTTGAAGCCGCAGGTCAGCGCATGGCGATGGATGAGTTGGTGAAGCGCGCCGAATCGGTGTACGAAGGCAAGCGTGTGACCTTTGTGCGTAGTCCTGTCGAGGCGGACCGTGCCTATGAATTTTACTTGCGCACGCCCAATGCCCAAGGTGCGGAAGAAGCCAGTTTTTTCAAGGCTACCAATAAATATCACACTGTCTATATCAATCCCTACACGGGCGTGGTTTTGGGGGCGCGCGTGAATGGCGAGTTTGGTGTGGATAGGCGCGCATCTCATTCCAATGTTGGTCAAACTGCATTACACCTGGTATCTGGGCGATTTCGGCAAGTGGCTGATCGGTATCGCAGCTTTGCTGTGGTTGCTAGATCATTTTGGTGCGGTGTATTTGTCTTTCCCCAATCTGAAGAGTTGGAAAAAATCTTTCGCGTTTCGTTGGAATGCGGGAGGGCATAAATTGAATTTCGATATGCACCGATCGGGCAGTATGTGGATATTGCCAGTGCTGATCGCTTTGGCCTTGTCGAGCGTATATTTGAATCTGAACGATCAATTCAAATGGGTGGTGAATAAATTCTCTCCTTTGACAACCGTGGAGTGCTCTTGCCATGTTGACCCCAATGCTAAGTGGTTGGCCGATACCGCATCATGGGATGGTGCCATCAAATTGGCGCAACAAACCAAGCCGGACATGGTGGTGGGCGGCATGACCTTCTTGCCTGATACGCGCAAGTTTATTGTGTCGATGAAGAGCTCGGAAGATCTAACTGCCGAAGTGGGCATGACGAAAGTGTATGTGAATGCCATCACGGGTGAGTTGATGCACGTACATGATCGCAGTGCGGAGACTGCAGGCGACACCTTCAATGCTTGGCAGTTGCCACTGCATAGTGGGCGCGTGTTCGGCATCATCGGGCAAATCATCATTCTGCTAAGCGGTATCGTGATTACGATCATTTGCGTGACGGGTTTCTTGATTTACCTGAAGAAAGCGAAAGCGAGAGACTCTAAAGATGCACAGGCATCCACTGTCATTGGGCAACGCAAACGTGAAGAAATCGTTTTTAACAAGACTCGTGATGTGAATCCATAATTCAGGATAGGAATGTAATGAAATTCGTCTCAGTTGCATCAAGCAGTTCAAACCACAATACCGCCAAGCTGGATTGGAGGTGGAGTGTGGCTTGTCTTATCGCAATCTCGATGCCTACTCACTCATGGGCTGAAGAGCAGCAAACGTTGAAAGAAGTCACTGTCACAGCAACTGGCGTAGATATTGCCGAACGTCGAGATTCCAATACGCAGAAAGTCGTGATTGATCGTAAAGAGATCGAGAAAATGAGTGCGATGACCGTGAGCGAAGTGTTGGGCAAATTGCCTGGTGTGGAGTTGAATAGCAACGGCATGGGGCAGCAAACGCGCGGTATGTCGCGTGATTCAGTACAGGTGTTAGTCGATGGAGAGCGCTCTGCGATCGGGCGGTACCTTCGTTGGTGTGATTGGTCGTTTGCCATCGGGTGACTTGGAGCGTGTGGAAATATTGCGTGGGGCATCGGCGGAGTACGGTGGTGCGGCATCAGTCACCGTTAATCTGGTGATGAAAAAAGCTGTACGCAATAGCAGTGCGGGCGAGGTTCGCGTCGGATTGGGCGTGCGCGGGTCTGAAGTGAACACGCAATTGACGGTGTCGAAGAGTGGCGGTGATGGCAATTTTTCGTGGCAACTGCCGCTGTCGTTGTTGTGGAGTGCATCACCTATTTCACGCGATATAGACAGGCAGGATTTCACGGGGGCGACGCGTGGATTGTGGCAACAGGAGGCGGATCGAGGTCGTAACCGATTGGGGCATCATTCATTCTCCCCCCGTTTCAGTTGGAAAGATGGCGCAGATTCGTTCTATATCGCGCCCATGTATTTTTGGGGGCCTGTAGATACCCAAACCACCACGAGTATGACGAAATACTCTGTTCCTGCGACTGGAACAGGGTTGTTATTCAATGGTGATCGCACTTCGCAAACTAACGGCTATACCAAATTGTTGCGTGTGCGCATGGAAGGCGAGAAGCATTTGGACGATGTGAAGCTGGTAGGGCGTGTCTCGCTCAATAGTGGCCGTAAAAATTCGGATACATCGCGCGTTGCACACGATGCTTCTAATGTGCTGACCACCTCCAACGACAATACCGTGGGTAATGAAAACGAGGTGAACATGGCATGGCGCATGGACAAGCCAATGGGGGTGGAACATTTGCTGGCAGTGGGCTTGGAGCACGTCAATCTGAAGCGCACCGACGAGCAAACCTACTCGGGCGTGGCGAATACCTATCAAGCCAGTGAGCGCCAATACACTGCGTGGGTGCAGGACGATTGGATGTTGCGGGAGAAGATGACACTCACTTACGGACTGCGCGGTGAAAATGTCGCGCTTGATTCAAATGGCGTAGCGCAACAACGCGGCCAATTGATGCCTTCCGTTGCCTTCAAATGGGAGCCTGTGGAGAAGTGGCTGGTGCGCACGTCGTTGGGGGCTGGGTTGAAGATGCCTAAACTGGAAGAGATCAGCAATGCGGGTTCGTTGAGCCTTTCTACCAATACGCCCGTAGAGGCGGATCGTCGCGGCAATCCGAATTTGTTGCCAGAACGTAGTATCAACTATGAAGCGGTATTGGAACGCTATTTGGATAAAGAGGCGGGTGTGTTCGGAGCAAATCTATATATTCGTTCGACGCAGGACTTTACCGAACGTCGCGTGCAGTTGGAAGGTGCACGCTGGATTGATCGCCCACAGAACGAGGGTCGTGCCACACATTGGGGGGTAGAGTTGGACG
>CAWHMU010000028.1:0-47074 GCA_963830365.1 uncultured Chlamydiae bacterium
TTTTCATTAAAAATACTTTACACTCTTCATGCCGCCCCTGCGGGTACAAGCTGCGCTTGATGCTCTAGGCCGGCAGTCGTCTACTCGAGCTGGTAAACCTCGCTCCCGCTGCTCACTTCCTTGATAAACTTGTTTAACAGTTCAAGCACATAGTGATCATTCCACATTGCCTTGCGTTGTTTTGATGCCAAACCGCGTCCTTGCACTGTTTCCTGTTTTAAAATGCAATAGGCCATCCGTCTAAAGAGACCTAGATTCTCCGCTGCATGGCCAGTATTGGCCCGGGAGATATCATCACCGAATAACACATCTAAAACCCAATGAAGATTATTCTCAATCCCCCAGTGTGAGCGAACAGTGCTGTTCGCCATCTTCGCAGTCATATCCTTGCTGGAAATGTAGTAGCGAAGTTCTTCTGTAGATTTACCCTTGATCGTCCTAGTGGATTTCACTTCTATCAGCATCTTAAGATCCCGCCAATCACTTCGACAATCCAGCCAATTGAGATTTTTGGTGATTGTCACCTCTCGCTTCTCTAGCCTGCCGTGTCCTTCATTGGTCGCTTCATACTTTTTACACTTAGCCCCCTTATAATCAGCTGCTCTGGCTTGATCAAAAAAATTCTGGGCCTCAGCATGTAGAGTGTCTTGGTTTCCTTTTAAGGCAATCACATAATGCCCTCCGCGCTCCCTGATGTCATTTACAATGCCTTTTTGGCACCCCATCGCATCAATTGTGACCGTCGCATCCTTGACATCGATTACCTTTAGCAACTCTGGAATTGCCGTGATCTCATTGGATTTTTCCTCTGTTTTCACTTGACCAAGCAGAAGCCCACTTCCAGACTCGTATCCGCTCACGTAATGAACAAGATCCTTTTTGGCACCTCTCAGAGTTTTCCCGTCGATAGAGATTTTTTTTCTCAGTGCCGCCCAAGGTGTCAGCCACCAACTTAATCCATTTAATGAATGCCTGGTTCAAGATTTCAGGGTTTGTTCGCGTCAGGATCCACCAAAAGGCGGTATAGGAAGGGTGTCGTTCGAGATTAAGTAAAGGGCATAACATGGCAGCTTTTTCCTTTCCATACTCGTAAATACCACTGATGGACTTTGCGCCTGCAAGAATACCCGCCAGAATCGTTAGCAGAAGTCCATAGAATGGATATTGCAGATTATCTGCGACGCGCGGATCCTGAACGTCCGCAAAAGCATGTTTTACAGCATCCTCGTAAGAGTGAATATCGACATTTTGATCGTGTTCGTCGTAGATGAATTTCTTTCTTACTGACATGTTTTCGCCCTCAAAATCCCCCGTAGCAATTTGAAGATCTCCAGTATCGGGATCCTGAGAATTCGCTGTCAACTTATTAGCTTCGACAAGTGAAGGACTGGAGTCACCTGAAGGATTAGGGGCTGTCTGAGAAATTGCCTTGCGCCGTTTTTTTGCGTCTTTCAGCGTCTGACGCCAGAATACGACTTCCTCATTAGTGAGTTTACCCAATTTAAGTACGATTTCTTTCCGGCATGAGCCGTTTGTCCAAATGGATCTAGCAAGGCTATAGGAGACATACTTCTTGCCCTTAGAGGTAAATGCACCCCAGTTTAGATGTAGATCTACCAGATTCATCGACATATTAGACCAGATATTTATTTAAAACACCTTGTAATATACGTGATAAATAAAGTCAATTGTTTTTTTATATATTAGGCTAGATATATGAGAATAAAAATGGCGAAATCGCCTTAGAGCTGGCTGTGAGTGGAATTTTTGGTGTTAAATTTCTTTAATGAAAAAGCCCTGGGTCCAGTGCCTTGGCAGTCGGCTATTGTCTTTTGGGATATAATCAAGTTGGATTGATGCTTGGTTTGGTAGGCGTCATCTCAACAGTTGTATTTACTTATACGTTATTTTGCACACTTTTCTTTCATATTCAAGTTCCCATTCAAACAATCAGTCCTTTTTGGCTATTGTTAGCTATTACATGCAATTCTTCAGGTATCGTGATTACCACATTTTTTGAAAATAAATTGCTTGCAAATGATGTGTTTTTATTATTAGCATTCTGTTTTTGGACTTTTGGAGTTTTTATTTATTTAATTTTTATGACATTAAATATTTTCAGAATGCTTTTCTATCCTTTTAATGGCCGAGACATGGATCCCTGTTATTGGACATGCATGGGTGCTGCTGCCATCGCGGTTGTAGACGGAAGTCTGCTTGTTGTTATGCAAAATCCGCCGCTGTTTCTTACGACAATAACACCATTCATTGAAGGCATGCTGGTGTTTTTATGGGGATGGGGAACAGCTTGGATTCCTATCTTATGTTTAATGGAATTATGGAAAGTGTTCTATTTTAAAATACCATTTCATTATCGACCCTCCCTTTGGGCTATGGTTTTTCCTATTGGCATGTATACGGCAGCTACGGATTTGCTAAGTCGTAGTGTTCATATAGATATTCTTCAAGGAGTGGTTCCTATTTGCCTTTGGATGACATTTTTTGCATGGTGTTTGGTCGCATGTATGAGCCGGCTTAATCCCTTCTCAAATCCTATCTGACAGATACCAGCATCTCATTGGAATTTCGCATATGGATATAGCCAAAGCCCGGTATTGAACGATCGATCATGACCCAATATTAGATTAGTGAAAAAGGGTGGTGCTGCAACGCATTGCCACGCGATATCTTCTCAATGCGCCGGGTCATGATCGCAGGCAGGCCTGCACTTGATCCCGACCCTTGGTTGTGAAAGGATGAAATTGGTTGAGATTTATGGCACTTTGCAGCAAGTTGTCATTACTGCCGGGTATGAACTTTTATTCTTTATCAGCAAAATTTAATTTAAGGAAAACCATATGTCTTTTATGTGGCGTGTTGGGGCCGTGCTTCCCCGTGTATTAACCCAGCCAGCCGTTGGTTCAAAATTGGTCAGTTTCCAAAAAACTATTGTCCCGGCTATCGAAGCCATCAATTCATCCGGCCGTCAGTATTGCAAGAACCCTGTGAGAGCGTATTGCCGGAGAGGGGATTTAGATGACTTTCCATTGCAGCCGACTATTAGATGTCCTCAAGGCAATGCTAAAAATGGAAGTTTTGTGCTTCCCTATGCCGCTTCGACGGATGCGGGTAAGGCGCCTGTCAAAGAAAGTTTGCGGACCAAGATCCAGAATGTCATGGATCAATTTTCTTCTGATACTAAGGCAGCTGTGAGCGCGCTATTAGCAGACTATACTTCAGAAACAATGCCGCATATTGTCGATACAGGGCTGCCGCAAATATTATGGCTGGAGATATATTGGGCTAAGCTAGCAGAAGAACAAGGATCACCTCTTACTGCCCAGCAAAAAGCACGTCACATTCCACCAAAGTCTTTTTATTTTGGTTAGCATGATTCGATGATCGGGGTTTAAGCCCGGCCCGATCAATCTGAACAAATATGAAAACACCACCGGGTCAGTGATGCAAGAGCCTTCCGGTAACCATCATCGTTCAATAAGTGATGGCGGTCCGGTCGATCACCGCTTTGATAAGGTCTGTTGTGAAGTAATCAAGGAAGGTTCAGAGGCGGCAGGCCTCACTTCAGCCAAGGAATCAAAATGATTATCATCAATGATCAAGGCACCAAACCCGTTGACTGAAGTCTCTTGTGTTTTGCTATCGTTCGTGTCCTGACGAGAGGCGATGAGTGCTGCATTTTCAGGCGCGAAAATGAACATCCCGCCGTTAAACAGGTTGGCGGCGCGAGGGGATGGGCGGTCTATTTGTTTCACTTCATCCATAGAGTCGATGTTTTGTAGGGCATTATTTAGTGATTGAGCTAGGTCTTCTCCGGCGACGGCCATTGGTAAACCACTATCCGGAAATTTCTCTTCATTTGTGATCGTTATCAAAGGGCCGTTTAGATGGCTGATAAAGCTCATTTGCTCGGGTTGTTGCATCAAAGTGCTTATTAAATCTTTTGTTTTGAATGTCGATTTAATTGCCAGGGCTGCGATTTGATGGATGGCGCTGGCGACGAATTGAGGGGTGACAAAATCCAAGTAGGTAAAAAGGACAAAATTATTTGCATCGAGGAGGATGTCCTGCTCTTCGGAGGGGGTGAGTTCGGCAGTCAATTTTTTATAGTTCGACAAGGTAAAAACAAGGTAGTGAAAGAGGTATATTTCAATGATATCTTTTAAGTAAGGCGCTTGTTTTTCAGCGAGCAGAGACAAGCCGATGACCTCTACTTCAAGTTCCTGAATCTTAGAGATGATTTTGTTTGATAATTCTTTTATATCGATATTATTTAAAAACAATTCGATAGTGGCTTGAAAGAGCTGTTCAGTATAGCCAGGATGTTGTTGGACTTCAGCTTTGATGGCATTCAAAAGTTTTGCTTTGCAAGTCTCCCGCTGCAGATCGGAATCTAAGTAGGACTCTCTGAACTCGTTATGTGCCGTCCTTACAGCGTCAGAGGTGTTTAAGGTCTGAGTATATTGGTGGAACGATCTTAAAGCGATAGTAAGATATTGATGCGTGTTATCAATGAGTAATCCGATTCCATTTTCAACGCATACCTTAAGCCCTTTTTCAACCAGCGAAGGCAAAACGTCGAACGTTGAAACAAATTTCTGAGCCATTTCCTTTTTAATTGAAGGAGAATGTTTAGTTCCATGAAATCGAGTCGTAATAATCTCTACCACAAGAGGTGTGAAGGTGTTTTTGGAAAGTCGTCTGGCTTGAAAGGTGCTTTTGATGAAAGGTATGAAGGCATTTGAACTGAAGGCCAGGGTTTGCAACAGGGTGCGGGTGATTAGGCGAGGCAAGCCAATGATAATTTTTGCGCAAGGAGTAGAAGGGCTGTTGATGCAGGTGTCGAAGAGGGCGCCGGTGCCTAAATAGCGCAGCATACTTATCGAATACGAATCCCAAGGATTATGGCTATCCCACAAAGTCGCCTTGCTGCCAGCTGATGACAGGCCTTGATAGCCTGCTAAGATAGTGCCGGCGATACTGCCAAAATTATCTCCTAGTATCTGTCCGGCAGAACCGCCGAAGTCTGATAATTGATCAAAAGAGAAGGTCAGCAAAAGAGTTACAGAAGTTGCTGCAACCACGGTAAAATGAAATCTTGTGGCATCTGATGTCTTTGCGGCTAGCGAGTAAATGGCATAAGAACCGCCAACTATTGCCCCGCCAAGTCCTAGGATCGGTGCGATAGATTGTCCAATGCGCGCGGTAATATGGCTGCAGATGGACTTTGCAACTTTTTCTCCAACATAGGCTCCGGCACTTTCAGCGACAGCACATTTCACCACCTTTCCGGCAAGGCTGTTGGAGATTTGCTGCGTTTTTCCAGCAAGGCTGTCGAAAAGTGCGCTTGAAAACACTTTGGTTTTTGCGGCTAGATTTTTTATTGTTTCCCAAGAGGCGCCGATGATGATATTGAAGCCTTTAAAAATATCACACTTGCGCTTCTGAAAGGGTCTTGGACTATGGATGTTTTGGGGAGAGCATCCCGGGGGATTTAAGTTTATCATAAATTAAAACTTCCTGCCTAATATAAGGATACGCGTCGACTGCATCTCATTTGCGAGAGGTCTTAGAAAGTAAATTTTTAATAAATTGTGATCTAGTCAACTCATATCAATAAAGTTCATTTCAACAAAGATCATTCCATCTGCGCAGTTGCGCTCTAAAAATATAAACTTGGTGGTTGAAATGGGGAAAATCGTTACGGGCCGCTCAGGGGCAGTGTCAACATAGAGATTGGGGTGCTTTGGCGCTATCTAAGACAGAAAGTGCCGGCAACAAGCTGAATTCATCTATGACCCCATTTGCAATGCAATGAGAAGCGATTTTTCTTGTCAGTAGGGGATAGCCTAGCAGAGGCTTTTTTTAACCGTTTTTTTGCAAAGGGTTTCCTTGGCGCTATTGACCAGCTGCGTAACCTCGTTGGCTAATCGGTCAGCTTCTTTTATTGTCGGCGCTTCAGGGAACGGTTTTTTATCGGGATGGACGTGCAGCATCGCTTCGCGATGCCTAGTTTTGACGTATGCACAGCCCTGTTTGCAATAGAGATCTTTTTCAAAAGGTTTTACATAGGAAAGGGCATCCATCGCGTCCTGGGGGTCTTGACCATCCAGCCCGGATTCAAGGATCTGCTGGGGGATACTCTTGAGAGCTGCCTGGGCCGGCTGCTTCCAGACCCTATGCGACAGCCAGGAAATGGCAGACCCTACATAATCTTCCCCTGCATACAGGCGCTTGGTGTAGACGGTGTTCCAGTCATTTCGCAAACTGTCGAACGCCTCGAAGCACTTTATTTGGAAGGAGGCTTTTGCCTCCGTGATCTTGCAGTCCATCCACGGGTTTTCCTGCAGGCACCCTTCCTCACTCCATTGATCCAATAGCGGTTTGAACTGGCCATTCGTCCGGCAGAAATTGACATAGGCAGAGCGGTCCTTTTCGAATAGGCCGTTCAACTTGTCTGCAGTGGCTGCTGTCTCTTTGTAAGCTGCTATGGCAGGATCATTATAGGCTTCCCATTTAGCCCTTCCATCATCGATGACGGACTGGATCCTGGCTGGCCAAAATTTTAGAATTTCCGCATTGGCAGTTGTGCAGTTGCTGATAAGATCGTTGGATGAAGATTGGGAGGAAAGGAAAACGATCGCAGCCGCGGCTGCCACGCTCGTAGCGATGGCGGCAACGGTGTTTTCGCCGATGGTGGTGTTGAAAAAAGAATTCAATATGCCGACGGCTGAAGAGACAAAGTTCGGGTACTGGCTGGCTGAGAAATTAAGGTTTATAGTCATTCGAATTTCCAAAGTTTTACGAGATTTTGGTATAGATCGATAGTTGTAATTATGTTACATCGCTTATATCATATAGTTTAAGTTTTTGTAAATTAAAACGTTGTGATCAAAGTATGGTACGTTTTACTTGCATCTTCGGATGAAGAGGCAAGTGCTGATAACAGCTTTAAAGCCTCGATAGAGGCGGAAGCATGTAGCCACATGCGTCAGCGTGTGGTAATCGAATATTTAGAAACAAAGCCGTGAATACGGCGACAGCAATGACTAAAGGATATTATATGTTATAATAATAGCATCTAATTCAGTTTTTCTCGAAGTTGCTGTCGCCGTATTCACGGCTCTCTTTATGCTACATATCATTCCATAGGTTGCCACCTATGGCTACATGTCTTCCGCCTCTACCGAGGCTAACTAGACCTTCGGTGATAGAATGTCGCTTTGTTTCAAAGAGAACCGTATAAATATATTGTTACTTCTCTTTTTTCAACCATCAATTACTGGTTCATCACGCAAATGAGTACCTAATTAACAAAATCATAAGAGCAATCTCCATTTTTCTTCTCTGTGCCTCGGTGTCTCGGTGGTGAAGCTTTCCGTAACACTCTGATTGATAAGACTATACATCCAGCAAGCAGATTTCACCACAGAGGCACAGAGTCACAGAGAAGGTCGGGAAAACCTCATGGGTACTCATTTGCGTGATTAGCTTTAATAAATTGTCTGCTTCTCTTTTTCAACTAGTCTAAACTAGGTCCTTTTCTCCGTTCTCCTCGGTCAGGTACTCATTTGCGCGTGGTATACCACTCTTGTCAAATACTCTAAATATATGATAGGATGATGGCTTTTGAAGTGCAGTGAGTACATAAGGTTTTTCCATGCGAGAGTATCACCATTTGGGCATCCCTACTACTGAGCGCAATGAGGGAGAGAAATACGTCCCGCATTTAAAAATTTACGTTTGGGGATATGATACCAGCGAGTACCGCATTGAGTGGGTGCGATTTGCTGAAGGCGCAGAGAGTTTTTATCATCCGCTCATGCTAAAACTTCCGCACGTGGCTTTTAAAGTAGACGATCTCCAGAAAGAGCTGGAAGGTAAAAAGTTAATCTGGGGACCGTATGAGTCTTTGCCTGGATTCAAGGTGGCGTTCATAGAGGAAAACGGGGCGCCTGTCGAGTTGATTGAAACCAGATTAACGGAAAATGAAATTCTCGATATTGTTAAAGATCGCTAATGGCAGGTTTATGGTGTGCAATTTCAATTGCTTTGCTTGTGGTATTGTTTTAATATTTCACATTGCAGGCCTTACCATTTTTATTTTATCAAAGCCAACATGACGACACAAAATCTTTGCCCCGCAGCCCCCTTGGAAGAGCAACTCAAAGCTTTTTTTGGTTATAATGAATTCCGGCATAATCAAAAGGATATCATCAGCGCGATTTTAGCGCGTAAAGACGTCTTGGCAATTTTGCCGACGGGTGCAGGCAAGTCGATCTGCTACCAGCTGCCGGCCATGTTGCTGCCGGGTATTGCGGTGGTGGTTTCGCCTTTGATCTCGCTGATGCAGGACCAGGTCGTCAGCCTCACCAAAAACGGCATTCCGGCGGCCTTTCTGAACAGCAGCCTGCATCCCCAGGATGCGCGCATGCTGCTTAACTCCCTGGTCGACTATAAGCTGCTGTATGTCGCGCCTGAACGCTTTGCCGATCCCAATTTCATTCAAAGTCTGCAAAACGTGTCGGTATCCTTTTTCGCTATCGATGAAGCCCATTGCATCTCGCAGTGGGGGCATTCCTTCCGTCCGGAATACCGCCAGCTGGCAGCGCTTAAGACGACCTTCCCTACCAGCTCCATGGTGGCTTTGACGGCGACGGCGACCAAGGAAGTGGAGCAGGATATATCTTCACAGCTGGCGATGCAATCGCCATACACTGTCAGGGCAAGTTTTGACCGGCCGAATTTAACCTTTCTGATCAATGCCAAAGCCGATATCGAACTCCAATTGCAAAATTTCATCAGCAAGCATGAGCATGAGTCAGGCATTATCTATGCTTCAACCCGCAAGACGGTGGATCAGGTGTTTGCCAGCCTGCAGCAGCAGGGCTTTAAAGTCGGTAAATACCATGCCGGCATGAATGATAGCGAGCGCACCAAGGCCCAGCACGATTTCGTCTATGGCCAGCTGAACCTCATGGTCGCTACCGTAGCTTTCGGCATGGGGATCCATAAACCCGATATCCGCTATATTGTGCACCATGATATGCCGCGTACGATCGAACAATACTACCAAGAGATCGGCCGCGCGGGCAGGGATGGCTTGCCGGCGGAATGTTTGATGTTGTATTCGGCGCAGGATTTGATGATCTATAATTCCTTTTTAAAGGATGTCGACGATCAGGCTTTGCGCAAAATCACCAAAGCCAAGACGGACAAGATGTATGCGTTGTGCCGTTCGCTATCGTGCCGCCGCAAGGAACTGTTGCATTATTTCTCCGAAGAGTACCCTTCCACCAATTGCAACGGCTGCGACAACTGTTTGGACAATACTGAAGTGGTCGATGAAATCATTGTCGCCCAGAAAATCCTCTCCTGCGTGGCGCGTGTCGAGCAGCGCTTTGGTGCCAAATATGTGATCGATGTTTTGCGTGGTTCCAGAGGGAAGGTGATTTTAGAAAGACAGCACGATCAACTGTCTACGCATGGTTTGATGCGCGAATATTCCGAAGGCGATTTGCACTACTATGTTGATGCCCTCATCGATTTGGGCTATCTGAAGAAGACTGAAGGCGACTATCCCATCCTGCAATGGACCGATTCCTCAAAAGACGTCATCGGCGCCAAGGTGAAGGTCATGCTGCGCAAAAAGACCCGCCAAATGGTTCATAAGAAGGATTCCCAAGGCCTGGAATACGACCGCGGTCTATTCAACGAGCTGGTGGCCCTGCGTCTCAAATGGGCGCAGGACACCCAAGTGCCGGCGTTTGTGGTTTTTGGAGACCGCACCCTGATCGAGATGGCTACGAGCTATCCCGCCACACGTGAGGCTATGTTGACTGTCAACGGCGTCGGGCCCACCAAATGGGAGAGATATGGCCAATCATTCATGGATGTTATAGCCAACTACTGCACAAGAAATGGCATCGATCCAATTCGCCTGCCACAGCCTGTCAAAGCACCCTTGGCAAGGGCTGTCTTAAAGCCCGATGGGCAGGCGCGTCTGGCATCTTCCAAGCAGACTGTGGACTTGTATTTGCAGGGGCATGGCATTGCGGAAATAGCCGGCTTGCGGGATTTGACCTCCCATACGATTGTGGATCATCTTGTCGAGCAAATCCAGTTGGGCAGAAATCTTGATGTCACGCCGCTGGTATCGCTTGAGAAGCAGGCGGCCATTAAACAAGTCATTGCCAAAGTCGGCGCCGAAAAATTGACGCCTATTAAGCAGGCTCTTTCTGAGGACTTCACCTTTGAAGAAATCCGGCTGGTGGTGGCTTTCTTCCGGCGCGAGCATTGCTAAGGGCTGTGCCTAATCCTCACTAGATCATGGTATACTTCACGTCCTTGGCCTTCACAACGTCCTGGCCTGCAAAGCCGGATGATCCGATTTTACTAAAAGACAACACAATCTTTATAAAAGCTTAATACGCGTCTGATTAGATGTAGCTTCTGACAATGAAATATTTAGTTAGATTTAAAAATTAAATAAACCGGCCAACCAAGAGATGCTGACCGTCAGTTTAAGTCTCAGTCTCTTACAAATTTGCCAGATAAATTAAAAAAATAAATCAAGGATGTAATCATGTTTCCTAATTCAAGCTACGCTTATCCACCTTCAGCGCCACCAGAATACGAGATGAACTGGGAGCAGCCATCTCCTCCATCGCCGCCACCCTCATATTCGTCCCATTTTCCACCGCCAAAACCGGCGGGGAATGCGACCTTTGGACGTGATATAAATCTAAAAGATGATTGCGTCATCTGCTTGAATCAGCTGTCTGCCCGTGCTGAAGATGATCCATCGACAAAGCTTGAAGTCGCGCAGCTTAAATGCAAGCACGTCTTCCATAACTTCTGTATCCAAAACAATATGAAGAATGGACAACCCGGCTCCAAAGACAATTGTCCGCTGTGCCGCGCAAAGATTGATAAAGTCGCCCTGGCTGTGATTTCGCTAGGCAACGCACCAGCGCCAGTGAAGCCGGCGCCGGCTCAAAAACCGCCTGCGCAGCCAACTTTTGGTCGTGATATAAATCTAAAAGATGATTGCGTCATCTGCCTGAATCAGCTGTCTGCCCGTGCTGAAGCTGATCCATCGACAAAGCTTGAAGTCGCGCAGCTTAAATGCAAGCACGTCTTCCATAACTTCTGCATCCAGAACAATATGAAGAATGGACAACCCGGCTCCAAGGATAACTGCCCGCTATGCCGCGCAAAGATTGATAAAGTCGCCCTGGCTGTGATTTCTCTGGGCAACGCGCCAGCGCCTGTGAAGCCTGTGCAGCCTGTGCCGGTAAAGCCGATACAGGCACAGCCAAAACCTGCTGCCGATGAAGGGGTAAATCTTGCAGAGATAGCAGGAAATGCTCTTTGGGGCATAGGAAAAGGTCTATGGTGGGGGTTAAAAGCGGGCGGAAAGGCTGTGGCTTTTGTTGGATCCACCGCCATCGATGCTTTAACGCCTGCGCCTAAAACCGTCAAATCGGTCGAAGAGCATAGCGTTAAAGTTGTCAGGACCGTCCAGACCGCCCATAAAGACATGCTTAGGTTGCTGGGTACTCAAAAAGAGCGTATCGAAGTATTGGTAGCTCAAGTGCTTAGTTTGGCTGCCAGAGATCCTGAAGGCGCCGATCAGCTGCTGACAGAGATCGACCGTGAAATGTATCAATGTAAACAAGCCGTAGTACTGGCCAATGATGTATTTGAGAGGAATTTGTCTAAGAAGTTATCCTAAATAATAATTTGATAAAATGCATAGCCTGAGGCAAGGATATCACGTTGATATGCTTGCCTTTTTTATTAAGAAACAGCAGTTGCCGTTTATATGATAAAAGGTGCACTATGATTTTTTTGAAAGACGGGGAGCGAAAGCTGCCGCCATGCAGAATATCTAGTGGAGCGATTACATGCTAAGTAACTTGTTCAGACAACTCCCTTGGCAGGGTTTTTCAAAGCACGATATAAAAAAAATCGGGCTGGTATATCTGATCCTAATGCTTCCAGCCATCGGATTTGTGCTCGGCCTAAGTTCAATCAATGCCATGCTGATTAAGCGCTTAGGCGTCCAGTATATGCCATATAGCTATATCACGCTGGCTTCTTGCAATATTTTCGGAACGTTCTTCTTTTTGCAGTATGCCGACAAGATTTCGCGTTTAAAGCTGCTGGGAATCTTAGCTGGATGTGCCGGCCCTATTTTGCTCTTTGCCAGATTTTTGGCCCCCACCATGGCGGTAGATATCACCGGCTTTACCTGGGGTTTGCTTGCATTTTTTGGCCTTACCTATCTTGTGCATGGCTTTTTCACCTCGGCTTTAAATGTCCAGGCGTTGTCGTTGCTAAATGATATATTCAGGCCCAGTCAGCGCAATCGACTATTTGCTTTTTTCAGTTCGGCCTGGGTCATCGGCGGCATGACCGGAGGCTTTTTAATCCGCCTGTTAGTGCCGTTGGTGGGTGTCGTCAACATCATCCCGCTGTGGGGTTGCCTGTATTTGTGCATTATTCCCTTGGCATGGGTATTTCATCGAAATTATGCTGGAGAGTTGCGCTGGAGTCCTCCCGCTAGAGATGCGAAGAATAAGGGACATCAGCTGGACCAACTAAAAGATGCTTTCCGCTACATCAAAAGTTCCAAGATCTTATGGTATATCGTTGCAATGCCGTTGTTGTACAATATTGTAAATGCGATGCAGGACTATCAGTTCAGCCAGGTGATGAATGCCTCATATGATACGGAGGCGGCGCTGACCCAGTTTTTCGGTTCATATACGATCTTGTGGAATGTTACAGCCATCATATTACAGCTCACCATAGCTTCTAAGGCGTTACTTTGGATCGGCATCTTCCGGGGTTTTTTTGTGTTGCCGGCAGTGACGTTGTTAGCCTTTGTTTTTTTGCTGGTCAATTTCGGCTTTTGGGAGGGGTTGTGGCTGCGTTATGGGTGGAATATACTCAGTGTGACGATATATTTCAACGCCATCCAACATTCCTATTCGGTCATCCCTCAAAATTTCCGCGGGCGCATACGGGGCTTTAATAGCGGTATTGTCAATTCGATAGGCACCGTATGCGGAGCTTTGATTCTGATTATTTTTCATCTCGTGTTTATGGCAGGGACTTTTTGGCAACACATCATACCAACCCTTGGCGGTATCGCCTGCTGCGCGATATGGCTGTATGTGGTGATGCGTGGACGCGGTGTCTATATCCAAACACTGATCAGCAATCTCTATCAAAAGGATTACAATACCAGGGCAGAAGCCTTGGAATCGATGGAAGAGAGAAGGGAGCCTGTCATTCATGAGGCGCTTAACTCGATCCTGTTGAATCCCGAGGAAAGCGGTAATATAAAAATCAAATCGAAAGCCATGAAGGTGCTGTCGCGGCTAAGCAATTCAGATTCGTTGCGCACGCTATCTTTATTTCTTAAGGATCCAGAACCCCAACTGCGCTTGAATGCCATCAAAGCCATTTCCCTTTTTAAGAAGATATCGAATTATCCCTTTGCGTTGCATTATCTGATGTCGGAGATACAAGAGATTTTCCAGCACGATCCTTCCCATCATGTACGTATTGAGGCCGGCAGATTTTTGCTTAATTTCCTACCCAAAGATGAGCAGCCGAAATTTATCGAAGAAATACTCAATCACGCTGACCGCAGCATCCGCATCATGGCCATACAAAATATCGATCTATTAAATATCGAACTCATTGATATGATGGTCATTGGGAAATTGAATGACCCGGATGTCGCGGTACGCAGCGAAGCGATTATGGCGCTTTGGAAATTTACCAACTATAGGTTGATTACCTCTGCTGCCATCCGCCGCTTATTGCAATCGCAAGATACCGAAGAGGTGAAATATGGCCTTATCACGCTGATACGGCTGGGCACACCGGCAGAGTATTTGATGGAAGTGCAACCGCTGGTAGCGATTAAAAACCATTTAATTAAAAGCTTAGCCTGCATTTTTTGTTTGTCTTCGCTGTCTCCAGGAACGGAAGAGTGGCAGGCCATGCAAAATGCCTTGATTGAAACGCTGGCCGATCCTAGCTATCCGGAAGCTGACCGCAAGCAATTTGTGGGCTATATCCCCAAATTCAAAGATGAAGCCATCGATGCCATTTTAGAGGGTTTGCAGGAGCTCAGCATGGAGAAGCGCGCCATCGCGACGGCAGGCATCGAGAATTTTGCCGAGTTGCTCTATAAAAAAATCATCAACGAGTCTTGATTTATCTTCTGTCTTGCGGCTTATATCTGGTTGTTTCCGGGTTGTAGTTGGGCTCGCAATCGCCAGCTTTATTCAAGTGATGATTATCGGGGCACCAGGCGCCGCCATTGACTTTGGAGAGCTGTTTCTTGCTGAGTTTTGTGATTTTTATTTTAGCCATAAAAATACCCGCCTTATGAAATATTTGCCTCTTTCTGCATTATAGCATATCCCCATTATTTAGCTTCATGCTGCGAAATTATTATCACTTACTTTAGGTCCTTGTCCTTGACCTGTAAAAAGCAGGTTTATCAGTCAAATGAGTACCTCGCCTTATGGGAATTTGGCGAGGACGTTGCAAAAACACATCATACATAATGGCAAATTGCACGTTTGCTCCTGTGAAGGCAGGAGTTGAGCTAGTGCTGCCATATAAGCGACAGGGCGCAAGCCATGAGAACATTTTTAGAGCCTCGATAGAGGCGGAAGCATGTAGCCACATGCGTCAGCGTGTGGTCCATCGAATGTTTATAAACAGAGCCGTTAATACGGCGGCAGCGATGACTAAAGGATATTATATGCGATAATAATTGTATCTGATTTAGCTTCCCTTGAAGTTGCTGTCGCCGTATTCACGGCTCTCGTAATGTTACATTTTATGGCTCATCGCGCAAATGAGTACCCATGAGGTTTTCCCGACCTTCTCTGTGCCTCTGTGGTGAAATCTGCTTGCTGGATGTATAGTATTATCAATCAGAGTGTTACGGAAAGCTTCACCACCGAGACACAGAGGCACAGAGAAGAAAAATGGAGATTGCTCTTAGGGTTTTGTTAATTAGGTACTCATTTGCGTGATGAACCCATTTTATTCCATAGGTTGACACCTATGGCTACATGCTTCAGCCTCTATCGAGGCTGACTAGACCTTCTGTGCTAGAATGTCGATTTCTTTCAAAGACAACCTTACTAATATGTTTTTAATTCTCTTTTTCAACCATCTATGACTAAGTCTTTTTGACAAATCCTATCGGATAGGTACGCACTTGTGTGATGAGCCTAAAATCAGAAAACTATAATACAAAGTACTATTTGTTTGTGGATGTTCTGTGTTGAAGTAAAATGTATGTTATTGTAAAATATTACTTTATAAATAAATGAGTGGTGCGTAGTGAGTGTGATTAATAACACATATTCTTCCAGTAGCACATTGGATGTGGTTCAAGTCCAGCCGTTAAATAAATACGCACATGCCCAGGAAAACATCGCCACATGCTTTAATGACATCTTTGATTCTCAGCAATTCCAAGACAAGGAAAAGCTTGAGGGGTGGAAACCGTTTGTATTAGGTCTTGTCAAAAAGTATCAGGAGTCGCCAGGCGAGGTTAATGACGTTAACACGATGATCCATATTGCCACATTGAACGAACGTATTATTGGCTATATCGTTGCATTTTTAAAAAAAAATGAGCATTCGGCCTATGTCCCGGTATTTGCTGTGCATAAAGCATTCCATGGGAAGAGCGTCGGTTCTAAGCTGATGAATGCTTTATTTGAAAAAATGAGCCGCTATCCAAACTCCACCGTTTCTCTGCATTGCTTAGCAAATGATAAAAAAGTCGTTAGATTTTATCGTAGCCGTCCTGAGCTTTGCAGTGAAAAGCCTAATGGCAACTATAGCTCGGGTGAACCAAAATTAGAAATGCTGTTTAAAGTCCATACGCCCAAGAGTTGCTTGGGAAGATTTAATGCAGTTTGTGGCCGTTTGGTACGGGCTGTTCTGGGCTGACCAATACAATTTCATTTGCGGCATTGGATAGTCCCAGAACTAGGACTTCCGACATGAACGACCCGATCTGTTTGGGAGGAAAGTTGACGACTGCCAGCACCTGCCGGCCGAGGAGATTTTCGTTGGCATAGAGATGGGTGATTTGGGCGGAAGTCTTTTTGATTCCCATTTCCGGTCCGAAATCAATCATGAGTTTAAGGGCCGGCTTTCTGGCTTCAGGGAACGCTTCGGCAGAGATGACGGTGCCAACGCGGATGTCTACTTTTACAAAATCGTCGTATGAAATCATTTTATATCCTCATCAGGTGCGTTTTCACAAGTGGCATGCCATCATAGGCAAGCCAGGGATTAATTTTCAATTCAGATTATAATGTGAATAAGGTCTATATTTCCGGTGCATCGCACAAATTGAGTGGTTGGTTTAGCCATCATTATCATACCCGCTCAAAGTTTTTAGGCTGAAAGCCTGCTATAGGAAAGCCTAGGGCAACGCCCTAGGTACATGAAAATAAAGTTGCAGGCCGTAGGCCTGCTCCATAGCGACTTATAAGGCAGGCCTACAGCCTGCGATCTATTTTAAAGTCTACTTAGCGCGTTGCCCTGGGCTTATATAAATGAGGCGTGCGTACAGCCTCCTTAGCTCGGCACCAAATAGAAAAGCGTCGAGGCGGCAAAGGTCAAAAATACCGGCCATTTCAAGGGGGTTAAACCCGTCATCTTGTGCGCGATATTCAAAAACGTCAGCACAATAAGGCCTGGATAACATATCTGCAATACCGGCCACAGGAAGGCTGAAATGCCGGTGAATTCAAAGGTCGAGACGAAGAAGGTGAGCAGCAGGGCGCCGATCAAAGTGATCTCATAGCCGATTTTTTCTTTGAAGACTTCCTTTTGCATGAAATCGGTGAAGGCCGAGATCAAAGCGATGGCTGTCGTCAGGCATGCCAGGGCGATGGCGATACAAACCAGCGTGCCGGCATAGGCGCCGGCAATTTTCAAGGTGATGGCCGCCAGCAGCTCCTCTTTGCCGTTGATGGCAAGGCCGTCTCCGTGGAAGGAGGAGATGTAGCTGAACCCTACATAGATGGCCGCCAGCAGGCAGGCCCCGACGATGCTAGCTTGCAGGGCTGTTTTGAGATAAACCTCTTTCTTGCTGCCGTCTGCAGCGCAGCGCTCGCGAAGAATATGAATGATGGTGGAGGAAAAGAAAAAGGCCGCCAGGAGATCCATCGTATTATACCCTTCGTTAAGGCCATGCAGGAACATGCTTAGATTTGTATGCGCAACGCTTGAAGCTTCGGTGGCGGTCATCAGGCCGATGGCGATGATGATGATGAGCGCAGCAAGCAAAGCGGGCGTTAATATCCAGCCGAGGAGCCCTAGAATATGCTTCTTCTTTGCCGTGAACAGGAAGATGATGCCGCAGGAGAGCGCACTGAACAGATAGAAGGGCATATCCAGAAAAGAGCCCTTTAATGTGGTATATGCCAAAGCGATGCACCTCGGCGTCGATCCCAAAGGTCCTAGCAGCGATATGATTGTCAAAGCCACAAGGAAACCCGGCAGGCGGCCGAGCCTGCCAAAAAACTGGCGGTAGTTGCCATCAAATAGTATCATGGCAATGACGCCGGCAATGGGCATGATGGCGGCCGTGATGATCAGTCCGAGCATGGCAAAGAGATTCTTATCGCCGGCATATTGGCCGACAGCCAGCGGGTAGATGATATTTCCCGCGCCGAAAAACATTGAAAACATGGCGAGTCCAATGGACAACGCCTCCGATTTGAAAAAAGTCCGCATGATTAATACCTTATTAAACACATCTAAAGTCACTATAGGCCGAAGTCTTGTGCGCTGAAAAAAGCGCCTTTAGCCGCTGCTATCTTTGGTTCCCTTTCGGGGTAAACAGGAAAAATGTAAGAGGAGGGATTATATGTGCGCGCAGCGCACGACGACGACAGATGAGACGACGACAGATGAGGCGACTTTTGAAACGGCGATTGAAAGCAAACGGGCTATAGGCGCAAAGCAGCTATTAGACATTAGTCTTGGGCTGGCTTGGCCGATGTGGTGACAGGTGGCGTCACGGTTTGTTTCAATAAACGACATGTATAAAGGGGTTATGTTTTACTTAATCATAGCATATTTAGGATAATTTATACAAGCTAAGTTCTTTAGAAAAACTGCCGACAACCCTTAACCAGAAAAATTCAACGCAAAGAAACAGCCAAGCGGCGCAAAACAAGGCAATTCACCACAGAGGCACCGAGACAAAGAGAGAGACAAGTTGCCTATAACAAGATGGTAGGATAGATAGGATAAATGCAGCTTTAAGAAAGGATGATAGCCTCAAATTACAACCACAGCGTCATGGCTAAGGCGGCAAGCGCCATTCTTTGCGCCTTGTGCCGTTTCTTTGCATTGGATTGTCCTTTGCTTTGACTTGCTCTGCCGGCATGCAATGGGATGCCGGCGTAAGCTTTCGGTTGCCACCTGGCGGCTCGGCATGCTATATACCAGGATCTAGTTAACAGAGACGGCGTACATGCATAAATATTATCTGATATTCCTATTTTTACTGGTGTGCGTTGGCTGCCGTCTGGGGCCCAAATACAAGCTGCCCGAGACGGAGACGCCGGCGGCATGGAAGAATGACCGCCAGGAAGGTTGCTGTGAGGCTCCCTGTTTCACCGGCCTTTGGTGGGAAGTCTTTGCTGATAGCGTGCTCGATGGCCTTGAGACATGTGCCATAACCAATAATCCCAATCTGTATGCCGCGCTGGACCGTGTGGCCCAGGCCCGGGCGATAGCCGGCGCCGACAAAGCCGCGCTCTATCCGCAGATTGCGCTTAATCCCGGTTACAGCAATATGGGGACGCTTTTTAAGATCTACCTGCCAACGGGGGTTTTACCGGGCGTGACAGTGCTGCAGAATTCGTTTCGCGTGCATGAATTGCAATATTCATTGCCATTCACCATGAACTACGAGTTGGATTTATGGGGCAAGTTGGCGGGGCAGTACGATTCGGCCTATTACAACGCCCAGGCGCAGGCCGACAACTTCCAAACAGCCCTCCTAACGCTTACTGCCGATGTCGCCAGCAGCTACTTCCAATTGAGGTCGCTGGACGGACAGATTGCCTATTTGCAAAGAAATCTCGATTGGCTGCGCAAAAATGAAAAGCTTGTGCAGTCGCGCTTTAGTAAAGGCCTGGTCAATTACCAGGATGTCGCCGGCGCTGTGCAGCAGCTTGCCACCACCGAAGCTGCCTATTATGACGTGCTGCGCCAGCGTGCGCTGCAGGAGGATGTGGTGGCAACGCTGATCGGCATGCCGGCGTCAGAATTTTGTCTCGAGGCCAACCCTCTGGCAGGAGAGCCGCCCTGCATTCCGCCGGGGTTGCCAAGCGAAGTGTTGGCGCAGCGCCCTGACATCGCCGCTGCCGAGCGCAACATGGCCTCGGAACATGCTTTGATAGGTGTCGCCTATGCTTCATTTCTACCCTCCATCCAGCTTACAGGCTTGTTGGGGTATTACAGTCCGCAGCTTAACGACTTCATGCATTGGAAAAGCCGATTGTGGTCCATGGCCGCCAATGCCGCCCTGCCGATTTTTGATGCCGGACGCAACCAGTCCAATCTGGATCTGTCCTATGCCCATTTCAAGGAGTCTTCGCATGCCTATCAGCAGACCGTGCTGACGGCCTTTCAGGAGGTTGAAGATGCGCTAGTGAACCTGGATCTGCAGCACCGGGAGTATGAAAGCTACCGCCGCGCTGCCGAAGCTTCTGAGAAAAGGATACAGCTATCCAATAGGCGCTATTTGCAAGGGTTGGTGGGGTATCTGGAAGTCATCGACAGCGAGCGCACAGGCATTGAGGTGGAAGTCAGCAAGATCGCCATGTTGGGCGCGCGCTATATCTCCACCGTCCAGCTCATCAAAGCCATCGGCGGCCCTCTCTGGGGCCTTTATGAAGCCAGGCAAGAGAGTGTGGATAGTCAGTGTGAGGATTCTTCATCACCGAGCGATTCAGGCATAGAGAAGTAAACCGACAGAGAAGCCAGCCGCATGTAACAGGATGGCAGGATAGTCAGGATAAACACAATAGATGGGTCGAAGCTTGCCGCCATAGCCATGACGCTGTTGCTGTAATTTGAGCTTGTAATCTTCTCTAAAGCTGCATTTACCCTATCTATCCTACCATCCTGTTATAGGCAGCTTGTTTCTCTCTCTGTCTCGATGCCTCTGTGGTGATGACTTGTTCGTTGCCGTTATGACAGGCGGTGGCGGAAGAACCAGGTTGAACAGCTAAGGGTGAAGAGGGCGATGAGCATCATCGGCCAAATATTATTGAAGACGATATCGGCCGGCAGGGCCTTTAAGAAGATCCCCTTGGCGATGATAAGGTAATAGCGCAAAGGGACCAGATAGGTGAATGGCTGCAGCCACGGGGGCATATTTTCGATGGGAGTGGCAAAGCCTGACAGGACGATGGAGGGGCTCATGAACAGAAATGAGCCCAATACGGCCTGCTGCTGGGTATTGGCAAGCGTCGAGATGAACAGGCCGATGCCGATGATGGAGCAGACAAAGACAAACAAGCTCAGATACAGCCACAGCAAAGAGCCCGTAAAAGGCACCTGGTAAATGAGCACTCCGACAGCCACTATGATGGAGCCTTCCATCAGACTGATCACCACCGCCGGCACAGTCTTGCCGATGAGGATTTCAAAGGGCGTAGCCGGCGACACCAGCAGCTGGTCGAAGGTGCCCATCTCGCGCTCGCGCGCCACCGACAGGGCCGTCAGCAATACCGCCACCAGCATCGTCAAGATGCCGCTCAGGCAGGGGATATTGTACCAGGCGTAGATCAGGTTGGGATTGTACCAAAAGCGCGTGATGATCTGCGTATTCTGCTGCCTGATATGCGCCTGGATGGAGAAATCCTGGCTGAATTTTTGGATGATCGCCGTGGCATAGCCGGCCACAATCTGGGTGGTGTTGGACTTTCTGCCGTCTAGGATCAGCTGCACAGCCGCCGGCAGGCCGGCTTCGATATTGCGCGAGAACTGCTCGTCCAGCGAGACCACCATCACGCCCTGCATGTTATCGATGAAAGGGGTGATCTCCTCGACGGAATTTAAATTGACGATCTTGTCAAAGACCGGCGAGCCGCGCAAGCGCTGCACCAGCTCAAAGCCTTGCTTGCCGTTATCGCGGTTTAAAATCCCTATCGGCACATGGCGCACATCCAAGGTGGCGGCATTGGTGAAAATGAAAAGCTGGATGAGGGGCGGCAGGATGAGCACGGCGCGGCTTTTCTTATCGCGCCAGATGGCCAAAAATTCTTTGTAGATCAGGCTTAAGATGCGATTTAACATGATAGGTGCCCGGTTTAATCCAATCGTTTGACGGTGATGCGTGCGGTGAGTACAAAGAAAACACCGCCGATGAGGAGCATAGGGAGGATATTCTTAAGCAGCAGCGGCCAGTTGTCGCCGACTAAGAAGATCGTCTGCAAGCAGGTCACAAAATAGCGCGCCGGCAAAAGATAGGTCAGCCACTGGATAGCTGGCGGCATGCTGGCAATCTCGAAGATAAAGCCCGACAGCATATAGGCCGGCAGGAAGGCTGCCGTCATCGCAGCCTGCGAGGCGGCAAACTGGTTGCGCGTCAGCGTCGAGATGAAAAGTCCCATCCCCAATGCCGAGGTGAGGAAGCTGGCGGCGACGAGTGCCATGGCCAACCAGGAGCCCCTTTGCGGCACGGCATAGCCGTAGGTGATGATGAGCACGCACATCGCCATGGAAAGCATGCCTAGGATGAAATACGGGACGAGTTTGCCTATCAACAGTTCTAGGATGCCGATCGGCGTGGACATCAAAGCCTCCATGGTGCCGCGTTCCCATTCCCTGGCGACGACCAGGGCGGTCAATAGCGTGCCGATCAGCGCCATGATGATGCCGAGGGAGCCGGGCAAGAGGAAGTTGCGGCTTTCCAGCTGCTCATTGTACCAAAAGCGCGGCTGCACGCCGATCAAAGGCAGGCCGGAAAGGCTGCTGCTGATGGATTCCTGCTGCAGCCAATTCAGCCAGGCGCCGGTGACATAATTCTGGACGAAGTTTGCCGTATTGGGTTCGCTGCCGTCGGCGATGAGCTGGATGGGGGCGATGTTGCCCTGACGCTGCCTGAAGGCTGAGAAATAGGATGGGATGACGACCATGCCGCGCAGCGTGCCGGCCAATATATCATGCATGAATTCGCGCCGGTCGCGGGCGATCTTGACATCGAAGTAGGGGGAATCGGTCAGGGATTTGGCAAAGCTTTGGGCGTCTGGAGCGGTATCTTCCATGACCAGGCCGATGCGCAGGTGTTTGATATCCAATGACATGCCGAAGCCGTAGAGGAACAGCAGGATCAACGGCAGCACGACGGCAATCAGGATGCAGCTTGGGTCGCGGATGATCTGGAAGGATTCCTTGATGATCAGCGCTTTGATGCGCCTAAGGCTGTCTTTAGATGGATAAAAGCCGTTATCTGCCATTTTTTTCACCGGCATCATATTGTTCAATCAAGCTGATGAAGGCATCTTCGAGGCTTGGATTTTTATTCTGCGGCGTCCTGGCGGCGGCTTTTAAGGCCTCGGGGGTGCCGATGTTGATGATTTTGCTGCGATAGACGAGCGCGATGCGGTCGCAGTATTCGGCTTCATCCATGAAATGCGTCGTCACCATGATCGTCATGCCCTTTTCGACCAGCCCGTTGATATGATTCCAGAATTCGCGCCGCGTGATGGGGTCGACGCCGGAGGTGGGCTCATCCAGGAACAGCACCTGCGGGTAGTGCATCACCGAGCAGGAAAGGGCCAGCCGCTGCTTGAAGCCGAGCGGCAGCGCCTCGGCATTGACGTTTACATAATTTTTCAGATTAAAGATATCGATCATCTGGTGGATCATATCCTGCTGCTGCCTGCCCGCCAGGTTGTAGATGCCCGAAAAAAAATCCAGGTTCTGGCGTACGCTCAAATTGCCATATAAGGAGAATTTCTGCGCCATATAGCCCACCTGGGCCCTTCCTGCACTTGGCGCCACCTGCAGATCCAGTCCGTTGACAAAAGCTTCACCCGCCGTCGGCTTCAATAGGCCGCACAGCATTTTGAAGGTCGTCGATTTGCCGGCGCCATTGGGACCGAGCAGGCCGAAAATCTCTCCCTTGCGGATGCTGAAGGTGATGTCGTCGGCGGCGGTGAAATCGCCGAATTTCTTCGTCAGATGGCGGGCTTCGACGACATTTTCAAGGCTGCCGCTGCGCGGCGGCGTCTTCTCTGCCAGCAGCGAGCGGCCGCCAGGACCGCCGCCCAGAATATCGATGAAGGCGTCTTCAAAGCGCGGCGCCACCGCGATGAGCTTCAGCTGTTGGCCGCCATCCAAGGCGGCAAGCGCAATGGGGGGGGTGGCGGCCTTTTTGACGACGATGCGCACATTGCTGCCCTGGAGGGTGGCGTCCAGCACATTAGCCTGCTGCAGGGTTTTTTGCAGCACCTCGCGCCTGTTGCCGGCAATATTTTCTATCAGGAAGCAGCGGCCGTCCACGCGCCGGCATAGCTCGGCAGGGGAGCCATGGTAGAGCAGCTTGCCCTCATTCAGCAGCAGCACGTTATCGCAGCGTTCGGCTTCATCGAGATAGGCCGTGCTCCACAGCACCGAGATGCCATCGGCCAGCAGCTCGTGCACCATCTTCCACAGCTCGCGCCGCGAAATGGGGTCAACGCCGACACTGGGCTCATCCAGTAGCAGCACCGTAGGCTTGCGGATCAGGGCGCAGGCCAAGCCTAGCTTCTGCTTCATGCCGCCAGACAGCGCCCCCGCCAGGCGAGCCGTAAAAGGTTTCAACGTGGTGAAGGCCAGCAGCTTGTCGAAGGTAGCCTCGCGTTCGTGGGCAGGCACGCCGCGCAGCTCGGCATAGAGATTCAGATTCTGCAGCACCGTCAGGTCCTCGTACAGGCCGAATTTTTGCGGCATATAGCCGATGAGGTTATGGATGGCGGTGGCGTCTTTGATGGTGTCGTAGCCTGCTAGGGTGATGGTGCCGGTGGTCGGCAGCAGCAGGCCGGCGATCAGGCGCAGCAGCGTCGTCTTGCCGGCGCCGTCTGGCCCGGCGATGCCCACCATCTGCCCTTTGGGGATGGCGGCATTGATGCCCTGTAAAGCCGGCGCTGCAGTGGGTTCGAATATTTTGGATAGATCATTGATAATGATAAGCGCTGACGATAAGGATGGCGACAAGGATGGCGACAAGGGGCGTGGCTGCATCCTACTGTGCATGCTAGTCTTTCCCGCGGAGGTTGAGCTTGACAGTTACCGGCATGCCTTGGCGCAAGCCCTCATCGGGGTTGTCGGCATAGATTCTTAGGCGGTATACCAGGTCGGTGCGCAGCTGTGCCGTTTCCACGGTTTTGGGTGTGAATTCGGCTACCGGCGAGATGAAGCCGACTTTGCCGGTGTAGACGCGTCCATGGGGGGTGTCGGTCGTGATTTCGGCCGTCATGCCGGGGCGGACATCGCCCAAATGGATTTCAGAGACGAAAGCGCGGATCCATACGGGGGAGGTGATGGATAGGGTATAAATGGAGTCGCCGGGATTGACCACGCTGCCGGGTTCGCGGATGCGCGTCAAGATGGTGCCTTTGGTGGGGGCATAGACCTCGGTGAAGGCTATATTCGTCTCAGAGACTGCCAAGGCGGCGTGGGCGCTCAACAGGTTGGCTTCCAGCACGATTTTATTGGCCAGGGCATTATCGAGATCTTCTTGTCCGATGCTGCCATCGGAGATAAGCTCCTGGCGTCTTTTTAGCATGATGTCGGCATTTTTCAGGGAAGCTTCGATAGAGGCGGCATTGGCTTTGGCTTGGCGCACCTGGTCCAGATAGGGTTGTTTGTCCAGGATGCCCAGCAGGCTGCCCGGCTCTACCAGGTCGCCCTCTTCGAAATAGATCTCATTGACGCGTCCGCTGACGCGGAAGCCGAGATCCACCTGGCGCACATCGACATTGCCATAGAGGGTGAGGGTGTCGGTGGGGGCTTCGATGCGGTTGAAATAGGTATAGGCGCCGATGGCGATGACAATAAGCAGCAGGATGAGGATGATAGCTTTGCGTGGCATACGTTTCTTTTTGATATGGGATGATCAGCCCTTATAGTTTTTTCAGACCGCGATGTCAAGCAGATGAGTCTGCAAAGTCCACACACTTTAAATTTGTGGCAGTTATACCATGCGCGGTATCGCCTCGCTAGAGGCGGCAGCAGGTAGCCATAGGTGTCAACCTATGGAACAAAATGTGGAATATAAAGAGCCGTGAAGACGGCGGCAGGAATTACTCAGGAGGTTGTATTAGAAAATAATCACATTGAATTTAGCTTCTCTGAAAATTGCTGTCGCCGTATTCACGGCTCATGATATTTTACATTTCATTCCATAGGTTGACACCTATGGCTACATGCTGCCGCCGCTATTCGCGGCTATAAAAAAAGACCCTCGTTTGACGGATGAAATGAAAAGAATTTTTATCACCCATGCTAAGCTATCAGGAAGCCACAGCATTCTCGGAATCTTCGGTATTTGGGGCGTTGCCGCCGCCGGAGACGGTGTTGACGCCCACGGCAGCTTTGAGGGTGACGACGAGCTCATAGGCCTGGCTCATGAGCTTCCTTTGCAAGTGGTTGATATTGACGCCGTTTGCACCGCTAGGCTTCATGCTTACGGTCTTTTCGACTTCGTTGACCACTTTGACGACTATTTTGATGACTTCTTTTAGCGTTTCTTTGGTATGAGGCATTTCTGCTATTTTTGTGACAGTGCCCTTAACCGTAATCAAGTCCAGCAAGCTTGCGTTTTTGATTTGGTCTCCATTTAAGGCCGCCTTAAGATTTTCTTCTTTATTGCGGTCGGCTTTGATGAATTTTTCCAGCTTTGCCATCAGGATTGCGATGGCTTTTTCTTCATGCTTGATGCGATCTTCGATTTTTCTTTCTTTTGTCAAATTCTCAGTTTTTATGCTCTCTTGTCTGATAACTGCGGCATTATCGCCTGCTTTGTCAGCATACTTATCTGTTCTGTCCACATTAGGCCTAGTGGCAGATAGCGGCGGGGGAGGGGTGTGTACGCTCGTATGATGGCCGCCGCCATGCCCCACTTCCTCTGGCTTGCCACCCATATTCTGTGCCTGCAATGCAGCCGTGGCTTGCATCCGCTGGTTGTAGTTTGTTATGGCTAGGCTAGTCGCCTGCGCCCACACTTCCTTAGAATAGTTTCCAATTCTATGAGCCTTTCGCTCGCCGGTTACAGAGTTGACAGTATATACTATACCATTTTGTGGCCTATTTTCTCTGATTTGATTTGCTAAGTCTTCCTTGCTTAAATCTCCTGCCAATGTTTTAAAGGAACCATCAGAACGTTCAACCTCAATGTATGTATTTGGTTCTTCAGAATCCGAAATTATTTGAGATAGTTTTGATGCCAGAAGAGCAACTTCTTTGTCATTTATGCTCACTTTATTAATTTTCGCTTGTGCAATTGGTTCAGTATTGTCTATAGTTTGAGCGAAATTTTTGTTAATCTCTGAATCTGCCTCTTTAGTTTTTTTAAATGATGTGTTTTCAGCAATGGCGGCTGCTGTTTGAACTTTGACATCAGCTTTTATATTTATTAGAACCTTTTCTTCATTATTGACATCAGATTCTTCATCTATAACAACATCTTCCTCTTCTAGAAGAACATCTTCCTCGTCATCTAGCATAGCCAGTGCTAGACGTTCTTCCGCGGTTAAATTAGCTAAACTAAATCCTAAATCGGCCTCATCGTTTGGTATTTCTTTAAGCTGTATAGTGTCAGAATTGGCTGGATGATCTGATATGTCATTAGAAGAAGCTTTTTGAACATCCAAATCAGCCTTCCGTTCTCCATTTATAGCAGGAGTCGATAGTGTCTTTTGAAATTTCGCAGTAATTGTTTCTGCGACACTAGTAGCCTTGAGTGGTAAGGAAATACTGCCCCTACCCTTAAAATGATCTGCTGGCTGCTGTTGTAAATCTTTCAAAGGTTGCATCCCCACTTCCAGGCTTTGAGCGGCTACTTCGCTGGTCTTTTCTCTAATCGCATTTTCGGCCGTTTGGGCTGAGCTGTCATTTTTTTTAGCTGTTCCAGCTCTTGGATCGAAATAAGGAGCCTGTCCTGAAATGTTAGTGATATTATTTTCAGCCATATAGACCTCCGAGAGAAACTATATTCTTTATTATACTACTTAAAATTTGTTTGTCATATGAAATTAAATAAAATATTTGTTTTAATCCTTAAGTTATTGTTCTTGTGATGTCTGTAATAAGGTTCGCTTAAAAGTAATTTGACATTTTTTTTCCAATATTGTATTTTCATAGTTAGTTAAACTTAAACATGCCAGATAAGGAGGTCGTTATGTCATCACGAATCGATGCAGGATCAAGCCAAACACCCAGTTTTTATGGATCACCAACTAA
This sequence comes from uncultured Chlamydiae bacterium, assembly GCA_963830365.1. Lineage (GTDB taxonomy): Bacteria > Chlamydiota > Chlamydiia > Chlamydiales > Parachlamydiaceae > CAWHMU01. The sequence continues at coordinate 27,553 of CAWHMU010000028.1, forward strand.
GGCGTTATCCCCGGCTGAACAACAAAAACGTAAGAGTCATGAAGAATTGATTGCTATAGCTAAGCAGTCTTTGGCAATTTCACAAGAAACTCTTGCAAATAGTAAAGAAGAACTGGCGATGACTCTGATGACTCTAGAAACTGCTAAGCAATCCAAGGCCCTCATTTCAGCACACATAGAAGCTGTGGATGCCAAATTAAAAGAGTCAGAAGACAAACTTCAAAATCTTGGAGCCAAAAGCCAGGAAATTGAAGCAAGAGAACAAGATCTTGCTGCTAGAAAAGTAGAAATTGAAGCGCGAAAACAAGAAATCGCCGAACGAAAGGCCAAGATTGCCGCCCAAAGAGCGATGATTATGGAAAACGCAGCAAAAAGAGCAGCGGCAAATAATGCGGCCTCCGGTGCTGTTAGCAAAGAAGGAAAAGATTAACTCAGACTCCGGTCAGACTCTTATTCGGACGTGGGGTCAGGCCTGACATGCTGACATTCGACTAGGCTGGCAGGTACAAGGCTAGAGGTTTAGGTAGGCAAAATGAGCATCGTTTTGCCTACCCATCCATTCCTAGGCATGTAGAATACCACAATACCAAGCCTGACCCCATGTGTGACCCCATGTGCTGACCCCATGTCCTGAGGCTCATCACGCAAATGAGTACCTATGAGGTTTTCCTGACCTTCTCTGTGCCTCTGTGGTGAAATCTGCTTTCTGGCGGTATAGTATTATTAATCAAAGCGTTACGAAAGACTTCACCACCGAGGCACAGAGGCACAGAGAAGGGAAATGGAGATTGCTCTTAGGGTTTTGTTAATTAGGTACTCATTTGCGTGATGAACCATGTGCTGACCCCATGTCCAAATAAAGGAAAATTGACATGAAAGCAAAAAAACGTTCACTTGTCTTTATTATGCTGTGCATGTGCCACTATATTTCATTTTCGGTTTACGCCATCAGCCCTTTTGAAAAACATCCCCAGGATGCTACCGTCATTTATCTTAGAGGCACGTGCTCTTCTGGCAAATCTACTCTTATTCGATCTATCGTACAGGAATGTGATTTAGAACTTGTGGATGAAGACTCAATCATGCAGAGAAGCTACCTCGAAGCTGTTGCCCTGCGATTCCCTTGCAAATTTATCATAATTAACAAAGCAGTGGCTAGAGAAAATCTCTACCATGCACTCCGAGAAAAAGATATTCTTTTTAAAAAAACAGCTTCCCTTGAGGACTCCCAAAAAGCTAAAAATGCTTTATGTGAAATTCAAGAAGAATTAAATAATCCACAAAATTTACTTTGGAAGAAGGCATTAAGCGATGGAATCAATACAGAAGTAATACAAAGACTTAAAGAGGCTATCGAACGGCGAAAAAATGTCATTCTCGATTCTTGGTATGTCAAAGAACATCATATCCAAGAACTTTTTCCGAATGTACAAATCATCCGAGTCTTGCTATATTGTTCTCTTCCTGTTGCTTATAATCGGCTTCTTAAAAGGAATGAAGAGGCTATTGATAGGGAAAATCTTCAGGAAAAAAGGTATTTAAGGCAATTATTTGGCAGCTTTACCGCGCTTTATCAAATCAGTGATCAGCCACTGCAACCTATTCACAGCATTTATAGGCATGAATTAGATCAGGTTTTTGACGCTATTTTACTTCCACTCAAAGATATAGCGTACCAGAAACCTATCTTCACTTTTGAAGAAATTACACGACCACTGTTTATGAAAATGAAAATGGCGTTTTTACAACCGTTTGACGAATGCAAATCGGAAAATTTATATATCGCTCCAAAAAACGCGCAGGATGTTATTATTGATAATACAAGTAATAATATTCAAAATGCCGTCCATTCTTTAAAAAAAGCCCTTTCAAAGCAAAAGTCGTAGCTATACGAATCGAAGAACATTTCTAAGCAACGTCATCGGAAAAATTCTAATTCCAAACCCCTGCTTTTATACGAGCATCTAGTTGAAATTTCCCAAACGCGGGGGCAGGCCTAGGCTGTCAAAAAGCTCAATATTCTATCTCAACGACTTTTTTATATATGCGTCTGTTTCTCTTCCGTTCAAAATTGCTATCAGCATCTAAAAAAGCTGTGAAATCCAGGCAAAATGGATCCCATATGGCGGTTCAGGCCGAAAGATTGTGGTCAGGCTTGGTATTCGGGTATTCGTTTCTTTAGTTATTCATTCTTAGAGGATCCTGTAACCAACGGCGCATATCCTCCACGTTCTGGGCAGCTGTTGGGTTACTGATGACCTTGATTTCGAAGCGGCTTGCAAGTTGTGTTAAAGTACTTGGATCTCTCCCAAGAATATTTGCCAGGCTTGCGAATGAAATATGGTTGGTTTTTCTCACAAAAAAAGCCAATAGCGCACGTGCAAGGGAATTTTTGGCGTGCTTCCCAGGCATGCACAACTGCTCGTGAGTGATGTTATGAATTTCACAAACTTTTGTTATAAGGTCAGTTAACTCTATTTTTTTGTGTTTTATTGCGCACGTTGTTACCATAATTTCTTCGACAAATGCTCGATTACCAATCATTCCTGCAATGCAACCCGATTTAAAGTCGAATTCTGTTTCGACACCAATCCCTTTCAAAACATACCTCTCATAATTTCTGATGACATTTTTGGGTTCGATGTCGAATTTTTTCAAAACTCGTTCCTTGGTCAGCCAACTAAATTCGTCTAGTTCAAAATAGGCTCTATGGCTACTCCAAAAGTATTGTAGAGGATCAGACACCAATTTTGCACGGACTGGATTAAGATGGATATACCGTATAAGTTCCTTGAGATAATCCTCATCATCAATAAGAATGGATTTGAATCGCCCCTGAAATAGGTGCCCAATGCGTTTGTACTTTCGATTGATATAACGAGTATAGCGGAAAGCAAGATGCTGCATAATGCGGGAAATGCTTATATCGGCTACTCGCACCGCCAAATGGATGTGATTCGACATCATACAAAAAGCTTCAATGCTGTGGCCAAAACGCTCAACACCTTGTTGCATGAGCAGGCACAACCTTGATGTATCTCCCTCAGAAAAGAAGATAGGTTGACCATCATTGCCCCTGAGCATCACGTGGTAGGTTGAAGTAGGGGAGTGGAATCTTTGTCGTCTTGCTATAATTCAAAGAATTTATAGTCAAGCGGGATAGAGCGCAAGGAAAATACCCGAATACCAAGCCTGACCCCAAGCCTGACCCCAAGTCTGACCCCAAGTGTGACCCCAAGTGCGTACGGATCTGTGAGAGCTCATGAGGTGAGATTCCTTTGCGCTACTCGACGTTCTAGCGGAACTGCAATTTAGGCATCTGTTGGAGCATGAGCTTTGGCTAACGGAAACGGAGGCTAGAAAACTTTTAGTGCCACAGGCTGCCAAATCACGGGGAAGAGAGCCTCAGCTAAATCTAACGAATGCAGGTGAATCGCAGAGCTGACTTCTTATGTGTTTTATATTGTCTTAAAAAGGCTTAAGGATTAAGTTTTTATCACGGACAAGAAATAGATTTGAAAACATTTTTTGGAATTGAAAGTCAGAACGTGACTGCATGTTTATCCAAAGGGGTCATGAATGAATAGAGATGTACTAGGTAGAGCAGAACTTGAAGCGCTTAAATTAAATTGGAATCCTTGTAAAGCAGGTTTAATGGGTGGACGTTGTGCAGCCACAGGAACCTGTGATAATAGGCCAGAATATAGTGCACGAAAGATCACTAATATAGAAAATCAAAAAATTCATTTGTTAGGGTATTCAAGGAGTGCTAAAGACATTAGGCTTAAATATGGCCCATTATGTTGATGAAATAAGTGTGCAGGATGGGTTCAGAGCTCAATTTTTCTTAAGCTCTATAGAAAAAGAATTGAGGAAAATTGAAGATGCTGTAAGTGATCTCATGATCTTTTCTAGAACCATCCAGGAGGTTTTGCAAGAGTTTTCTGATTCTCTTGCAACCGAATTAGATCGAATCTTTTTGCCTACGGTAGTTTTTGAGCTGGAGAAGGCCAAAAGGAACGGTGATTTATCTGGAAATTCTGCAACAGCTCGGTATGAAAGTTTTTTTGTAGATGGGAATAAGTATACTAAACATACATACTCAATTTTGGAAAAATACCCTTTCCTTTTTGAATTATCTGAAAACCTAATTGTTCAAACGTTTGACTCTCTCCTCAGAAGTCTAAGGAGATATAAAGAAAATGAACTGGAGTTGAAAAAGTGGAATCAATTTCCTCCGAATATTCTAATTCATAAAATTAAGCCTCTTGATGGAGCGGATCGACATTCTTCTCAACAAACACTTCTCTTTGAATTTTCCAATGGTTTGAAGGTCATTTATAAGCCCGTTGATCTTAGGCCAGATCTTCTTTTAGCTCGTTTTATTGAAAAGTTAGAGTTACAGGACCCTTTTAATTTGAAGTCTTTAGAGGTTTTTGCCTTACCTGAATATGGATGGATTAAATTTATCGATTTTGAAAAATGCGAAAATACGCAAGAAATTGAGGATTTTTACTGTAGAACAGGTGTTTTGCTTGCGGTAGCAGATAGTCTGAATTATACGGATGGCCACTGCGAAAACTTGTTTGCTAAAAGAGCTTTCCCTATTTTAATTGATGGAGAAACACTATTTCAAAATTACGAACCGCCTGTTATAGACGATAAAAGCATCCTTACAACCCTTTTAATTCAGAAGATAAATGATCAAGATGAAAATCGTTTTCTTAACTCTGCACTTCAAGCTCCAGATGGGATAAAGTATGAGTATTTGAAGACTCATGCTATTCACGATCAAACAGATGATATTGAGGTGCGCTATCAAGGAATTAATGATTCTCCCCATCATCATTGCCCTTGGTTGAATGATGAATCTTGCCCTGCTCACAAATATGTTTCTTTTATTATCAAAGGATATTGCTATGGCTACAGAAAGATTACAGAAAAGCTAGACTCCATTGTTAATGATAAAAACTGGTGGAGGGCTGTTGGTAAAGTTCGTGGGCGTGTTTTGTTACGTGAAACAATTTCTTATGTCTATTTACTGAGGAACATACAGCTGCCGGAACAGCTTGTAGCTCGGAAAAAAGCTGAATCGATTCTATTACAAAAACTTGGATCAACCTGTTATAGCCAATACGAAGCGGATGATCTTTTGTCATTAAATATTCCGTATTTTTATCAAATTCCAAGAAAAAAACATCTTTATGATAGCAAAGGGTACAAATACCCAAACGTTTTTGGAGAAACAGCTATTGCTAGATTGAAAAAGCAATTCCTACAGCGAAGTGACAAAAAAATGAATTTTGGTTGCGATATTCTATCTCGACATTTGGTACCGCCTTTTATGGAAGAATTGGAAATGTCATCAATATGAAAACTATATATTCTGCATACAAAACTTTCTCGTGGTCGCTCAAGCAGCTTTTCAATGCAGCACCATATGAAACCAGTTTTCTTTTGATATTTGTATTTTTTCAGGGATTGATTCCTGCCGCATCTCTCTATGCGATAAAAGGAATTATCCAGTGGGTAAATTCATCTTTTACATTTCCACTTTTATTTGTTGCTCTCTGGGGAGGGATGCTATTAGCGGATATTGTCTTGAGTCCGGTTATTGCTGTAGTTCGGCTTCATTTAAATGAAAAAATATTAAGTTTTTGTAATGTTTTGCTAATGGAGAGGGCACACACAATTCAAGGCTTGAGTTCATTTGAAAACCCAAAGTTCTACGATGAAATCCAATTTTTAAAAAATGAATCTTCAAAACGTCCGTTAAATCTTGTCTACGTTCTTACTGGGTTCTTGAAAGAAGGTATAGCTCTGTTGTCAGTACAGATAGTTTTAAGTACCCTCGAGTGGTGGATTCCGATTGCTATGCTCTTAGCTAGCCTACCTCATGCCTTATCGACTCTTTGGTTTGAAAAGCAGTCATGGGATCAGATGCTTTTTCGCAGTCCAGAAGCGCGAAAACTAGCTTGGATTGGTTCCTTATCATTAGATGATCATGTTGCAAAAGAAGTCCGTCTGTTCGGTTTTGGGGATTTTTTAGTACAGCGATATAAAGAATTAGCCAAATCAATGCATCAAGCATTGTCTAAGGCAAGATGGAAGAAATCTGCAGCTTCAGTTTTTTTATCTTCTTTGACTGTCATTGGTTATGTTTTTATTGTGAGTGTTGTTCTGCTCCAAACAAAAGATAAGAATTTGGAAATAAGTGGTTTAGTTGTTATTATACAATCGCTTGTTATGACTCAATCTCAACTGATAGGTTGTATTTCATACCTAGGTATGACAACTCCGATTCTACTTTTTTTTTCCAAGTTACGCTTATTCCTTTTTTCATCGGTTTGCTCTATTCCAGAAAATCAATCAATGATTTGTCCTGGGTTTCAGCATGAAATTTGCTTTGAAAATGTTTCGTTTTCATATCCGGACGGCCGAGAAGCTCTTCAGAATGTGAGTTTCAAAATTCAAAAAGGGGAAAAAATTGCTATTGTGGGTCCAAATGGCGCAGGTAAATCTACAATAGTAAAACTCATATTGCGTTTTTACGACCCCTCAACAGGTTCTATTACTGTGGATGGGCATGACTTAAAGGATATAGACATAATGGCTTGGCGTTCGGTTATAAGTGGTGTTTTCCAAGATTTTGGACGCTATCATTTTACGGTGGGTGAAAATATTGCTTTAGGAAATATTAATGCCTCTGAAGAACAGATTTGTCATGCAGCAAAAAAGGGAGGTTTTACTCCTATTTTAAAGCAATTGCCCCAAGGATTAAACGCTCTTTTAGGAAAAGAATTTGGAGGAACGTCACTTTCAGGAGGAGAATGGCAAAAATTGGCTATGTCACGCGCCTTTCTCCGTGAGGCAAAGTTCTTAATCTTGGACGAGCCAACATCGTCACTTGATCCAGAAAGTGAATTTGAAGTTTTTAATAAATTTGCAGATGCAGTGCAGGGGAAAACGGCTCTTCTGATCACCCATCGTCTTGGTTCAGCAAAAATGGCTGATAGAATTCTGGTCTTTAAAAATGGTCGTCTGATCGAAACAGGCTCTCATCAGACGTTACTTAATACACAAAGCGAGTATGCGCTGCTTTATATGTTACAAGCCAATCAGTATAAGCATACAACCAAATCAGTATAAGAAGATTGAAATGAGGTCACATTGAGATAGGGTCAGGTTGGTATTTTAGTATTTTCTTGCGAGGAATATACCAAGGCTGACCTCACACTCGGGGTCAGGCCTTACATTCTGACATTTGACTAGGTTAGCAGGTGCAAGGGGCCAAGGCGATAGACATGCAAGATGAGGATCATTTTGCACACCTATCGTCTTGACCCTTTGCGTTTTTTATAAAACATTGGAAATTTGAACACGGGGCCAGGCTTTACATGCTGACATTTTCCTTGTTATCATAGTCACTGCTCATTATGTTCATGATAATCATGGCAAGACGACAGAGATTCCATTCACCAACTTCTACCTGCCACGTTATGCTTAGGGGTAACGATGGACAATCCAAAACAATCCCAGGCGCGCGCATTACTGGCTCTTTTAGTCAGAGAATACGAGGGTCTCTCGCTTGAAAGTCTTGCAAAGCTTCGAGGAAGAGATGCAAGCGGTCTGACTAAACTAGCCAACCGTTTGGAAATTAAGAGTACGCAAGATGAAATACTTGCTCAGCAAGTGACGGAAATGTGTCGTTGGTTGTTGAATTCCGCTTGCGCAGCCTAGAATGTCAGAATCTCATGCCTGACCCCGGGCACAAAGACTTATGGAAAAAAAATAGAACGTATAACTGAAAAGGCAGCATATGAAAGAATCGTTTAAGAAATATTGGATATATTATTTAGCTTTCATCTTTTTTATTTTAGGCATGTTCTATTATAGCAAAGCTTATGCATATGATCATTTCGCATATGACCATGAAGGAAATGCCTACTGTTTTCAGCATCCCTTAGCTATAAAACACATGGATATGTATCTCGAGATGCAGCACATAGATATGCATCAGCTTCGTGCTCTTGCTCATCATGATTGCAAGACAAACGCTCAAAAAGTTCAATTTTACAATGAAAACGGAGAGCGTTGCTCCAAAGACACCAAAGATAGATGTTAGTGGTTACCAAATGTATCTGAAAGGGATAAGGCGCGTTATTGCTTTTCAACCTTCGGTATTTTAGCTACTCCAGGAGAGCCTAGATCTAAAATTATTATCGCAGTAATAAATGCCCTTATTCAATACGGATTAGATTGTAGCGATGAATGGCACTACATAAATAATAAGCTTTATTGGAGCCAATATCACTTTGAAATGATGGAGTTTCATCAAGATCTAATAAAACACGGATATCCTTGACCCCTTGTCGTTACCCACAACTATCAATCAAATAATTTAAGTTATTTTTTGCAGAGCCATTTCCATTCGATCGCGCATGTCTTGCAGTCTAATCCAGCCTTTCCAGATTTTTTGCCATCCCGGATTTCCGTCCGATTTCCGTGCTAAAAACCCTCCTAACATAGCACTCGGGGTCAGGTCTGACATTCTGACATTGAACTCGGGGTCACAACTCGGGTTCAGGCCTGGGCTGTCAAAAAACTCTGGATAAGGCCTGACATTCGACTAGGTTAGCAGATGCAAGGGCCAGGGCGATAGGTTTGCAAGATGGGAATCATTTTGCGCGCCTGCCGCTCTGGCCTTTTGTGTGCTTGTTTTTAATAAGTTTTTGGCTCTGGCGCGGGCACGAAAAGTGGACCATATGGACTAAATAGGCTATATGGACAACAGCTAATGGACAGGCAAATGCCATATTTTGGGCACGGGCAGGCTGATACTATAGTGGAAGTCTGTGCATAATTGGAACAGGGCTGTGTGCTGCGTCAGTTCTTGGCGCTTTGGGCTGAGGTTACTTTGGCTTGTGCCGCGGTGAAGCGTGCTTCTGCGGCGGCGGCGCTTTCAGCCGCAGCCACGGCTTTGGCGTCGGCGTGGTCGACGGCTGAAAAAGCGGCTGCCGCTGCTTTGGCCAGGACATCGGCGGCTAGTACGTCGGCGGCAGCGGCATTAAGTTCTGCCAATGTGGCCGCGGCTTTTGCTGGGGTATCGCCTCTTCTAACGGTAGCGGCGCGGGCTTCAGCGGCAATTTCGCGCAAGGCGGCGGCGCTGACATGTATGTCGGCGGTTTCATGAGCTGCTAGGGCTCGTTTCATGGCTGCGGCAGTGGCAGCCGTTGCCATGGCTGCAAGGTCTCTTGTCTTGGCTGCGATTTCTCTTGCTGTGGCAGCGGCCGTTGCTAAGGCTGTGGCTGAGGCGCTCTCTTGGCCGGGCGCAAACGCCTTGGCCGCCAATAGGGCAATGGCGGCGGCGCAGGCGCAGCCTATTAAAGCAACTTTTGCCAGTGTGGCGATGCGGGGCTGCTGCCAGGCGGACACAGGGGTTGGATTCTTTTTTTGGTATTTTGTATTGCGAGGCCGCGCCTCATGGGGAAGACTAAAGTCAGTGGTATAAAAGCCGTCAAGACCGTTTGGGAAGCTAGCGTAAGTATACTGAAATGAATTAAAAGGCATGTATAGTATTTTGGTTGGTTGTGTCTGTGAAATTATAGTTAGTTTATTAAACTATCACATGGCTGTTTAATTTGCAAATGTTCAGTGAGTGATAAGAATAAGCTTTGGGGAACGCCGCCTTGAGCTAACTTTTAAAAAACAATAGTGCAGGAACTCTGGGTAGATGTGTCGGCTGAACGGCTTGGGGTCAGGCTTGCGATTTGCGATTTGAAAGCTGTTGGGACTTCCTGAATGCGCTTTAGGACTTTCAAATCACAAATCACAAGCCAGACCCCAATCCTCAAACTTCAATTAGGCTGGCGATTTACGATTTGAAAGCTGCTGGGACTTCCTGAATGCGCTTTAGGACTTTCAAATCACAACTCACCGGCCAGGCCCCAATCCTCAAAAGGATCTATGATGGAGGATCCATGATGGGCGGTTTTATAGGCGATGAAAATAGCGCTGAGCTTTGACGTTGCTAGAAAGGTTTAAATAAGCTAGGATATAGCACATTCGCTTGCTATCATACGTTCTCGTAGCTCAGTTGGATAGAGCGGTTGCCTCCTAAGCAACAGGCCGCGCGTTCGAATCGCGCCGAGGACACATTTCCAAGGACACATTTCCAAGGACACATTTCCAAGGACATATTTCTAAGGTCACATTTCCAAGGTCATATTTCCGGGGGGTAGCTATTTTTCGGCAAGAATGTTCTGTTTTGCCAGATAATCTTGAATCCCTTGTGCAATGCCTAAAGCCAGGTTTTTTAAATAGCCGGCATCTTTCAGTTTTTCCATTTCGCTGCTGTTGGTCAAAAAGCCCCCTTCGATGAGGATGGCGGGCATGGTCGTTTGGCGAATCACGGCATAGTTGCCGTGCTTGACGCCGCGGGATTTGGCGTTGGTATTGCGCAAGACTTTATCGAGAACGGCCTGTGCTAAAGCTTTTGATTTAACCATGCGCGTCTTATCATCTTCATTGCGATAGTAAAAGACTTCGATGCCTTCGGCTTCCTTGCTTGGGGCCGAGTTGTAATGGATGCTGACAAAGAGGATTGGATTTTGAGCATTGGCAAATTTGGCGCGGTTGTCAAGCGAGATAAACGTATCGTCTGTGCGTGTCAGGACGACTTTATAGCCGTATTGCTGCAGGAAGTTCTTCACCATCTGCGTGGTGGACATATTTAGATATTTCTCCTGGTATTTAGGAGAGCCAAGCGAGCTTGTGCCGAAATCTTCGCCGCCGTGACCGGCATCAAGCACGATGACCTTTTGATCAGCTGTTTTTGGTCTGAAAGGCAGCGTGGGCATGGCGATTTCTTGCGGACGGCCCTTGAGTGATTCCGGGATGGGTTTGGAAACTTTTACGGGGACGACTTTGGCAACGGGCATGCGTGGCGCACAGCCGGCCATCAGCATCAATGTCATCAGTACGCAAAATAGAAGGGCGCGTTTCATGAGGTGTGTTGCCTTAAAGTTATTTCCTAGGGAACTATACAAGTATTGATTCTTAATAAGAAATCACTTTGTTTTGGCACAGTTGCCTTGCCATCTTGCGGTCGTCGAATTCTATCGTCTTGTGGGCAAAGATCTGGTGTGTTTCATGACCCTTGCCGGCGATGAGGATGACATCGTCGGGAGTGGCCATGTCGATAGCCTTTTCGATGGCGGCCTGGCGGTCGAGTTCAACCATATAGCTTGCGCCCTTACGGCTGCTATCGTGGGGTGAGGTGGAAAAGCCGGCGACGATCTGGCGGGCGATGTCGGAGGGATCTTCATGGCGCGGATTATCGCTTGTGACGATGACGATATCGGCATGAGATTCACAAACTTTGGCCATTCTTGGCCGTTTGCTGGCATCCCGGTTGCCGCCGCAGCCGAAGACGACGATGAGGCGTCCTTTTTTGAATTCATTGAGGCATTCCAGGATATTTTTCAGGGCATCATCGGTGTGTGCGAAGTCGACATAAATCTTGAGGCCGAGGGGGTTGGGGATGACTTCCAGGCGTCCGGGCACGGCCGGGACTGAGGCAAGGGTTTTAGCGATGCTGTCTAAGGGCAGTTGGCGGCTTAAGCCGACGGCGGTGGCTGCCAGGCAATTGTAGATGTTGTATCTGCCGACCAGCGGCCAATCCAGCCGGGCTTTTTGGCCGCGGTAGTTCAGTACCAGTGTGGTGCCTGAGGAGGATAGTTCGATATTTTCGGCTTTCAAATCGGCATCGCTGTCGATGGCAAAGGTGATGATGCGGGCTTTGCAGCCTTCCAGCATGCGCTTATGCCAATTGCTATCGGCATTGACGATGGCAGTCTTGCCAAAGGGGTTAGCTTTCTTGTGTTTGGAGGGGTCTAGCCTGAGGAAAAGCTTATGCTTGGCTTCAGCGTAGTTTTCCATGCTCTGATGGTAGTCGAGATGGTCAAGGGTCAGGTTGGTAAATACGGCGGTGTCGAAATCGATCTGATCGACGCGGTTTTGGTCGAGGGCATGGGAGGTTACTTCCATGACGGCGCTGCGGCAGCCCTGCAGCACCATTTCGCGGAGCATTTTCTGTGTAGAAGCCGCATCGGGTGTTGTGCGGGTGGCTTGGTAGCGGTGCTGGCCGGTGATGTATTCGATGGTGCCGATCAGGCCGCAAGCGCCATCGATATTATCCAGGATGTGTTTGACCAGGAAGGAGGTGGTGGTTTTGCCGTTGGTGCCTGTGATGCCTACCATGAACAGCTCTTGACTGGCAAAGCGGTAATAATTGGCGGCAATCAGTCCTTCAAGGATGGTGATGTCGGGATGGATGACTTGAGTGACATGTTTGCTCAAGAGGGGGTCGTAAATATCTGAAACTACGGCCACAGCGCCTGCGGCAACGGCTTCAGGGATGAAGAAAGAGCCGTCCTTGGCCTTGCCCTTGCGAGCAATGAAGAGGTTGCCCGGGGCGACGAGTTTGGAATTGGCGCAGACGCCGGTGATATCAAGGTCCTTAGACCCTTTGATTTGGGTGACAGGGATGTCTTTTAATAGTTTATTCAGTTTCATGTTTCAGCCTTAATCCTTGTCTTTTTCTCTGATACCGGGATTTACTTATGGGTATGGTTATTCCATTTTTCGTATATTTCTTGCAATTGGCGGATTTCAGGCAACCAATCCGCCTTCTTCGGGTCATAGCGCGGATCGCCTGAAGGATAGCCATAGGGGTCATCGGGGGCAATACCCAGATATTCCAGGGCGCGTTTGGAAATTTCTCGGAAGACGGGGGCAGCGCATACGCCGGCATGGTGTTTTTTGCCGATACCGGGGGCGTGGCCATATTCCGGCTCGTCGATGGCGACGACAAGCACAAAGGCGGTGTTCTTCGCGGGGGCAAGTCCCACAAAAGAAGAGCATACATATTCCGGACAATATTTGCCATTAACGGCTTTATCGCCGGTGCCGGTCTTGCCGGCTTCGGTATATCCCCACACATTGGCGCGGCGGGCCGTGCCACCAATCTTAGTGGTGAATTTCATGGCGGTGACAATTTCCTGCGCGATTTCAGGGCTGATGATGCGTTTTTTATGTTCGGCGGGGTTGTTTTCCAGCAGTATTTCCTGGGAGCCATCGGGTAGAGGTTTGACGATTTTGCGTACGAGGGTGGGTTTGACGAGGTAGCCGCCGTTGGCAAAGACGGCATAGGCGCGCAATATCTGCAGGCTGCTGGTTTGGATGTTGTGGCCCATGGACAGGGTGTATGGGGTGCCGGCGGACCATTCCATGGTGCCATTTTGGTGTTTCTTGCCGGGAGTCGGCAGCAGGCCGGCACTTTCGGAAGGCAGTTCGATGCCAGTTTTTTGGCCGAAGCCGAAATCATAGAGGGCTTGGCGGTACCATTTGCTGCCGAGCTGCTGGATGATTTTCTCGGCCAGTCGGGCCATGTAGATGTTGGATGATTTTTGCAGGGCCATATTCATATTGAGGAAGCTGTGCATATGGGTGTCTTTCAAAGGCTTCTTGCGGCCGGGAAAGTGGGTGTTGGAGGTGGGCATCATGGCGTTGGGATCAAAGATCGGTTTGGCGTTGCGCAGGGAAAGCTCGTCGTTGGCTTTGAGGGCGATGGCAAGCGTGATGGGCTTCATGATAGAGCCTGGCTCATTGGCGTCGGTGATGGCTTTGACTTTGGTGCGTTCGATCAGCAGGGCATCATTGAAGTAGCTTTGGTAGTCGGCAGGGGAGAAGAAAGGGTATTGGGCCAAAGCCAGAATTTCACCGGTATGGGGGTCCATCATCACCGCCCAGCCGCTTTTGGCATGGACTTTCTTGACACCATTGGCGATTTCCTCTTCGGCAATGGCCTGTAGGTAGTGATTGATCGTCAGGTGGACATTTGCGCCATGTTGGGGGAAGGCGATGATCTCGCCGGTTTCCAGGGCATTGCGCGGGGAACGCATGAGGCGTCTTTTGCCTTGTTTGCCTTTGAGAATGCCGTTGAAATAGAGTTCCAGGCCGCCGGTAGGTAGTGCTTGGGAGGTTGCTTCATCTTTGACATTCTGGATGGTGTGCAACACCTGTCCGAGCAGCTTGCCAAAAGGGTATGAACGCTGGTAGTCGGCAACAAAAAAGAGGGCGTTGCGCGGGATCTTGTTGGCGCCGGCAAAAGGCCCCCACCATTTGAGGATGGCGGCATGCCGTTCTCCATCGAGCCACATGGCAAGTTTGCGGCTGCGGCTTTTGCGGTCGAATTGACTGCGCAGAGCTTGTTTTTCTGCGGCATCAAGATCGAGGATGTTGGCAAGGACCTTGGCAACAGCCTCGCGATGGGCTTCGGGGATGGATTTGGGATCGGCATAGAGGTGGAATTTTTGGACGTCAATGACAAAGCTCTGTGGTGCTTCAGGGTGGCCTTTTTTGATGCTGGTATTGGAGATGAAGATGCCGCGCATGAAAGGTTCTTTGACGATGAAATAGTGCTGCTTGTCGGCTTCTTTGGACCATTTATCGCCTTCGATGATCTGGATGTCATAGAACTGGGTGATGAGCAGGGCGTAAAGGGCAAAGATGGACAAAGAAAGGCAGAGGAGCCGTTTGCGGTCGAGAGAGTTGGTGGGAGTTTTGTTTTGTTCAGCCATCAGGGGGCTCTCTTGGAAAAAACTTGTATATCTTCGCTTAAGGGTGCAGCTTTGGGCAGGAAGATTTCGTCCTTTAGATATGGGAATTTCAGATGGCTGAATTCCGGTTTGCGCATCAATTCAATCAGATGGATGGGGCTTTCGAAGCGTTCAATTTCATAGCGCAGGCGGATATTTTCCTCTTGGATGCTTTTGACCTCTTTGCTTAACGCTGGGATGGCGAGGCGCAATTCGGTGAGATCGTTCTGTTTGTCGATATAAAGAAAGAGTGTCAGACCTGCAATGCCGATGCAGAGGAAAAGGCGCAACACGATATGATGCTGCCGGTGTTGTCTAGTGGCCAAACTAGTGGGTAAGGTTGCAGGTTTATGTGGTGTGCGGGTCGGTGTTGATTTCATCGCTTTTCAATTACGCGCAGCTTGGCGCTGCGGCTTCTGGGGTTCTTTTCTATTTCTTCGCTACTGGCCACGACAGCTTTCTTGGTGATCATATTCACTTCAGGCTCTTTATCCAAAAATAGGCCGCCGCCAAGGCCTGAGGTGTCCATCTTATCGCTGGCAGCAAAGCGAGTGAGGTTTTTTACGATGCGGTCTTCCAGGCTGTGGAAGCTGATGATCCCCAAACGCCCGCCCGCTGCCAGGTGGCGGATGGCTGCAGGCAGGGCGGTTTCGATGGCTTGCAATTCCCCATTGACGCAGATGCGCAAGGCTTGGAAGATAAGCGTGGCAGGATGTATGCCTTTTTTGTGCTTGGGGATATAGAGGGTCTGGCGCAGGAAGTCGCCGAGCTGCAAAGTGGTGGTGAAAGGCTGCATTTGGCGCGCCTGCACAATGGCGCGGGCGGCATAGCGCCAGCGTTTTTCCTCGCCGTAATCGCGGAAGATGCGGGCTAGGTCGCCTTCTGGCCAGGTGTTGACGATTTCGGCGGCGGTGAGAGGGTTGGCAGGGTCCATGCGCATGTCGAGGGGTCCTTCGCGCATGAAGCTAAAACCCTTTTCGGGCTGGTCCAGCTGCATGGAGGAGACGCCGAGATCGAAGATGATGCCATCGACCTTATCGATGCCTAGCTGTGAAAGGTGTGTCTCCAACGTAGAGAAGTTGCCGGGGACAATGCGCACGCGTTCCTGCCAGGGGGCTAGGCGTTTGGCGGCGATATCTCTGGCGACGGGGTCCTGGTCGATGCCGATGAGGAGTTCGATTTCCGGGTGGGCCTTGAGGAATGCTTCGGAATGGCCACCTGCGCCCAGGGTGGCGTCGACGAAGTAGCGTAGCTGGCGTTGATCAAAATAATGTAGCAGCTCGTCAAGGAGCACCGAAGCATGAGGGATGAGCATTATCTTCCTTGGTATGGAAATATTTACTGTAGAGTGAGTTTATCATAGCGCAGAAGGCAGAAAGAAAAAAGAAAAAGCATGTTAAAGATTTAGGAATCTAAAAAGCGCATATTTTGGGCAGAGGCAGTAGCTGAAGTATTAAAATAATATGTGCTTGCCAGGGTGGGCTTGCATACAGAAAAGTCAACGCCAACAGGCAGCCAACAGGCAGCCAAGAGGCGCAAAGACGCAAAGAATACCGGCCGCAAAAGTTAAGAGAACAGGATGGCAGGATAGACCTGCCCCTCAGAATTGCCTAAGCCACCCGAGGGGCAGGTCTATCCTGTTTTTCCCTTACATCTTGAGCTGACACCACTGAGAGGTGCGTGCTCAATAACGCCTGGCACAGCTTTCGGCAGCATGGCTTGCGATTTGAAAGGCTTTGGGCTTTTTAGTCCATTTGGGACTTTCAAATCACAAGCCGGACCCCAATCCTTTAGGATCCGATCACGCCAACTCGCTACAAGAGATGGGTTTGACTATGGCTTGCCAAACCGAATGAGCCTTAATTTTATTTTTCTATTTGCAGTTTCAATTCTTCGGTATATAATTAGGCATAGGTGTAGTTCTGCATGTGAAGGACTACCCTCAGAAAGAACAACGAGAGTGAGGTACTACCATGAGTCGCAAATCTAAAGCCGCTGAGTTTCTGCAGGATGTGTACAATATTTCTGTCACAGGACGCAATGTGGTGGTGACGGAAGCTATAAAAGATTACGCGATAGAGAAGATTTCAAAAATTGAACGCTTTAGCAATCGCATCATTGATGTCATAGTGACGATGGACATTCAGAAGATCGAGCACCGTGTGGATATCGTCGTTCAAGTCGATCACATCAAAATTAAAAGCCATGCCGTCAGCGATGACATGTATGCTTCGATCGACAAGGCCGTCGATAAGCTCGAAGCCCAATTGCTGCGTTATAAGAGCAAAATCCAAGACCATCATGCTAAAGGCGTCAATAGCGTGGATATGAACGTCAACGTGTTGCGTTCGACGCTTGATTCCGAAGTCGTCGATGTGAATGATGAAATCGAGGACGAAAATCGCCGCCGCCTGCTGGATAAATACCGTTCGCATAAAATCATCAGCCGCGAAAAACATGCGCTTAAAACGCTGACCGATGGCGAAGCGTTGATGAAGATGGACTTGTCAGGCGATGCCTTTCTTATCTATCGCAGTGAGGAAAGCCAGCGTCTTAAAGTCATGTATCGGCGCAATGATGGGGATTTTGGCGTCATTGAACCTGAAGCTTAATCAGTTGGGTTTTTTGTGACTTCGCAACAGAGTCTTTTTTGTCCGATCCGTAAGACCTGGATAGCCGCGCTGCCTGAGGAATTCGTCAGGCAGCGCGTCTTAAGCCATATGATCGAAGAGCAGGGTTTCCCGGCTGCTTTGATCGTTGTAGAACAAGCGGTACGCCAGCTGCCGCATTTATCCGTCACGGACCGGCGGCTTGTGCCCGACAGGCGGGCCGACGTGGTGTGCTTTGCCAAAGATTTGGCGGCGGTCAGCGATCTTTATCCCTTGCTAACGATAGAATGCAAAGCCGTAAGGCTGACGCCAAGCGTGATCAGCCAAGTGCTGGGGTATAATCATTATATCAGGGCTTGTTTTATCGCCATTGCCAATCAAACAGATATCCGCACCGGCTGGTATGACCCTGCTAAAGGGGAGTACGTTTTTGTGGATTACCTGCCTTCCTATACGGCGCTTTGCGCATCTGTCCAGCATAAAGCCTGAGATGTTTCAAAAATCCATGGTGCAAGTTTCGGGTTCATCGCACAATCGCGTACCTCCCCATATGTAAACTAGATCATGGTATAATGGAGGATGTTAAATAAATCATACATAATGGCAAATTGCGCGTTCGATCCTGTGAAGTAAGGATTTGAGTTGGCACTGCCTATAAGAGATAGGGCACAAGCCATGAGAACATTTTTACAGCCTCGATAGAGGCGGAAGCAGGTAGCCACATGCGTCAGCGGGTGGACATCGCATGTTTAGAAACAAAGCCGTGAATACGGCGGCAGCAATGACTAGAGGATAGTATAGACTATAATAATTGCATCTAATTCAGCTTCCATAGAAATTGCTGTCGCCGTATTCACGGCTCTCTTTATACTACATTTTATTCCATAGGTTGACACCTATGGCTACCTGCTTCCGCCTCTATCGAGGCTAACTATACCTTCTGTGCTAGAATGACGATTTGTTTCAAAGAAAACCTTGCAAATATATTGTTAATTCTCGTTTTTCAACCAGCTATTATTAAGTCTTTTAATGAATCCTCTCGGACAGGTACGCGATTGTGGCTCATCACACAAATGAGTGGTTGACTTAGGGTTCATCCAGTTATGCAGGACAAAGATGCATAGCATGACATAGGCGAAGCCCATCTCTTTGTAGCCCGTCAGCTAAGGCTTGCGAGCGCAGCGAATGCAGCCGCAGCTACGGGACAGCAAGAAAAGTGCTCTACCCCCTAAGAGACAATTGCATAAGTGTTTTGCGTTTTATACAGCGATTTTGCGCCGGAAAAGTTTTATAATTTTCCAACGATGCGATTCTAGATGCGTTAGAACGCAGAAAATATGGGGTCGTTCAAGGGGACAACTGCAAAATAATTTATGAGGCTTGTCTATGGGGAGATTTTGACTGTTTTTGAGCAGGAGGTATCCTTGTCGATATCCAGCACAAACGCATCGCTTTTATTGCTTAAAGAAAGCTTATGATTGTCGAAGCAGCAACGGTTAAAATGCCAAACATTACATGGCACGACACCTTGGCGTGGCCTCTATAAAAGATGGATCGTCCTCCATTGTAGTCTTTGTACAAGGCGTTGAAACGTTCCTTTGGTAATCTTTCCCGGTATCTTTTTTCCTCTGCCGTTTTGAAGTTTATAAGCCTTCTTCGTTCTTGTTCCGTTTCCTTCTCAATTTTTTGTGCACTGCTGTGAGGGCATTGATCAATCAAAGGAACATGTCCAAGGGAAATACTATGTTCTTTTATTTCAGGATGATCATATGCAGCATCCATTAGATCATATAAATTTATCACAACTTGGTGTGATTTCAATGCTAATGGTATCGCTGCTTCGCAGTCATTTAAAGAAGCTGATGTAATAATAACTGCCAAGGGAACACACTGATCATCTACAGCAACATGTAATTTGTATCCTTTCCAAATCATTGTATAACCCTGAGCGCTCTTTTTCATACCTTTGTCACAATGCTTTGGTAGGTCTCTCGTCATGTGGTCTAAATTATTTTCTTTTAGTTGTTTTTGCCTACGGTTTAGTTCCCCTGCTTTTTTTGCCTTGCGCCTTATATCCTTCAATTTACGTTTTTTTATGGAAGCTTTTTTAAAATGTTTTTCACGAACCTCTAAGGGTGTTGAATCTATAACTACGTGACCGACTATCTGGTCTTTATATGTTGCTTTGATTAGTGATTGATGAACTTTATCTGGTAATGTCGTACTAGCAAACTCTTTAAAAGCCCTCGAGAA